>NZ_SISB01000003.1 GCF_004310295.1 Pseudomonas sp. BGI-2 | reverse complement strand
TCTCGCGGAGTAACTTGTGATGCTGATAATCTTGTTGACTATCAGTCTGACTCCACAAGCACCCACACGAATTGCTTGATTCAGTTGTTAAAGAGCGGTTGGTTAAGATCTTTCGTCTCAACCGAGGCGCACATTCTACAGCAGCCTCTGTTGCTGTCAAGCGGTTATTTTCAGAAGTTTTCAAAGTTTCCTTTGCAACTTCAACCACTTGCGCTTCCGATCTCTCGTTAGCGGGAGGCGAATTCTACAGCGTTACTCGCTGCTGTCAACACCTCTTTTTCTCCGCTTTCGACCGAGAAGATCGAACCGTCAATCAAGCCAAACCCACCTGCTTGATCAACTCCTTCTGCGCTTCGATGACCTGAAGCAACTCGCTGTCGAAAACTGCGTAACTCTTTGTTTACCAAGGAGTTTTCCGTTTCGACTGCGCCGGAAGTGGGGCGAATTATAGACTTCCAGAATCTGCCGTCAACACCTAATTCAGCTTTTCTATCAATAACTTGCAGAAAGCCAAAAAACAGGCTGATTCCCTTCTATATAGGAGAGCAAAACCTCTCTCTATATAGAAGGAGTCTTCAGAGTACCCCCGCCACTTTAAAAGCGGCGACCGCATCAACATCCAGACCCAACACCCGCTGCAGAACCTCCAGCGTGTGCTCACCCAATAAAGGAGGCGCATTACGATATTCCACCGGTGTCTCCGACAGGCGAATCGGGCTCGCTACCTGCGGCACCATCCCGGCCAGTACATGGGGCAGCTCGATAGCCAACCCACGCGCCTTGACCTGAGGATCGGCAAACATCTGAGCCAGGTCATTGATAGGTCCACATGGCACACCCGCCTGCTCCAGCTGCAGCACCCATTCAGCCGTGGTCTTGAAGACCGTCGCCTGACGGATCAGCGGAATCAACGCCGCACGATTCGCCACCCGCAGCTTGTTAGTCGCGAAACGCGGGTCATCCGCCCACTGAGGCTGCCCAGCCACCTCCGCAAACTTGCGGAATTGCCCGTCATTACCCACGGTGAGGATGAAGTCGCCATCCGCCGTAGGAAAATCCTGATATGGCACGATGTTCGGATGAGCATTACCCAGGCGCTTGGGCGCATTGCCCGTAGTCAGATAGTTCATCGCCTGGTTGGCCAGGCACGCCACCTGAACATCCAGTAACGCCATGTCGATATGCTGACCGCCACCGTCATGATCCCTATGAGCCAGCGCTGCAAGGATCGCCACAGTCGAATAAAGCCCGGTCAGGATGTCTGTCAGTGCCACACCGACTTTCACCGGCCCTGCGCCCTCATCGCCTTCAGGTCGACCTGTCAGGCTCATCAGCCCACCCAAGCCCTGGATCATGAAGTCATAACCCGCACGCTTGGCGTAAGGCCCGGTCTGGCCAAAGCCGGTAATGGAGCAATAAATCAGATTCGGATTGATGGCCTTAAGCGACTCATAGTCCAGCCCATAGGCTGCCAGGCCACCGACCTTGAAGTTCTCGATCAGGATGTCCGACTTGGCCGCCAGGTCACGCACCAGCTTTTGCCCCTCCGGACGCGTGAAGTCGATGGTCACCGATTGCTTGTTGCGATTGGCCGACAAGTAATAGGCGGCCTCGCTGGTGTTCTCGCCATAGGCGTCTTTCAGGAAGGGAGGCCCCCAGGCGCGCGTATCGTCGCCATTGCCCGGGCGCTCAACCTTGATCACTTCGGCGCCAAGGTCCGCAAGGATCTGCCCGGCCCAAGGCCCGGCCAGCACTCGCGATAAATCCAGTACCCGCAGATGCGAAAGCGCGCCCATGGACGTTCTCCTATTAATAGAACGCCTGGATGCCGGTCTGCGCGCGACCGAGGATCAGTGCGTGGACGTCATGCGTACCTTCATAGGTATTCACCACTTCCAGGTTGACCAGGTGACGAGCAACACCAAACTCATCGGAAATGCCGTTGCCGCCCAACATGTCACGCGCCATGCGCGCGATGTCCAGGGACTTGCCGCAGGAGTTGCGCTTCATCATCGAGGTGATCTCGACTGCCGCTGTGCCTTCATCTTTCATACGACCCAGACGCAGGCAGCCTTGCAGTGCGAGGGTAATTTCGGTCTGCATGTCGGCCAGTTTCTTCTGGATCAGTTGAGTAGCGGCCAATGGACGACCGAACTGCTGACGATCCAGGGTGTACTGGCGAGCGGTGTGCCAGCAGAACTCGGCTGCGCCGAGGGCGCCCCAGGAAATGCCGTAGCGTGCGGAGTTAAGGCAAGTAAAAGGGCCTTTCAAACCACGGACATCCGGGAAGATGTTTTCTTCAGGAACAAACACGTTGTCCATGACGATCTCGCCGGTAATAGATGCGCGCAAGCCAACCTTGCCGTGAATCGCCGGAGCGCTCAGGCCTTTCCAGCCCTTCTCCAGAACGAATCCACGAATGTCGCCCGCATCATCCTTACCCCAGACCACGAACACATCGGCGATCGGGCTGTTGGTGATCCACATCTTGCTGCCGGTCAGGCTGTAACCGCCTTCGACTTTGCGTGCACGAGTAATCATCGCGCCCGGGTCGGAACCGTGGTTAGGCTCTGTCAGACCGAAGCAGCCAATCCATTCGCCCGATGCCAGTTTCGGCAGGTACTTCTGCTTCTGGGCTTCAGTGCCGAATTCATTGATCGGCACCATGACCAGCGAGGACTGCACACTCATCATCGAGCGGTAGCCGGAGTCGACGCGCTCGACTTCACGAGCGATCAGCCCGTAGCTGACGTAGTTCAGGCCGCTGCCACCGTACTGCTCGGGAATGGTCGCACCCAACAGGCCCACTTCACCCATCTCGCGGAAGATCGCCGGATCAGTCTTCTCATGGCGGAAAGCTTCAAGAACACGCGGTGCAAGCTTCTGCTGAGCGAATTGCTCTGCAGTGTCGCGGATCATGCGTTCTTCTTCGGTGAGCTGTTGATCCAGCAGCAGGGGATCGATCCAGTTGAAGCTAGCTTTACCGCCCATGAGTGTGTCCTCTCGAATCGGGTCAAATAACGTGGACTGATCCTAGGCCGGGTTTAGCGCTACGGCAAACGAGGATTTTGCATACTGTTGTGCTAATTTCTCACTCCGTAACGTCGCAAGATAGCCTATATGCGATGTATTAGTGAGGTTGAAGTACATGCGCCGGAAAATCCCTAGCACTACCGCCCTGATCAGCTTTGAAGCGGCAGCGCGCCACGAAAGCTTTACCAAAGCGGCGCAGGAGCTTTCGCTCACCCAAGGCGCTATTTGCCGACAGATCGCCAGCCTGGAAGAGTTCCTCAGCGTCGAACTGTTCCGACGCTCGCGACGCGGAGTGAAGCTGACGGAGGCCGGACTTTCCTACAGCCGCCGCGTAGCCACCCAACTCGACGCGGTTGAACGGGACACCTTGTCGGTGATGGGGCAACAAGGCGCGAACGTGATCGAGCTGGCCGTCGTGCCGACCTTTGGCACCCAATGGCTGCTTCCACGGCTCAAGGATTTCCAGCACAAACACCCGGAAGTGACGGTCAACCTCACCAACCGCACACGCCCCTTCCTGTTTGCCGACACCGACTTCGATGCCGCGATTTATTTCGGCGATGCGGATTGGTCGGGTACTGAATCCCACAGGCTGATGGGCGAAAATCCGATGCCGGTGTGCAGCCCAACGCTACTGGGCAAAAAAGCCAACCTGACTCCCGATCAAATCGCCGAATTGCCCCTGCTGCAACAGACCACGCGGCCTTATGCCTGGCGCCAATGGTTCAACTCCCAGCACCTTAATGTTCCGCGAGACATGACAGGACCGCGCTACGAGCTATTCTCCATGCTTGCCCAAGCGGCGATGCACGACATGGGGATTGCGCTGATACCGCCATTCCTGATTCAACGCGAACTGACCGAGAAACGCCTGGTGATAGCCAACACCCAAGCACTGTCGAGCATCAAGGCCTATTACCTGATGATTCCAGAGCGAAAAGTCGAATCGGCCTCATTACGGGCCTTTCGCGATTGGCTGGTCACCCAGGCACATAGCTACAGCCTAGAAGGATAAAGGATTACACCCACTAGCTGACCCCGTAGTCAATAAAACAAAAGCCCTACAGATGTACGTATTTGTCGCATATTCGTAGACTGTGTCTACAAGCAGTACAACCGTCCCACAAGCGCCTGAATACGTGGCTTTGAGCCTGCATTTCCCAGATATGACACCTCATTCACCGTAACGATTTGTAATTTCTTAAAACTTGCCAAAAACCGTTGCAAGTCACGGTTTACAAGGGATTGAACCGGTTAGTTGCGACATTCGGTCACGGGGTGACTTGTAGTTAATTTTCCGTCACCCGTCATAATCCCTTGAAGGGCACAAAGTTCGCCTGCAAAATGCCGCGCCCCGCCGAGATTTGGCGGGATCGTGCTGATCGGCCGCCCCAGCCGCACCATCCGAAGTGCCTGGGTTTACTCAATAAGATCACGCAGGAGATTTGACGTGCACATTGGTGTTCCTCTCGAAACCCAGACGGGTGAAACCCGGGTTGCTGCAACCCCGGAAACCATCAAAAAGCTGATCGGCCAGGGTCACAAGGTCACTGTGCAAAGCGGCGCCGGCATTAACGCCAGCGTTGTCGACAGTGCTTATGAAGCGGCAGGCGCAATTATTGGCAGCGCCAACGATGCGTTTGGTGCCGAGCTGATTCTCAAGGTGGTCGCCCCCAGCGACAGCGAACTGACGCTGATCAAGAGCGGCACCGTTGTGGTGGGCATGCTCAACCCGTTCAGCAATGAAACCATTGCCAAGCTGGCTGAGTGCGGCATTACCGCGTTCGCGCTGGAAGCGGCTCCCCGCACCTCCCGCGCTCAAAGCCTGGATGTGCTGTCCTCCCAAGCGAACATCGCCGGCTATAAAGCCGTGTTGCTGGCCGCTCACCACTACCCCCGCTTCATGCCAATGCTAATGACGGCTGCGGGCACCGTGAAAGCGGCACGCGTGCTGATTCTGGGTGCCGGCGTTGCGGGCTTGCAGGCGATCGCCACGGCGAAACGTCTGGGTGCAGTGATCGAAGCGTCCGACGTGCGTCCTGCGGTAAAAGAACAAATCGAATCCCTCGGCGCCAAGTTCGTCGACGTACCGTATGAGACCGATGAAGAGCGCGAATGCGCTGTCGGTGTCGGCGGTTACGCCCGGCCAATGCCCGCCAGCTGGATGCAACGTCAGGCCCTGGCCGTGCACGAGCGCGCCAAGCAGGCTGACATCGTCATCACTACCGCACTGATCCCGGGTCGCAAGGCACCGACGCTGTTGAGCGCGGAAACCGTGGCGCAGATGAAGCCAGGCTCGGTGGTCATCGACCTCGCGGCAGCCCAGGGCGGCAACTGCCCGCTCACCGTGGCCGACCAGGTCGTGGTCGAGAATGGCGTGACCATTTGCGGCCCGACCAACCTGGCCGGCGCAGTCGCGGCAGATGCTTCGGCCCTGTACGCACGCAACCTGCTGGACTTCCTGAAGCTGGTCTTCAACAAAGAAGGCCAGTTCGAGATCAACCTCGAAGACGACATCGTCGCCGCGTGCCTGATGTGCCGCGACGGCCAAGTCATCCGCAAAAACGCCTAAGCAGGGATTCAGACGATGGAAGAGTTTATCTCCCCCGGTATCTACAACCTGATCATCTTCGTGCTGGCGATTTATGTCGGTTATCACGTGGTCTGGAACGTAACACCAGCACTTCACACGCCTCTGATGGCGGTGACCAACGCCATTTCGGCGATCGTAATCGTCGGCGCCATGCTGGCGGCGGCTTTGACCGTGACACCACTGGGCAAGACCATGGGCACCCTCGCGGTGGCTCTGGCGGCAGTGAACGTGTTTGGTGGCTTCCTGGTGACTCGCAGGATGCTTGAGATGTTCAAGAAAAAAGCCCCGAAAGTCGTAAAAGAAGAGGCGCCGAAGTAATGAGCATGAATCTTGTAACGACGCTCTACTTGATCGCGTCGATCTGCTTTATCCAGGCCCTCAAAGGCTTGTCCCACCCGACAACCTCCCGACGCGGTAACGTGTACGGCATGCTCGGCATGGCGTTGGCGATCCTCACCACCGTGGGCCTCATCTATAAGCTGGGCGCTGAGCTGGCCACCGCCGGCATCGGTTACGTCATCGTAGGTTTGCTGGTCGGCGGCACTGCCGGTTCGATCATGGCCAAGCGCGTTGAAATGACCAAGATGCCGGAACTGGTCGCCTTCATGCACAGCATGATCGGTATGGCCGCGGTGTTCATCGCCATTGCTGCCGTTGTTGAGCCGCAATCCCTGGGCATCGTCAAGCAACTGGGTGATGCAATTCCTGCCGGTAACCGCCTGGAGCTGTTCCTCGGCGCCGCCATCGGTGCAATCACCTTCTCCGGTTCGGTGATCGCGTTCGGCAAGCTATCGGGCAAGTACAAGTTCCGACTGTTCCAGGGCGCACCGGTACAGTTCGGTGGCCAGCACAAACTGAACCTGGTGCTGGGCCTCGCAACACTGGCTCTGGGCATCACCTTCATGCTGACCGGCAACCTCAGCGCCTTCGCACTGATGCTGGCCTTGGCCTTCGTGCTGGGTGTGCTGATCATCATCCCGATCGGCGGCGCAGACATGCCGGTGGTTGTATCGATGCTCAACAGCTACTCCGGCTGGGCAGCGGCAGGTATCGGCTTCTCGCTGAACAACTCGATGCTTATCATCGCCGGTTCGCTGGTGGGTTCGTCCGGTGCGATCCTCTCGTACATCATGTGCAAGGCGATGAACCGTTCGTTCTTCAACGTATTGCTCGGCGGTTTCGGCAACACGGTAGATGAAACTGGCCCGGCAGGCTCGAAAGAGGCCCGTCCGGTAAAATCCGGTTCGGCTGACGACGCGACCTTCCTGCTGACCAACGCCGACACCGTGATCATCGTTCCGGGCTACGGCCTGGCGGTAGCACGCGCCCAACACTCACTGATGGAGCTGGCGGAGAAGCTGACTCACCGGGGAGTCACCGTGAAGTTTGCAATCCACCCCGTCGCCGGTCGGATGCCAGGGCACATGAACGTCCTGCTGGCCGAAGCCGAAGTGCCTTACGAGCAGGTGTTCGAGATGGATGACATCAACTCCGAGTTCGGTCAGGCCGACGTGGTGCTGGTGCTTGGCGCCAACGACGTGGTCAATCCGGCGGCCAAGAACGATCCGAAATCGCCGATTGCCGGCATGCCGATTCTCGAGGCTTATAAAGCCAAGACCGTGATCGTCAACAAGCGCTCGATGGCCAGCGGCTATGCCGGTCTGGACAACGAACTGTTCTACCTGGACAAAACCATGATGGTCTTCGGCGACGCCAAGAAAGTTATCGAAGACATGGTCAAAGCCATCGAGTAAAACCTGCGGAAGCAGCAATACCCAAAACCTCAGCCTTTAGTAGGCTGGGGTTTTTTTATTCCCCGCGAAACCCGACCAAAGGCTCTAAATCAGGCCTCTGCATTCGACCATGGTAGCGGGACGGATTTTTTTCAAATCACTAGACTGCACACCTTGCTTCCGTTACCCGAGATAACAATCCATGTACCGTGATCGTATTCGCTTGCCTTCGTTGTTGGATAAGGTGATGAGCGCCGCTGACGCTGCCGCTCTGATTGAGGACGGCATGACCGTCGGCATGAGTGGTTTCACTCGCGCTGGCGAGGCCAAAGCCGTGCCCCACGCATTGGCCGAACGCGCCAAAATCACCCCGCTGAAAATCACCTTGATGACCGGCGCCAGCCTGGGCAACGACCTTGATAAACAGCTCACCGAAGCCGGCGTACTGTCACGGCGCATGCCCTTCCAGGTCGACAGCACCTTGCGCAAGGCCATTAACGCCGGTGAAGTGATGTTCATCGACCAGCATCTCTCGGAAACCGTGGAGCAACTGCGCAACCAGCAGCTCAAGCTGCCGGACATCGCCGTGATTGAAGCCGTAGCGATCACCGAGCAGGGCCATATCGTGCCGACCACTTCGGTGGGTAACTCGGCCAGCTTCGCGATTTTCGCCAAACAGGTGATCGTCGAGATCAACCTGGCGCACAACCCGAATCTCGAAGGTCTGCACGACATCTATATCCCGACCTATCGGCCGACCCGTACACCGATTCCGCTGGTAAAGGTCGACGATCGCATTGGCAGCACTGCCATCCCGATTCCGCCGGAAAAGATCGTCGCTATCGTGATCACCAATCAATCTGACTCGCCGTCCACCGTGCTGCCGCCGGACGTTGATACGCAGGCCATTGCCGACCACCTGATCGACTTCTTCAAGCAGGAAGTGGCTGCCGGGCGCATGACCAACAAGCTCGGCCCGCTGCAGGCCGGGATTGGCAACATCGCCAACTCGGTGATGTGCGGGCTGATCGACTCGCCGTTCGAAGACCTGACGATGTACTCCGAAGTGCTTCAGGACTCGACCTTCGACCTGCTCGATGCCGGCAAGCTGAGCTTTGCTTCGGGCAGTTCGATCACCTTGTCGAGCCGTCGCAATACCGATGTTTTCGGCAACCTTGAGCGCTACAAGGACAAACTGGTCCTGCGCCCGCAAGAAATTTCCAACCACCCGGAAGTGGTGCGCCGGCTCGGCATAATCGGTATCAACACGGCGCTTGAGTTCGACTTGTACGGCAACGTCAACTCCACCCACATCTGCGGCACGCGGATGATGAACGGCATCGGCGGCTCGGGCGACTTTGCGCGCAATGCGCACCTGGCAATCTTCGTCACCAAATCGATCGCCAAGGGTGGCGCGATTTCCAGTGTGGTTCCGATGGTCAGCCACGTGGACCATACCGAGCATGACGTCGACATCCTTGTGACGGAGATCGGTCTGGCGGATTTGCGAGGCTTGGCGCCACGTGAGCGCGCACGGGTAATCATCGATAACTGTGTGCACCCGGACTATCGCCAGGCGCTGGATGACTACTTCACGGCGGCTTGCGCCTTGGGCGGGCACACCCCGCATATCCTGCGCGATGCCCTGCGCTGGCACATGAACCTGGAAGAAACCGGGCGAATGTTGACAGTCTGATCCAGAGAAAAAACAGCTGACGCAAACACAAATGCGTCAGCTGTTCCTTGCCACATTCCATTCTTTAAAAAACTGTACTGCTGTACCGGTCTTTTCCTACGGCAATTGCCTACCAACCCAAGCCAAAACACCAATATCGCACCACTTTAGTGCCTACAGGTACAGTTGCCTCAATTTCGACCAGTACACCGCCTATTAACAGTTAACTGGTCCCTCACAATACAGGTGAACTGTATCTAGAGAGACTCGCCAAACGAGAGGATCATTGGCATCAGTTAAACCACTACCTAATCCCGCCACAAGCGGAAGGATGTCAATCATGGAACGTACACTCAGTTCCGAACTGTTCTTCGAAGATACCGCTGCAAAAACCCAGGCTTCCATGCCTCTTCGCGTTATTGCCAACCTGATGCTGTGGCAGCGCCGCATCTCCAGCCGCCATCAATTGGCTCGCCTGGATTCGCGTCTGCTGGCTGATGCCGGGATTAGCGAAGCACAACGCTACGAAGAGCTGAGCAAGCCGTTCTGGCGCTAACCTAGCGTCGCTGGCTCTGACCCACCGGGTCCACCGCCAGCACTCCAAATTGAAAAAACAAAGCCCGTCGTGGGAAACCTCGACGGGCTTTGTCGTTTTCGGCCTTTGTAAGTGCCGGTACAAAAGGAATAGTTGGAGACAGGTACAGTTCTAACAATTATTACATTGCATCAGTACAATTTCATGACGGTGTATCTGTAGGTCCAAACGTGAAGGGCTCAACATGGAAGGCATCACCCACCGGCAAAAGGATTGCGCCATGAATAACCTACTGAATGTTTCCGCTTCAGCCCCTCAAACGAAGCGTCGATTCCACAGGTTTCAACAGTTGCTGAAAGTACTCGCCGCCAACCTTGAGAGGGCTCGAACCCGGCGTTTGCTGGGTCAGTTCGATGATCGTCAACTATCAGACCTGGGCATCAGCCACGCTGATCGCCTCAATGAATTGGATAAACCGTTCTGGCGCTAAGGTCAGCTTTAACAGAAGGGACTGTTCGAACCGATAAAAGCAGGCCTAATATCAAACCAGAACGTGGCGAGCGCTGTACGACAGGCGTCTGACTCAACAGCTGCCTCATCACTTTTCAATCGGTTATCCAAAGGAGTTACACCATGTCCCGTCTTCGTCTGCTCAGCGCTGCAGCCCTGCTTGCCGTGGCTGCCAATTCCCACGCGACCAGCTTTATCGTGACCACGGACGCCGTTGTCGGCGCGCTGAAGTCCAGTTCCGATGCAACCTCCGATGTCACTTCTTCCTTTCGCGATGACAAGATCGTGCGCGCAGCCCGTGACGACGCCGCCAGCTTCGTCGCCAGCGAAGGCGCCATTCGTGGTGTGAAACTGGAAAGCGCACTCGACCACATTCGCCACCAGGCGCCTCAGCTGAACGCTACCGATGCACAGCTGGCACAGGCCATCCTGACGATCTAAGCGACACAGTTACGTGGGACACGCTTGTCGTGTCCCAATGTTTCGGCGCTGGCTCTAGCCCGGGCATTGCGCTAGCCTCTGGACTCGCTTTCAGCAGTCGAGTCTCATGCGTTTTCTTTCAAAGCGGTTTTTCACTTCAGTATTTCTCGCGGCTTTTTGGTCGGGCGCGACCTATGCCTACGACGCGTTCAACCTGTCGACACAAGGCATTGTGGTCACCGGTTACGCCACAAGCATGGTGACCGCCGCCCCCTTCGACCGTAAGCTGCTGATCGCGGCACACGATGACGCTGCGGCGTTCATCGCCAGTGACGGCCAACTACGCGGGGCGCAACTGGAATCCGCGCTGGTTTACCTGCGCCAGACCCAGCCAAAACTTCATGCAAGCGACCTTGAACTGGCGCAGGCAATTCTCGTCCAATAGTTATCCTTTGTCCTTGCGGAGTCGTTCCATGCGTAGCCCTCTGATTGCTGTTGCCCTTAGCCTGCTTTTAATGGCCGATGTGACCCAGGCGCATACCCTGGTCGCCACCAGTAACATCATCATCAATGCCACCCAGCGCACCCTTGATTTCACGTCCGATACCACCACGTCGATCCGCGATTCGAAGATCATCCGTGAAGCCCACGACGATGCGGCCAGTTTCGTTGCCAGCGATGGCGACATACGCGGCGCGCACCTTGAAGCGGCCATCAACACGCTGCGCACCCGTGTGCCGGAAGCCCGGTACGCCAGTGATCAGGTGCTCGCCGAAGCCATCCTCGCACTGTGAAGTCGACAAGCGCCTGGCTGCTGGCCGGGCTGATGTTGCTGCTCTGCAACGCGGCCCAGGCTGACCTGGAATTACGGCTCAAGACCTTGGGTCTGAGCCCCGAACAACAGCAAGCCAGTCAAGCTTTGCTCGATGAAGCCATGCAGGCCTTGCCGCCACGCTTCATTGAGCGACTGGACCGGCGCATTGATGTCGGCTGGACGGATGACATGCCGAGCAATGCCTATGGCCAGGCATCGCTGGTGTCCGAACTCGATCTGAACCGCAACTTGCTCGCCAGCCTCACGGACGGCAGCGCCGCGACAAAGAAAACCTATCGCCCTCATGGCACCGTTCGCCGCGAAATGCTCGCAACGGTGTTGCATGAGCTCACCCACATTTACGACCGTTCGCGCCTGTGGCCGGACACGGAGCGCACGCTGATCCAGCGCTGCACCCGGCGCAACAGCAGTTCCGGCCTGGTCGGCATCCCGGATGAATGCCGTGGTCAATCCGACCGCCGCTTTACCCTCAGCGATGACCCGCGCCTGCTCGACCTGGCCGGCTGGCCGCAGTACGTCGGTCGCCGTGGCGAGCGCGAACAGCACAACCGGCAAATCGCCCGCAGCCCCGACATCTACGAAACGAGCAGTCCCAAAGAGTTCGTCGCGGTCAACATGGAGTATTTCCTCCTGGACCCGAGCTATGCCTGCCGGCGCCCCGCGCTGTATCGCTACTACAAAGAACATTTCGGCTGGGCACCCCCCGCCAAAGATGCTTGCGGCAAATCCTTTGCCTTCCTCAATGCCGGCAACGACTTCGCCAAACAGCCGCTGGGCCAGGTCGATCCGGAACGGGTGTATGCCGTCGACTACCTGCTGGCCGAAGCCAACCAGAACTGGGTCAGCCGCTGGGGGCACAGCATGTTGCGCCTGGTGATCTGCGCGCCGGGTCGGCCACGGGGACCGGACTGTCGACTCGATCTCGACCAGCATCTGGTCTTGTCCTACCGCGCCTTCGTCGGCGACGTACAGCTGTCGAGCTGGGATGGACTGGTGGGCAAATACCCGTCGCGGCTGTTTGTCTTGCCGTTGGCCCAGGTGATCGACGAATACACCAAGACTGAACTGCGCAGCCTGGCCTCGGTGCCGCTGAACCTGTCGCGCAACGAAATTGAAGACGTGGTGGAACACGCTGCCGAGATGCATTGGAGTTACGACGGCAACTATTATTTCCTCTCAAACAATTGCGCGGTGGAAGGCCTGAAATTGCTGCGTAGCGGCAGCAATAACGCGAAACTGGTCGGGCTCGACAGCATCATGCCTAACGGTTTGCTGGAAGTGATGAAGGGTCGCGGACTGGCGAATACCAGCGTGTTGGATGATCCACGCGAAGCGCTACGCCTGGGCTATCGCTTCGACTCCTTCCGTGATCGTTATCAAGCGATGTTCGAAGTGTTGAAGAAGCACCTGCCGATCAAACAGGACAAAGTCGAAGACTGGCTGGCCTTGAAAGCTGAAGAACGTCGGCAATGGTTTGAGCAGGCTGACTTGCGCACCAGTGCCGCATTGCTGTTGCTGGAGCAGGCGAGCTTCCGTCAACAGTTGGTGTTAGCCCAGGATGAAGTGAAACAGCGTTATCTGGGCGCTCGGGAGTTGAAGAACGGCGGCATGGACAAGGCGAACGCGACCTTGCAGCAGATTCTCGCCAACAGCGGCTTCCTCAGCCGTCCCGCGGAGCTGCTCGGCACCGGCGGCTATGGATTGCCCCAACCGAATGAATGGCAGCGCCTGGAATCGGAAAGCAACCTGCGGCAGAAACAGCTTCAAGTGCTGACCGGCGATCTGGACAAGGAAGTCAGAGCGCTGCTCGAACCGAGCCGGGCGGCTGAGATGGCCGCCAATGAAGCCAACCTGAAACAGGTTGGCGAACATTTGCGCAAATTGCATAAAGCCGCGGGCGGACTGGAGTTGCCATAAACAAGAAGGCTTCGTGGATGATCCACGAAGCCTTCTTTTTGCCCGTACGTTAAATCAAAGCACGCCTTCCAGTATTTCATAGACGATCCCGGTGCCCACGGCGATCAGCACAATGTCGCCCCCCGCACGGCGCCATTCGTAGCCCGGATAATACGGCAGCCGTCCCAAGGCACGATTATCCAGACGCTCACCGTAATAGCCGTGAGGCAACGGACGGCCACGGACCAGATGAATGCCTGGAGGAGGTGGCGCACCGCGTACGAAATAGCCGTGGTTATCGTGGATAGTCTGGCGCACCGGGCCGAAGTCCCGTGGCGGAGGGCCGCCGCGATGGTTGTCCTGCGGGACTCGGTGATCATCGCCATGATTGTCACCACGGTTATCGTAATGGCCCTGCTGTGGGCCGCCGTGGTCGTGATCGTCGCGCTGATCGGCGCTCGCGTGCAGCAACGGGGTAGCACTGAGCATCAGCACACCCAGGCTGACAATCAGACGTTTCGGCATTTTCATCAGGTCTTTCCTCACTGCACATACAGCAAAAAGGGCTTCAGAACGTAGTACTGAAGCCCTCGGTCTTGCTGTTTAGTCTGTGCCACGAGGCTCTAATTCCTCTGTATCAGGAACTTTACCTTCAGCTGACGCGGGCCTTACGCACGCCTTCAGCCAACGCCGAGCAAAGACTAAGCACGCCATCAACCGCCTGTTCCGGCGTGGTGGCATTGGCGATGTGATCGATCAACGCCGAACCCACCACGACACCATCGGCCAAGCGCGCGATGGCTGCGGCCTGTTCCGGTGTACGAATACCGAAACCGATGCTGATCGGCAGATCGGTATGGCGACGCAGGCGAGCAACGGCCTCTTCAACATGCTCCAGGGTCGCTGCGCCCGCACCGGTCACACCGGCAACAGAGACGTAGTAGACGAAGCCGGAGCTGCCATTCAGAACGGTCGGCAGACGCACATCATCAGTCGTCGGCGTGGTCAGGCGGATGAAGTCCAGTCCCGCTGCCTGAGCCGGGTCGCACAGCTCGCCGTTATGCTCCGGCGGCAGGTCGACCACGATCAAGCCATCAACACCGGCTTCGACGGCGTCGGCAATGAAACGCGGCACACCGTACATGTGAATCGGGTTGAAGTAACCCATCAACACCAGCGGCGTCTCGGTATTGCCTGCACGGAACTCGCGAACCATTTGCAGGGTTTTAGCCAGGTTCTGCTTGGCGCCCAAGGCGCGGATGTTCGCCAACTGGATCGCCGGGCCGTCAGCCATCGGATCGGTGAAGGGCATGCCCAGCTCGATCACATCGGCGCCAGCACCGGGCAAGCCTTTGAGGATCGCCAGGGAAGTGTCATAGCTCGGGTCGCCAGCAGTGACGAAAGTCACCAGGGCGGCGCGATTCTGTTCCTTGAGTTCGGCAAAACGCGTTTGCAGGCGGCTCATCAGTGTTTCTCCTGCTTGGACTGCTCTTGTTGAGAGTTTTCCATGTGGTGCATCACGGTTTGCATGTCTTTGTCGCCACGACCGGACAGGTTGACCACCATCAGGTGATCTTTCGGCAGGGTCGGTGCGCGCTTGAATACTTCGGCCAACGCGTGGGCGCTTTCCAGTGCAGGAATAATCCCTTCCAGACGGCAGCATTTGTGGAACGCATCGAGGGCTTCGTCGTCGGTCACCGAGGTGTACTGAACGCGACCGATGTCATGCAACCAGGCGTGTTCCGGGCCGATACCTGGATAGTCGAGGCCGGCGGAAATCGAGTGAGCGTCGATGATCTGGCCATCGTCGTCCTGCAACAGGAAGGTACGGTTGCCGTGCAGCACTCCCGGGACGCCACCATTCAGACTGGCGGCATGCTTGCCGGTTTCGATGCCGTAACCGGCGGCTTCCACACCAATGATCTCGACGCTTTTGTCATCGAGGAACGGGTGGAACAGGCCCATGGCGTTGGAACCGCCACCGATGCACGCCACCAGGCTGTCCGGCAGGCGACCTTCCTGGGCTTGCAGTTGATCGCGGGTTTCCTTGCCGATAACGGCCTGGAAGTCGCGAACCATGGCGGGATAAGGGTGCGGGCCGGCCACGGTGCCGATCAGGTAAAAGGTGTTGTCGACGTTGGTCACCCAGTCACGCAGCGCTTCGTTCATCGCATCTTTAAGTGTGCCGGTCCCGGCCACAACCGGGATCACTTCGGCGCCCAGCAATTTCATGCGAAATACGTTGGCTTGCTGACGTTCGATGTCAGTGGTGCCCATGTAGATCACGCAATCGAGGCCGAAACGCGCTGCCACGGTCGCCGTTGCCACGCCGTGCATGCCGGCGCCGGTCTCGGCGATGATGCGTTTCTTGCCCATGCGCCGCGCCAGCAGAATCTGGCCGATGCAGTTGTTGATCTTGTGCGCGCCAGTGTGGTTCAGCTCTTCGCGCTTGAGGTAAATCTTCGCGCCGCCGCAAAATTCGGTAAGACGCTCAGCGAAATACAGCGGGCTTGGACGTCCGACGTAGTCGCGCTGGAAGTAGGCCAATTCTTCTTTGAACGCCGGATCTTCCTTGGCCAATTCGTATTCACGGGCCAGGTCGAGGACCAAAGGCATCAAGGTTTCCGCAACATAGCGGCCACCGAACGAGCCAAACAGGCCGTTGGCGTCGGGGCCGTTGCGCAGATCAGTCTGGGTCATGGGTCGCTCCAGTGGGATTCGTGAGATGACAATGACGGTCACTCTACCCCTGACGCCCCAGCCTGAAAACCGATAAGATCGCCACAACCTGTCAGGAAAACTCACAGATCCCATGAGCCACGACCTTCCCCCGCTGAACGCCCTTCGCGCCTTCGAAGCCACGGCACGGCTGAACAGCGTCAGCCAGGCTGCCGAACAGCTGCACGTTACTCATGGCGCGGTCAGCCGGCAACTCAAGGTGCTTGAAGAGCACTTGGGCGTGAGCCTGTTCATCAAGGATGGACGCGGCCTGAAACTCACAGATGCCGGCGTCCGATTGCGCGATGCCAGCGGTGAAGCCTTTGAGCGTCTGCGCACTGTTTGCGCAGAGCTGACCCAAACCACCGCCGACGCACCGTTCGTACTGGGTTGCTCGGGAAGTTTGCTGGCGCGCTGGTTTATTCCACGCCTGGGACGATTGAATGCGGACCTGCCGGACCTTCGCCTGCACCTGTCGGCCGGGGAAGGCGATCTCGATCCGCGTCGACCGGGGCTCGACGCCTTGCTGGTGTTTGCCGAGCCCCCATGGCCGGCGGACATGCAAGTCTATGAGTTGGCCAGCGAACGAATCGGACCGGTCATGAGCCCACGCTTTGCGGGTTATGAAAGGCTGCAAGGTGCGCCGGCCACAGCGCTATTGAATGAGCCATTGCTGCACACCACCTCGCGCCCACAAGCCTGGCCGAGCTGGGCACAGCAAAGTGGCCTCGACGCCAAGGCGTTGAAGTACGGTCAGGGTTTCGAGCATTTGTATTATTTGCTAGAGGCTGCAGTGGCAGGCCTGGGGGTGGCGATTGCACCTGAGCCGTTGGTGGCCGAGGACTTGAAGGCGGGTCGCCTGGTTGCGCCCTGGGGATTCAGTGAAACCCCGGCGCAACTGGCTTTGTGGCTACCCAAGCGCGCCGCGGACGGGCGCGCTCAGCAGTTGGCGCAGTGGCTCAAGGCTGAACTGCGCCAGACAGATTAGTCGCCGCGTTTGAACAGCAGGTACGCCGCGAGCAGGCCCAGTGCACCCACAGCGACACCCGCTGTAGTCCAAGGGTGTTCCTGGGCGTAGTCCCGAGTGGCAATTCCGGTTTCGCGGGTTTTGACTTTGACTTCTTCATACGCATCACTGAGCAGATGGCGCGAATGCTTCAGCGCGTTCTCGGCGTTGCCTTTCAATGCTTTCAGGGTTTTACGCGACTCGTCCGAGGCGTCGTCTTTCAGGTTTTCCAAAGATTTCAGCAGACTCTCGATCTCGGCTTCCATGCTTTGCAATGAGGCTTTACGTAAAGAGGTGTTGGCCATGGTGGCTCTCCTTCATTGGTGATGAGTAGCGTGTGTTGGTTGGGACTTCAGGGGTTCGAGAAAGTGCAGTAAATCTGAACTTCCGCGTCGCATGAGCCGACAGAAGTAATACGAAAAATCACTGCTAGGCTGTATTTCACACCTTGAGGAGAACGCCATGACCGATCATCACACCTACAAAAAAGTCGAACTCGTTGGCTCGTCCACCAGCAGCATTGAAGATGCAATCAACAACGCGTTGGCCGAAGCTAATAAAAGCATCAAGCATCTGGAATGGTTTGAAGTGACCGAAACCCGCGGGCACATCAAGGACGGCAAGGCTGCCCACTTTCAGGTGACGCTCAAAGTCGGGTTCCGGATTGCCAGCAGCTGAGTTTGAGCTAGTGTTCTGAACTTGCGCGCTGGCCGCGTGCCATAGGGAATGGCAAAGCGCTATATGAGTGCCTCCAGCTGATGGCTGGATGCTCCCTTTGATCCGACCAGGGAATGCGACCGATGAAGCATTTTATTTTAGCGGTAGGTTTGTTGAGCCTTGCCGGAACAGCGTTTGCTGAAGGCAAGTCGTGCGAAGAGCTGAAAGCCGAAATCGCAGTGAAACTTGATGCCAAGGGCGTTGCCGGCTATTCACTGGAAATCGTCGATAAAGACGCTGCTGCCGTCGGTAAAGTCGTCGGCACCTGTGAAAAGGGCACCAAGGTCATCGTCTACACGAAGTAGGCTGATTCCCGCACAAATCAAAAAGCCGACGCACCGCGTCGGCTTTTTTATGGGCGTCGTCCGAGCCTCAGCCCTTCATGACCTTCGCCAGCAGCTCATAGGAGTGCACGCGATCGGAATGTTCGTACAGGTCGCAGGTAAAAATCAGCTCGTCTGCCTGGGTCTGCTCGATCAGCACCTCGAGTTTGGCGCGGATTTTCTGCGGACTGCCCACCATCGCAAGACCGAGAAAATCACCTACGGCTTCTTTCTCATGGGGCAGCCACAGGCCATCCATGGTTTTCACGGGCGGACGTTGCACCAGGCTTTGGCCGCGCATCAACGCCAGGATGCGCTGATAGACCGACGTCGCCAGGTAATCCGCTTGTTCGTCAGTGTCAGCGGCCACCAGCGGCACGCCAAGCATCACGTAGGGCTTATCCAACACCGCTGAAGGCTTGAAGTGATTGCGGTAGACGCGAATCGCCTCATGCATGAAGCGCGGTGCGAAATGGGAAGCGAAGGCGTAGGGCAAACCGCGCTCACCGGCCAGTTGAGCACTGAACAGGCTAGAGCCCAGCAGCCAGACAGGGACGTTGGTGCCGGTGCCCGGCATCGCGATGATCCGCTGGTCCGGCGTGCGCGGGCCGAGGTAACGCATCAGCTCGGCGACGTCTTCCGGAAACTCGTCGGCACTGCCGGAACGTTCACGACGCAAGGCACGGGCGGTCATTTGATCGGAACCGGGGGCGCGGCCCAGCCCCAGATCGATCCGCCCTGGATACAGACTTTCGAGGGTGCCGAATTGCTCCGCGATCACCAGCGGCGCGTGGTTGGGCAGCATTACGCCACCCGACCCGACACGAATGGTCGAAGTGCCACCAGCCAGGTAGCCGAGCAGTACCGAGGTTGCCGAACTGGCGATGCCATCCATGTTGTGGTGTTCGGCAACCCAGAAGCGGTTATAGCCGAGTTTTTCGACGTGCTGCGCCAGGTCCAGGGAGTTGCGCAGCGACTGGGCCGCGCTGCCGTTCTCTCGCACGGGCACCAGATCAAGGGTCGAGAACTTGATATCGGACAGTCGTTTCATATGCCTGCTTCTCCAATTGAGGGCGCAGGTTTTTTCTCGCGAACGAAAACCTGCCGAATCTATAAGCGTGCTTCATGCAATGAGGGCATATACCCGAGTTTCAATAGCCAGGACTAAATTTCCTACGGAAATGGTAGGACTAATGAGATCAGGTGAACTTTGCACCACCGTCTATCCTCAGAACCCTAGCAACCGAAAACCACGAAGGTGCGACGTTCGCACCGGATCTTGAGGAGGCAGACATGGCTATTACGAAGAAAGCATCGGCTCATTGGGAAGGTGACCTGAAAACCGGTATCGGCTCGATCTCCACTGAAACCGGTGTACTCAGAGAAGCGCCCTACGGCTTCAAGGCACGTTTCGAAGGCGGCAAAGGCACCAATCCGGAAGAGCTGATCGGCGCAGCCCATGCGGGCTGCTTCTCCATGGCGTTTTCGATGATCCTGGGCGATGCCGGTCTCAAGGCTGACAGCATCGATACCAACGCTGAAGTCACCCTGGATCAGGTCGACGGTGGTTTTTCGATCACTGCGGTGAAATTGATCCTCAAGGCGAAAATCCCCGGGGCCACACAGGCGCAGTTCGAGGAACTGAGCAACAAGGCCAAAGAAGGCTGCCCGGTGTCCAAAGTGCTGAACGCGAAGATCAGTCTGGATGCGACGTTGGTCAGCTGATAATCAGGCGCTGAATGCACTGACGCTTTCGCGAGCTCGCTCCCACCTTTGAAACAAGTACCCAATGTGGGGGCGGGCCTGCTCGCGAAAGCGATCTTGTAAACGACTCAATACCTACGGCAAAAAACATAAGCTTTGTGAGCGATGTCAGAACTCGCCTCGCAAAATTGTGGTCGAATAAATGACAGCAGCCGAAATGCAGTACCCTGCGCGCTGCCTCAATGGAGCTTCAACCATGAAACGTTTTGCCTTGGCGATTATCTGTTGCGCACTGGCCACTTCGGCCCTGGCGGCACCGAAATCCTGTGAAGAGCTCAAGGCCGAGATCGAGGCCAAGATCCAGGCCAATAACGTCTCGTCCTACACCCTGGAAATCGTCACCAATGACGAAGTGCACGATCAGAACATGGTCGTCGGCAGCTGCGAAAACGGCACCAAGAAAATCATCTACCAGAAAAACGACCGCTGATTCACCTCACGGGACGCAATAGGCCTGCCGATCTTCAGCGACGATCTCCCGCTTGGCGTTGAACAATCGGGCGCCGGGGGTGAATGCCATTGAACGGCCCTCCAGCACATAGCGCTGGCCGGCTTCGAAATGATCGTAGTTGACGGTCAGGTAGCACAGCCGTTCCACGGGGGAGCTCATCATGCCCATGCCCCCACCACCGGGCACTTCAAAGTCGAATCTGACCACCAGCTCATGGCTGCCGGGCGTGACCTGGAAAAAACGCCCGTCGCGCATTCGTTGCTTGTCCAGTCGCTCAGCCATCAGCAATTTATCGTTGGGGAATGGCGTCGAGAACTCGACCCAGGCCATCTGCGGATTTACCGCCGGTAACGGGCTCTGGCAGCCTGCAACCACACTTGCAGCGAGCAACAGCATCAACCTGCGCATGATGAATGTCCCAAAGGATGGTCATTCAGCATAGCGCTGATCAGCTGCGTTGGCAGCCCGCCGGTGTACCCTGGCCAATCACTTTCCGTTGCTGATCATAGAGCTTTGCCCACGGCCGGAAACCGATATTCCCCGCTTGCAGCTGATACCGCTCACCGGCGTTGAAGTCGTTGAATTTCACATTCAACTGGCAGTCACGCCATAGAGGCTGCGCGTCGGGGCCGATGTTGGTGGGCTGGACCGGGAACTGGTAACGAACCGTCAGCTCATGACTGCCCGGATGAACCTCGAAATAGCGCTTGTCGGTGGATCTCTTGTCATCGACTTCCAGCGCTTGCAACGCGGTGTCTTCTTGTTGTGATTCCAGGTCGATCCACGCTTGAGCCGGATCATGGTGGGGTAATCCAAATCCGGCACAGCCGGTCAGCATCAACAAGTCTCCCGTTAGCATCAATTTGCGCATGGCGGAGCTCCAGTCAGGCGGGATAGTCTTGCGGGCAGACTCTCCAGGGATGATTTTATTTTGATCAGGCCGCTTCCAAGCCTTGGGTTACTTGATCGCGTTTTGCGCGTTTTGTTTCCGGGTGTATTGCTTTTATTGCTCAGCGGTTGCGCGGGCGTCAGCTATTACAGCCAATTGGCCAGTGGTCAGTTGCAACTGCTGCGAGCCAGGGAGCCGGTGGCCGAGGTGCTTGCCGATCCGTCTCGCGATCCGATGCTGCGTGCGCATCTGACCCAGTCGCAAAAGGCCCGGACATTCGCTAGCCAGCAGCTGCATCTGCCGGATAACCAGAGCTACCGCCTATACGCCGACATTGGCCGGCCGTTCGTGGTCTGGAACGTCTTTGCCACGCCGGAATTTTCCCTGACACCGCAAAACCATTGTTTCCCCGTCGCTGGCTGTGTTGCCTACCGCGGTTATTACAGCCAGAGTGCCGCCCGCGGCGAGGCTGCCTTGCAGCGTTTGCAAGGTATGGACGTGTCGATTGGCGGCGTCGAGGCCTATTCGACGCTCGGCTGGTTCAATGATCCGATTATCAGCTCAATGATGGGTTGGGGCGACGAGCGGCTGGCGACGTTGATCTTCCACGAGCTCGCCCATCAGCGCTTCTATGTAAAAGACGACACGGAGTTCAACGAGTCTTTCGCCACCTTCGTCGAACAGGAAGGCACCCGGCAATGGCGTGCATCGCGCGGTCTGGCACCCGACAACGGTGCGCAGGCGCAGCAACGGGACCAGTTCATTCAATTGGTTCTGGATACTCGCACTCGGCTTGAAAAGCTCTACGCCCTGCCGATACCCGCCGACCAGATGCGCCAACGCAAAGCGGCGGAGTTCGAACAGCTGCGCCATGAGTATCGACAACTGCGCGACAGCCAATGGGCCGGCGACAAGCGCTACGACGCGTGGATCAATGCACCGATGAACAATGCCCGGTTGTTGCCGTTTGGTTTGTACGACCAATGGGTACCGGCGTTTGCGGCGCTGTTCAAGCAGGTCGGTGGGGACTGGTTGAAGTTTTATGCGGCCGTCGAGCAGCTTGGTGCGTTTCCGGTGATTGAGCGCAAGGTAGCTTTGAAGGCATTGGCTGGACCATTAAACTTCGGTGGCTGAGCGGGCCTCTTCGCGGGCAAGCCTCGCTCCTACAGGAGCTGGGTGAGGCTACATAATCCTGTAGAAGCGAGGCTTGCCCGCGAAGGCGTCTTCAAACTTCACAACCAGATCGCATCCCACAGCGGATAATCCCCTACCTTCTCGACCAGGCCCGCTCGCAACGGATTGGCGACGATGTAGCGAGCAACCGCCTGTAGATCTTCTTCCTTACGAACGGCTCGATCGTGATAACCATGTTGCCAAACCGGACCTTGGCGTCCTGACGAGCGATTTAGCGTCACTGCGATGCGTGATTTGGTTCGAGCCATCAACTTGGGTAACTGAGTATTATGCAACTCGATCAGCCAATGGAAATGATCGGGCATGACGACCCAGGCCAGTGACGTCGCAAACCCTTCTCGCTCGGCAGTTCTCAGAGCGTCTACTACCAATCGCCCACTCTTGAAGTCGCGGAATAACGGTTCCCGATTCAAAACCACGGCGGTCAGCAGGTAGATCTGTCCGGACTCCGAATATCGCCCAGTGCGCAATCGATGAGCATTTTTTAACCCTGGCAAAGATGATCCTCCTTGATCGTGGCCTTAGTCTTTGAGGCTAGGACGATTAGAAGGAATTGGAGTGATAACTGTTGCTCAGGATGTGTCTGGAAGGACGCCTTCTCGCGGGCAAGCCTCGCTCCTACAGATCACATCGACCTGAGCGAGGCTTGCCCGCGAAGGCGATCTAATTAGCGTTGCAAAAACGCCTGATGCATCTCGTCCAGCGTTTCGAAGTGAAAGGCCGGCGCTTCTGCGCTCAATTCTTCCCGGCTGCCAAAACCATAACCTACCGCCGCCGCATCGAGCCCATTACTGCGCGCGCCGATCAGGTCGTGTTTTCGGTCGCCGATCATCAGGGTGTTGGCCGGGTCCAGACCTTCTTCGGCGATCAGGTGAGCAATCAACTCAACCTTGTTGGTGCGTGTCCCGTCCAGTTCGCTGCCGTAAATCACTTTGAAGTGCTGGGCAAAGTCGAAGTGCCGGGCGATTTCGCGGGCGAAAACCCATGGTTTAGAGGTTGCGATGTACAACTGCCGACCTTGCCCGCTGAGGGTTTCCAGCAGCGGTGTGACGCCGTCGAACACACGGTTCTCGTACAGGCCGGTGACCTTGAAGCGTTCGCGGTAGAGGTTCACCGCTTCCCAGGCCTTGGGCTCGTCGAAGTCGTAGAACTGCATGAACGCTTGCAACAATGGCGGGCCGATGAAGTGTTCGAGCCTGGTCAGGTCGGGTTCATCAATGCCCAGTTTGCTCAGGGCGAACTGGATCGAACGGGTAATTCCTTCGCGCGGGTCGGTCAGGGTGCCGTCGAGGTCAAACAAAACGGTTTGGTAATGCATGTTGAATCCTGAATAAGGGCGCGGGTCAGAGCTGGTCGTAGCCTTCAGCCAGGTGCAAATTCTTGAGCTTCACGTAGTTCGCCGCGCTGTAGGTGAAAAAGGCATTTTCCTTGTCTGTCAGCGGACGGATCTGCTTCACCGGGCTGCCGACATACAGAAAGCCGCTTTCGAGACGCTTGCCCGGCGGCACCAGGCTGCCGGCGCCGACAATTACATCATCCTCGATCACCGCGCCGTCCATGACGATGCTGCCCATGCCGATCAGAACCCGGTTGCCGACGCTGCAGCCATGCAGCATGACTTTATGGGCAATGGTCACGTCGTCTCCGATCAAGCAGGGAAAGCCATCGGGATTGAACGGCCCGGCGTGGGTGATGTGCAGCACGCAGCCATCCTGGACACTGGTGCGCGCACCGATTCGGATGCGGTGCATGTCGCCACGAATCACCGTCAGCGGCCATACGGAGCTGTCTTCACCGATTTCGACGTCGCCGATCACCACCGCCGAGCCGTCGACAAAAGCGCCTTTGCCCAGCAGTGGCGTGTGGTTCTGATACTTGCGAAGGGTCACGATAGGGTTTCTCTCTGTTGCCGATTGCTGCGGTGAGCGTCGATTGTAATTAAGATGGCCGCATGTTTCTTCCAGCCAAGGTGCCAACCGTGAGCGTGAACAACCCTCTTTTGCAGTCCTACGACCTGCCGCCGTTCTCGGCGATCCGTGCCGAACACGTGCAACCGGCCATTGAACAGATCCTGGCTGACAACCGCGCCGCCATTATCGAGATCCTCGACACCCAGGGCAAACAACCGACCTGGGCCGGACTGGTGCTGGCGATGGACGAACTGAACGATCGTCTGGGCGCGGCCTGGAGCCCGGTCAGCCACCTGAATGCCGTGTGCAACAGCGCTGAATTGCGCGAAGCCTACGAGTCCTGCCTGCCAGCGTTGAGCGCCTACTCCACCGAGTTGGGCCAGAACCGTGAGTTGTTCGAAGCCTTCGAAGCCTTGGCTAACAGCCCGCAAGCCGCCGGTTTCGACGTGGCGCAGAAAACTATCCTGGAACACTCGCTGCGTGACTTCCGTCTGTCGGGTATCGACCTGCCGGAAGCAGAGCAAAAGCGCTACGCCGAAGTGCAGAGCAAATTGTCGGAGCTGGGCAGCCGCTTCTCCAACCAGCTGCTCGACGCGACCCAAGCCTGGACCAGGCACGTGACCGACGAAGCCACCCTCGCCGGTCTTACCGACTCGGCCAAGGCGCAAATGGCCGCCGCGGCCCAGGCCAAAGATCTGGACGGTTTCCTGATCACCCTGGAATTCCCGAGCTATTACGCGGTGATGACCTACGCCCAGGACCGTGCCCTGCGCGAGGAAGTCTACGCCGCCTACTGCACCCGCGCGTCGGACCAAGGCCCGAACGCCGGTCAGAACGATAACGGCCCGGTCATGGAAGAAATCCTCGACCTGCGCCAGGAGCTTGCAAAACTGTTGGGCTTCGCCAGTTTCTCGGAACTGAGCCTGGCCACCAAAATGGCCGAATCCAGCGATCAGGTGCTGAGTTTCCTGCGCGACCTGGCCAAACGCAGCAAACCGTTCGCTGCTCAGGACCTGGAACAGCTCAAGGCCTACGCCGCCGAACAAGGCTGCCCGGACCTGCAAAGCTGGGACAGCGGTTTCTATGGCGAGAAGCTTCGCGAACAACGTTACAGCGTTGCCCAGGAAGCACTGCGCGCTTACTTCCCGATCGACAAAGTGCTGGGCGGCCTGTTCGCGATCGTTCAGCGCCTGTACGGCATCGAGATTGCCGAACTCAAAGGCTTCGACGCCTGGCACCCGGATGTTCGCCTGTTTGAAATCAAGGAAAACGGCCAGCACGTCGGCCGCTTCTTCTTCGATCTCTATGCCCGCGCCAACAAGCGTGGTGGTGCCTGGATGGACGGCGCCCGTGACCGTCGCCGCACGATCAGCGGCGAGCTGCAAAGCCCGGTGGCCAATCTGGTGTGCAACTTCACCCCGGCCGACAGTGGCAAACCGGCCCTGCTGACTCACGATGAAGTCACCACCCTGTTCCACGAATTCGGTCATGGCTTGCATCACCTGCTGACCCGTGTTGAACACGCTGGCGTATCGGGCATCAACGGCGTGGCTTGGGATGCGGTCGAGTTGCCAAGTCAGTTCATGGAGAACTGGTGCTGGGAGCCGGAAGGTCTGGCGCTGATTTCCGGTCACTACGAAACCGGCGAACCGCTGCCGCAGGACCTGCTGGGCAAGATGCTCGCGGCGAAGAACTTCCAGTCCGGCCTGATGATGGTCCGTCAGCTGGAATTCTCGTTGTTCGACTTCGAACTGCACGCCACCCACGGCGACGGCCGCAGCGTGCTGCAACTGCTCGAAGGTGTGCGTGACGAGGTGTCGGTGATGCGTCCTCCGGCCTACAACCGTTTCCCGAACAGCTTCGCCCACATTTTCGCCGGCGGTTACGCGGCGGGTTACTACAGCTACAAGTGGGCTGAAGTGCTGTCGGCCGACGCCTTCTCGAAGTTCGAAGAAGACGGCGTACTGAATGCCGAAACAGGTCGTGCGTTCCGCGAAGCAATCCTGGCGCGCGGTGGTTCTCAGGAGCCGATGGTGCTGTTCGTCGACTTCCGGGGCCGTGCGCCATCGATTGACGCACTCTTGCGCCATAGCGGCCTGAGTGAGGACGCGGCAGCATGAGTGAGGGGCCTGTGATCACGAAAAAGCGCTTTATCGCCGGGGCGGTCTGTCCGGCATGCAGCGAACCGGACAAGTTGATGATGTGGAACGAAGACGAGGTCCCGCATCGCGAATGCGTGGCCTGCGGTTATTCGGACACGCTCAATGAACAAGGCCTGTCGGTGCCCAAGGAATTGGGCACGCGGGTCAATACGTCGGCGCTGAAGGTGCCGGACGCCAAGGTTCAGGCCGTGCAGTTCTTCCCGAACCCGAAGCTAAAGAAAAAGCCTGACGAGCAACAGTGAGTCAACGCCACCTTCCACCCTTTGACGGGGTGGAAGGTGGTATCTATTTACCACCCTTCCCCTGCGCTTCCTCCTTAGGCTGATTCCTTCAGCCCTATTCAAGGAAGACGCCATGCCTGATACCAATCCGCTGCTGCAGCACTGGGACCTGCCGCCTTGGACGGACATCCGTGCCGAGCATCTGGTGCCCGCCATCGACACCCTCATTGCTGACAATCGCCAGGCCATTGCCGAGATTGTCGCGAGCCAATCCGCAATCCCGAACTGGGACGATCTGGTATTGGCCGTTGATGAAACCGATGCGCGCCTCGATGAGATCATGAGCGTGATCGAAACCCTCTCAATGGTGAAACGCGAGGGCAAGGCTTGGGACCTGGCCAGCGCGACTTGCAGCGATGCCGCCGCGCAGTACAAGTCTGAAAAGATGAGCAATCAGGCACTGTTCCGGGTTTATCAGCGGCTGGCGCAGAGTCCGGCCGCGGTGAATTACGATGAGCCGCGCAAAGCGGTTTTGCACAAAGTTCTGCGCCGGTTTCGCTTGTCCGGCATCCACTTGCCCATCGAACAACAGCAGAAGCTGGGTCGGCTGAATCGCGACATCGGTGTGCTGCAAAGCATGTTCCTGAGCAACCTAGAACGCGCCAGCGCAGCCTGGAGCAAGCGCATCGACGACGTCACGCAATTGAACGGTTTGTCCGCGGCGACACTGGAGCGTCTGGCTTTCAACGCACAACAGGCAGGGCATGAAGGCTGGCTGATGCGCTTGGACCAAGACACCTACACTCGAGTCATGGCGTATGCCGAAGACCGATCCCTGCGCGAAGAATACTTTGTCGCCTACTCCACGCGAGCTTCCGATCAAGGCCCCCACGCCGGGCAATTCGATAATGGTCCGGTGCTGGAGTTCCTGTTGTCGCTGCGTCACCAGAAAGCCAGGTTGCTGGGGTATGAGAACTTCGCGCAACTCAGCCTTGTAACGGAAATGGCAGAATCCACCGAGCAAGTGACCGGTTTCCTGCGGCGGCAAATCATGCAGGTGACACCCGACTTCGAACAGGAGGTACAGGCGCTCAAGGCGTTAGCTCTTGAGCGCGGTATGACTGAGGTCCACCCTTGGGACCATGAATTTCTCGCCGAGCAATTGCGCCAGCAACGTCTCGGCGGGGCGCTGAAAAACCTGCGAACGTACTTCCCGCTGGACGGGACATTGCAACGGCTCTGTCTGTTCAGCGAGCGCATGTTTGGCATACAGATCGTCGAGCAGTCGGTATTCAGCCACTGGCATGACAGCGTGCGCCTGTTCGAGATCAGCGAGCATGGCCAAGTCGTCGGGCACATTTACCTCGACCCTTTTCATCGGGATGAAGCGCCGGACTTCGCCTGGACCGCCACACCACGCAATCGGCGGTTGGACGCCGAAGGTCGATTGACGCTGCCGATCACTGTGCTTCATGGCAACTTCACGCCCGGGAATGTTGAGCATCCTTGCCTTCTCGCCCATCAGGACCTGCGCGTCTTGTTCCATGAGTTCGGCCATTGCTTGCAGCACATTCTTACCCGCTCACCTCACCATCGTCTGTCGGGTATTACACAGCTGGGACGCGACACCGCAGAGTTCACGGGGCAATTGTTCGAGCTTTGGTGCCTGTCGGGTGAGTTTCTGCTGTGGCTGGCCGCTCATTACCAGACCGGCGAGCGCCTGAGCGAAGCGCGAGTCGACGCAGCGCTGACCGCCATTCACACCCAGACCACTCGGCAAACCGCCGAGCTGTTAATGACCGCATTATTCGACTTCGAATTGCACCGCAGCCAAGGTGATGGACGCAGCGTTGAGCAAATCTTCGACGACGTGCTGCGCGAGATTCCCCACCTGCAACTGCCGCCCTACTGTCGATTCGCCAACAGCTTCGATTACATGGTGACCGGATACGCGGCGTCGGTTTACGCCTACAAATGGTCGGGTGTACTGGCGACCGAGGCGTTCAAACGGTTTCAGCACGAGTGGGTGTTCAACCCGCAAACAGGCAGGGCCTTTCGCGAAGCCTTTTTTTCACCGGGCGATTCGCGCTCACTGCTGGTCGCCCTGGAAGAATTCCTCGGACGGCCGATCGCCGACAATTTTTTCGTGTCTGTGCCAGCCACCGCTGCCAGTTGAGCCAATGCTTATTCAACGTGGGCAGATTTGAACCAACTCTTCATCGAGCAGGCCGCAAACGGACTGGTGCTGCAATCGCCGTTGGCTAGCGCGGTCCGAAGTTTTTCGGCATCGGCCTGCATCATGTAACGCACGCCATCCTTGAAATGGATGCTGTCACCGAAGCCACCCTGGGTCATTTCGTTCAGAGCGTCTTCCTTGCTCCAGCCTTGCACCACCACCCGATACATCGCCGCCATCAGGCCGGTGCGGTCCGAACCGTGTTTGCAGTGCATCAGCACCGGGCCATTGGATTCAGCGGTCTGGATGGCGCGAAGGGCCTTGAGTACTTGTGCGTCGTCCACGTGATTGGTGCGATAAGGCAGCTGCACCTGAGCAATGCCTGGCGTGGACAACCAGCTTGAATCCGACTCGGGCAGAAAAGTGATCACGGTGGCAACGTTGAGTTTCTTCAACAACGGTACGGCACCGGCGTCGGGCAAAGCGCTGCGGTAAAGCGTCGGGGACATTTGATAGAGGTTGTATTGCACCTCGACCGATTGAGCCCATTCCGCCGGGCGGGGTGGGCCGGTTTCATCTGCGCAGGCCAGTGTCAGATTGAAAAGGGCGGCCAGCGACAACAGGAATGTCGCAGGTAAAAGGCGCAATCGGGACATGCTCGGACGACCGTATGGGGAGAAGGTGGTTAGATGCCACATAGTTTCGACACTAAACAGTCAAAGTCCTGTGAGTCAGCTGTCAAAGAATCGTGAACTGGGCCGTTTACACCTTGTTTTTTCAGGGGCAAGTAACGAGCAACAAAAAAGCGATACGGATTTCCGTACCGCTTAATTCAACCCAAGTCAGGCACACTCATACCCATACTTCAAAGTTGCATGTGCTCGATAGTCATCAAGGATTGGTGATTTTCGAATACGCTTTCGCCAGCGCAATCAGAACAGTCTTGTCCTGCGCGTCGATATCACCATCACCGTCCACATCAGGGGTGTTTCCCATTGTGAAGGTCACGCCGCCGTCATTCGACACAGCCTCGCGGAAGGTCGAATCCAGCAGGGAGTGAGTGGCGCTGCGGTTTTCCGGGTCGAAACCCTCTTCCTTCAAAGCAAACTGCATGGAAACCCGAACCTCTTTCGGACTAACGATAGACGGGGGCAACCGTTGAAGAAAGATACCGCGCTGATTGTAATTCGACATTGATTAAATCCTTTTAATAGTTAGAACACGACAACTTCGTGTGCAGCGCATACTACCGACTGATAACAACTAAGCGACTGTCTATCTGTTTCTCATAATTACAAGGAGCTCACCAGTAACGAACAACTAGACAATAATTAACAATTTTCAGGCGCCGAACGGCACTGGCCTATCCGGCTGCGCCCCTATACTGTATGAACATACAGCTCAAGGATCCTGTCGATGGCTATCCCTCTGCCCCCTCGCGGCCGCGGCACCGCAACCAACCCGCACAACCGCTTCGCCCCGAATCGCTCGGTGGCCGAGGATGACGGCTGGTATCAGGAAGCGCCGGTCACGCAGGGCACGGAAGTGCGCATCGAAACGGCGAAAACCATCATCACCCGCAACAACTCCCCGGACTTGCCTTTTGATCGCTCGATCAATCCCTACCGCGGCTGCGAGCACGGTTGCATCTACTGCTATGCGCGCCCCAGCCACGCCTATTGGGACATGTCACCCGGGCTCGATTTCGAAACCAAGCTTATCGCCAAGACTAACGCCGCCGATGTGCTGGAAGAACAGCTGTCCAAACGCGGCTATCAATGCGCGCCAATCAACCTGGGTTCCAACACCGATCCCTATCAGCCGATCGAGCGCGAACACAAAATCACCCGCAAGACCCTTGAAGTGCTGCTGCGTTACCGCCATCCAGTGACCATCATCACCAAGGGCTCGCTGATTCTTCGGGATCTGGACCTGCTGGCCGAACTCGCCGAGCAAAGGCTGGTGGCGGTGATGATCAGCCTCACCACCCTCGACGATGAACTCAAACGCATTCTCGAACCGCGCGCGGCTACGCCCAAGGCCCGGCTGCGAGCCATTCGTGTGATGCGCGAAGCCGGGATCCCGGTGGGCGTGCTGTGTTCGCCGATGATTCCGATGATCAACGACAGCGAACTCGAAAGCCTGCTCGCCGAGGCGCATGCCGCCGGCGCCCAGAGTGCGGCCTACATGATGTTGCGCCTGCCGCTGGAAGTGGCGCCGTTGTTCGAAGAATGGCTGGCCGCCCACTATCCGCAGCGGGCTGCCCATGTGTTGAGCCTGATCCGCCAGAGCCGTGGCGGGGAACTCTACGACAGTCGGTTTGGCGCGCGGATGCGCGGTGAAGGGCCGTTTGCCGATCTGTTGGCGCAACGCTTTGCCAAAGCCATCAAACGTTTGGGGCTCAATCGTCGGGAAGGATTCGACCTGGACTGCAATGCCTTCTGTCCGCCGGGTCGCCAGATGTCTTTGATTTGAAGACAATTGGCCTATTGTTGAGTAGTGGGAAAGCGCTTGGCCATTAGGCTGGTCACGTTTTTCGTGACCTGGAACACATGTCCTAGAGCGCTTGATTCAGTTTGAGTTAAGTTTCGGCAGATACCTTGTTCATCGAGTGACTGATGGGTCGAGATGTTCGGCCTGGATGTTTTTTAAACAGCCACTGGCTTCACACCGGACAAAACGGGACAATTCCCTGACTCCGCCAAAGAGGATGAATCATGAGTGACAAGGATAAACAGCCGTTGGCTGCGTCGGCTTCAGCCCAACCCGAGGCGGAAACCGCCGATGCAGCGCTGAAGCATATCGTTGACGGCTTTTTGCATTTTCATCACGAGGTTTTCCCCCAGCAGGAAGAACTCTTCAAAAAACTCGCCACGGCCCAGAGCCCCCGAGCGATGTTCATCGCCTGCGCCGATTCGCGCATCGTTCCTGAACTGATCACTCAAAGCGCCCCCGGCGACCTGTTCGTGACCCGCAACGTCGGCAACGTTGTGCCGCCTTACGGGCAAATGAACGGCGGTGTTTCCACGGCCATCGAATACGCGGTCCTGGCCCTCGGCGTTCAGCACATCATCATTTGCGGGCACTCCGACTGTGGCGCGATGCGCGCCGTGCTCAACCCGCAAAGCCTGGAAAAAATGCCCACGGTCAAAGCCTGGCTGCGTCATGCCGAAGTGGCGAAAACCATGGTCCAGGAAAACTGCCATTGCGCTGACGAAAGCGAAAGCATGCACGTCCTCACCGAAGAGAATGTGATCGCCCAGCTTCAGCATTTGCGCACCCACCCTTCCGTGGCCTCGCGCATGGCCAACGGTCAGCTGTTTATCCATGGTTGGGTCTACAGCATCGAAACCAGCGAAATCAAAGCTTACGACGCCGACAAAGGGTGTTTCCTGCCGCTCGATGGCAGCCATCCGATTCCGGTGGCGACGCCTAAAGCGCGCTTCTAAATCCTCCTAAATCCTTGTGTGGTTTAGCCGGGGCTGCTGATCAAGCAGCCTGGCTTTGCCACGCCTGAAGAAAACTTCGGGAGAGTCACCATGCGTGCTGCTCAACTTAAAGCTGTTCTGCCACGGGAGCTGCTGGCGTCCGTGGTTGTGTTTCTGGTCGCCCTGCCCTTGTGCATGGGCATCGCCATTGCCTCGGGCCTGCCGCCGGCCAAGGGTTTGATCACCGGGATCATCGGTGGTCTGGTGGTGGGCTGGCTTGCCGGCTCACCGCTGCAAGTCAGTGGCCCGGCGGCGGGTCTGGCGGTTCTGGTGTTCGAACTGGTGCGCCAGCATGGCATTGCCATGCTCGGGCCCATTTTGCTGCTGGCGGGTTTTCTGCAACTGGTGGCCGGGCGCTTGAAGCTGGGCTGCTGGTTTCGGGTCACGGCGCCTGCGGTGGTGTACGGCATGCTCGCCGGGATTGGCGTATTGATCGTGCTCTCACAAGTGCATGTGATGCTCGACGCCGTGCCCAAACCCTCGGGACTGGATAACCTGGCAACCTTCCCGGCGGCCGTGATTCAGGCCTTGCCCTCCCTGGGCTGGCAAGCCGGTTTGCTGGGGCTGTCGACGATTGCGGTGATGTGGCTGTGGGAGAAATTCCGCCCTCATTCCCTGCGTTTCATTCCCGGCGCGCTGCTTGGCGTAGGCTTGGCGACCGTCGCCAGCCTGATGCTCGCCTTGCAGGTCAAACGCGTGGAAGTCCCGGCCAATCTGGCGGAGGCCATCGACTGGCTGAAGCCTGCCGACTTGCTCAATCTCGCCGACCCGACCTTGCTGATCGCTGCTTTCGCTGTAGCCTTCATCGCCAGCGCTGAAACTTTGCTCTCAGCAGCAGCGGTGGACCGCATGCACAGTGGCCAGCGTTCCGACTTTGATCGGGAATTGTCAGCACAGGGCGTCGGCAACATGCTTTGCGGTCTGCTCGGTGCGCTGCCCATGACCGGCGTGATCGTGCGCAGTTCGGCCAACGTCCAGGCCGGCGCCACCACACGAATGTCGGCGATCTTCCACGGCCTGTGGTTGCTGGCTTTCGTATTGCTGCTGTCCAGCGTGCTGCAAAGCATTCCTGTGGCGAGCCTGGCGGGTGTTCTGGTGTACACCGGTTTCAAACTGGTCGACCTCAAGGCCTTTCGCGGCCTGGGCCGTTATGGCCGGATGCCGATGTTCACTTACGCGGCGACTGCTCTGGCAATCATCTTCACCGACCTGCTGACCGGCGTGCTGATCGGCTTCGGGCTGACCCTGGCCAAATTGGCCTGGAAGGCTTCACGGCTGAAAATCAGCCTGATCGACCTGCCGGCGGAGGGTGAGATGGAGTTGCGACTGACCGGTGCAGCGACCTTTCTCAAGGTGCCGGCGTTGACCCAGGTGTTGGGGACCATTCCCGCAGGCGCGACGGTGCATGTGCCGCTCAATAACCTGAGCTACATCGATCACTCGTGCCTGGAATTGCTTGAGGAGTGGGGCCGGGCCAATGCGGCCAAGGGGTCGAAGCTGCTGATTGAAGCGCGGGGGTTGAAGCGCAGGCTTGAAGGGCGATTACGTACGACGACCGGAGTCGGTTCAGCCGCGTAGATCGGCCCCCCTGTAGGAGCGAGGCTTGCCCGCGAAGCTTCTGGCGTACTTGAGGACGCCTTCGCGGGCAAGCCTGTTCCTACAGGGGGATGTTGCGTCAGGCGGCGGGCTGATCCAGCTCCAGGCCCACGCCTAACCGGCGGGACATGCACGGCCAGCGTTTCCACGCGGCCCCGGTGTCCGGGCTGCTGAGCTTTTCACGGTAGATTTCCACCGACTCCAGCGCAAAGCTTTCATCGTTGAGCATGTTGTCCACCGCGTGGTGCACCACTTCATCCAGTTGGTTGGCGAACTCCTCACCGATGAGCTGGTGAGCAATCAGGTTGGCGACAGTCATGTCCAATGGGATCAGTGGCTGGCCAAAGTGCTTGATGTACAGGTCATTGACCTCTTCGACAAACCGATGCGCCAGATAGGCTTCGTCCAGCAGACTGTCGAGCCCGATGTGCCCCGCCATGATCGTCGGCGGCTGGAGAAAGTACTGTTCAGCAATTTTCAGTACCGGTTTGATCTGTGACTCGATACCCGCTTCCCTGGCGACTTCATTGGCTGCATCCAGCAGATCAGGAACTTCTTCGATGTAGGCGGCGACAAAACGCGTCAGCACGCCGTTGGCATCAGCCTCCGGCAATTGGATCGACGGGTGCAGATGAGGCAGTTTGCTTTCCAGTTGACGAGTCAGCAGGCCGGTCTCGGCCTCGTGTTGTTGGGCTTTTTGGATCTGCTCGCGCAATGCGGCGGTGTTCATGAAAACTCCAGGAAACAAAGGCAATGAAATAGGGAAGACATAACTTAGCTTGCTTATGAAAAATGCTAAGACGCATTTGTCATAATTGTTTCATCCTTGAGACGCCTCCGTTATATCGATTTGCCGCCACTCGTCTGCATCCTTCTCCTTTCTTGACCTTGAACGCAAGTCCCAGCTGTTTCAGATCATTTACGCCATCACGTTGCGAGGTAGCAGTCGCTGTCTATACTCGGGTGGGAATGGAGTTAGCTGATGACGCCCGACTGCACACGCAGCAAGGCTCGGCGATTCAAGTTCGTAGTCTGAAAAAGCCGCTCCCTTGCCGCAGGTGAAAGCCGGCGGGATAACAAGAACGATAAGGGGAACCCGCAATGATGCGACATCCACACGTCTGGATGGGCCTCCTGTTGTGGTCGATTTTCAGTCCGGCACACGCCGAATGGGCTGTGAATATGGCGCCGGGAGCGACTGAAATCAGTCACGCAGTATTTGACCTGCACATGACCATTTTCTGGATCTGTGTAGTGATCGGCATCATCGTCTTCGGCGCCATGTTCTGGTCGATGATGGTCCACCGCCGCTCCACAGGGCAGGTGGCCGCAAAATTTCATGAAAGCACCACCGTTGAAATCCTCTGGACCATCGTGCCCTTCCTGATCCTGGTGGCCATGGCGGTTCCTGCGACGGCAACCCTGATCAAGATGTACGACGCCAGTGAGCCGGATATCGATATCCAGGTCACCGGTTATCAGTGGAAGTGGCATTACAAATACCTGGGCCAGGACGTCGAGTTCTTCAGCAACTTGACGACCCCCGCCGACCAGATCCACAACAAGGAAACCAAGGGCGAGCATTACTTGCTCGAGGTCGACAAGCCGCTGGTGCTGCCGATTGGTGCCAAGGTGCGCTTCCTCGTGACTTCCGCCGACGTCATCCACTCCTGGTGGGTGCCGGCCTTTGCGGTCAAGCGTGATGCGATTCCGGGGTTCGTCAACGAAGCCTGGACCCGCGTCGACAAGCCCGGCATCTACCGCGGGCAATGCGCCGAATTGTGCGGCAAGGATCACGGCTTCATGCCAATCGTGGTCGAGGTCAAGGAAAAGGCCGATTACGAAAAATGGCTGGGCGAGCGCAAGGCCGAAGCCCTGCAACTTAAAGAGCTGACCAGCAAGGAATGGACCCTCGACGAGCTCAAAGAGCGCGGCGACAAGGTCTATCACACCAGCTGCGTCGCCTGTCACCAGGCCGAAGGTCAGGGCCTGCCGCCGATGTTCCCGGCACTCAAAGGCTCGAAAATCGCCACCGGACCGATCAAGGATCACTTGAACATTGTCTTCCACGGCAAGCCCGGCACCTCAATGGCGGCGTTCGGCAAGCAGCTCTCGGAAGTCGATATCGCGGCGGTCGTGACCTACGAACGTAACGCCTGGGGCAACAACAAAGGCGACATGGTCACTCCTAAAGAAGTGCTGGAGCTGAAACAGGCGGAAAGCAAATGACCCGGTCTATTGCGCACGTAAGGAACCGGTCGGGGCTACGCGCCCTGGCCTGCCCAGCCCATCTGTTTGCAGGAGACAGGACATGACTGCTGTCGTCGATGACCATGTTCATACCGGCACCACCCACGCCCACGGCCCCGCCAAAGGCCTGATGCGCTGGGTGCTGACCACCAATCACAAAGACATCGGCACGCTGTACCTGTGGTTTGCGTTCTCCATGTTCCTGTTGGGCGGTTCGTTCGCGATGGTGATTCGCGCCGAGCTGTTCCAGCCTGGGTTGCAGATCGTCCAGCCGGAATTCTTCAACCAGATGACCACCATGCACGGTCTGGTGATGGTCTTCGGTGCGGTGATGCCGGCGTTCGTCGGCCTCGCCAACTGGATGATCCCGCTGATGATCGGCGCGCCGGACATGGCCCTGCCGCGGATGAACAACTTCAGCTTCTGGCTGTTACCGGCGGCGTTCATTCTGCTGGTGTCGACCCTGTTCACCCCCGGCGGCGGTCCGAACTTCGGCTGGACGTTCTACGCTCCGCTGTCGACGACCTACGCACCGGAAAGCGTGACGTTCTTCATCTTCGCCATCCACTTGATGGGGATCAGTTCGATCATGGGCGCGATCAACGTGATCGCCACCATCCTCAACCTGCGCGCACCCGGCATGACGTTGATGAAAATGCCGCTGTTCGTCTGGACCTGGCTGATCACCGCATTCCTGCTGATCGCGGTGATGCCGGTGCTGGCCGGTTGCGTGACGATGATGCTGATGGACATCCACTTCGGCACCAGTTTCTTCAGTGCCGCGGGTGGTGGTGATCCGGTGCTGTTCCAGCACGTGTTCTGGTTCTTCGGTCACCCCGAGGTGTACATCATGATCCTGCCGGCCTTCGGTGCCGTCAGCTCGATCATCCCGACCTTCTCGCGCAAGCCGCTGTTCGGCTACACCTCGATGGTCTATGCGACGGCGAGCATTGCGTTCCTGTCGTTCATCGTCTGGGCGCACCACATGTTCGTGGTCGGCATCCCGCTGGTGGGCGAGTTGTTCTTCATGTACGCCACGCTGCTGATCGCGGTACCGACCGGGGTCAAGGTGTTCAACTGGGCCAGCACCATGTGGCAGGGCTCGCTGACTTTCGAGACGCCGATGCTGTTCGCGGTGGCGTTTGTGATTCTGTTCTCCATCGGTGGCTTCTCCGGGCTGATGCTGGCCATCGCCCCGGCGGACTTCCAGTACCAGGACACGTATTTCGTGGTCGCGCATTTCCACTACGTGCTGGTGCCGGGGGCGATCTTCGGGATCTTCGCTTCGGCCTATTACTGGCTGCCGAAATGGACCGGCCACATGTACGACGAAACCCTCGGCAAGCTGCACTTCTGGCTCTCGTTCATCGGCATGAACATGGCGTTCTTCCCGATGCACTTCGTGGGGCTGGCGGGCATGCCGCGGCGGATTCCGGACTACAACCTGCAATTCGCCGACTTCAACATGGTGTCCTCGATTGGCGCATTCATGTTCGGCGCCACGCAGATCTTCTTCCTGTTCATCGTGATCAAGACCATCCGCGGCGGCGCGCCAGCACCGGCCAAACCGTGGGATGGAGCGGAAGGCCTTGAATGGAGCATTCCGTCACCGGCGCCGTATCACACCTTCACCACGCCGCCGGAAGTGAAATGAAACACCTCTCGGCTGGCGCGATCCCTGTGGCGAGGGGATTTATCCCCGTTGGGCTGCGAAGCGGCCCCAAAACCTGCAACCCTGGTGTATCAGGCACACCGTGTTGGATAGATTTACGACTGCTGCGCAGCCGAACGGGGATAAATCCCCTCGCCACAGGGCAGTGTTCTTCCTTGTCAGGATTCGGGGTGGAGTGTTCGTGCGATGGCTGATTCGATTTCGATGAAGAAGCTGGTCACCCGACTGCTGCTGGTGGTGGTGGCGATGTTTGTCTTCGGGTTTGCCCTGGTGCCGATCTACGACGTGATGTGCAAGGCGTTCGGCATCAATGGCAAGACCGGCGGGCAGTACGATGGCGAACAAACGGTCGACACTTCGCGGCAGGTTCGCGTGCAGTTTCTGACGACCAATGCCGCCGACATGTCCTGGGATTTCTATCCCAAAAGTGACGAACTGACGGCCAACCCGGGAGCCGTGAGCGAGATGATTTTCATCGCGCATAACCCGACCGATCGCCCGATGAGCGCTCAAGCGGTGCCGAGCATCGCGCCGAGCAATGCAGCGGCGTATTTCCACAAGACGGAATGTTTCTGCTTTACCCAGCAAGTGCTGCAGCCCGGTCAACGGATCGAGATGCCGGTACGTTTCATCGTTGACCGCGACATGCCCAAGGAAGTGAAGCACCTGACGCTGTCCTACACGCTGTTCGATATCACCGCCCGACATCCACCGGTGGCTGTAAACACTGGCGGCTGAGCGTGCCCGATAAGGAGAACAATAAATGGCAACTCATGAACACTATTACGTACCGGCCCAAAGCAAATGGCCGATCATCGCCACCGTCGGTATGTTCGTCACGGTGTTGGGCCTGGCCACCTGGTTCAACGACCTGAAGGCTGCGCGGCCGGAATCCCACGGCCCGCTGATCTTTTTCGTCGGCAGCCTGCTGCTGGCGTACATGCTGTTCGGCTGGTTCGGAACGGTGATCAAGGAAAGTCGCCAAGGGTTGTACAGCGCGCAGATGGATCGCTCGTTTCGCTGGGGCATGAGCTGGTTCATCTTCTCGGAGGTGATGTTTTTTATCGCGTTCTTCGGCGCCCTGTTTTATGTGCGGCACGTGTCCGGTCCGGCGCTCGGCGGTGAAGGCGCGAAAGGCCTGGCGCACATGCTCTGGCCGAACTTCCAGTTCGCCTGGCCGCTGCTGAATAACCCGGACCCGAAACTCTTTCCGGCGCCCAAGGACGTTATCAGCCCGTGGGGCCTGCCGCTGCTCAATACCGTGCTGCTGGTCAGTTCCAGCGTCACCGTGACCATCGCTCACCACGCTTTGAAAAAGGGCCATCGCGGCGCGCTGAAAATCTGGCTGGCGCTGACCGTATTGCTCGGTTGCGCATTTCTTGGTTTCCAGGCCGAAGAATACATCCACGCCTATCAAGAACTGGGCCTGACCCTGGGTTCCGGCATTTACGGCGCAACGTTTTTTATGCTCACCGGATTCCACGGCGCCCACGTCACCATCGGCACCATCATTCTGTTTGTGATGCTGATGCGGATCATGCGCGGGCACTTCGATAACGAGCACCAGTTCGGGTTTGAAGCGGCGAGTTGGTATTGGCACTTCGTGGACGTGGTGTGGATCGGGTTGTTCGTTTTCGTCTACGTACTCTGAGGCTTTACCAAGGCGCAGTAGAAACCAGCTGGCCGCTGAAAAAACCCCAGGCGATCAACCCGACGGTGATGGCGGCCAACGCAACACGAACACTCAAGGCAATGACGAGGCGGTTCGAGCTGCTGTCGTCCTTGACCAGAAAAAACAGGCCGCTGAACAGGCTGACAACCGTGGCAATCAGCATCAGGACGATGGCTGCTTTGAGCATGGTGAGACTCCGGGGGAAAGGCGATGCACTTGAGTATAGCTATCGCGATTACTGACTTTCTGGCGACGCCATGAAGCGCTTTCGGCCGGGCATCGTGCCGACCCTGGTGGTCGCGTTGTTGCTGCCCATGCTGGTGTCACTCGGGTTCTGGCAATTGAGCCGGGGCGCGGAGAAAAGTGCGCTGTTGCAAAGCTACACCGAGCGCCGGGCGGCTGAACCGATGGCCAGCACCGAGCTGCCACACACCGAGGATCCGGCCTTTCGCCGGGTCCGACTGCACGGCCAGTTCGATGCCGCGCACAGCCTGTTGCTGGATAACCGTCAGCGTGACGGCAAAGTCGGCGTCGAGCTGCTGCAACCGTTTCAGGATCAGGCGACCGGGCTCTGGCTGCTGGTCAATCGCGGCTGGCTGCCGTGGCCGGATCGGCGCAACCCGCCGCAATTCACTACACCCAAAGAGGCGTTGAGTCTCGATGCCTGGGTCTACGTCTCCCCCGGCGCCACCTTCCAATTGCACGCCGACCCCAGCTCCACCAGCTGGCCACAACTGATCACTGCCGTCGAACCGGCCAAGCTATGGAAGTCCCTCGATCGCGAAGGTTTCGCCTACGAATTACGCGCAGAAACCGGCCCCGCGTCCTACCAGGCCGATTGGCCGGTGGTGGCCATGGGGCCGGAAAAACACATCGCTTATGCCGTGCAGTGGTTCGCCATGTCGATCGCCCTGTTCGGCCTTTATCTCTATCTCGGCTGGCACAACGCAAAGGAGAAACACCATGGGAGCGGCCATGAATCCACCCAGCATGTCTGAGGCGAAAACGCCGGCAAGTCGGCGCAAAGGCCGCTTGCAGTTAATGCTGATCCTGCTTGGGGTGATCGGTCCGATGATCCTCGCCACCGGCATGTACAAATTGCAGTTCTGGGTGCCGGAGGGCCGCAGTTATCACGGAGAACTGATCGGCAACGGCCAGACCCGTGCGGACCTTGGCGTGCAGGCGCAAGAGGAGCGTTGGCAATTGCTGGTCACGGCGCCCAAGGAATGTTCGGTGGACTGCCAGCAGCTGGTTTATCTGGCGCGGCAGATCCAGATCGGTCTCGGCCGCGATGCCGGGCGTGCCAGTCACGCCCTGGCCGCGGCCCAACCGCTGACGGCCGATTACGACGCCAAGCTGACCCGCGAATACCCGCAATTGCAGCGCTATCCCATGGACCTGACCACCTTCACCAAAACATCGGGGGACAAGACCGCGCCGCAACTGTGGATCATCGACCCCCACGGCAATCTGGTGCTGCGCTACGACCCGACCGTCAAGGGTAAGGACCTGCTCAACGACCTGCGTCACCTGCTGAAACTGTCGAACATCGGATAAGGGCATCGTCATGGCCAAACCTGGATTTCGCCTCGCGCTGTTTGCCACCTTGCTGGCACTGATTGTGGTGTTGCTCGGCGCCTACACCCGCCTGACCCATGCCGGCCTCGGTTGCCCGGACTGGCCGGGTTGCTACGGTTTTATCAGCGTGCCGAAAAGTGAAGCCCAGTTGGCCCATGCCGAATTGCACTTTCCCGATGCGCCCGTCGAAGCCCACAAAGGCTGGAACGAAATGGTCCACCGCTACTTCGCCGGCACGTTGGGGTTGCTGATTTCGGTGCTGGCCGGTCGCGCCTGGGTGCATCGTCGTCATCCGGGCCAACCGGTGAAGTTGCCGTTGTTTCTGCTGGCGGTGGTGATCGCCCAAGCAGCGTTCGGCATGTGGACGGTAACGCTCAAGCTCTGGCCGCAAGTCGTGACCGGCCATTTACTCGGCGGTTTTGCGACCTTGAGCCTGCTGTTTTTGCTGACCTTGCGCCTGTCCGGCGTACTGCCGGCGCTGACCGTGCCACGGCGCTTGCAGCACTGGGCGACGGCCGGATTGCTGCTGGTGATCCTGCAAGTCGCCCTCGGTGGCTGGGTCAGTTCCAACTACGCGGCGGTGGCCTGCATTGACTTCCCGACCTGCCACGGGGAATGGCTGCCACCGGCTGATTTCGCCAACGGTTTTCACCTGACGCAACACATCGGCCCCAATTACCTCGGCGGGCAACTGGACAGCGATGCCCGCACGGCCATTCATCTGACTCACCGTATCGGGGCATTGCTGGTGACGCTCGTGCTGCTGGGTCTGGCCTGGCAACTGAAAGTGGTCGGCATGACACGTCTGGCGGGGCTGGTGCTGATCGCCCTCGCGACGCAGATCACGCTGGGCATCAGCAACGTTCTCTTTCACCTGCCGCTGCCAGTCGCCGTCGCGCATAACGCCGGCGGCGCAGCGCTGCTACTGACAATGGTGCTGGTCAATTATCACGCGCGGACCAGCCTGGTTCGGGTCAAACAGCAACACCCTGCACGCTGGCGGTTCAGCCCGCGTAAACATTCAGCCGGGCCCATAACAATAAAAGGAGAGATGCCATGGCGACTCTGATCGGCGAACGTCACAGCCAGGCGATCTGGCGTGACTACCTGGAGCTGACCAAGCCGAAAGTGGTGGTGCTGATGCTCATCACCTCGCTGGTGGGGATGTTTCTCGCGACCCGCGCCGGGGTGCCGTGGACGGTGCTGGTGTTCGGCAATCTGGGAATTGCCTTGTGTGCGGGCGGTGCGGCGGCGGTGAACCATGTGGTGGACCGGCGTATCGATGCGGTCATGGCCAGAACTCACAAACGTCCCTTGGCAGAAGGTCGAGTCTCGCCGACGGCGGCACTGACATTTGCCCTGGTATTGGCGGTGCTTGGGCAAGCCATACTGCTGGCCTTCACCAATCCGCTGACGGCGTGGCTGACCCTGGCCTCGCTGCTCGGCTATGCGGTGGTCTACACCGGTTTCCTGAAACGCGCGACGCCGCAAAACATCGTCATCGGTGGCCTGGCTGGCGCTGCGCCGCCGCTGCTCGGCTGGACCGCCGCCACCGGCCACGTCAGCGCCGAACCACTGTTGCTGGTGCTGATCATCTTCGCCTGGACCCCGCCGCACTTCTGGGCGCTGGCGATCCATCGCAAAGAGGAATATGCCAAGGCCGACATTCCGATGCTGCCGGTCACCCATGGTGAGCACTACACCAAGGTCCACATCCTGCTGTATACCTTTGCGCTGCTGGCCGTGAGCCTGATGCCTTACGTGATCCACATGAGCGGCATGCTCTACCTGATTTGCGCGCTGGGACTGGGCGCGAGGTTTCTGCAATGGGCCGTGGTGCTGTACCGTGGCACTCGGCCGCACGCGGCGATCAACACCTTCAAGTACTCTATCTACTACTTGTTCCTGCTGTTTATCGCGCTGCTCGTAGACCACTACTTACTGTTGAACCTATGACTCGAACTCAGAAAACCGTCTTTATCCTCGTCGCCCTGATCGCGCTGGTTCTGGGCCTGACCATCAATAAAGTGCTGTCCGGCAAAGGCCAGGGCGATCCGACGGCCCTGATCGACGCCGGGATCATTTTGCTGCCGCAAAGCCGCAACTTGCCGAACGTGACAATGACCGATCAGGACGGCAAGCCTGTGGCGGTCAACGCGCTGAAAGACAAATGGTCACTGCTGTTCTTCGGCTACACCTTCTGCCCGGACATCTGCCCGACCACCCTCGCCCAGCTGCGCCAGATCAAAAGCGAACTGCCGCCAGAGGCTGTGGACAAGTTGCAGATCATCCTGGTCAGCGTCGACCCGAATCGCGACACGCCCAAGCAGCTCAAGCAGTACCTGGGTTACTTCGATCCGCAGTTCCAGGGACTGACGGCGGCGTCGGTTGAAGACATCCAGAAACTGGCCAACGCGGTGAGCATTCCGTTCATTCCGGCGGACACCAGCAAGCCGAACTACACCGTCGATCACAGCGGCAACCTGGCGGTAATCGGACCGGACGGGACACAGCGTGGGTTCATTCGCGCACCGTTGAACAACCAGAAACTGGTGGCGCAGTTGCCGGTGATGCTCAAACGCAAATAAGCACCCCTTTCCCGTAGGAGCCAGGCTTGCCGGCGAAGGCGATTTCATGGACGCCTTCGCCGGCAAGCCTGGCTCCTACAGGGTCGGTGTTTCAAGGCACAAAAAAAGGGGGCGCATTCGATGCGCCCCATTTTTCGTTCAAGCGGCAGATCAGAACGCCGGCAGTACCGCGCCTTTGTACTTCTCGAGGATGAAGGCTTTCACTTCCGGGCTGTGCAGCGCAGCAACCAGTTTCTTCATGTCTTCGCTATCCTTGTCGTCCGGACGGGCAACGAGGATGTTCACGTAAGGCGAGTCGTTGCCTTCGATGACCAGCGCGTCCTTGGACGGGTCGAGTTTGGCTTCCAGCGCGTAGTTGGTGTTGATCAGCGCCAGGTCGACCTGGGTCAGCACGCGCGGGATGGTCGCGGCTTCCAGTTCACGGAACTTCAGGTCCTTGGAGTTCTCGGTGATGTCCTTCACGGTCGCCAGGATGTTGTTCGAATCCTTCAACTTGATCAAGCCAGCCTTGGCCAGCAGCAACAGCGCACGGCCGCCGTTGGTGGCGTCGTTCGGGATCACCACGTTGGCGCCGCCTGGCAGCTCGGTCAGTGCTTTGTACTTGCTGGAGTAAGCGCCCAGTGGTTCCAGATGCACGCCGGCAACGGCAACCAGATTAGTGCTCTTGGCCTTGTTGAATTCATCGAGGTACGGCTGGTGCTGGAAGAAGTTGGCGTCCAGACGTTTTTCGGCCACTTGCACGTTCGGCTGGATGTAGTCGGTGAAGACTTTGACCTTCAGGTCCACGCCTTCTTTGGCCAGGGCCGGTTTAACGAATTCGAGGATTTCGGCGTGCGGAACCGGGGTGGCCGCGACGGTCAGGGTATCCGCGTGTGCGGAAAACGCTGCAACGGTAGCGAACGCGACGAGTAGTTTTTTCATTCAGCTAACTCCTTGTGAGGCGCCTGTCTTCGGCGCCTGCCAGCGAATGGCCGGCTCAATTGTCATTTACGAGAGAAGTGGACAACCAGCTTGTCGCCAACGGTTTGCAGCACTTGCACCAGCACCAGCAGCAACATCACGGTCACGACCATCACATCAGGCTGGAAACGCTGGTAACCAAAACGGATCGCCAGGTCGCCCAGACCACCAGCGCCAACCACACCGGCCATCGCCGTGTAGGACACCAGTGTAATCGCTGTCACCGTAATCGCCGCGAAGATGCCCGGGCGAGCTTCCGGCAGCAAGGCATTGGTGATGATCTGCCGTGTCGTGGCGCCCATGGCCTGGGTGGCCTCGATGATGCCGCGATCCACTTCACGCAGGGCGGTTTCCACCAGTCGCGCGAAGAATGGCGTAGCGCCAATCACCAGCGGTGGAATGGCACCGGCGACCCCGAGGGACGTGCCGGTGATCAACACGGTGAACGGGATCATCACGATCAGCAGAATGATGAACGGCAGCGAACGCAGGATGTTCACCATCAGCGACAGCATCGCGTAGACGCCTTTGGCTTCCAGCAACTGACGCGGGCTGCACAGGAACAACAGCACGCCCAGGGGCAGGCCGAGCAAAACGGTGAACAACAACGAACCGAAGAGCATCAGCAGGGTGTCGCCAGTGGCCAGCCAGATTTCAAACCAGTCGATATTGACGAAGAAACTTGTCAGGACTTCCATCAGCGCAAGACCTCCATGTGGACGTCAGCCGCGGTGAAGTGGGCGAACGCCGCCTCCATGTCGCCACCGGTGACGGCCAGGGTCAATTGCCCGTAGGGGATGTCTTTGATGCGGTCGATACGACCGGCCAGGATGCTGTAGTCCACACCCGTTTCCCGAGCGACGGTGCCCAGTAACGGTGCGTAGGTCGCTTCGCCCTGGAAGGTCAGACGCACGATGCGGCCCGGCACGTGAGCGAAGTCGTCGCGCTGTTCGCTTTCGTCAATCTGCTCGTCTTCCTGCACGAAGCGCTTGGTGGTCGGGTGCTTCGGATGCAGGAACACCTCGGCCACCGAACCTTGCTCGACGATCACGCCAGCGTCCATCACCGCCACTTGGTCGCAGACCCGGCGGATCACGTCCATCTCGTGGGTGATCAACACAATGGTCAGCTTCAGTTCGCGATTGATCTCGGCCAGCAATTGCAGGACCGATGCAGTGGTCTGCGGGTCCAGTGCGCTAGTGGCTTCGTCGCACAACAGGATTTTCGGCTTGGTTGCCAGGGCGCGGGCGATGCCGACACGTTGCTTCTGACCGCCAGACAATTGCGCCGGGTATTTCCTGGCGTGGTCGGACAGACCGACCCGCGCCAGCAACTCGGCGACACGCTGGTCGATCTCGCTGCGCGACAGTTCACCGGCCAGGGTCAGTGGCAGCGCGACGTTGTCGGCCACGGTCTTGGACGCCAGCAGGTTGAAGTGCTGGAAAATCATCCCGACCTGCTGGCGGAAGCGTCGCAGGCTGTTGGCGTCGAGCGCCGTGACTTCTTCGCCGTCGACGAAGATCTTGCCGCCACTGGACTCTTCCAGGCGATTGATCAGACGCAGCAGGGTACTTTTTCCCGCACCGGAATGACCGATCAGGCCGAAGACCTGACCGTTCTCAATCGTCAGACTGGTCGGGTGCAGGGCGGGGATATCCTTACCGGCGACGCGGTAGGTTTTGTGGACGTTTTGAAACTCGATCACGTAGCGAACCTTGTGGGGCGCGTTGGAATAGGGTCAGCGGTTAGCCGGGCGCGCATTTTAGCCTGTCCGTATAGAGGTTATTAGCATTTATTCCGCATTCAACCTTCCATTTGGCAATAACGCGATCAAAGGTTAGAAAAAAGGAACGGCTAAAAAGCTCATCAGTCACTAATAAGGCAACTCGAAAACGCCCCCCGGTGCCGTGCCTGGGGAATGCATATGAGTCCTGGCTACGGGATCGCAACGAGGAGTTTACGACTGATGAGTACTAAAAAGCCTGCAGCCCCCAAAAGCGCAATGGCCGGGACCGATTCCCTGGACCGCGGCAACACCAATGCCAAGCTCGATAGCCTGGAAAAATTCCGCTCCGATGCCACCGAACAGGCCCTGCGCACCAATCAGGGCGTGAAGGTTTCGGACAACCAGAACACCTTGAAGGTCGGCGCCCGCGGACCGTCGCTGCTGGAAGACTTCATCATGCGTGAAAAGATCACGCACTTTGACCATGAACGCATTCCAGAGCGCATCGTTCACGCCCGCGGCACGGGCGCCCATGGCTACTTCCAGACCTATGAAAATCATTCGGTCCTGACCAAGGCCGGATTCCTACAGGATCCGGGCAAGAAAACCCCGGTGTTCGTGCGCTTTTCCACGGTGCAGGGACCTCGCGGGTCGGGCGATACCGTGCGGGACGTACGCGGTTTCGCCGTAAAGTTCTTCACCGACGAAGGCAACTTCGACCTGGTGGGCAACAACATGCCGGTGTTTTTCATTCAGGATGCGATCAAGTTTCCCGACTTCGTGCACGCCGTGAAGCCCGAGCCGCATAACGAGATTCCTACCGGCGGCTCGGCCCACGATACGTTCTGGGACTTCGTTTCACTGGTGCCGGAATCAGCGCACATGGTGATCTGGGCCATGTCCGACCGGGCGATCCCTAAAAGCCTGCGCAGCATGCAAGGCTTTGGTGTGCATACGTTCCGGTTGATCAATGCCGAAGGGAAATCACGCTTCGTCAAATTCCACTGGCGCCCTACCGCCGGTACTTGCTCGCTGGTGTGGGATGAAGCGCAGAAGCTCACCGGTAAAGACACCGACTATCACCGTCGTGATCTCTGGGAGTCGATCGAGATGGGCGACTACCCGGAATGGGAACTGGGCGTGCAGGTCATCGAGGAAGAAAACGAACATAAATTCGACTTCGATATCCTCGACCCGACCAAGCTGATCCCGGAAGAACTGGTGCCGATCACCCCGCTGGGCAAAATGACCCTCAACCGTAACCCCGACAACTTCTTTGCGGAAACCGAGCAGGTTGCGTTCTGCCCAGGCCATATCGTGCCGGGAATCGACTTCTCCAACGATCCTTTGCTGCAAGGTCGACTGTTTTCCTACACCGATACGCAAATCAGCCGACTCGGCGGGCCGAACTTTCACGAGATTCCGATCAACCGTCCGGTGGCGCCGTTCCATAACGGCCAACGGGATGCGTTGCATCGCACCACCATCGACAAGGGGCGCGCGGCCTACGAACCGAACTCCATCGATGGCGGCTGGCCAAAAGAAACGCCGCCCGCCGCGCAGGACGGTGGGTTCGAGAGCTACCCTGAGCGCATTGACGCCAACAAGATTCGCCAGCGCAGCGAGTCGTTCAGCGACCATTTCTCCCAGGCGCGCCTGTTTTTCCACAGCATGAGCAAGCACGAGCAGGAACACATCATCTCGGCTTACAGCTTTGAGCTGGGCAAGGTCGAGCGTGAGTTCATCCGGGCGCGTCAGGTGAATGAGATCCTGGCCAATATCGATCTGGAACTGGCCAAGCGCGTGGCACAGAACCTCGGCTTGCCGGCGCCAAAGGCTGGCACCGTCGAAGTGCGTAAAACCTCGCCGGACCGCTCACCGGCCTTGAGCCAGGCCAACCTGCTGCCGGCGGATATCAAAACCCGAAAAGTGGCGATTCTTGCGGCCAACGGTGTCGATGGTGCTGCGATTGATGCAATGAAGAAGGCGTTGAAGGCCGAAGGGGCACACGCCAAGTTGCTCGGCCCGATCTCCGCACCCGTGACCACCGCCGATGGCAAAACACTGCCGGTGGATGCGTCGATGGAAGGGTTACCTTCGGTGGCCTTTGACGCAGTGTTCGTGCCCGGTGGCGCGGCGTCGATCAAGGCGTTGAGCACCGATGGCGTGGCGCTGCATTACCTGTTGGAGGCGTACAAGCACTTGAAGGCGATTGCGCTGCATGGCGAGGCGAAGCAGTTGCTGGATGTGTTGAAGCTTGAGGTGGATGCCGGGTTGATCGTGGGGACTGATGCCACGTTGATCAAACCGTTTTTTGCGGCGATCGGGCAGCATCGGGTTTGGGATCGGGAGCCTAAGGCCAAGGCGATTCCGGCTTAAGGATTTGAGTATTTAGAGAGGACGCCTTCGCGGGCAAGTCGGACCGCCGCACCGCTCGCTCCTACAAGTATCGAGTCGTTCGCTTGTGTGATGAACGACGCGACCCTGTAGGAGCGAGGCTTGCCCGCGAAGCTTTTAGGGCTTGCGAGGACTTAGTACCATCTGCGCTGGAATGTTGCGCAGGATCTGTTTTTCCAGGTTCAAATCAAACCCCGAGTCCAGCTTCTTCACCCGCTTGGTCAGCAACGTAGCCAACCAAGGGTAATCCTGGGTGCGCGGCGCCTGAATACTCACGTCGCACTGGTAATTCACCACATCGGCGGCGATCGCATCCAGTTGGCGGCGAAGCTTGGTCATATCGGTGAGGTTCAATGCAATCGTGGTGCTTTCGGCGGTCGGATCAATCACTTTCGCCTGCGGTTTAGCCTCAGCAGCCAACAGCGCCGCTTCGGCCCTGTCCAGCTCGGCTTTACGCGCATTAACGATGGCGTTGTTGACCCCACCGGTCAGCGCCGGAGCCTTTGGCATTAACGCCCGAGCCCGAGCCAGCGCCGTGGCGGCCGCATTCACATCGCCCTTTTGCAACACGATCTGGCTGCGGCGCAGGTAGGCTTCGGCCAATTGCCGCTGATATTGCACAAGGGACGGGTCGTCGGGCGACTGGGCCTGCAAGGTCGCCAGTTGATCTTCGGCGGTGGCCAGCTCGCTGCTGGCCAGGTTTTGCTCCAGCTGCGCGATGGCCGCAGCCCGTGCATCGGTCGCCTCAGTGGTGGCCGATGGCGTGCTTTGGCAAGCGCCCAGTAGCAGCGAAAATGCGACAAGGAGCAGATAACGGGAGGCTAACAGCTTCATTCCTGCGACTCTCTATTTGCGCAAAAAACGAGCAAGTCTACACCCCTCGACGGGGCAGGACAAAACTCAGCAGAAACAGTGCGGCGGCCGTCACAACAATCGATGGGCCTGCCGGTGTGTCCTTGAACCACGACAGTGCCAAGCCGCCACAGACCGCGAGCATGCCCAGCAGGCTCGCGCCCAGTGCCATCTGCTCCGGCGAGCGGGCGTGACGTTGTGCCGCAGCTGCCGGGATGATCAACAACGAAGTAATCAGCAACACACCGACGATTTTCATCGCCACAGCGATCACCACAGCGATCAGCAACATCAGGGTCAGGCGCAACGCCGGCACTGGCAAACCTTCCACTCTGGCCAGTTCTTCGTGCACCGTGATTGCCAGCAATGGCCGCCACAATGTCACCAGCAAAGCCAGAACGGCAGCGCTGCCGCCGAGTATCCAGGCCAGATCGGTCGGGCTGATCGCCAGCAAGTCGCCAAACAGATAAGCCATCAGGTCGATCCGCACTTCGTGCATGAAGCTTAGTACGACCAGGCCCAGAGAGAGCGTGCTCGGTGCGAGAATTCCCAAAAGCGTGTCGGACGCCAGCGGTTGACGCTGTTGCAACGTCACCAACAGCACCGCCAACAGCAAGCAGCCGACGGTGACAGCCACGGTCGGGCTGACATCCAGCAAAAAGCCCAATGCCACGCCGAGCAAGGCGGCGTGGGACAAGGTGTCGCCGAAATAGGCCATGCGCCGCCAGACCACAAACGAACCCAGCGGTCCTGCGACCAGTGCCAAAGCCAGACCTGCAAGCAGGGCGTAGAGCAGAAAATCAGCCATGCTTGCAGCTATCTCCATGGACATGGGTGTGGGCCGCCGGGGCCGCGCTGACTACCGAGCCATGCAGGTCATGGGCGTGGTCGTGGTGGTGGTGATAAATCGCCAGGCTTTGTGCGTTCTTCCCGAACAGCTCGACGAACGCCGGATCACCGCTGACCTGTTCCGGGTGCCCGGAGCAGCAGACATGACGATTCAGGCACACCACCTGGTCGGTGGTGCTCATGACCAGGTGCAAATCGTGGGAGACCATCAACACGCCGCAGCCGTGACGGTCGCGCAGGCGTGTGATCAGGCTATAGAGCTCGGCCTGACCGGCCACGTCGACACCTTGCACCGGTTCGTCGAGCACCAGCAATTCCGGCTCACGCAACAAGGCCCGAGCCAGCAGCACCCGCTGCATTTCGCCACCGGAAACACTTTGCACCGGGCTGTCGATCACCTGCTCGGCGCCGACTTCCTTGAGTGCTTCCAAGGCCCTGGCCCGGTCCACGCCCGGCACCAGACGCAAGAAGCGCAGCACGGACAGCGGCAGCGTCGGATCGACGTGAAGTTTTTGCGGCATATAACCGACCCGCAGTTTCGGCTTGCGCCAGACGCTGCCGCTGTCCGGCTTCAACAGACCGAGCACGGCGCGCACAAGCGTGGTTTTGCCCGCACCATTCGGGCCGATCAGGGTGACGATCTGCCCCGGCTCGACGCTCAGCTCGATGTTATCCAGCACGTTTTGCCCGGCAAAGGTGACGGCAACCTGCTCGAGGCGGATCAGCGCGTTGCTCATCAAGCCCCCTGGCAACCCGAGCAGAGACCGACGACTTCAACGGTCTGGCCTTCGACGACAAACCCGACATCCTTGGCGCTGCTGACGATGGCATCGCTGATGGATTTCTGTTCGAGTTCGATGGCGGCGTGGCATTCGCGGCAAATCAGGAACTGACCCTGATGGGCATGCTCCGGGTAATTGCAGCCAATGAAGGCGTTCAACGAGGAGATGCGGTGGACAAGGCCGTTTTCCAGCAGGAAATCCAGCGCGCGGTACACGGTTGGTGGCGCGGCGCGGCGGCCGTCCTGCTCGCTGAGTACCGCGAGGATGTCGTAGGCACCCAGCGGTTTGTGGCTTTGCCACACCAGTTCCAGCACCCGCCGACGCAAAGCGGTCAGGCGCAAGCCTTGACGTGCGCACAAGGCATCGGCCTCCGACAGAGCGCTATGCACGCAATGAGAGTGATCGTGGGGACGGCTGGCAATCGGTGTTTTAGGCATGAGCGGCGACGAGTTTTGTGAGAGACGTTATTATGTTACCCGTTCTCACCTCTTCGAGTGGTCATCGTGTCCCGACTTTTTTCTATCTTTGTCGCATTTGTCGCAAGTTTTCTGCTGATTGGTTCGGTCCAGGCTGACGTCAAAGTCCTTACCAGCATCAAACCGCTACAGCTGATTGCCGCTGCGGTGCAGGACGGCGTGGCGATTCCGGAAGTGCTGCTGCCGCCCGGTGCTTCGCCGCATAACTATGCCTTGCGCCCTTCCGACGTACGGAAGGTGCAATCGGTGGATCTGGTTTACTGGATCGGTCCGGACTTGGAAGGTTTCCTGCCTCGCGTGTTGAACGGTCGTACGCTGCCGAGCGTCGCCGTGCAGGATTTGCCGGGGCTGAAACTGCGCCGTTTCGCCGAAGACAGCCTTTCCCACGCGGAAGAAGCCGACGAACATGACCACGATCATCGTCCAGGCAGCCTGGACGCGCATTTGTGGTTGTCCCCGGTGAACGCCCGCGTAATCGCCAGCAAAATGGCTGCTGACCTGAGTACAGCCGATCCAGCCAATGCGGCGCGTTATCAGAGCAACCTCAAGGCGTTCGATGAGCGTCTGGATGCTCTGGATCTGCGATTGAAGGCGCGCCTTGCGGGTATCGCGGGCAAACCGTACTTTGTGTTCCACGAGGCGTTCGATTATTTCGAAGATTCTTACGGCCTTAAGCACACCGGCGTATTCAGCGTCGCAGCCGAAGTGCAACCGGGCGCTCAACATGTCGCGGCCATGCGCACACGCTTGCAGGAAGTTGGCAAGACTTGCGTGTTCAGTGAGCCGCCGTTGCGTCCGCGCCTGGCGGAAACGCTGGTGGCCGGACTGCCGGTGAAGTTGGCGGAGCTGGATGCGCTGGGCGGGTACACGCCAGCGACTGCTCAGGGATATGAGCAGGTGCTGGAGAAGTTGGGGAATGATTTGGCGGGGTGTCTGGAGTCGTTGTAATTCCAGAATTGCGGCGCCCCATTCGCGGGCAAGCCTCGCTCCTACAGATCACACCAACCTGTAGGAGCGAGGCTTGCCCGCGAAGCTTTTAGAGGGCGAACGGTAGCGGCGTACTGACCTTCTGCCGCTGCGCCAAGCGCTGCTGGAACTCCATCGGATCGTGAATCAACACGTCCTGCCCGGCGAAAGATTCCGCGGCGATCAACCGTGACAACCAAAACCGCACACACGCCACGCGCAGCATGGTCGGCCACAGCTCGGCTTCGGCTGCCGTGAACGGCCGCAACGCCGCATAAGCCCCGAGCAATGCTCGCGCTCGCGGTCCGTCGATCAGACCGTCATCGCCTGAACACCAGTCATTCAAGGCAATCGCCACGTCGTAGAGCATCGGCCCCGAACACGCGTTGTAGAAGTCGATCAGCCCGGTCAGGTGCGTGCCTTCGAACATCGCGTTGTCGCGGAACAGGTCGGCGTGGATGTTGGCCCGTGGCAACGCCAGAATTTTCGTTTTCTGCTGAGTGATTTCGTCCAGCGCCCGTTGCAGCAGATCGCTTTGCTCGGCATTCAGGTGGGACAGCAACTGCGTGCCCTCCTCCAGCATCCAGTCCAGGCCACGATCGGTTTTGCGCTTGATCATGTTGGCCTGGGTCGCCAGGTGCAGATGGCCCAGCAGCTCGCCGACTTGAGCGCAATGCTGCGCGTTGGCGACCTTGATGTGCTTGCCGGCCAGACGTGGCTGCAACAGCGCAGGCTTGCCGGCCAGTTCGCGCAAGGCAACGCCGTCGGTGGTTCGCAACGCGTACGGCACCGGCAGATCGGCTTCGTGCAGCACGTCGAGCAGTTCGATGAAGAACGGCATCTCCTGAACCGGACCGCGCTCAACCAGAGTCAGGACAAATTCGCCCTGCTCCAGGCTGATGAAGAAATTGGTGTTCTCACTACCGGCGGCAATCCCCTGGAAATCAAGCAGGCGGCCGAGCCCGTATGGGGCGAGAAAGGTTTCCAGCTCGGGCCGAGCCAGCGGGGTGAACACAGACATGTTTAAACTGCCAGTACGGGCGCCGCTGCTTGAGCCAGCGCCGATTGAAATTAAGAAACTACTTCCACTCAAAAATTTTCCATGACGGAATCAGCATATCCGGCTGATCCGAGCGGATGAAGTTTGCATCGGTACCGTCCGCACGCACCAGAAAATAGGGCGGTGCACCCTTCGGCGTGACTTTGATCGCGTACAGGAAACCGTTTTGGCGGTACTCCTGAATGACCTTGTCACCTTCCGTGCGGATCGTGACTTCCGGCTCCGGTGTCGGCGCATCGTCCGCCGCCATGACAGCCAGGGGAACGGTTGCAAACAAGCCAGCCAGCAACAGGCGATTTAGTGTGCGCATGATAACCTTGTCCCTTTGTCGTCAACGGTCCCGCTATTCTAGCGCCGGACCCGCCGAAAAGGTTGATCCTGCTCATGAGCCAAGCCCCCCTCGTCCTGGTGGACGGTTCTTCTTACCTGTACCGCGCCTTTCACGCCCTCCCACCACTGACCACGTCCAAAGGCCTGCCGACCGGTGCGGTCAAAGGCGTGTTGAACATGCTCAAGAGTCTGCGTAAGCAGTACCCGGACAGTCCGTTCGCCGTGGTGTTCGACGCCAAGGGTGGGACGTTTCGCGATGACATGTACGCCGAATACAAGGCCAACCGTCCGAGCATGCCAGATGACATGCGCGTGCAGATCGAGCCACTGCACCAGAGCGTGATCGCGCTGGGCTTCCCGCTGCTGTGCGTCGAAGGCGTCGAGGCCGATGACGTGATCGGCACACTGGCCCGCAGCAGCGCGGCGGCTGACCGCCCGGTGGTGATCTCCACCGGCGACAAGGACATGGCGCAACTGGTCGATGGCCACATTACCTTGGTCAACACCATGACCGGTAGCGCGCTGGACGTGGAGGGCGTGAAGGAGAAATTCGGCGTCGCTCCCGAGCAGATCATCGATTATCTGGCACTGATGGGCGACTCTTCCGACAACATTCCGGGCGTTCCGGGCATTGGTCCGAAGACCGCTTCGGGCCTGCTGGTCGGTGTGAACGGCGGCCTGACCGAGCTGTACGCACAGCTCGACATCGTCCCGACCCTGCCGATTCGCGGCGCCAAGACACTGCCGGCCAAGCTCGAAGAGCACAAGGAGATGGCGTTCCTCTCCTATCAACTGGCGACCATCAAGATCGACGTACCGCTGGATATCGGCCTCGACGACTTGCAAATGGGTCAGCCAGATCACGACAAACTCGCCGAGCTCTACACACTGCTGGAATTCAAGAGTTGGTTCGACGACAACCAGCGCGACGCCAAGCGTTCCGGCCAGGAAGTCACCGCTCCGGTGGCTGAAGAAGCCGCTGTCGAGACTGAACTCAAGTACACCACGATTCTCACCCAGGCCGATTTCGACCTGTGGCTGAAGAAGCTCAACGACGCCAAGCTGATCGCCTTCGATACTGAAACCACTGGCATTGACGCGCAACAAGCGCAACTGGTCGGCCTGTCGTTTGCTGTACAGGCCAACGAAGCGGCCTACATCCCGCTGACCCATTCCTACATGGGCGTGCCGGATCAGCTCGATCGCGACACCGTGCTGCGCGCGCTGAAACCGATTCTGGAAGACCCGAACAAACTCAAGGTCGGCCAGCACGCCAAGTTCGACATGAACATCCTGGCCAACTGCGCCATCGGTGGTGACCAGAGCTGCGGCATCACCGTGCAAGGCATTGCCTTCGACACCATGCTCGAATCCTACGTGCTGGATTCCACTGCGACCCGCCACGACATGGACAGCCTGGCGCTGAAGTACCTGAACCACACCACTACCAGCTTCCAGGACATTGCCGGCAAGGGCGCCAAGCAGCTGACGTTCGACCAGATCTCGCTGGAACTGGCCGGGCCTTACGCCGCCGAAGACGCCGACGTAACGCTGCGCCTGCATCAAACCTTGCAGGAAAAGCTCAATGCCATCCCGAGCCTGAGCAAAGTCCTGAGCGAAATCGAAATGCCACTGGTGCCGGTACTCGCGCGAATCGAACGCCAGGGCGCATTGGTCGATGCCAACCTGCTGGGCATTCAAAGCGTTGAACTGGGCGAAAAAATGGTCGCTCTGGAGCGTGAGGCATTCGCCATCGCCGGCGAAGAATTCAACCTCGGCTCGCCGAAGCAATTGGGCGTGATCCTGTACGAAAAGCTCGGGCTGCCGATCCTCAGCAAAACTGCCAAGGGCCAGGCATCCACCGCCGAAGCCGTCCTCGCGGAATTGGCCGAGCAGGATTACCCGCTGCCCAAAGTGCTGATGCAGTACCGCTCCATGAGCAAGCTGAAAAGCACTTACACCGATCGCTTGCCGGAGCAGATCAACCCGCGCACCGGGCGGATTCACACGTCTTATCATCAGGCTGTCGCAGCGACAGGGCGTTTGTCGTCCAGTGATCCGAACTTGCAGAACATTCCGATCCGCACGGCTGAAGGGCGTCGGATTCGTCAGGCGTTCGTCGCGCCTAAAGGCTACAAGCTGCTGGCGGCGGACTATTCGCAGATCGAACTGCGGATCATGGCTCACCTGGCCAAGGACGAAGGTTTGCTGCACGCGTTCCGCAATGACCTGGACGTGCACAGGGCCACCGCCGCCGAAGTGTTCGGCGTGGAACTGGCCGACGTCACCATCGATCAGCGTCGCAGCGCCAAGGCGATCAACTTCGGTTTGATCTACGGCATGAGCGCGTTTGGCCTGGCCAAGCAGATCGGCGTTGATCGCAAGCAATCCCAGGCGTACATCGACCGTTATTTCGCCCGCTACCCGGGTGTTCTGGAATATATGGAACGCACCCGCGCCCAGGCGGCCGAGCAAGGTTTTGTCGAGACGATCTTCGGTCGTCGCCTGTACCTGCCGGAAATCAACGCGAAAAACCCGGCCCTGCGCAAAGGTGCCGAGCGCACGGCGATCAACGCCCCGATGCAGGGCACGGCGGCGGACATCATCAAGAAAGCCATGGTGGCGGTGGATAACTGGCTGACCTCATCGGGCCTGGACGCCAAAGTCATCCTGCAGGTGCACGATGAATTGGTGCTTGAGGTGCGTGAAGATCTGGTCGACCAGGTCCGCGATGAAATTCGCGCGCACATGAGCGACGCCGTGAAGCTGGATGTGCCGCTTCTGGTCGAGGTTGGCGTAGGCAATAACTGGGATGAGGCTCACTGAGCCGTCTGAAAGGCGTTTTCTGCTGCGGCATAGCGCCGCGGCAGAAAGGTCGAAGGGCTGTTATTTCGAAAAATGCTTGGGCTTATTCCGAATGGATTTTGACCCACTCAGGAACTAAACCCGTGAACCGCCACTCAGAGTTACTGAATGGCTGGTGAAGCCCTTCGATGCTCCTATGTTGTGTTAAGTGTTGGCAGATATCTGGACCCCGCCCTAACGGTCCGGAACTTGAACCCCGGAACTTCCCCCTCCCCATAAGAAGTCCGGGGTTTTTTTTGCCTGCGATTTATTGCTCGGCAATCTCGGAGCCTTTGTCCGCCAGTTCCATCCAGCCTGCCAGTACAGTGTAGGCGTCTTCCAGGCCCATGCGTTTTGGCGCCGAAAACAGCTGAATACTGATCGCATCGCCCCACCCTTTGCGGATGTCTGTCTGGACCTTGAGCAGGACGTTTTTCGCCGCGCCGTAGGTCAGCTTGTCGGCTTTGGTCAGCAAAATGTGCATCGGCATGCCGCTGGCCACGGCCCAGTCGAGCATCAACAGGTCGAAGTCGGTCATTGGATGACGGATGTCCATCATCAGAATCAGACCCTTCAAACTCTCGCGACCACCCAGATAAGCTTCCAGGTGACGCTGCCAGTGCAGCTTCAACGGGATAGGTACTTTCGCGTAACCGTAACCCGGGAGGTCGACCAGACGACGATCATCGTCTAGCTTGAAGAAGTTCAAAAGCTGCGTGCGACCCGGAGTTTTCGAGGTCCGCGCCAGGCTGGCGTGCGTCAAAGTGTTCAGCGCGCTGGATTTACCAGCGTTGGAACGCCCGGCGAAGGCCACTTCAAAGCCTTCGTCGTCGGGACATTGGTCGACTTTGGCAGCGCTGAGCATGAAGGTGGACTGTTGGCACAGGCCGAGGATGGGGTTCTTGAGTTGCATGGGATTTCCGATGTGGGCGGCGCCGGGAATGGACGCGGCAAGCGGTGTCGTTTCCGTTTCAGTGACGCCAGTATATAATGCCGCAGATTTTGTGTGCGCTTTGTCCCAGCGTAGGATGAAGTTCACGAGAGCGATTGACCTTGATTGCGCATTAGAACGCAGAACGCTCTCAACCCTGAAAAGGTCGTTTTATGACGAAATGGCTGCTAGCTGCCGGTGTCTTGATGCCGCTTTACAGCGCTCAGGCTACACAGGATCCGGAAGCTGTGTACAACCGTGTTTGTGGTGCCTGTCATTCCGGCCAACTACCCATGGCGCCCAAAAAGGGCGATCAGGAAGCTTGGACGCCGAGGTTGGCGAAAGGTATGGAGACGCTGGTGCAACACGTGACCCAGGGTTTCAAGGCGATGCCGCCGCGTGGTTTGTGCATGGACTGCAGTGCCGAGGATTACCGAGCCATCATCCAGTGGATGAGCGAGTGATCCCGGCCCATAACTCTTTAACCCTTAGCCGTAGTTGGATTAGCTGATGAACAAATTGATCGTGAGTCTGCTGTTGACCGTGGGGATCTCCGGCATAGCCCATGCTGCAGGTGATGCAACTGCTGGTCAGGCGAAAGCCGCAGTATGTGGCGCCTGTCATGGCCCGGATGGCAACAGCATGGCGCCTAACTTTCCGAAACTGGCAGGCCAGGGCGAGCGTTATCTGAACAAGCAGCTGCACGACATCAAGTCCGGCAAGCGTACCGTTCTGGAAATGACCGGCCTGCTCACCAACCTGAGCGATCAGGACCTGGCCGATATGTCCGCTTACTTCGCCAGCCAGAAAGGCAGTGTTGGCGCCGCCGACCCGAAAGTCGTGTCTCGCGGTGAAGCACTGTTCCGTGGTGGCGACCTGGCCAAAGGCCTGCCAGCCTGCACCGGCTGCCACTCGCCGGACGGCAAGGGTAACGCGGCTGCCGGTTTCCCGCATCTGGGCGGCCAGCATGCTCAGTATGTTGCCAAGCAATTGACCGACTTCCGCAAAGAGGAAGGCGGTCGTGCCAACGATGGCGATACCAAACCGATGCAGAGCATTGCCAAAAAGCTGAGCGACGAAGATATCGCCGCGGTGTCCAGCTACATTCAGGGCCTGCACTAAGACCGACGAATAGGGCGTCGCGCGGGGCGTACATCTCCTGCAACGTTAACGCTCTATTAATCCGTCGCAGCAAGTATAAAAAGGGTGGCTTAGGCCGCCCTTTTTTGTGGCCGCTGCCGTTACACTACAGAACTCAAGCCCGCCAGGACCTGTCTGAAAACAGGTCGCGCGAGGCGACCCAATTGTCCAGGAGTAAAGCATGCGTAATCTGATCATCAGCGCCGCACTCGTCGCTGCCAGCCTGTTCGGCATGACTGCCCAAGCTGCCGAAGCACCCGCCGCCCCTTACGTCGAACTGACCAATCCGGTTCCGGTCGCCGTGCCTGGCAAGATCGAAGTCGTGGAGCTGTTCTGGTACGGCTGCCCACATTGCTACGCTTTTGAACCGGTGATCAATCCTTGGGTTGAGAAGCTGCCTTCCGACGTGAACTTCGTACGTATTCCGGCCATGTTCGGCGGCCCATGGGACGCACACGGCCAGATGTTCCTGACCCTTGAAGCCATGGGCGTCGAGAACAAGGTTCACGCTGCGGTGTTCGAAGCGATTCAGAAAGAACACAAGAAGCTGGTCGACAAAAATGAAATGGCCGACTTCCTGGCGACTCAAGGCGTAGACAAGGACAAGTTCCTGGCGACCTTCGACTCTTTCGCTATCAAGGGCCAGATCACCAAGGCTCGCGAGCTTGCCAAGAAATATGAAATTACCGGCGTTCCAACCATGATCGTCAACGGCAAGTATCGCTTTGACGTGGGCTCTGCCGGCGGCGCCGAACAAGCTTTGCAACTGGCCGACAAACTGGTCGACAAAGAGCGAGCGGCTAACAAGGCTGCCGCCAACTAAGCGCGGCGGCTGCCATGCGCCGCTGGGGTACTGAACGCGTCGTTGGCCGGCATGATCCGCGGGTCAACGAGCATCATCTGGAATCGACGGGCTTGCCCGCAGACAGCCGTTTGCGTTTGCTCAGTTTCAATATCCAGGTCGGCATCAGTACCGAGCGCTATCGGCACTACCTGACCCGAGGCTGGCAGCATCTGTTGCCGCACACCGGGCGTGCCGACAACCTGCAAAAGATCGGCAATCTGTTGGGCGACTTCGATCTGGTCGCCTTGCAGGAAGCCGATGGCGGAAGCCTGCGATCAGGCTACGTCAATCAGGTTGAGCACTTGGCGCAGCTCGGCGCCTTCCCCTACTGGTATCAACAACTCAATCGCAACCTCGGTCGTCTCGGCCAGCACAGCAATGGCGTGCTCAGCCGCCTGCGCCCGTGGGCGATTGAAGATCATCCGCTGCCGGGGCCCAAGGGTCGCGGGGCGATTCTGGTGCGCTTCGGCGAGGGTCCAGAGGCGCTGGTAGTGGTGATGATGCATCTAGCTTTGGGCGCTCGGGCCCGCACCATGCAACTGGCTTACATCCGCGAGTTGATTGGCGGTTACAAACACCAGGTGCTGATGGGCGACATGAATACCCACGCCAGTGACTTGCTGCAAACCTCCCCGTTGCGTGACCTCGGCCTGCTCGCGCCGCAAATGGAAGCGACCTTTCCAAGCTGGCGCCCGCAGCGCTGCCTGGACCATATTCTGCTCAGCCCCACCCTGACCCTTGAAAAGGTCGAGGTGCTGGCACAACCGATTTCAGATCACCTGCCCGTCGCGGTAGAGATTCGTCTGCCGGGTTCGCTCACGGCCGATGCATTCCCCGCGTTGATTCCTGCCCCTTCGCGGATCCCATGAATGAGCGACGAAACACAGCGCTGGAAAGAGAAATACCTTAAAAGCATCGAACAACAGGAAAAGCTCGAACGCCGATGGGATGCCCGTCTCGACTTGCTGCGTCGTGGGTTGGTGCGCAGTACGCTGGCCGCAGAAGGCACCGATCGCGCCGTTGACCAGTGCATGAAGGAAATGCGCGAAGTCGTGCGCACCGATGACATGGACGCCGGCCTGGCCGCCCTGCTTCCGCGCCTGGAAAAAGCCGTACTCGATTCCGAGCAGCGCCGGGAAACCCGGATCAATCAGACCAGCGCCGCACTGACAGCACTGGTGACTCAGCTACAAACACTGCCGCTGCCTCGCGAAGTCAGCCGACCGCTCAAGAACTTTGCCAAACAACTGGATGGCCGAGTCAGTCAGGCGCGCGAGATTCCGCTGCTACTCAGCGAACTCAGTGGCCTGCAAGGCAAAGCCTTGCGTCAACTGGACACCCCGCCAGAGCCTGATCGTCCTGGTTTTCTGCAGCGACTGTTCGGTAACCGGGAAACGGATGAGGCCGCGCCGCAGATCGCCGCTCCTGCGGTGCAAACGGCGACTGTCGAACCCGTTGCCGCGCCGCTGGCCGCAACCCCGAATGAAACGGTCGATCTCGCCTCTGTGGTCGAGCAGCCGTCAGTCGTACCGCCAACGGTACTCGACGCCCAACCCGCCGCAGCCATTCCTGAAACCCTGGAGACGCAGGCACCAGCCGCAGAGGCACCCACTCCTGAAGTGGTGGCCTTTGTCCCGCCTGTACTTCAGCCAAAAACTGCATCTGCGCAAACTGTAGAGCCACACGTACAGCCGAACATTGAACAACTGCAGGAGCCAGCGCTTCCGGACATCGTGCCAGCCGAGCCAATTCAACAGGCAATCAACCCTGATGAACTGACCCCGGCATTGGCGACCATCGATGCAGAGCACTTCGAGCCAGAGCATATTCTCTACGCCCTGCCCGACTCGCCCGAGCCGTCCTACAGTTCGGTTGCCAAGCACATCGAAGACACGCTCCTGGGCCTGCTCGACGACCTGACGCTGCCCGAACGCCATCGACCGCAAGCAGAAGCAATGCGTGATCGCCTGCAAAACGGTCTGAACTGGTATGAATTAATCCCGATCCTCGACGATCTGGCGACTTTGATGCTGGCGATCACCGACAGCGGTCAGCATGAATTCGAAGCTTATCTGCAGCAACTCAACGAACGCCTCGAGTCGTTCCAGAGCAACTTGCAGGCGGCCAGCGACGGCCATGCCGACAACCGATCTGCTGCGCGCGAGATGGATACACAGATCCGCGAGCAAGTTGATGGCCTGCAGAGCAGCATGCAGGAAGCGGCGGACCTGGACGACCTCAAGCACGTCCTGGAAAACCATCTCGAAGGCCTGCTCGGCACCATGGATCAACACCAGAAGCAGCGCGACGAACGTGAGCAGGAAGTCGCGGCACGCTTGCATAGCTTGGCCGAACGTGTGGCGCACATGGAACAGGAAGCGCTGGGCTACCGTGAGCACCTTGAAGAACAGCGCCAGAAAGCCCTGATCGATCCACTCACCAGCCTGCCCAATCGAGCAGCCTGGAGTGAACGACTGGAACACGAAGTCCACCAATGGCAGCAACACGGCGACACCCTGTTGCTGGCGATGCTCGATCTCGACCATTTCAAACGCATCAACGATAACTACGGCCACCTGGCAGGCGACAAGGTGCTGAAAATCATCGCCAGCGTGCTGCGCAAACGCCTGCGGGGGACGGATTTCATTGCGCGGTTTGGCGGTGAGGAATTTGTCCTGTTAATGCCCGCTACGCCATTGGCTGCCGGAGCGAAACTGCTGGAATCCTTGCGCGCATCAATCGAAGCCTGCCCTTTTCACTTCAAGGGCGAGCGGGTGACGATCACCATTTCCATGGGTGTGACTGCGTTTAAAGCCGGCGAACACAGCGATCTGGTACTGAAAAGAGCCGATCAGGCGCTATACCGTGCAAAAAACGCCGGTCGCAATCGACTGGAGGCAGGCTGACAGCCAATTGTTCCATTTTATTTAAAACAGCGCTTTTGCCCTCGGCTCGCAAGGCAGTACGTTACACTGTTGCATTACTGTCTTGCGTGTATTCCTTCTAGCCATGAAATGTCTTGCCCTTATCGTGTCGCTGCTTCTGCTGGCAGGCTGTGCCAGCGGTCCCCGGATCGACACCAGCCACCCTTCAGCCAATCACGACAGTCGTATTCAGTTCGTGGTGGTGCATTACACCTCCGCCTCGCTCGAAAGCTCGCTGCAATTGCTGACCCACGGCGAAGTCAGCAGCCACTACCTGATCGGTGACGACAAGGGCGCCACCATCTATAAGCTGATGGGTGAAAATCTTCGCGCCTGGCATGCAGGCGAAAGCGAATGGCAAGGCCGGACGTGGCTGAATTCGAGCTCCATCGGCATCGAGATCGTCAATCCTGGCTTCAAAGACACGCCGACCGGCCGACTCTGGTACCCCTACAGTGAAGATCAGGTTCAGTCGTTGATCTTTCTACTTAAGGACATCAGCAAGCGTTACAACATCAATCCTCACTCCATCATCGGCCATAGCGACATCGCGCCGCTGCGCAAGCTCGATCCCGGCCCGCTGTTCCCCTGGAAGCGCCTGGCCGCCGAAGGCCTCGGCGTCTGGCCAAACGAGCAGGCCGTCGTACGCCAACAAGCCCGGTTCGTAACAGAACTGCCGAGCATCAGTTGGTATCAGGGACAGCTGGCTCGCCTGGGTTATGCCACACCACAAACGGGCGAGCTAGATGTGGCCACGCGTCACGTACTGGCGGCCTTCCAGATGCATTTTCGCCCCTCCCGATTCGACGGCACACCGGACGCTCAGACTGCGGCGCTCCTGCAAGTCTTGAATCAGACAAAATAATGACGCCCGCCCGACGGTAAGGGCTTTTTCTCAATCAGCAGCTATAACTCATTGGTAATTCTTCGGATATCCATAATGGCTGTAGCTCGAGAGACGCTCCGTAGCTGGTTTTATCGCCCCTGGTTTTTGGCGATGCTGGCTGCTGCCTTGAGCGCAACGCTATTGATGGCTGCCAGCCTGTTTTTAGCGATGAATCAAGTCGAGCAGAGGGAAAGTCAGGAAATGAACGCCCAGGGCGAGCGCTTCCTCGCCCGGCTGGAGCAGCTGTTCGGGCAGCTACGCGAAAGCCTCGACGATCTGGAAGCCCAGCCGCTGCGAGGCTGCGATGATGAAATGATCGCGACCTTGCAACAGGTCAGCTTCAACTACCGATTCGTTTATGAAGCCACTTACATGGATGCATCGCGGATCTGTTCAAATCGCCCTCGCCAGGGAGGGCTGTCGATGATTCGCCCCCCGGACATCAAGGGCCCCACCTACAGTTTCTGGCTGAACACTACCACCGAACCCGATGAAAACCGTGCGGCGCTGATGCTGGGACGCGGCAATTTTCGGGTCGCAACCTCTCGCGGCCATTTGACCGACATGGTCGATCTGTCGCCGGAAAGCAGCCTGCTGGTGGTACTCGATAATGGCACCCGCGCGATTCCTGTGCTGGGTGTCCCACAGGCCTGGCCACCCAAAGAGTCCTTGCCCCTGACAAGCCGCGACGCCTTGCAAGTGACACAAACCCGCTTGATTTACCGTATGCCCACCAACAATCCCGAATACCAATTAGTGCTGATCACCCCGCGCACGGGCATGCATGTGCCAGGAGTGTGGTGGTGGCTGCTGCCGGCCAGTCTGGCGCTGGGTGTTTTAGTCGGTTTCATGGTGTTTCTGCTGGTGCGCCAGCGTCAGTCACTGGACGCCGAACTGAACGGCGCCATACGGCGAGGCGAATTACAGGTGCTGTATCAACCGATCTTCGATCTCGACAGCCGCAACTGTGTCGGGGCCGAAGCCTTGCTGCGCTGGCGAAGGCCGGACGGCACGCTGACCAGCCCCGACCTGTTCATTCCGATGGCCGAGAACACCGGCCAGATCCGCCAGATGACCGACTTCGTATTACAGCGACTTCTCGAACAACTAGGGCAACTGCTACGCGCCAATCCGCAGTTGTACATCTCCGTCAACCTTGCAGCTTGCGACGTCATGGTGCCGCGTATCGGCCAGGTGATGGCACGCCTGCTGACCTTGCACCGGGTCGCGGCGAAGCAGATTGCCTTTGAGGTGACTGAGCGTGGCTTGATCGATGTGGTGGTGGCCAGGGAAAACCTGCAAGCCTTGCGCGATGTCGGGCATCAGGTGTTGATCGATGATTTCGGCACGGGCTATTGCAGCCTCGCCTACCTGCAAACCCTGCCGGTGGACTGCCTGAAAATCGACAAGGCGTTCATTGATGCGCTGGGCCATGACGCCGCCAGCAGCGGCGTGGCACCACACATCATTCACATGGCCCAGGCCCTGCAACTCAGGGTGATTGCCGAGGGCATCGAACATGAAGCCCAAGCGGCATTTCTGAGCAGCGAAGGAGTGAAGTACGGTCAGGGCTGGCTGTTTGCTCATGCACTGAGCGCCGTGCAGTTCATCGAACTGATTACCCGTGGTCGCCGACTGAGCAATCGACGCCTGGATGATGAAGCCTGAGGAGACTGCCGGGGTTAAACCGCCAGCGCCATGTAGAACTGCGTACCCTGCCCCGGCCGCGAATAAACGCCCATCCGCCCGCCATGCAACTGCACGATTTCCTTGCACAACGCCAAACCAAGCCCGGCACCGCCCTTCTTGCGACCAACCTGAACAAAGGGTTCGAAGATCCTCCCCTGTTGACCATAGGCAATGCCTTCGCCGTTGTCTTCGACGCTGATAATCACCCGCTCCCCATGGCGTCGCGCCTGCAGACGTATCAGTCCATCCTGGGCGGTATGGCGCAAAGCGTTATCGATCAAGTTATCGAGCACCCGGTCCAATTGCGCTTGGTCAGCCTGCAATCTGGGTAACGGGCCCTGCACTTCCACCCGCATCTCGATGCCCTTCTGCGCCGCAGCCCCGGCAAAACGCGCCTGAGCCTCACCCAGTAGATCTTCGATTGAACACGGCGCCAGCGTGAGCTTCTGCAATCCGTTCTGGTAGCGAGAGAAATTCAGCAGGTCGTTGATCAACTGCATCAAGCGCTGCATTTCTTCGTTCACGGTGTCCAGCAAGTCGGCTTCGCGGGAGTCCTCAGGAAATTTCGCCCGCTCGCGAAACAGGCCGAAGGCCATGTGCATCCCCGTCACCGGTGTGCGCAACTCATGGGAGGCGCGCAAGACAAACTCGCTGCGCACCCTCTCGAAGGCACGCTGTTCGGTGACGTCATGCAACACCATCACGGCGCCGAGGATATGGCCCTGTGTGTGGCTGACCGGGGTCAGGCTGTAAGTCAGTAACCTCGATTCACCATCGACCTCAACGCTCAGGTCTTCCGGCGCCCGCTCCAGGGTCCCGCCGCGCAGTACCAGTTGCAGTTGCTCATCGAGTTCGGGACGATCGAGCGCTGTGCCCAGCCCTTGGCCGAGACGATCGGAGTCCCAACCCAACTGCCGCTGGGCCACTGGATTGAGGTGCTCCAAATGGCCTTCGCGGTCGATCATCAACAACCCATCGTCGATGCTGTCGAGTACCGCCTGCAAACGTTGCTGACCGGCGAGCAGCTCGTCGATATTCATCGCCTGGTGCTCACGCAGCGCCTGCGCCATGATGCCGAAGCGCTTGGTCAGTTGGTTCATTTCCTCGGCGGAGGAAACCGGCAGGGTCACTTCGAAATTGCCCTGGCCGATGTTGTCGGCGGCCTGGACCAACGCTTCGATCGGAGCGCCAAACCGCCGGGCGATCGCGTGAGCAGTCACGAAACCGATGATCAGCACCGCCAACCCCACCAACCCGAGCAGACCGGCAATCAACAACGCGCGTTCACGGGCCTTACGCTCGGTATCGTTGATGTTATCCAGTGCGCGCTTTTGTTCAGTGACCAGACCGTTGCGCAAAATATTGAATTTTTCCGTCAGCGCCTCATTGCCGCTCAACGCAGGCGTCGGCGCTTGTGTCTGATCGTAGACCTGAAGAAAGTCGAGGTAGTCAGCCTTCGACTGTATGAAACCGTAGCTGCCGTTGCCGGATTGCTGAAGGGTGATGCCTTCTTCGAGCAACTCGAGGTAGTGCTTCCTGGCAGCCTCGAATGCCGCGGGATCAGGCTTGTCGTTGATCATGATCATGAGCTGATCGCCCAGGGTCTGACGCAATTTCAACCCCAGGTCCAGCGTGACGAAGTTGTTACGAACCTGGACTTCCTGGGTGCCGGCCATCTGCATCACGCTGACCAGCCCGAGCAAGAGCCCGAGCAGCGCCACGGTGATCAGCGCCGAAATACTCAGGAACAGCCGAGTCCGCAGCTTCATCGCCAGTTTCATCGCAGGCTCACAAGTTGTACTGCTTGCGTTTGCGGTAGAGGGTCGAGGCATCGATGCCGAGAGTCTTGGCCGCCTGGTCCAGCGTGTCGGCGGTGGCGAGGACGGCACCGATGTGGGCTTTCTCCAACTCATCCAGACTCAACGCCGCACCAATACGCGGCGCGTTGTTGGTCGGAGTCTCGGCCATGCCCAAGTGGCTGATCTCGACCCGTTCCTGGGGACAGATAATGCTCGCCCGCTCCACCACGTTACGCAGTTCGCGAATGTTGCCGGGCCAGCGGTAACCCAGCAACGCTTCACGGGCCTCATCGCTAAAGCCACGGGCAGGGCGCGCGTACTCCTTGACGAAGCGAGCGAGGAAACGGTCGGCCAGGTTCAGGATGTCTTCCCGGCGTTCGCGCAGTGGCGGCAAGTGCAGAGTGATGACGTTCAAGCGATAGAGCAGGTCTTCTCGGAAACGACCGTCGCGCACCATGTCTTCGAGGTTCAGGTTAGTCGCCGCGAGAATTCGCACATCGGCGCGCCGGGTCACTGGATCGCCCACACGCTCGTATTCCTTGTCCTGGATGAAACGCAGCAACTTGGGTTGCAACGTCAGAGGAAAATCGCCGATCTCGTCAAGAAACAACGTGCCGCCATCGGCCTGATTGACTCGCCCCAAGGTACTTTCGCTGGCACCGGTGAACGCGCCTCGGCTGTGGCCGAAGAGTTCACTTTCCATCAATTCCGCCGTCAGCGACGGGCAGTTGATGGTGACGCACGATTTCTTCTGGCGCTTGCTCCAGCCGTGAATGGCTTGTGACAGTTCACCTTTACCGGTGCCGGACTCGCCAAGGATCAGAATGTTGGCGTCGGTGCTGGCGACCTGGCGTGCGGTTTCGAGTACCACTTTCATGGCCGGGCTATGGGAATCCAGACCGTCCTTGGGTTTACGCACTTCGCCTTCAAGTGCTTCCAGGCGGGCCGAGAGCTGCCGCACTTCCAGCTGCTTGGCGGTGGCCAGTCGCAACTGGTCGGGGCTGCAAGGTTTGACGAGGTAGTCGGCAGCACCGGCCTGAATCGCATCCACGGCGGTGTCCACGGCCGAGTGAGCGGTGACGATCACCACCCGCATCCATGGCGCCTGGATGCGCATCTGAGCCAGAACATCCAGACCATTGTCTTCACCCAGACGCAGATCGAGGAAACACAGATCGAACACCTGCCGTTGCAGCAAAGCATCGGCCTGCGCCGCGCTGTTCGCGGTGGCCACGCTATAGCCTTCATCTTCGAGGCAATAGCGGAAGGTTCGCAGAATAGCGGATTCGTCATCCACCAGCAGAATGCGGCCTTGATGCTCAGTGGCTGATTCCATGTTCCTGCGCTCCTTTAATGAATGATCTTGGTTAGTCCCGGAAAAATCGGGCAAGTTGCATGGTTGATTCTGATCCTTTCCAGCCATGGCAGGGTAGCTGTCTACTCATCCATTAGCTAATGGGCTGATTTCTTTGGTTTTTTACCAGAAGAATAGTTTTACGGCGACTTCCCACGTCCTTTTCTGACACCTACGCCCTCCTCTCAATTCAAAAATAATCAAAGTCCCCGGGAATTGATCGTGCAATACGCACGACCTTGCGCGGTCCATCGTGCAGGATGCGTCCGCCGTGATTTCTGAGCTAAAACTAACTTATTGATTTATAACAGTTTTTTTCTATTGAAAAGCTGGCATGCAGGCTGCAATAGTCTGGGTAATCAGGGCCATTTTGAATCGACGCCCACTAACAGGATCACCACCAGAGTGGGAGGAGTTTCAGGATGAATCGCCAACGTGTCGCCCCATTGCGCATCTCGCCTTTGCATATTCAACAAGGACTGTTTGGCATTCTGGCGCTGTTGATCACGCTGATCGCCGGCCAGCGGTTCCTTCTGTGGGAACAGAGCCAGCAACCCGAGGCGCCGCACGTATCGATTCAACGCGCAACCCAGACCCACTTCAGCGCCGTCAGCAGCCACCAGGCTGATCTCGCCCCGATGCGAATGATGGACGTCGACCAGGCTCAGCCAGTGGATGAAATGCCTCGTCAGGAACGTTGGGTGTTCTGAGCAAACGAACTTGGCGCGCTCGATGCGCCGGGAAAAGCACCACAAGCTACATCTCTAATATAGAAGCGTAAGGAGAATCACCATGTTGAGCTGGGCAATCACATTCTTGATCATTGCCATCATCGCCGCAGTGCTGGGCTTCGGTGGTATCGCGGGCACCGCCACGGGTATCGCCAAGATTCTCTTTGTCGTGTTCCTGGTGATGTTCATTGCTTCGTTCTTCTTTGGCCGTCGCGGTCGAGGCTGAATATGAGCGTTTTGTTAAAGACTCTGGCAGCCGCCCTGTTTCTGGGCGGCAGTGCCATGGCGATGGCGGCCAATGATGGCCAGACGCGGGCCAGCGAATTGCTGAATTCGGACCCGCAGTACCGTGAAACCTGGACTAAAGTCGTTAAAAAGGAAGAGCGACTGCCGGAATGGGTGATGAACCTGTCCGGCGATGCCGAGCAAATGAATGCTGTTGAAGAGGATGGCGACAAGTACTTGGTCGGGCCGCTTTGCGAAACGCAACCGACGTGCCTGAACAAGCGCCTGATCGTGGCCTTCAGCTTCGACAAAAAGGATGCCTATGCGATGCTGGTCGAGGTGCCTGCAGGACTGCCGGCCGACAAGTCGCCAACGCGACATGCCGATTACCGCTTCCTCGGCAAGCCTGATCAGGGCATGCAGGACCTGTTGATGGAGCAACTCAAGAAAGATCCGAACTGGTACTGAGTTTGTAACACGAGAGGAGCAGCATGCTCCTTTCCAGTGCGCCACCCGAGGAAGGCAGGCGCATGACCAAGGGGTCGGGACGTTCTGCCTGTTTCAGGGGCGGAGTGACCTACGGGCACATGGAGTGTCTGCGCAAGGGCCAGGTCAGGTATAAAGCTGCGACGCAGGTTCGCCAGCCCCGAGGGGCTCGACGGACTTGCGGAGAGCTTCAACGTGCAAAACGTTGATCTAGAGCACTGCGCTCATTCCCCTCTGTGTTGCATATTCCCCGCAAAACCGTTTCGCGGTGTTTCTTTACGACCGTATATCGAGAAACCTTCGACATTCGGCGTATGAGTTTTCGCTGCCAAACGTAGGCTTTTTCGTAAATTTCGCCATGAATTCAACTGTTTAAAAAACAACCAACCTCCTCTGAAATGGCCGGTTCACGGCACTTATGCCTGCCGAAATGTCGTATTCGAACCGGTTGGGACGCGAGTTTCAATTAAAAAAGCTCATGCCGATTCGGCATAGGGTAGGCGTTTACGGCATTAGACGTTGCTTCCTTGCATCGGAATAGTTGCGCCTTTTTTCGCCTGCCAGAGAGCCGTAATAAAGCGCTCCGGGGCACCTTATACGGGGGCAGATGCACAGACTTTTTCGCCACGAGCGTTCCAGTTCTTGCATTCGCCTGAGTCAAACGCAAGTAAGGGTAAAGATATGAAGAAGGCAAAGCTCAGCCTCGCCTGGCAGATCCTCATCGGTCTGGTTCTGGGGATAGCAATCGGTGCACTGCTCAACCATTTCAGTGCCGAAAAAGCCTGGTGGATCAGCAACGTCCTGCAACCGGCAGGCGATATCTTTATCCGTCTGATCAAGATGATCGTGATTCCGATCGTCATCTCCTCGCTGATCGTCGGCATCGCGGGCGTAGGCGATGCGAAGAAACTCGGGCGTATCGGCCTCAAGACCATCATTTACTTCGAGATCGTCACCACCATCGCCATCGTGGTCGGTCTGGTGCTGGCCAACGTGTTCCATCCGGGCACCGGCATCGACATGAGCACCTTGGGTACCGTGGATATTTCCAAGTACCAGGCGACGGCTGCCGAGGTTCAGCATGAACACGCGTTCATCGAAACCATCCTCAACCTGATCCCGTCGAACATCTTCGCGGCCATGGCCCGCGGCGAGATGCTGCCGATCATCTTCTTCTCCGTGTTGTTCGGTCTCGGCTTGTCGAGCCTGCAATCGGACCTGCGCGATCCGCTGGTGAAGATGTTCCAGGGCGTGTCGGAAAGCATGTTCAAAGTCACCCACATGATCATGAACTACGCCCCGATCGGCGTTTTCGCACTGATCGCAGTGACTGTGGCCAACTTTGGTTTCGCGTCCCTGGTACCGCTGGCCAAACTGGTGATCCTGGTTTACGTCGCCATCGCCTTCTTCGCCTTCGTGGTGCTGGGCCTGATCGCCAGGCTGTTCGGCTTCTCGGTGATCAAGCTGATGCGCATCTTCAAGGATGAGCTGGTGCTGGCTTACTCCACCGCCAGCTCCGAAACCGTGCTGCCGCGCGTGATCGAGAAGATGGAAGCCTACGGCGCGCCGAAAGCCATTTGCAGTTTCGTGGTGCCGACCGGTTACTCATTCAACCTCGACGGTTCGACCCTGTACCAGAGCATCGCGGCGATCTTCATTGCCCAGCTCTACGGCATCGACCTGTCGATCAGCCAGCAATTGCTGCTGGTGCTGACCCTGATGGTGACGTCCAAAGGCATCGCCGGCGTACCGGGCGTGTCCTTCGTGGTGTTGCTGGCCACTCTCGGCAGCGTGGGTATTCCGCTCGAAGGCCTGGCGTTCATCGCCGGTGTCGACCGCATCATGGACATGGCGCGTACCGCGTTGAACGTGATCGGCAATGCCTTGGCCGTGCTGGTCATCTCCCGTTGGGAAGGCATGTACGACGATGCCAAGGGCCAGCGTTACTGGAACTCGTTGCCGCACTGGCGCAGCAAGGAAAAACTGCCGGCTGGCGAGATTTCCAGCAACTGACGCAGGTCCCTGTAGGAGCGAGGCTTGCCCGCGAAGAACGATAACGCGGTTGATTAGATACACGCAGTGTCCCGTTCGCGGACAAGCCTCGCTCCTACAGATAGATAGCGTTAATACAAACCCCGGAGAAATCCGGGGTTTGTCGTTTCTGGCTACCCCGCTATCATTCGCGGCATTCTTCGGGGGATTTAACTGATGCTCAATGGCCTGTGGCTTGGCTTCTTCATCGTGGCGGCCGTTTCGGCGCTGGCGCAATGGCTGATCGGCGGTAATGCCGGAATCTTCGCGGCGATGGTGGAAAGCATTTTCGCCATGGCCAAGTTATCGGTCGAGGTCATGGTCCTGCTGTTCGGTACCCTGACCCTCTGGCTGGGCTTTCTGCGAATCGCCGAGAAGGCCGGGATCGTCGAATGGCTGGCCAGGGCGCTGGGCCCCTTGTTCCTGCGCCTGATGCCGGAAGTGCCGGCCGGTCACCCGGCCATCGGCCTGATCACGCTGAACTTTGCCGCCAATGGCCTGGGCCTGGACAATGCCGCCACGCCGATCGGCCTTAAAGCCATGAAGTCGCTGCAAGAGCTCAACCCCAGCGACACTATCGCCAGCAACGCGCAGATCCTGTTCCTGGTGCTCAACGCCTCCTCCCTGACCCTGCTGCCGGTGACGATCTTCATGTACCGCGCCCAGCAAGGTGCGCCCGATCCGACGCTGGTGTTTCTGCCCATCCTGCTGGCAACAAGCTGCTCGACACTGGTCGGCCTGCTGTCGGTGGCGTTCATGCAGCGTCTGCGGCTGTGGGACCCGGTGGTGCTCGCGTATCTGATTCCCGGTGCCCTGGCTCTCGGTGGCTTCATGGCGCTGCTGGCGACGCTCTCGGCGACCGCTCTGGCCGGGTTGTCATCGATCCTCGGCAACCTGACGCTGTTCGGGTTGATCATGCTGTTTCTGGTGATCGGGGCATTGCGCAAAGTGAAGGTCTACGAAGCGTTCGTCGAAGGTGCCAAGGAAGGCTTCGACGTGGCCAAGAACCTGCTGCCGTATCTGGTGGCGATGCTTTGTGCCGTCGGCGTATTGCGGGCGTCCGGGGCGCTGGATTTTGGTCTCGACGGGATTCGGCATCTGGTGGAATGGGCCGGTTGGGACACGCGCTTCGTCGATGCTTTGCCGACAGCGATGGTCAAACCATTCTCCGGCAGCGCCGCGCGGGCGATGTTGATCGAGACCATGAAGACCTCCGGGGTGGACAGCTTCCCGGCGCTGGTGGCGGCGACGATTCAGGGCAGTACTGAAACGACGTTCTATGTACTGGCGGTGTACTTCGGTGCGGTGGGCATTCAGCGGGCACGGCATGCGGTGGGGTGTGCGTTGCTGGCGGAGCTTGCCGGCGTTCTAGGCGCCATCGGCGTCTGCTACTGGTTCTTCGGTTAACCACAAAAACCACTGTGGAGAAAAACCCTGTGGGAGCGGGCTTGCTCGCGAATGCGGTGTGTCAGTCGACATCACTGTTGAATGACACACCGCTTTCGCGAGCAAGCCCGCTCCCACATTGGGGTTGTGTTGGCTTTAAGGGTGGGGAGGCGGAGCGACTTTCTGCCCTTGCTCAACCGCCCAACGCACCACCTGCACCGTCAACTGATCACTGGCCTGGCCAAACCCGGCCACCACCGCCGGCACCTTCACATCGTTCAATGGCTGACGCACTTCAAAGCGTCGGCCGGCGAGGATTCGCTGGTCATACCCGCGCACCAGCAACGCATCCAGCCGCACGACCACGCTCGCCGCGGTGCCTTGGTATTCAGTCTGGAACGCCTGCAGACTCCCGCCCAATTCCAGGTCTGCCTGGAAGTTGCTGTCATCCGTACTCAGCAACGGCACCCGACCGTCCCGCTGAAAACCATCAAGCAATCGATTACGCAGCAACACCGGTGCCGGATCGCTCCAGCGCGAGGCGGTGTAGCTGCTGATCAAATCACCTTGCGGGATCACCGCAATTTTCGGGCTGTTCAACGCTTCGCTGGCCTGAGGTTTGTTCAGGCGCAGCGACCAGCGTTGCGGCCCGCCGGGGCTGGCCGAGACGTTGCTCTGGGCCGACGGCAAGCGATAGACATCGGACGGCTCGGACTTGGGCAAGATCGAGCAGGCACTGACTAACGTGAAGCTGGCGAGGAGGGCGAGGGGCGCAAGCTTCATGGCGTGAACTCCTTGTTCTTGTCATTGCCCAGCAAATAACCGCTGGGGTTGGCTTCCAGGCGTTGGGAGATGGCCCGCAACGACGTCAGGGTGTCGCGCAGTTCACGCACCGCCGGCGCCAGGCCATTGAGGCCCTGCATGCCGCTGTTCAGAGAATCCTGATTGGTCGTGATCAACGTGTTGATGGTCGCGCTGCTTTGCTCCAGCGATTTCATCGCCTGCTCGGCGCTGCCGAACATCTGCTTGCCCTGATCGTTGAGCAGGCCGTTGGCGTTGCGCATCAACGCCGACGTTTGCTCCAGCATGGCGCCAGCCTGCTTGCCGACCGACGCCAGTTGCTGCATTGCCTGACGAATATCGCCGCGCTGGTCGGCGATGGTGCCGGTGGTTTGTTCCAGATGTTCCAGCGTCTTGCTGATGCGCTCGACGTTCTCCGTGGAAAACATCAGGTTGGCGTTATGCATCAGCGTGTTCACGCCAGCCATCAGGTCGCCGCTGTCGTTCAGCAGTCGGGCGATGGGCGAGGGCGACGCGATAATCACCGGCAGATGGCCGTCCTTGCCCTTGAGGTTCGGACTTTGCGGCGTACCGCCGCTGAGCTGGATGATCGAAGTGCCAGTGATCCCGGTCAGTGCCAATATGGCTCGGGTGTCTTCCTTGATCGGTGTATCGCCGCCCAGGCGAATTCGCGCCAACACCCGGCGCGGGTCTTTCGGGTCCAGGCGCAACGTCACCACGTCGCCGACCTTGATCCCGCTGTATTGCACAGCGCTGCCCTTGGACAAGCCGCTGACCGCCTCGTTGAAAACGACTTCATAATCCTTGAACTCGGTGTCGACGCTGGACTTGGCCAGCCATAGACCGAAGAGCAGGGCGCCTGCCACCACAATCACGGTGAACAGGCCGATCAATACATGATGGGCTCGGGTTTCCATGTCAGACCTCGTTCAACTGTTTAGCGGCCGTCAGCGCCGCGCGGCCGCGAGGGCCATGGAAGTATTCGTGAATCCACGCATCGTCGGTTTCCGAAACCTTGTCAATGGCATCCGCCACCAGCACTTTTTTCTGCGCCAGCACCGCCACCCGGTCGGTGATGGTGTAGAGCGTGTCGAGGTCGTGGGTCACCAGAAACACACTCAGGCCCAAGGCATCGCGCAGCGTCAGGATCAATTGATCAAAAGCCGCGGCACCAATCGGATCGAGGCCGGCAGTGGGTTCGTCGAGAAACAGAATGTCCGGGTCCAGCGCCAAGGCCCGGGCCAGCGCCGCACGTTTGATCATGCCGCCCGACAGCGAAGCCGGGTATTTGTCCGCCGCCGACAGCGGCAGCCCGGCCAACGCCAGTTTCACCGCCGCCAGGTGCTCGGCGTCTTCACGGCTCAGGCCCGCGTGTTCGATCAGGGGCAGGGCGACGTTCTCGGTCACGGTCAGCGAAGAGAACAGGGCGCCCTTCTGGAACAGCACGCCGAAACGCCGCTCGACCATCGAGCGCTCGTGTTCGGACAGGGTCGGCAGGTTCTTGCCGAAAACCTTCACCATCCCTTCGCTGGGCTGGCGCAAGCCGACGATGCTGCGCAGCAACACCGATTTACCGCTGCCGGAACCGCCCACCACGGCGAGGATTTCACCTTTGTACAAATCCAGATCGAGGTTCTCGTGCACGCTCTGGCTACCGAAGCGATTGCACAGCCCGCGGACTTCGATCACCGCCTCGGAAGGCGCTCGGGGTAGACGACTCACCAGCCCATCTCCATGAAAAACAGCGCGGCCACGGCGTCGAGCACGATCACCACGAAAATCGACTGCACCACGCTCGACGTGGTGTGCGCGCCAACGGATTCGGCGCTGCCACTGACCTTGAAGCCTTCAAGGCAACCGATCGCAGCGATCAGGAAGGCGAATATCGGCGCTTTGACGATCCCCACCAGAAAGTGCTGAACGCCAATATCGGTTTGCAGCAGCGACAGGAACATAGCGGGCGAAATATCCAGCGACACCGCGCACACCACGCCACCGCCGATAATGCCCGAGAGCATCGCCAGAAAGGTCAGCATCGGCAGCGCCACCAGCAACGCCAATACCCGCGGCACCACCAGCAACTCCATCGGGTCGAGGCCCAACGTGCGGATGGCGTCAATTTCTTCGTTGGCCTTCATCGAGCCGATCTGCGCGGTGAACGCACTGGCGGTGCGCCCGGCCATGAGGATTGCAGTCAACAACACGCCGAATTCGCGCAGAAAGGAGAACGCCACCAGGTCCACGGTAAAAATACTCGCGCCGAAACTCGCCAACACCGTCGCCCCGAGAAACGCCACCACGGCGCCGACCAGAAAGGTCAGCAGGGCAACGATGGGCGCGGCGTCGAGGCCGGTCTGTTCGATGTGCGCAACCATTGGCGTGATGCGCCAGCGCTTGGGGCGAAACAGCCCGCGCGCGATGGTTTCGAGGATCAGACCGACAAAGCCCAGCAGTTGCAGGGTGTCCTGCCAGACGGTGTCGACTGCGCGACCAATGCGGGTCAGCAGCTGAATGCCGACGCTGATTTCCGGTTCCTTGATCGGCACGCAGAAGTCACTGAGCGAGCAATAAACCGTCTGCAACAAGGCGCGGTCGGGCGGGGACAGTGTGCAATCGGGATGTTCGGCGGATCGGCCCAAACGCTCGGACCCGAGCAACTCAACCAGCAGCGAAGCACCGGCGGTGTCGAGCGCACCGAGGCCATTGAGGTCAATGTGCGTGCTGTCGTCGTATTGGCCGCGGAGCTTTTCGCTCAGGTTCTTGAGATCGGCGTAATGGGCGAGCGTCCAGTCACCCGTGACCCGCAGTTGTGCGGGTGAGTGAGAGGCGTCTAGCTGGGCATTGCCGGCCATTGTGCTGCTGGTCATAAGCTCCGTGCTTGTTCGGCTATTTACGCAGATCTACGTAATAGCACGAACCGGATTACTTTTCTTTGATCGGTGTGCTGTCCATGATTTTGAAGCGCAACACACCGATCAACTGGCCGTCTTCAGTCAACACCCGGACCTGCCATTTACCCGCAGGATTGCCCGGGAAATTCCGCTTGTGGGTCCAGGCGCGGTAGCCCTCCTTGCGCCCGCCGTGGATGTCCAGCGGGATGCGATCGACCTCTTTGCCGTTGAACTGCCAGACGTGATAAATCCGCTCATCGAGACCGCGCGGAGCGTTGATCGCCGTGTAGGCGTACAAGCCGTCGCCACGGATCTGCTCGACGCTGACTTCTTCCAGGCTGTTGCCGGGTGTGCGGTCCTGCATCTGAGTGCTGATCGCCACATCGGTCATCCACAGGGTTGCCGGCGGCACCCACGAACGCAGCACCCAACCCACGCCGCCGATGCCGACCGTGATACTCAGAATTGCCAACGCGTTGCGCACCGTGCGGATCGGGAAGATGGACGCCAGGCTCGGGAACGACAGGACAACGGCCGTACCCAGCGCCAGTTTGAAGCTCTGGGAGGTGCTCAGGTGCAGGATGACGGGCAGGGCGGTCAGCAGCGCCGCGAACAAGGTCAGCGTGTGCAACGCCAGGAACGCCCAGCGCCGCGGTGCCAGCCATTTGTAGTAGAGCGGATCAGTGATGGAAATCAGCGCGGCGATGCCCAGCAGCCCGGTGAAAAATAACTGGCCGCTGTTCCAGGTGGTGGTGATGAAAAAGAACGGCAGGACGAAGAACAGGCTTTCCTGGTGAATCATCTGCGTGGCGTAGCGCAGCAACGGCTGGGGAATTTCGCGTTTGAAGATTCGGGTAAAGAGCTTGGTAAGGCTGTTTTCCAGCATCAGCCAGATCCAGCTGAGCACCATGATGATGGTGATCCAGGTCGCCAGGCCCTGTTGGCGATCCACCAGAATGAAGCTGCCGACCCCGGAGACAAAACCACCAAGCGCAATGACCCCGGGATAGCGCTTGATCAATTCCAGGATGCGCTGCACGTACAGGGTCAGAGTAGGCATTCGGCGGTTCGCAATAGTCGTGGGAAAAATCCTCGACAGAGTACCGCCCGGGCGCAGGCGTGGCGAGGGTGCCGGTCACTTTGTCGAACACAAAACCCGGATTGGAAATCTACTGTGGCGAGGGGATTTATCCCCGTTGGGCTGCGAAGCGGCCCCTATCCCGCGATTAAGTTAATCAGACATACCGCATTCGCCAGTTTTGCGACTGCTTCGCAGCCGAACGGGGATAAATCCCCTCGCCACAAAAGCTCCCTCACCACAAAGCGTCTTAGCCACAGGGATCGGTTATCTGCTGCGATGGACTCGCCAAGCTAAAACTCCAAGGACCATCAGGCCAAACACCCCGGCCATCGCCCACATCAACTGGTCATAACTCATGACCGGCTTCTCGATCCGCAGATACCCCGGCTGCATGAGCAACTCGCGCATGGCTTTGTTCGCTTCCGCCAGCGTCACGCCTTGCAGTTCCTTCGCCGGGTCGGCGAAGCGCCCGTCCTGGTAGTCCCCAAGCGCGCTCCAGTAGTAATCGGCCAGCGCGCTGTTGCCTTGCACGGCCCACGCCTGGCGGGCGATGGCGGCCTGTTTGAGACGGTTGAAGGTGTCTGCGTTGAGACCATCCTTGAGCAAGCCGGCCCTCAAATCCTCCAACACCTGTTCGGCCTCAGGCATGTCGTCGCGCTCGAGGTCTGCGTTCAGGCTTATGAAACCGACCCCGCCAAACACCTCGCGCTCGGCCGAGGGACCGTAGGACAAACTGTGGGACAGGCGCAATTGGCGATAGAGCGCCCAGTCCAGATAGTCCTTGAGCAGGTCGAAGGTTTCGTCGTGCTGATCCTGCAGCACCGGTTCCGGCACCAGCCAGTGCAACTTGGCACCACCGCCGACGAATCCGTGACTCAACGTGCGCTCATGGGCGGCACTGGCCTGGATTTCCGGCAAGGACAGGTGATCGCTGGGGTCGACGGCTTCAAGTGCGCCATACGAGCGTTCCAGATACGCTGGCAACAGCTTGTCGAGCTCGCCGACCACGATCAGCGTCATGTTGTTGGGCGCGTACCAGGCCTTGCGCACTGTCTCCAGTTGCTCGCGGGTCAGGTGATCGACCTCGGCCCGCTCGGGGCATTTGAGGCCCAGTTCCACCGCCAGCTGATTGCTCGCCGTGTGGCCCAGGTCCTGACGATCCAGCCAACGCTGCAAATGAGAGTAATGGCCGCCGTCTTCGCGCTCGACCACTTGTTTGGCCGCGTTAATGGCGTTGTCGTCGATTCGGGTCTGCGTCAGCAACGCCAGCAGCAGGTCGAGCACCTTGCGCTGGTTTTTCGCCGGGGCTTCGATGACGAACGTGGTGTCGGCATTGCTGGTGTAGGCGTTCCACTCACCGCCCAAGGCCTGCATCCTCTCTTCCAGGCCACCTTCGCCGGTGGCATCGATGCCGCTGAACAATAAATGCTCAAGCAAATGCGGCAGCTCCTTGTCGGCGCAGCTGAAATCATCCAGACCCACGCCGACCACCAGACGAATCGCCACATGCCCGCGCTCCGTGCCGGGTTTGAGCAGCAATTGCAGGCCGTTGGGCAGCGTATAACCCTCGACCTGAAAGCGATCCAGGGCAAACGAAGGAAATGAACCAAGCAACAGACAGGCGAACAGCAGACAACGCATAGCAAGCTTCCAGGCAACCAATCGGAGATCCGTGTCGTCAGTCATGCCGCCTTCGCGAGCAAGCCCGCTCCCACAGTGGATCTTTGGTGCACTTGGAAACAGTGTCCGACTCAGATCACCTGTGGGAGCGGGCTTGCTCGCGAAGACGGCGTTGAGGCTGAGTACATGTTACTGACTGACCACACCGCCAGACGTTCAAGGCGAATGCGTGATGTCAGCCAAATCGTCAACCGCCAAGGCACCAGTGTCCGACGTTTCCAGCACCACATAAGCGCTGCTGCAGAACAGCGAATTCAAGCGCTTTATGTCGGCGATCAGCTCCAGGTGCAGTGAACTGGTCTCGATACTCTGCACGATCTTACGTTGCAACCGGCTGACGTGAGCATGGGCCAGGCGGCGTTCCTGTGCGCGAAAGCGACGTTTCTCACGCAGTAACTGGCGGGCACTTTCCTTGTCGGCACTGAGAAATACCGACAACCCGAGACGCAGGTTGGAGATCAACTGGCTGTGCAACCCGGCCAACTCTTCCAGGCCAACCTCTGAAAATGACCGGCGCTGCGAGGTTTTCTGCTGCTGCACCTTGCGCAGCATGCGTTCGATCAGGTCGCTGGCGAGTTTGAGATTGATCGCCAGCTCGATGATTTCCGCCCAACGCCGACTGTCTTGATCGCTCAAGTCTTCCCGGGGCATTTGCGCCAGATAGAGCTTGATCGCGCTGTAGAGCGCTTCGACATCATCCGTCAGTTTGCGCATTTCCTGGGTGATGGCGGATTGATTCCCGCGCAGCACGTCGAGCATCGCTTCGAGCATATTGTCGATCAGGTCGCCCATGCGTAGCGTTTCCCGAGCAGCGTTGGCCAGCGCCAGGCTGGGTGTCACCAGCGCTGTCGGGTCAAGGTGCCGGGGTTTCGCCATGCCGTTAAGCTCCGGCCGCTCCGGCAGCAGCCACGCGCAGAGCCTGGCCATCGGGCCGATGCTCGGCAACAGGACCAGGCAGCGCGCGGTGTTGTAGAGCAGGTGGAAGCCGATGACCATTTCCTGAGGACTGAAGTCGAGGCTGTCGATCCAGTGCACCAACGGGTCCAGCACCGGAATGATCAGCAACAGGCCGATCAGCTTGTACAGCAGGCTGCCGAGCGCCACCTGGCGCCCGGCGGCGTTTTGCATGCTGGTGCTGAGGAAAGCGAGGACGCCGCTGCCGATGTTGGCACCGATCACCAGGCCGATGGCCACCGGCAGACTGATCACGCCAGCGCCAGCCAGGGTCGCGGTCAGCAGGACGGCGGCCAGGCTGGAGTAGGAAATCATCGCGAACAACGCGCCAACCAGAGCATCGAGCAGGATGTCGCCGGTCAGTGAGGCGAAAATCACCTTCACGCCCTGCGCCTGGGTAATCGGCGCGGCGGATTCGACGATCAGCTGCAGCGCCAGAATGATCAGCCCAAGGCCGATGCTGACGCGGCCCATCTGGCCCAGTCGGGTCTGCTTGCGGGACAGGAAGAAAATCACCCCGAGAAAGATCAGCAGCGGCGACAGCCAAGACAAATCGAGCGTCAGCACCCGCGCCATCAGCGCGGTCCCGACATCCGCGCCGAGCATGGTCGCGAGAGCGGGAGTCAGCGCCATCAGGCCCTGACCGACGAAAGAGGTGACAAGCATGGCGGTGGCGTTGCTGCTCTGGACCATCGCGGTGACGACGATCCCCGAGATGAACGCGAGCCAGCGTTTGGACATGTTCTGGCCGATCACATGGCGCAGATTGGAACCGTAGACCCGCAGGATGCCGGTTCGGACGATGTGCGTGCCCCAGATCAACAAGGCCACGGCAGATAACAAATTGAGCAGGGTGAGCATGCAGGCCCCCTGTGGTGGTAGCGCCCCAAAGGGGCAAATTGACGGTGCCGCGCGACGTTCTACGTTCTGTACTTAAGCTGTAGTTGGCTAACGGTCTGGGCGCCAGCATCGCATAGCTAAAGAAGTGATTGAAACAAAACTGTCATGAAAACAGGTTCATGCAGAAATGAAGAAGAGACCCGAAGGTCTCAGCCACTCTGTTGAAAAAATCCATGAGCGCTATCCCTGTGGCGAGGGAGCTTGCTCCCGCTGGGCTGCGCAGCAGCCCAAAAATCGGGGGAGCGTTCAATCGCTGAAATGATCCCTGCTCAGCCCGATGTCGATCAGATACCTGGCTGTTTCGGCGTCTCGCTCATCACAACGGGCGTAGCATTTGATGTGTAGTAACAGACTGTATTTGTTCGGAATCAGGAGAACTACTCCGTCAGCCTGACCAAACAGCTTGGCTTGTAATTGTCGTTTCTCTTCGCCACTCGATACTTTTATCCAGTCGTTTCCTTCAACCGGCTCAGGCGTCCAACCGGTCTTTTTGAACATGGATTGCAGGTCGCTCAGCAGTTTTGCTGTCTGGTCGAAAGGTAGCGTCTCCACCATCGGAGATGTAGTGATGCCATCCACTTTTCCCTTGCTGTAACCCACAGCCCCATAGATGGTTTCCGGCAAGGTAAAGCCATGCTCAGGATCATCAAAAGTAATGACGACCGGACTGCTTATCCAAGTGGAGTCAACTTCAGGCGGTTCGCTTGGATAAACGGCGATTTGGCGTTCGATGGGAAAAGTAGAGTCTTTGACGACCTCTACGTACGGCTTACCGATATGAAGGATCAACCTATCAACCGGAAAGTGAAAAGAGCTTAGGCATATGAACAGCGCCGCAAACACCGTCCCTTTCCACCACTTGTAGTAAGTCTTGAAGCGACTCTTCATTCGCTGTAGTAATCCGAACCCACGCTAACGTCGATTAGATATTTCGCCGTTTTCGGGTCGCGCTCATTACAGCGTGCATAGCATTTTACGTTAAGCGCAAGACCATATTTGTGCGGCACCAGAAGCATCACAACGACGACTTGGTCGAACAACAGGTTCTGCAAAGCATTTCTATCGACCTCGTTACTTAACCTTAACCAAGCGTGGCTTTCATTATCCCGCGGTACCCATCCAGAATTTTTTAACATCTCCTGCAACTGGATGATTAAGGGAGCCAACTGATCGTAGGGTAGAGCCTCCAACATCGGAGAAGTAGTAAGGGTCGATACTTTCTCTTCTTTGTAACCTACAGCACCAAACTTCGTGGGCGGTAAGGTGAAGCCGTGCTGCGGGTCATCAAATTGGACTACAACTGGACTGCTAATCCAAGTTGAGTCTATTTCTGGTGGTTCACTTGGATATATTGCGGTTTTAGCTTTGACCGGAAATGTAGAGTCTCGTACTACATCTTCATAAGGCTTTCCTACACGAACGGAAATTGTATCTACGGCTATCAAATCGCGAACGATATAAATAATCAGAAATATAGATATCAGAGCCAGAAGGCTCCAAACCAGCTTACGCATCAATTTACTCCTCCGCCGCTAGCAATTTCCGAGATCGATGCCTTTAGTTGAGCATGGGCGGTTGGGTTTTTTAACAAGGTGTCAAATTGTGTTGCCGCTCGTAATACGAACTCCATTCGCTGATCCTTGTCCGCTAAATCCGCGATGGGGTTACGGCTAAAAGCAACTTTTCGACCATCTGGAGCTTTACACTGACTTGCTAGAGTTAACTGTATTTCCTCCGGCAGCCCTGAAAATAAGCCAGTAACAACCGACACCACGTCACCCGCTTGAGTACCTCGCATTAATAGTGCGAAATGTTCTACGTCATACATTGCAGGTTGAAGGATATTTAACTGTTCATGCCGAGCCATCGCTCTGACGCTGCCGCTAACATCGCCCTTATCAATAGAGGCGAATGTTTCGGAAATATCCAGACGGGCAGTACCAAAGTCGACTTTTTCCGCAATAGGCCAGAGCACTTCACTACGCAGGCTGCTGCGGTCAGGTAAACACTTCTCCATTTCTTTAAATCCACGCACCATAAAAAAACGGTGCAGTGGGTAAACATCCAAGAACAGAGCAGTGTTTCCAAGAGCCAGCATTTGGTGAACGTATTTCAATTCTTCCTGGAGCAATGCAATCGCATCGCCAGAGAGTGGATCACTCGTAAGTGGGACCGAATTCTGCTGCTTTGCCTGGTTCCATTTGTTCCAAAGTTCAGGGTCCGAACGCCATTTGTTGACCACCATATGTTCATACAGATCCTTGGGCTGGCTATCTTTGAGAGTCCGATAGGCCTTTTTTTCGGCTTCAATTCGTTGCTCTAAAGTAGCGGCATGCAACAACCCACACCCCACCTGCTTAGAAGCAAACGCCGCCAAACCCGCCCACTGAAATCGGTTATCCGCCAGCCACAACTGTGCATAGGCCGCGTTGATTTTGCGGTTACGAGCTTGCGGGTCGGCAATCAACACGCCGCCCGGTGCGACCCACTCTTCGGCTTCTTTCTGAAACCTGCGCCACAGGCAGTTACAGGTCAGCAATGGCACTTCGACGCGGGTTTTCGGGTTGGGGCCGCCCTTGGTGGTTTCGCGCTTGCAGGCGGGGAGTTCGCAGGTGCTGTCCCAGAGTTTCTTCATGTCCAGGTCGTCTGGGGCCATGCATTGTCCAGTCATTTCATTCTTCCTTGAGGCGTCAGACAGTCCAGCGGACTACGGCGAGGTCGGGCTGTAGGGTGGCGACGCTTTGGGTCATGCCCTCGGCGTTGGTCTGACCTTTGACGATGCGGCCTTCGGCGGTTTCGATTTCGTAGTCATGTTGGGCAATCGGCTCGCCATTGCCGGCGCTGACGACTTTGAACTCGACCAAGGGCTGACCAATGATCGGCAGGGGCGGAATGAACGGCGTGGGGGTATGAGAGCTGCCGATGATGACGTTGCCGGAGCCGCCGATCACCACGCCGCCATGACTGGTGGTGCTATCGAGCGTCATGGCGTTCAGGCCGTTGATGAACACGGTTGAAGAGAATCCACCGTTCAGGGCTTGGCCGCAGGTGCATTTGTCGCTGACCCGAGCGGCCGCAAGGCCGTTGAAAAACACATCGGGAGAACCGCTGGCAATCGGGTTGGTGCCGTGGCCGGGGAGGGGACAGGTGGTGGGGTCCGTGAGGCGTGCAGCCGGTTTTCCTGACATATGCATTCCTTGTCATGTCGTTTGAAGCGAGCGAGGGACGCTAACCACCAGAGCTCGGTGCGTCAACCTTTGAACAAACCTTCGCGAAGAATTCGCAATCGAGTGCTGGATAACCTCGATCCGCCTGGGTAACCACTGAGCAAAAAAATGTGGGAGCAAGCCTGCTCGCGATGAGGCCGTCACATTCAACACTGATGTTGACTGACAGGCCGCAATCGCGAGCAGGCTCGCTCCCACAGGTTTTGTGCACTGGCTGACACCAGCCAAGTGCACAGGTTCGGGTTACTGCCCCGGAATGTCCTTGCGCAGTTTCACCGGATCTTGCTGTTTGCGTTTTTTCGCAATCGCGGTGCGCATCTTGATGTTGATCGCTTCCACCGCCAGCGAGAACGCCATGGCGAAGTAGACGTAGCCTTTTGGCAAATGCACTTCGAAGGACTCGGCAATCAACACGGTACCGACCAGCAACAGGAACGACAGCGCCAGCATTTTCAGCGACGGGTGCTTGTCGATGAATTCGCTGATGGTGCCAGCCGCCAGCATCATCACCAGTACGGCGACGATGATCGCAGCGACCATGACCGGCACATGAGAAACCATACCCACGGCGGTGATTACCGAATCCAGGGAGAACACGATGTCGATAATCGCAATCTGGATGATGGTGTACAGGAAGCTGCCACCCTTGGCGGTCGGTTCCTCGTGGGTCTCATCCTCGCCTTCCAGCGCGTGGTACATCTCTTGCGAGCTCTTCCACAGCAGGAACAGACCACCGAAGAACAGGATCAGGTCTCGCCCGGAAATACCCTGGCCGAACATTTCGAACAGGTCGGCGGTGAGGCGCATGACCCAGGTGATCGACAGCAACAACAGGATCCGCGTGACCATGGCCAGCGCCAGGCCGAAGATCCGGGTGCGCTGCTGCATGTGCTTGGGCATGCGGCTGACCAGGATCGAAATCATGATGATGTTATCGATACCCAGGACGATTTCCAGGGCGGTCAGGGTAAAGAAGGCAACCCAGATTTCAGGGTTGGTCAGCCATTCCATGTGTATTCCTTTGAGGATGTGTTAAACCACAAAAGGCCCAGGCTTCGAACAGCGAAGCCTGGACCCGTTGTGGTGAGTCTTGGGCTTATAGAGTGCTGAACAGCGGAAAAATCCCCATCAGCAATGCTGCAACCAGTATGCACATGCACACCAGCACTGCCCATTTCAGGGTAAAGCGCTGATGGTCACCGAAATCGATACCGGCCAGGGCCACCAACAAGTAAGTCGATGGTACCAGCGGGCTCAGCAAGTGGACGGGCTGACCGACGATCGAGGCACGTGCCATTTCAACCGCGGTTATACCGTAATGACTGGCTGCTTCGGCAAGTACTGGTAACACGCCGTAATAAAATGCATCGTTCGACATGAAGAACGTGAACGGCATGCTCACCAGCGCAGTGATTACGGCCAGGTACGGACCGAGGAAATCAGGGATCACCGCCAGCAGGCTTTTCGACATCGCATCGACCATGCCGGTGCCCGTCAGGATACCGGTGAAAATGCCCGCGGCAAAGATCAGACCGACCACCGCCAGCACGCTACCGGCGTGAGCCGCAACGCGGTCCTTCTGCTGTTGCAGGCAAGGATAGTTGACGATCATGGCAATACTGAACGCCACCATGAACAACACCGGCAGTGGCAACAGACCGGCAATCAGAGTGCACATCAGGCCCAGGGTCAGGGCGCCGTTGAACCAAATGAGCTTCGGACGACGGGCATCCGGGAACTGCGAAACGCTGATTTCGCTGTGGTCGACTTCATCGCCCACCAAGTGCAGCTCCCCCAGACGCGCACGTTCACGTTTGCCGTAGAAGTAAGCAATCAACAGGATTGCCACCACGCCGGCCGCCATCGCTGGAATCATTGGTACGAAGATGTCCGACGGGTCCACGTGCAGTGCACTGGCCGCACGGGCAGTCGGGCCGCCCCACGGGGTCATGTTCATCACGCCACCGGCGAGGATGATCAGGCCGGCCATAATCCGCGGGCTCATGCCGATGCGGCTGTAAAGCGGCAGCATGGCGGCCACGCAGATCATATAAGTGGTCGCGCCGTCACCATCAAGGGAAACGACGAGCGCCAGTACGGCGGTGCCGACCGAAACTTTCAACGGGTCGCCCTTGACCAGTTTGAGGATCTTGCGCACGGCCGGGTCAAACAGGCCGGAATCGATCATCAGGGCGAAATACAGAATGGCGAACATCAGCATCACGCCGGTCGGCGCCAGCTTGGTGATGCCTTCGAGCATCATCGGGCCGATCTTCGGCGCAAAACCACCGAACAGGGCAAAGACGATTGGAATGATGATCAGGGCGATCAGCGCAGACAGGCGCTTGGTCATGATTAAGAACATGAACGTGATGACCATGGCGAAGCCAAGGAAAGTCAGCATGGGAATACTCCAGGCGTAGCGCGGCTAGGGAATGGGCGAACCGGGTGCGGTCAGCGCAGAACGGGAAGCACGAGGCGTACGGGCGGAGTTGCAGCGAAGCGGCGGGTAATAGAGGACATCAGAATCACCATTGTTGTTGTTAAATGGGCTGTGCGAGCGATAAAACACTGGCATTGGCCGACCGGTCTGTTGCCGGTAGTGGGGCGATCCTAATCGGGGAAGCTTTCAGCCAGCTTTCGCTGGTGAAAGCATTGACTGGATGTGTGACCGGTCGTCGGACTAGGGCAGGGTGTTAAACCGAGTTGAGGCCATCGCGAGCAAGCTCGCTCCCACAGGTGATTTGTGTACGACGTATATCCAGTGTGGGAGCGAGACCGGCTTGCCGGCGATGGCGTCGCTAAATACGCATCAGGAGGAAAGGTCATGAGCGACTTTCACACAGGCGGTTGCCACTGCGGAAATCTGCGCTATCAATTCAGCGGTCCATTGCATGACATCGCGCACTGCCATTGCTCAATCTGCCGACGGGTCAGCGGCGGGATCGTGACGACCTGGATCACCGTGCCCACGTCAGCCTTCAAATGGCTGAAAGGGAAACCGGCGCAGTACGATTCTTCGACAACCTGCGTGCGCTATTTCTGCTCGAACTGTGGGGCGCAACTGGCGCTGACGACGCATCTCAGCCCCGAGAGCATCGACGTGACCATCGCCACCCTCGATCACCCGGAGCAGGCCCCGGCCGAGCGGCATATCTGGACCGACAACCGTTTACCCTGGCTGCACCTGGACGAGCACTTGCCGGGTGAAGCCGAAGAAAACCTCTGATCAAAAAATAGACAGGTCCAGCGGCCGGATCGCGCCCATCCAGATCGCGTGCTCGGTGTGGTCCAGCAAATCGTCGCCGGTGACCGGGTGCAGGAACACCACCAAACCCTTGCGGTTGAGCGCCAGCCACGGCAGCACGTCACCGATCAGCTCCGGCCCGAACGCCAACTGGCAACTCCAGTCCGGGTGCGGACCCACCGGGCGTTCGTGCACGCGGCCCATTTTCAGCGGGAACACGTGCGCGGCTTGCTCACACAGCGCTCGCGCCTGATCAATGCTGCTGGCGTCGAAATAGACATGGGCGTGGTAGCCCTTGATCTGTTGCATCTGAAACCCTCTAAATCCCAGTCGAACCCTCACCGATTCCTACAGGTCACACGACATATACGTCGGAAACAAGGAATCTCAGCCATGAAAAATGCCGAAACCCCTGTGGTGAAAGTGGTGCTTTATGGTGCCATGAGTAGCCTGGGCAGTGCGCTGATGGCTGAAATGCTGCGGCGCCAACATGAAGTGATCGCGATTCTGGATGACCTGACGGCGCTCCCACCGCGCCCGGGATTGCGGACCAAGACCGGCGATGTGTTCGACGCCGAGCGGGTCAAGCAGAGTGTCGCCGGTTGTTCGGCGGTGATCTGCCTGCTGGATGCACCAGGGTTGCCGATGAACAGCGAGCACGTGGAAAAATCCATCGTCCCCGGCCCGGTCGAGCAAGTGCTGGCGGTGGATGCTCTGATCGATGGCATGCAGGCCTCGGGGATTGTCCGGTTGTTTCTGGTGGGCGATTTCGAGGCATTGGACGATCCGGAAATAGAAGATCGACTGCAACGCCACGCCGCCGAAGAAATTCGAGAAGCCCTGCAAAGCAGCTCCTTGCACTGGACGCTGGTGAATGCGCCGCGCGGGGTGGCCGGGCTGACCATTGAGCATTTCAGCCAGGTCAGCAGCAGCCTGGAGCCGGGCCTCGCTGAACCACTTGAGCGGTTGAGCCGGGTGGCTGTCGGGATTGCCGATGAGTTGCGGTTGAACCTGCATGTCGGCGAACACGTGACCTTCGTCGCGACCGAGGCTATACAGCGATAGAGGAAAGAGCCGGGACAAGCATCAGGTAACGCGCTCATTTCCAGTCCTCAATGAACAATCGATGCCTGTTCCTCCGTACTTGTAACAGGGGCTGTCCATAATCGTGGGACAGCCGAGTAATGCAGAATGACCATCAGCAACCCCGCCCCCGCGCATATCCACCACAAAATAAAGCCACCATAGGCGCCGTATAACCATGTTCCCAAACCAGGACCATACAGCGAGTGCCCTAACCAGGCGGCGCTGAATATCCCCAAATATTTGCCTCTTTGACGCCCTTGGGATCGGTTCATAACCGACAGTGTCCAGACAGGCGTCAGCAGTAACTCGGCAGCAGTGAGTACTAACATCGTCAACACAGCCCAGATGATATGGCTGCCCATGTTCAAAATAAGAAAAGCTCCGCTGAGTAGCAGACCTCCCAAGCGCGAGGCGATGACCACTCCGTGTCGTTCGATCATTCGACTCACGGGTAATTGCAGCACCACTACAAGCAGTGCATTCATGGAAAACAAGTAGGCAATCCACGGGGCGCCGGCATCAGTGTGCTCACGCAGGAAGATCCCGAACGTACCGTACATCTGATCGAATATGCCTAAAGCCAGCAATTGGCCAAGTATGAAGACAAGGAAAAAACCGTCTCTCCAAGGGGAGCTCCCTCCATCCCCGCCAGCGTCCTTGTGCACTATCTCAATACCCGCCGGCCGCCATAAACCGGTGGTTTGTTTCAAGGCATAGCCGAGCAAGAACAAGCTACCGAACAAATTCAGCAACCCTTGAATTAGAAACACGTAGCCGTAACCAAAACCGACCAAAGCTCCGGCCAGAACGCCCGCCAGGGCAACTCCCAGATTGAACACCACCCGATGCACCCCCTGCACACGCACTTGTAGCTCTTGCGGGCAGCCCTCCATCACCAGACGCAAATTGGCTGGACGAAACGCACCGTCAAAAACACCTACCAGAGGTACCACGATCAGCAATAGTTCAAGGGGTGGAGCCAACGCCAGAGAGGCAGCAAAAATGCCGCTCAGCAGTAAGGAAATTCCGGTGGCCCATTGCGAATCCAGGCGCTCCGACAATACACCCCCGACATAAGCTCCGAGAATGCATCCGCCGCCATAGGCCGCCATGAGCCAAGCAATAGTAGAAAATTCGTACCCATACACTTCAAGGAAGTACAACGGCATAAACAGTTTGACGATACCGCCGGCGCTATTCAGCAAGGTCGCCAACAGTTGGAGTTGTACCGCTCGAGGCAGGGTTCGAATCATGTGATTTATCAGTTAATTAGAGGACGAAATAGCGATATGTACGGTGTCGTCATGCCTGCTTTTGGACAAACGCACTTTTGCTGCTTTGGCCAATGATTCGGCCAAAATCATAGCTTGCTCCGCTGAGTCCTGAGAGACGATGATCGAGCCTATGACTCCTTGGTTAGAGGCTGCCGGTTCGTACCATTTGTTGATTTCACCCAACACCTGAACACTCTCGACACTAGGGTGCCCCCTCATTTCCTGCTCGTTTTCAAGCCCCAGAAAAAAACCGGCCTCGGGCATCGTCACGCGATGGATCGCAACACCTCTGTTAATGGAAGGTTTCCATTCAATGGATTTGCCCTGAGCCAGCTCGACAATCGCATGAGCCGGGTTTTCACCCGTCGCGAGCTCAATCATATGGCTCCCCATCTGATCACCGACCAGGCGCGGATTTATTTCCAGAATTTTGACCTGCCCATCAATGACTTTGCAGTCGACGTTAACAGCGCCTACTACAAAGCCCAACTGCTTCAGCAGCGGGGCAATATGCCGAAACAACAACACCGTTTCTTCGTCAGAGGATGGGAAACTGGCACCTATTTTTATAAAGTTAGTTCCATCCCCCTTGGTGATTGTCTTCCTGAATGCACCCATCAAAATAAATTCTTCATAGAGCGGTTTCAGTAGATCAAGGCAAAACTCCTCCCCACCGACCAGAGCTTCCAGCAATGTGCCACGTTCAAAATCCTGCCCGGAAACATCACACCCCCAGCCCTGGCGGGCCTGCAAATAGCGCTCAAGTTCGGCAGGGTCATTGATTTTCTTCACATACAAACTGTCATTGCCGTTAACCGGTTTGGCAATAAAAGGAAATCCAACCTCTTCAGCAAATGCCAGCGCTTCTTCCAGATGACTCGCCAAGCTATACGCAGGGTTGAGTGACGGCGCGATACGATTGATGGCTTCGCGCATCTGAAATTTGTTTCTGAATCGTTGCACGACCGACGGCTCATTTGTCGGCAACCCATAGTGCGTGGCCAGTTGCGCAGCTTGGACAACGAAAAAATCGCTGGTTGTAGTAACAGCACGTATTTTCGATCGGTCCATTAGTGATTCAATAGCGTCGACCATTAACTCGACGTCGGATGTATCGACTTTCACCACGAGCTGACAATGTTGAGAGATGGCTCGAGGATAGGCTTTCGGTTCGCGGCATAGCAAAATAACGTCAAACCCTTGCTGGTGTGCGTAACGGCATGCGACTTCACCCGCGCCAGATTGACTTGCTTCGACAAATATTAAACTTCCTGTCATCACAACCTCCCTGCTATTTGGCAGCTGAGAATGTATTGAGAATGGCATCCCAATAGCGTTTTGATACAAGCTCACGCAATAGAACACCCAAGGCAAACAATCGGGCAACGTCAGCGCCTTTTTCCTTTATTTCTGAAAGAATTATGTTATCCAGCCAGCCTTCTGCGTGTTTGACGTCAAGTTCTGAATGGTCGTAATGATACGCCAGCACATGCTCGGACAACCCCAGACGGGCCCCACCTTTGGCAATGCTGGAGAACCGTTTCGGCGTCAACGCTTCCAAAAAACCAAGATAACCGGCGCAGTAATGGTAAAGACTCCGGAAATGCGCGAGGTATAACATATAGTTGCCGCACGCCACTGCCTGCCAGGCAATATCACTCTGACGAACCGTATTAATTTCCAAAGCAGAAACCAAGCGACCAAACATTGTCAAATGAAACTTTTCAGGATCACTGCTTCCCAACTCGTCCTGGAAGTTATCAAAAAACTCCAGTTTTGGACTGCCTCGAACACCGATTTGTGCAAGCGCGATAACATCGTCAAATGAAACATGCACTGCGGCTTCCGTCTCGATAAAGTTACGGTACTCTGCCAGTGACGCATCATGCTCAATGTATTCAAACAAAGGGTGAGGTGAGTGTTTATAATTTGCACACTTTTTATTAAACCACTCTTTGAACTCTTCCTCCGTCGAGGGAAGCTTTTCGTTTCTCAGCGACGCCAGATCACTCTGTAGCTGTGCTTGCATGATGCGTTGCTGAACTTTAAACATCAACGGTGACATTTCCAGCCCGTCATCTAGCAAAAGATAGCGACGGCGAAGTAATTCGTTCGCCAAAAAATGGACCGCCGCCAGACTTTTCGTGGACTGTTCGACGAACGCCAAATTCAACTCACTTTCCAGCAAGGCCAACAGGGCTTGCTCATCACTCTCGATAGCTGCCTCATCACCGGCAACGTGCCGTGCCAAGCGTTTTTGTAAGTTATCCAGCAATTTATTTTTATAAACTCCGGTGACACCGGCAACCCGCTTGGCCGTGAACTCCACACTTTCAAAAACTGACATTTCCCTGTCTCCAGATGAGGCTCAAATAGCTTCGTTATCAAAATCACTCAAGAAATCGCTTAAGGTAAGGACTACTGTATTCACCAGTTTTTGCATGTGCTTAGTACTTTCCTCTCCGAGGGAGAAGCGCAGAAACGGAGGCATGTTGTCAGCCATCGCCGCTGCGGCAGACACGCGAGTAATGGAAAATCCAAAACTCACTCCCTTGGTCATAGGAATATGATTTTCACGACAACGCTGCAGTAACAAACCAATAAAGCCATCCAGACAAGCACGATTATTAAGACCGGGGGCCTTCATCGAAATAGCAACGACACCACCACCGTGCTGCCAGCCAAGTTCGCGCCAGCCCCAGGGATAGGCAAGATCAATTCGGGCCATCAGATAGTCGTTATCATGCAGGCCTTGAGTAAACATCTGGGCGTTTCGGCTCAACAGTCGCATTCTGCTCAGGTACATCTGGCGGTCATATTCAGGGAATTTGGTGACCGCGGACTGGTACATTACGCCCCCCGTATTTCTGCGATGAGTTGCCAAACTGGCAATGTGGGCCTTGGTGCTTACCACTACGCCCGCCATCTGCATGTCTAAACCGAACTGTAGGTACTTACTGCCACTCTCGTAGTAGAGAACGGTTGGATGGTTTCGCGCAGAAAACACCTCGAAAACATCGATACCACCAGACACCATTGTGCCGTCTATCACCAGCCATTTATGCCGCCAGTCATGTATCACCATTTTGCTGGCTAAGGTTTTCAGGTCCAGGATGTTCATGGCGCCAAGATTGGCTAGTGGGTCGAGGAATATAACGCTGGCATCCGAGCTATTGATCAACGCAACTAGTGCATCCAGTTCCCATGAGTCGGATCGGATCAGTTCAATGTGCTGCAGACGTTCCAGTTGCTCCAGTGCTTCGAAGTAGATATAGGGAGACGTGACAACCTTGGTGCCCGGCTGAAAAACACTTCCCAACAGGAAGCTTTCAATCACCGTATAGGCGGCCTGACCGGAAGACACTAACAACAAGTCGTTCTTCGTGTTACTGAATCCTAGACTCTGTAATAGATTGATTTCCACCTCCCGCAGCAGCATTGAACCATACCGATCATAATTGACCGCCGAATCACTGTTTTCCTGTGGATCGAAAAACATTACACAATCGCTTTGATCGTTGCTGGCGCTGCACCACGCCAGACTGTTACGCAAAAAGGCGTACTCCTGGATAATCAAACGATAACGATGGCTGGCCGAGGAGTGAGACAACCCTTGTCCATTGATATCATTCAAGCGGGCCAGCGTCGTGCGGGTACGGTTCAGCACATAGTTAATACTGTCTTGCTCAAGTGAAAGTCCCTCCAGCGTCGCAAACTCTTGATGCCGCTGAACGTCAGTCAGCAGCTTCTCGAACTTGAGCGCCAACTGATCGAGCATGTCGAACCAGAAATGCTTGCTCTCGGTGACGATAACGTCCTGCGGATACTCTCGCGTCATCTCAAGACTGGCCGGTATGTTTCGCTGCGTCTCGGCGATCAACTTGGCCGACTGGTGGCCAAGCAATGTGGCAGACGCACTATCCTTTTCATGGGTCGCAATACACTTCATCAATACCGAAGTCGATATATTCCCTCCACTGATGATAACCAGCGTGTTGCCTTTAATAACCTTTCCTTGAGGATCGGCAAGCAATGGCGCTAATGAGATGGCGCCGGCGCCCTCGGACAAGACACCTTCATTGTGCAACAACGCCACGATGGCCCGTTCGACATCGTGCTCCGCCACGGCGATATTCGAAGTAATCAAAGGCAGGATAAAGTCGCGCAAAGCCACATCATCGTCTGTGTGCTGCACCGCCAAGCCATCAGCAATTGTCGGATAGACTCCTTTTTTCAACGCGTCTAACGAACCTTCTTCCAGATCCCTGTTGAATATTTTTGGATGGACAGTCAATACACGTGTATAGGGGCTGCGTGCCTTGAACACCGCGCCGACACCTGCCAACAGGCCGCCGCCGCCAAGTGGAACAATTATGTTATCGAACTCAATTACGGCCTCTTCCAGTATCTCGGTTGCCAAGCTGCCCTGTCCCTTTATGACGTCAGCATGCGAAAACGGAGATATAAAAGCGCCTGCTTGCTGAGCTGCCTGCTTCCTGGCGATCTCGCAAGCCTCGAAAAGGTCTTTTCCCGCAGCCTCGACATGCGCACCGCTATCAACCAGCCTTCGCAGTTTCAGCTCTGATGCGTTAGCAGGCACAAAGACAGTACAGGTTCGCTTCAGGTGCTGCGCCACATAGGAAACTGCCAACCCGTGATTGCCGGCAGAAGCGGTGAACAGAGGAGTATCTGGAGATAGTTTTCGAATTGCATTGTAAGCACCCCGAATCTTGAACGAGTTGGTGAGCTGATTACACTCAAGTTTCGCCCAGACAGAGCGTGTCGCAGTGCTAAGCCAAGGGAGTCTTATCAACGGAGTGTGTAAAGCGAGCTCTCTTATGAAGAGAGCATCCTGCTCTACCTCATTGGCAAACTTTTGATATTGATCACTTGAATGCGTACGCGTCAGATCGTTCATAGCTTACATTCCTTGTAATTAGACGCAAAGTCGCGCCCACTAACTATCGCCTAAAAACAATCGCATACAAAAAACTCAGTCACAATAATTTTATTCTTTACTCATTTAGAAAGTTCTGTAGGTCGATTCCTAACACCCCATCATTACGGGGCTGTACAGCGCTTCTCGCTAATTAATATTTCGGAAAATAATTAATATATTAGGAACGCTCATGTAGCTATCAGTTAAGAATCTGTGGAAATTTGTAACTTTTAAACGAAACTGGGACTACACCGCAATCGACGGCAACGGTAAGCCATTCAGCGATTGCGCACTGCTGGCCTGCTCAGCCATCAGCCAGTCCACAAACTGTTGAATCAGTGCGCCACGCCGTTTTCGTTGGGGCAGGACCACGTAATAGCCGAGCCTGGAAATGACCGTTTGCGCAATCGGTCGGCACAACAATCCCTGCGCCAGCAAGTTATCCACAAGGTGTCGCCAGCCAATCGCCACCCCTTGGCCGCCAATCGCCGCTTGAATCAACAACGTGTAATTGTCGAAGCGCAATTGCCCTGGCGCGGGTGCCGAAGCAATCCCCAACTCACGAAACACGCCGCTCCAGTCGAACCAGTTGCTGCTGTTCTCACCTCGAAGGTGCAGCAGCGGGAGTTCCAGAAGTGATTGGACCGGCAAGGGCAGGGCGCGGTCCTTCAGCAACAGTGGGCTGCACACCGGAAATACTTCTTCGCTGAACAACCAATGGCTTTCACCCTGCTTGAATCGACCATCACCAAACAACACTGCCACATCGATATCGGTGCGCAGCATGTTGAGGCTGCGTTCGCTGGTGACCAGGCTGACGTCCACTTGAGGATTGGCGGCATGAAAGCGGTGCAGGCGCGGCATCAGCCAATAGGCGGCAAAGGCGAAATCGGTGGCGACCTGCAACACTTCATGTTGGTGCTGTGCACTGATCGCGCTCAATCCTGAATTGATATTCTGCAATCCGAGCTGAACCTGCTCAAACAGGATTGTCCCGGGCTCGGTCAATTCGATGCCACGGTAGATACGGTCGAAGAGCCGCGTTCCGAGTTGTTCTTCCAACCGTTTGATCTGCTGACTGATGGCCGGTTGCGTGGTGCCAAGCTCCACCGCAGCAGCGGTGAAGCTGCGCTGACGAGCCGCCGCTTCAAAGGCGCGAAGCAAATCCAGAGACAAATCACCAAGAGCGTCATACATAAGCTGTGCTTATCCTAGTCATTGCCGCGCATGGGCTTTACCACAAATTGCTTGGGCTACATGCTCGATCGCAGCACTCTCGCATAAATATTCACTATGGAATGCCGCGATCACATGAAGCGCAAGAATATTCTTTTCATCATGGCCGATCAGATGGCCGCGCCAATGTTGCCGTTCTACGGTCCTTCGCCCATCAAACTGCCTAATCTCAGCCGCCTCGCCGCCGAAGGCGTGGTGTTCGACGCCGCTTATTGCAACAGCCCACTGTGCGCGCCCTCGCGTTTCACCCTGGTCAGCGGACAGTTGCCAAGCAAGATCGGCGCCTACGACAACGCGGCCGATTTTCCTGCCGATGTACCGACTTATGCCCACTACCTGCGTCGACTCGGCTACCGCACCGCGTTGTCGGGCAAGATGCATTTCTGTGGTCCGGATCAGCTCCACGGCTATGAAGAACGCCTGACCAGCGACATCTACCCGGCCGATTACGGCTGGTCTGTGAACTGGGATGAGCCGGACGTGCGTCCGACCTGGTTCCACAACATGTCTTCGGTGCTGCAAGCCGGGCCGTGCGTGCGCACCAATCAGCTGGATTTCGACGAAGAGGTGGTGTTCAAGGCCCAGCAATACCTGTTCGATCATATCCGCGAGGACGGCAATCAGCCGTTCTGTCTGACCGTGTCGATGACTCACCCACACGATCCGTACACGATTCCCAAGGCTTTTTGGGATATGTACGACGACGCCGACATCCCTTTGCCCGAAACCCCGGCGCAAACCGAACTCGATCCGCACTCCCAGCGTTTGCTCAAGGTGTATGACCTGTGGGGCAAGCCGCTGCCTGTGGATAAGATTCGCGACGCTCGACGCGCGTATTTCGGCGCGTGCAGCTATATCGACAGCAACGTCGGCAAACTCCTGCAAACACTCGAAGAAACCGGGCTGATCGACGACACCATCATTGTCTTCTCCGGCGACCACGGCGACATGCTTGGCGAGCGTGGCCTCTGGTACAAAATGCACTGGTTCGAAATGGCCGCCCGCGTACCGCTGTTGATCAGTGCACCGGGGCAATTCGGGGCTGGCCGAGTCAGCGCTGCCGTGTCCACCGCCGACCTGCTGCCCACCTTTGTGGAACTGGCCGGTGGTTCACTGGAGCCGGGGTTGCCGCTGGACGGCCGCTCGCTGGTCTCGCACCTGCAAGGGCAGGGCGGTCACGACGAAGTCTTCGGCGAATACATGGCCGAAGGCACCATCAGTCCTTTGATGATGATCCGGCGGGGTGCTTACAAATTCATCTACAGCGAAGACGACCCTTGCCTACTCTTCGATGTACACAATGATCCGCGCGAACAGGAAGAACTCAGTCAATCGCCGCAACATCGGCCATTGTTCGAAGATTTTCTGGCCGAAGCACGGGCCAAATGGGACATTCCGGCGATTCACCAACAAGTGCTCGCCAGTCAGCGGCGCCGGCGTTTCGTCGCCGATGCGCTGACCATCGGCAAGTTGAAGAGCTGGGATCACCAGCCGCTGGTGGACGCCAGTCAGCAGTACATGCGCAACCACATCGACCTCGACGATCTGGAACGTAAAGCACGTTATCCACAACCCTGCCAAAACCAATAATGTTAAGGGGAAGTTCATGCAAAAGTTATCCACAGTACTGACGGTCGGGCTACTGGCTCTGGGCAGTGCATCGGCGTTCGCCGATCAGAGTTGCGACACGGTGAAAATGGCCGACCCAGGCTGGAGCGACATCGCCGCGACCAACGCCATTACCGGGTTTCTGCTGGACGGCATGGGCTACAAGGCCAAGGTCGACACCCTCGCTGTGCCGATCATCTTTGGCGGGTTGAAGGATGGCCAGGTCGACGTGTTCCTGGGTAACTGGATGCCGGCGCAGCAGGGCTTCTACGACAAGTTCGTCGCCACGGGCGATGTCACGCAACTGGCGAAGAACCTCGACGGCACCGAATTCACCCTGGCCGTCCCGGATTATGTGTGGGACGCGGGTGTGCATAACTTTTCCGACCTGAACAAATATGCCGACAAGTTCGACAAGAAAATCTACGGCATCGGCTCGGGCGCCCCGGCGAACATCTCGCTGCAAGAGATCATCAAGAAGAACGACTTCGACATGGGTCAGTGGAAACTGGTCGAGTCCAGCGAGCAGGCCATGCTGGCTGAAGTGTCCCGCGCGGTGAAGAAACAGAAGTTCGTGACCTTCCTCGGCTGGACGCCGCACCCGATGAACGTGCAATTGAAAATGCATTACCTGAAGGGCGGCGAGAAGTACTTTGGCGACACCGGCAGCGTTTATACACTCACCCGCAAAGGTTATGCACAGGCCTGTCCGAACGTTGGCAAGCTGCTCACCAACCTGAGTTTCACCCAGGAGATGGAGAACAGCATCATGGCCGAGGTGGTGAACAAGAAAGTCAGCAATGCCGATGCGGCCAAGGCGTGGATCAAGGCGAATCCCGCCGTACTGGATAAATGGCTGGATGGCGTGAAGACCGTGGATGGGAAGGATGCGTTGCCGGCAGTAAAAGCCAAACTTTAACCAACCCTGTAGGAGCGAGGCTTGCCCGCGAAGAACGATAACGCGGTTCTTTAGAAAAACCGCGTTATCGTTCTTCGCGGGCAAGCCTCGCTCCTACAGGGGGAAGGATCGTCGTCTGTCCTGATACCCTTGCGCAAAATTCTCAACCGAGAGGACCCATGGCCTTCCCCAGCCGCCATTCACTCTTCCCCTTCCTTTCCTGGTTGCCCCGGCAAACCCGTGCCAGCGTCGGTCGTGACCTGATCGTTGGCCTCAGCGGCGCCATTCTTGCGCTGCCACAATCCATTGCCTACGCCCTGATCGCCGGTCTCCCGCCGGAATACGGCCTGTACGCCGCAATCATCCCGGTGCTGATCGCTTGCCTATGGGGTTCGTCGTGGCATTTGATCTGCGGTCCTACGGCGGCGATTTCCATCGTCCTGTACGCGAGTGTCAGCCCTCTGGCGGTTCCCGCGTCAGAGGACTACGTCACCCTGATCCTGCTGCTGACGCTGCTCGCCGGGATTTTCCAGTGGCTGCTCGGTTTGCTGCGCTTTGGCGCCCTGGTGAATTTCGTTTCGCACTCGGTGGTGCTGGGCTTCACTCTCGGCGCGGCGGTGGTGATCGCCATCGGCCAACTGCCTAACCTGCTGGGGCTGGACCTGCCCAATCAGTCCACCGCACTGGACAGCTTTTTGATGGTGTTCAGACATCTCGGCGAAGTGGATAAACCTTCGCTGGTGCTGGGGCTGGCCACCGTTGTGGTGGGCGTGATCCTGAAATTACTGCTGCCACGCTGGCCGACGCTGTTAATCACCTTGGTGCTGAGCGGGCTGCTGGTGTGGTTCTGGCCGTCGATGTTTGGCCATGTGAAGTTGGTCAGTGCGTTTGTCGGGCGGTTGCCGCCCTTCAGTCCGCTGCCGCTGGACCTTGATCTGATCCTGCGCCTGCTGCCCAGCGCCGTGGCGGTGGGGATGCTCGGACTGGTGACGAGCCTGTCAATTGCCCGTTCCTTGTCGGCGCGGTCACAGCAATTGCTCGACGCCAATCAGGAAGTCCGTGCCCAGGGTTTTTCGAACATGGTCGGGGCGTTTTTCTCTGGCTCGCTGTCAGCCGGTTCGTTCACCCGCTCGGGCCTGAGCTACGAAGCGGGCGCCTGCTCACCGATGGCCGGCGTTTTTTCGGCGGTGTGGGTGGCGTTGTTTGCGATCTTCGGCGCGAAGTTGATTGCGCACATTCCGATCCCGGCCATGGCCGGCAGCATTTTGTTGATCGCTTGGGGATTGGTGGACCATCGGGGTATTCGCGCGTTGTGGAGGGTCAGTCGCGCCGAGTTCCTGGTCATGGCGCTGACCTGCGTCGCCACGCTGTTGCTGGAGTTGCAGACCGCGATCTATGCCGGGGTCTTGGCTTCGCTGTTCTTTTACCTCAAGCGAACTTCGCAACCGCGGGTGCAGCATTGGCGCGAAGGCGATGAAGACATTCTGCGGGTCGGCGGTTCGATCTTTTTCGGCGCCAGCCATTACCTGCAAGTGCGCCTGCAACGGATGCACGGCGCGCGCGTGGTGATCGAGGCGCAGCAGATCAACTTTATCGACTATTCAGGTGTGGAAATGCTGCATCAGGAAGCGCGGCGGTTGCTCAAACAGGATCGCAGCCTGACCTTGCGGCGCGCACGGCCGCAGGTGGTGGAAGAGTTGCGCAAGCTTGAAGGCGCGGAGAAATGCCCGATCCGGTTTGAGGATTGAGGATTGAGGATTGAACCCTGTAGGAGCGAGGCTTGCCCGCGAAGCTTTTGGCGTACTTGAGGACGCCTTCGCGGGCAAGTCGGACCGCCGCACCGCTCGCTCCTACAGTTTATGCGGCGAGCTGGCGGCGGAGTTCTGCCAATACCGGCGCCGTGTCCGGCCGCACACCGCGCCACAGGAAGAACGCTTCCGCCGCTTGTTCAGCGAGCATTCCCAACCCATCCATCGACAACGCCGCGCCGTGCTCACTGGCCCAACGGCAGAACGAGGTCGGCTCCTTGCCGTACATCATGTCGTAGCACACCGTCTTGCCCGGTTCGATCAGGCTGCTGGCAATCGGCGGTACATCGCCTGACAAGCTCGCCGACGTCGCGTTGATGATCAGGTCTACCGATTCCCGCAGCCAGTCAAAACCGCTGGCCGACACCGGCCCGAGGTCAGCGAACAACTCCGCCAGCAGTTCGGCTTTCTCCACCGTGCGGTTGGCAATGATCACCGATTCCGGCAACTCGGCCAGCAACGGTTCCAGCGCACCACGGACCGCGCCGCCGGCACCGAGCAGCAGGATACGTTTGCCCTTGAGGCTGAAACCGGCGTTAACCGTCAGGTCCCGCACCAGCCCTGCGCCGTCGGTGTTGTCGCCCAGCAAACTGCCATCGGCGAGTTTGCTCAAGGTGTTGACCGCACCGGCCCGCTGCGCACGCTCTGTCAGACTGTCAGCCAGGCGATAGGCTTCTTCCTTGAACGGCACCGTCACATTCGCCCCGCGACCTTCGGAGAAAAACGCTCGGGCGAAGTCGGAAAAGCCGTCGAGTGGCGCCAGCGAGGTGCTGTAGTCCAGTTGCTGAGCGGTCTGCTCGGCGAACAAGCGATGGATCAGCGGCGATTTGCTGTGGCCAATCGGGTTACCGAATACGACGTAACGATCCATCAGGATTCCTCTCAGGCCTTGGCCAACCAATCGCGGTCTTGCAGGAAGTATTCAGTCAGGCGTGCTTCTTCGCTGCCCGGCTCGGCCTTCCAGTCGTAGCCCCAGCGGACTTGCGGGGGCAGGGACATGAGGATCGACTCGGTACGCCCGCCCGATTGCAGGCCGAACAACGTGCCGCGGTCGTAAACCAGGTTGAACTCAACGTAGCGACCACGGCGGAATTCCTGGAACTCACGCTGTTTGGCGGTGAACGCGTCATTCTTGCGACGCTGCACGATCGGCAGGTACGCCTCGATGTAGGCGTCACCGATGGCGCGCATGAAAGCGAAGCTGGTGTCGAAGTCCCACTCATTCAAGTCATCAAAAAACAGACCGCCGATGCCCCGCGGTTCGTGGCGATGCTTGATATGGAAGTAAGTGTCGCACCAGGCTTTGTAACGCGGGTAGACATCCGGTCCGAACGGCGCGCAGGCCTGTTCGGCGACGCGGTGCCAGTGCACGCAGTCTTCTTCATTGCCGTAATAAGGGGTCAGGTCGAAACCGCCGCCGAACCACCAGACCGGTTCTTCGCCTTCTTTTTCAGCGATGAAAAAGCGCACATTGGCGTGGGAAGTCGGCACCTGCGGGTTGTGTGGGTGAATCACCAGCGACACGCCCAGGGCTTCGAAGCCTCGGCCAGCCAATTCGGGGCGGTGAGCGCTGGCGGACGGTGGGAGACCGCTGCCAAAGACGTGGGAAAAGTTGACGCCACCCTTTTCGATCACAGAGCCGTTTTCGATCACTCGCGTGCGACCGCCACCACCGGCAGGCCGGGTCCAGGCGTCTTCGACGAATTGCGTGCCACCGTCTTCAGCTTCCAGGGCAGCGCAAATACGGTCTTGCAGGTCGAGCAGGTAGGCTTTTACGGCCTCGGTGCGGGTCGTCATGTCATCACCTTGAATCGGGCAAAGCTGCGCGGCGTTTAACGGCCGGCGGCAAATTGCTGCGTAGGATAACACTGCACCTTGCCCCGCCGCAGTTGACGAAGATCAAGCTTAGGAGTCCGATAGGGAGCTTCGCAAATTGACCTAAGGAGAGTTCTGATGGCAAAGCGTATCCAGTTCCGCGCCCATGGCGGCCCCGAAGTACTTGAGCATGTCGACTATCAACCCGCCGAGCCCGGCCCGCAGCAGGTTCGCGTGACCAACAAGGCCATCGGCCTCAACTTCATCGACACCTACTACCGAAGCGGTCTCTATCCGCCGCCCGCCCTGCCATCGGGCGTGGGTTCGGAAGGTGCGGGCGTGGTCGAGGCAGTGGGCAGCCAAGTCACCCGCTTCAAGGTCGGTGATCGCGTGGCTTACGGCAGTGGACCGTTGGGCGCCTACAGCGACATTCACGTGTTGCCGGAGGCCAATCTGGTGCACCTGCCGGACGCCATCAGCTTCGAACAGGCTGCCGGGGTGATGCTCAAGGGCCTGACCGTGCAGTACCTGCTGCGTCAGACGTATGAACTCAAGGGTGGCGAAACCATCCTGTTCCACGCTGCCGCAGGCGGTGTCGGATCCCTGGCCTGCCAATGGGCCAAGGCCTTGGGCGTGAAGTTGATCGGCACGGTCAGTTCACCGGAGAAAGCCGCGCTGGCCAAGGCCAACGGTGCCTGGGCGACCATCGACTACAGCCACGAAAACGTCGCACAACGCGTACTGGAATTGACTGACGGCAAAAAAGTCCCGGTGGTGTACGACGGGGTTGGCAAAGACACCTGGCTGACGTCGCTCGATAGCGCGGCACCACGGGGGCTGGTGGTGAGCTTCGGCAATGCCTCTGGCGCAGTGGACGGGGTGAACCTGGGGATATTGTCGGCGAAGGGTTCGTTGTACGTGACCCGGCCGACACTCGCGACTTATGCGAACAATGCGGAAAACCTGCAGCGTATGGCGGATGAGCTGTTTGAGATGATCATCAGCGGCAAGCTTACGGTGGACATCAGCCAGAAGTACCCATTGGCTGAAGCGGCGAAGGCGCAGACCGAGTTGTCGGCGCGGCGTACTACGGGTTCGACTGTTTTGTTGCCTTGAGAACGCCTTCGCGGGCAAGCCTCGCTCCTACAGAACCACGGTTGTTCACATAATTTGTGTCCGACCGTGGTTCTGTAGGAGCGAGGCTTGCCCGCGAAGAACGATGACGCGGTCTCAATCCGGGCGAATGACATTCCCGGTCGCGAGATCGCGAATCACACTCGGATTTTTGCGCCCGCCAAGGTTACCGCCGAGGATAAAATCCACCTGCCCACGGAAATACTGCTCGACGCGAATCCGCGTCCTTGCCGCCGGCCGCCCTTGAGGATTAGCCGAGGTCGACACCAACGGCCCCACCATCGCACACAAATCCCGCACCTGCGGGTGGTCGCTAACGCGCAGCGCCACCGTTTCATGCACACCCGTAATCCACAGGGGCAACAAATTCTGATGCGGCACCAGCCAGGTATTCGGCCCCGGCCAAGTGCTGGCCATGCGGTCCATCCACAGTTCGGGAAAGTCTTCGAACAGGAAGTCGAACTGACGAATATTGTCGGCCACCAGAATCAGGCCCTTTTCCATGGACCGGCCCTTGATCATCAGCAGACGAGAAACCGCGCCTTCGTCCCACGGATCGCAACCCAGGCCCCAGACCGCTTCGGTTGGATAGGCAATCACCGCCCCTGAGCGAACGGCTTGTGCGGCTTGTTGCACACGCCAATTGTTGACCATGAAAAACTCTCCGGAATAAGGCTCTGCGCAGTTTACCGATCTTCCTTATAAAACCTAGCTCACCCGCGCAAACCAGCGCCCGCTTTCGCACACGGCCTGACCCCCCATTTCCAGTTCCGTCAGCGCTGCCAGGACTTTGGACAAGGCCCAGCCACTGCTGACCGACAGTGCTTCACTGGTGTGGGGCGCGGCGTGAAGCAACATGAGGAGTGGATGAGTGGGTGCTTGCAGCGTCTCTGTGGATAACGGCAACCGTTGCCAGCCGCGCAAGGCTTCGAGGATATGCTCGATGGTTTCCACCAGCATTGCCCCGTCGCGGATCAATTGATGACACCCCTTGGCGCCTGGGTGATGGATCGACCCTGGAATCGCGTAGACCTCGCGCCCTTGTTCCGCCGCCAGTCTCGCCGTGATCAAAGACCCGCTGGCGACACTCGCCTCGACCACCAGCACGCCGAGGGATAAACCGCTAATGATCCGGTTACGCCGAGGAAAGTTGCCTGCGCTGGGGCCGGCGTCCAGCGGGAACTCGGAAAGCACCGCGCTGCCCGTCGCGATCATGGCATCGGCCAGCCGCCGATTGCGCTGTGGATAAAACTTTTCAAGTCCCGTGCCAAGTACCCCCACCGTTCGCCCGCCGACGTCCAGCGCAGCTTGATGCGCAGCTGCATCGATGCCCAGCGCCAGACCGCTGGTGATGACGAAACCGGCGCTGGCCAGGCTGCGCGAAAACGCAGCTGCGGTGTCCATGCCCGGCCGCGAGGCGCGACGACTGCCGACCATCGCCAATTGCGGTTTTTCCAGGATGCCGGGATCGCCTGCCACAAATAACAGCGGCGGCGCATCACTGATTTCCGCCAGCAGCGCCGGGTACTCAGGTTGGTCCCACATCAGTAAATGCTGGCCCGGACGCTCTAGCCAGGCCAATGCGTGGCTCGCGCCATCGCGCACTTCATTGGTGCGTCGGGCCTCGGCGCACGCCAGCGGCAAACCCAGCGAACGCCAGGCGCTGGCGGGGGCGCTGATGGCTTTTGACGCCGAGCCGAAGGCCTCGAGCAATTTCTTGAAACGCGCCGGGCCGAGTTCCGGCAACCGATGCAGACGTAGACGAGCTTCCAGTTCCGCAGGGGAAACCGGTGTGACAGCAGACAGCGACATGGATCATCCTTGATCGTTATGAGCCCCGTTCAAACGGGAATAAGCTGTGGATAACTCTGTTGGTAACTTGTGGAGCAGGCTAAGGGTTTCGCACTTTGTCCATGACGGCCAGCGAGCGCGAAGCGTGGAGTACCAACCCATAACTGAGTTTGTCGTAAGTACGGAAAACCATCAGCAAACCGGCACGCTCATCGGGAATTTTCAGCGGTTGGCCGGTGATCCGGTCACGCACGGTTTCACCGGTTTTCATCACCACCAGCACGTTGCCTTCAGCCAGGCCATCGCGTTGACCCTTGTTCAGGGTGACGACGTCCAGCGCGCCGATCTGGGTAACCCCGCGCGGCACATCGATGATCAAGCCGTTGATCTGGGTTTTTGGCGCACTGGGCATGAAGGTCGAGTTGATGGATCGCTCTTCGCCGCTGAACAAACGGTCGCCGAGACGGACTTCCTGAGTCGTGCGTTGCAGCGCCAACGTGGCGACGTCGCCTTCGGTGGCCACAATCTCGCCACCGCCGATGTCATCGGCATTGATGCCCAAAAACTCTTTGCTGTCAGGATCGGTATAAACCTTGCCCTGACGGAAGATCCCGTACACCGGCTGGTTCGGATCGAAATGGCCACGGGCGAAAATACGGTCACCGGTGCCGCTGAGCACGCGTTCGGCATCGCCAGCGACAATGTAAGGCGCCTTGTCGAAGTCCTCGACCTTGTCGACGATGCGGTTGCTCAGCAAAAAGCTGTTGATCGATTGCAGCGGAATGCTCGGGATCGCATCGGCCACCGGGCTGCTGCGCACCCGTGGCGAGAGCTTGATGGTGCCGCGCGAAGCCCCGCGATTGAGGGTCAGGCGCGGCTGGCCGTTGACGTAGACCAGCGACAACGAGTCGCCAGGGTAGATGAGATTGGGGTTTTCAATCTGTGGATTGGCCTGCCAAAGCTCTGGCCACTTCCACGGCTCCCGGAGGAATTTTCCCGAAATGTCCCAGAGTGTGTCACCCGCCACCACTGTGTATTGCTGTGGAAAACCTTCCTTGAGTTGCACTTGCCCGTGCGCCAAACCGGCCGAGGCCAGAAGGAGCAAGGCGAGTAGTGATTTCCTCATGCGGTGAATCCCTTTATTATGTGCGTTCGCGTGAAACGCCAGAGCCCTCGTGGCTCGCTCCTCGTTTCTGAAAAGAAAAGGGAGCTACGCTTCACAACGGTAGCCGGCATCTTCGGACCCGCCAGGCCATCGCCCGACTTTACCTCACACGTGCAGCAATCAAGCTTATGGCCATTTTAGACATCCTCGAATTCCCCGACTCGCGCCTGCGCACTATCGCCAAACCTGTGGCCGTAGTGGACGACGAAGTGCGTCAGTTGGTCGATGACATGTTTGAAACAATGTATGAAGCGCCAGGCATCGGCCTCGCCGCGACCCAGGTCAACGTGCATAAACGTATCGTCGTGATGGACCTCTCCGAAGACCGCAGCGAACCACGGGTGTTCATCAACCCGGAGTTTGAATCCCTGACCGACGAGATGGAGCAATACCAGGAAGGCTGCCTCTCGGTGCCGGGCTTCTACGAAAACGTCGATCGCCCGCAGAAGGTCAAGGTCAAGGCTCTGGACCGCGACGGCAAGCCCTACGAACTGATCGCCGAAGGCTTGCTCGCCGTGTGCATCCAGCACGAATGCGACCACCTCAACGGCAAATTGTTCGTCGACTACCTGTCCAGCCTCAAACGCGACCGAATCAAGAAGAAACTGGAAAAGCTCCATCGCCAGAACGCTTGATGCCCTTCTTTCAAAGGCTTGCTGCGGCAAGCCTTTTTCTTTTCAGAGATTGCTCCCATGACTGAGCCACTGCGCATCGTCTTTGCCGGCACCCCGGAATTCGCCGCCGAACACCTAAAGGCCCTGCTCGACAGCCCTTACGAGATCGTCGCGGTTTACACCCAGCCGGACCGTCCGGCGGGCCGTGGGCAAAAGCTGATGCCGAGCCCGGTCAAGCAACTGGCGTTGGAAAACTCCATTGCGGTGCTGCAACCGTCGACGCTGCGCAACGAAGACGCTCAGGCTGAACTGGCCGCGCTCAAGCCGGATTTGTTGGTGGTGGTCGCGTACGGCCTGATCCTGCCGCAAGTGGTGCTGGATATTCCGCGCCTGGGCTGCATCAACAGCCACGCCTCGTTGCTGCCACGCTGGCGCGGCGCGGCGCCGATTCAGCGTGCCGTTGAAGCGGGCGACAGCGAAAGCGGCGTGACCGTGATGCGCATGGAACTGGGCCTCGACACCGGGCCGATGCTGCTGAAAGTCACCACGCCGATTACCGGCGAAGACACCGGCGGCAGCCTCCACGACCGTCTCGCCGAAATGGGCCCACCGGCCGTGATTCAGGCGATTGCCGGCCTCGCCGCCGGAACGCTGGAAGGCGAGGTGCAGGACGACAGCCTCGCCACGTATGCTCACAAATTGAACAAAGACGAAGCGCGCATCGACTGGAGCCGTCCGGCGATAGAGCTGGAACGCCTGGTCCGCGCCTTCAATCCGTGGCCGATCTGCCACAGCACGCTGACCGGTGAAGCGCTGAAAGTGCTGGCCGCGAGCCTCGCCGAAGGGCAGGGCGCACCGGGGCAAATCCTCAGCGCCAGCAAGGACGGCTTGATCGTCGCCTGTGGTGCGCAAGCCCTGTGCCTGACTCGTCTGCAATTGCCCGGCGGCAAGGCGCTGAACTTCAGCGACTTGTTCAACAGCCGTCGTGAGAAATTCGCCGTCGGCACCGTGCTTGGTCAAGCGGCGGACGCTCAATGAATCCACGTCTGGCCGCCGCCAAGGCACTCGCTGCTGTTCTTAACGGAAAAGCCTCACTCAACAGTTCTCTGCCGACACAAATGGACAAGGTTGAAGACCGTGATCGCGGTTTCACCCAGGACCTGGCGTTCGGCACGGCTCGCTGGCAACCCCGTCTGTCGGCACTGGCGGCCAAGTTGCTGCAGAAGCCATTCAAGGCAGCGGACGCCGATGTCGAGGCGCTGCTGCTGGTAGGCCTCTACCAACTGCTTTACACCCGCGTCCCGGCCCACGCCGCCATCGGCGAAACCGTCGGATGCGCTGACAAGCTGAAAAAGCCCTGGGCCAAGGCATTGTTGAATGCTGTTTTGCGCCGCGCCCAGCGTGAAAGCGAAGCACTGCTGACCGAGCTGGAACACGACCCGGTGGTGCGCACCGCGCATCCGCGCTGGCTGCAAAAATCCCTCAAGGCGTTCTGGCCTGAGCAGTGGGAAGCCATCTGCACAGCGAACAATGCGCACCCGCCGATGATTCTGCGGGTGAACCGCCGTCATCACACTCGCGACGCTTACCTCGGGTTACTGACTGAGGCCGGCATCGCCGCCACGCCATGCGTTTACAGTCAGGACGGCATCATCCTCGAAGCGCCGGCCGACGTGCGCAGCCTGCCGGGTTTCGCCGAAGGCTGGATCAGCGTTCAGGACGAAGCGGCGCAACTGGCCGCCGACCTGCTCGACCTGGCGCCGGGCCAACGGGTGCTGGACGCCTGCTGTGCACCGGGCGGCAAGACCTGCCACATCCTCGAAGCCGAGCCAAAACTGGCGGGCGTCGTGGCGGTGGATCTGGAAGCCAAGCGTCTGGTGCGAGTGCGCGAGAACCTTGCACGCCTGGGCCTGAGCGCCGATCTGTTCGCCGCCGACGGCCGCGACACCGCGACTTGGTGGGACGGCAAACCGTTCCAGCGCATTCTGCTCGACGCGCCGTGCTCGGCCACCGGCGTGATCCGTCGTCACCCGGACATCAAGCTGACTCGCCAACCGGACGACATCGCCGCACTCGCGGTGCTTCAGGGCGAATTGCTCGATGCCCTGTGGATAACGCTGGAGGTGGGCGGGATTCTGCTTTACGCCACCTGCTCCACGCTGCCGACCGAGAACACCGAAGTCATCGAAGCCTTCCTCGCTCGCACGCCGGGCGCTCGTGAACTGGACCTCGCCACGGCAGCCGGCATCAAGCAGCCTCACGGTCGCCAGTTGCTGGCCCAGGAAGGCGGCCACGACGGGTTCTACTACGCCAAGCTGATCAAGATCGCCGCCGCGCGCGGTTAACCGGTTTTAAGGGAGTGACTGGATGAAAATCATCATCCTCGGTGCGGGGCAGGTCGGCGGTTCGCTGGCGGAACATCTGGCCAGCGAGGCCAACGACATTACCGTGGTCGACACCGACGGCGAACGCCTGCGCGATCTCGGCGATCGGCTGGACATCCGCACCGTGCAAGGCCGCGGCTCACTGCCGACGGTGCTGCGTCAGGCCGGCGCGGACGATGCCGACATGCTGGTGGCGGTGACTAACAGCGACGAAACCAACATGGTGGCCTGTCAGGTTGCCCACACCCTGTTTCACACCCCGACCAAGATCGCCCGGGTCCGCGAAGCTGCGTACCTGACGCGTTCCGAGCTGTTTGATAACGACGCGATTCCGGTAGACGTGCTGATCAGCCCGGAACAAGTGGTCACCAATTACATCAAGCGCCTGATCCAGCATCCCGGCGCGTTGCAGGTGATCGACTTCGCCGAAGGCAAAGCGCAACTGGTGGCGGTGAAGGCGTACTACGGCGGACCGTTGGTGGGTCAGCAACTGCGCCAGTTGCGTGAACACATGCCGAATGTCGAAACCCGCGTGGCGGCTATTTTCCGTCGCGATCGGCCGATCCTGCCCCAGGGCGATACGGTGATCGAAGCCGACGACGAAGTGTTTTTCATCGCTGCCAAGGCGAATATTCGCGCAGTGATGAGCGAAATGCGCCGACTGGATGAAACCTACAAGCGCATCGTCATCGCCGGTGGCGGGCAGATCGGTGAGCGTCTGGCCGAGGCGATCGAAAGCCGTTATCAGGTGAAGATCATCGAGATGAACCCGGCCCGCTGCCGCCATCTCTCGGACACCCTCGACAGCACCGTGGTATTGCAGGGCAGTGCCTCCGACCGCGACTTGCTGATGGAAGAGAACATCGCCGACGCGGATATCTTCCTGGCCCTGACCAACGATGACGAAGCCAACATCATGTCCTCGCTGCTGGCCAAGCGCCTGGGCGCGAAGAAGGTGATGACGATCATCAACAACCCGGCTTACGTTGATTTGATCCAGGGCGGCGATATCGACATCGCCATCAGCCCGCAACTGGCGACCATCGGCACGCTGCTGGCCCACGTGCGACGCGGCGATATCGTCAGCGTGCACTCATTGCGGCGCGGGGCGGCGGAGGCCATCGAGGCGATTGCCCATGGCGATGAGAAGTCGAGCAAGGTGATTGGCAAGGCCATCGAGAACATCGGCTTGCCGCCGGGCACCACGATTGGCGCGATCATTCGTGATGAAGAAGTGATCATCGCCCACGATGACACGGTGATCGCGGCGGGCGACCATGTGATTCTGTTCCTTGTGGATAAGAAGCATATTCGGGATGTGGAGAAGCTGTTTCATGTGGGGCTCAGCTTCTTCTGATCTCGCAACCAGATCGTTCCCACGCTCTGCGTGGGAATGCCTCAACGGACGCTCCGCGTTCGGCTTTAGATGGGGCGCAGAGCGTCCCGGGCTGCATTCCCACGCAGAGCGTGGGAACGATCACTGACTGAGGGGAAACACCGATGCTCGAATCCCTGGAAAAAATGCTCGCCAAGGGTGTGGATAACTCATTGCTGCGCTTCGGCCTGGGCAAGGGCTATCTGGACCTTGGGGAAAACGCCAAGGCTGCCGAGCATTTCCAGCGCTGCGTCGAATTCGATCCAAAGTATTCGGCGGCCTGGAAGCTGTTAGGCAAGGCCCATCTGGGGCTCGCAGACTTTGCGGCTGCGCGTCAGGCGTGGGAGCAGGGCCTGGAAGCCGCCCGCGCCCATGGTGACAAGCAAGCAGAGAAGGAGATGACGGTGTTTTTGAAAAAGCTTGAGCGTCAGGCGCACTGATCAGAGGTAGCGCAGGCCAATGCCGTCGGCATCTACCAGCACCACTTCCATGCGCACTCGCGGCGCGCCTGTGGGCAAGTCCTGCACCTGTCCATAAACCACCGCGCCTTTAGGCAACGACGACAAGCCCGGATGCTTGACGTAGACGCCCGTGGTGGAGAGGTTGCGGGTCTGGCCGAGGCATTCGCCGAAGCTTTCGTGAGTGATCTTGATGCGAAACGATTTGTGGTGTTCGGACATCTTTTGCGCCCTTGTATGAACCGTTGTGGATAACCTGAACCTGTAGGAGCGAAGCTTGCTCGCGAAGGCGATATCACATCCAATCAATGTTGACTGTAATGGCCTCTTCGCGAGCAAGCTTCGCTCCTACAGGTTTGAGTTATCCACAGATCATGCCAATCAACTCAATACCAGCGTTCTTCGCCCGGCGGCCGCTTCTTGAAGCGCTTCATGCTCCACATGTACTGGCTCGGATAAGCGCGCACATAACGCTCGACCACCTGGCTCATGGCCGCGCAGGACGTTTGCGTATCGGTGCTGTACATGGCCTCTGGCGCGGCTTCCAGGATCACTTTGTACCCCGAACCATCCGGCAGCCGCAGCGCATGCAGGAACACGCCGACCGCTTTGCCGCCGGCGAGCATATTCGGTACGAACTTGCTGGTCAGCGCCTGCGTGGCGAAGAACGGCACGAAAATCCCGGCGGATTCGGCCGGTTCCGGGTCAGCGGGAATACCCACTGCACCACCTTTGCGCACTTCCTTGATGATGCTGAGGATGCCTTCCTTGGTGGAAGCGGCCACGCGGTTGCCCAGTTGTACGCGCTGTTTGCGCAGCAAATCGTCCACCGCTTTCAACTTGGGCGGGCGATAAAAAATGATCGGTTTGCACTGGTTGCAATAGAAGTGGTTCAACACTTCCCAATTGCCCAAGTGGCTGGTGATGCCGACGACACCTTTGCCGGAGGCGAGGGCGTCCTTCAACACGTCGAGCCCTTCGACTTCACGCACCAGGTCGATGGAACGCTGGGCGGGCCAGATCCAGGCGCAGGCGCTTTCGGTCAGGGACTTGCCGATGTCTCTAAGGCTCTGGCCGACAAGACGCTCGCGTTCAACCGGGTCCATCTGCGGAAAGCATTTGGCGAGGTTGATCCGCACCACATCGCGGGAACGGTTGGGGGTTTTCCACATCACCCAGCCAATGGCCGAGCCCACTGCTTGCACTGCCCACCACGGGAGCAGGGCAAACAGCCGCAGAGCGCCTACCAGCAAGGCGCCTTTAAACTTATCCACAGGTCACTCCTGATCTTGTGCTGTGCGCGAGGCGGCTATTCTAACCGCCGTTCGCCAGCGTCGCGTAACGATCGCAATCCTGGGTGTGGTCCATGACCATTCCCGAGGCCTGCATCAGCGCGTAGCAAATGGTCGGGCCGACGAAGGTGAAACCGGCCTTTTTCAGGCCTTTGCTCATCTCCACGGCGGTTGGGGTCACGGCCGGCACTTCACTGCGATCCTTGAAATGATTGATCACAGGCGTGCCGCCGACGAAGGACCAGAGAAACGCTACCGGGTCCTCCAGCGCCAGCCAGGCCTGGGCGTTGCGGCGGGCTGCATTGAGTTTGAGGCGATTGCGAATGATCCCCGGATCAAGCATCAATTCATCGATTTCCGCGTCGCTCATCTGCGCCACCCGTTGCACGTCGAAGCCGAACAACACCTCGCGATATCGCTCACGTTTACGCAGCACGGTGATCCAGGCAAGGCCGGCCTGGAACCCTTCGAGCAAAAGCAACTCGAACAATCCCTGCGCATCGCGTAGCGGCGTACCCCACTCCTGATCGTGATAAGCCATGTACAGCGGATCTTCGGAACACCAAAAGCAGCGTGGCATAAGGCTCCAGGGGGCGTGCGCAGGACCGAATCGGGTATACTCCCGCTCTTTAAATCGCAGCCCAAGAAACAGGTGAATTTCGTGAGCCAGCCTACGCCAGCCGTGCGTACCTTCCAAGACTTGATCCTCGCCCTCCAGCAATACTGGGCCGAGCAAGGTTGTGTGGTACTTCAGCCCTACGATATGGAAGTAGGCGCCGGCACTTTCCACACCGCTACATTCCTGCGCGCCATTGGCCCGGAAACCTGGAACGCCGCTTATGTGCAGCCCAGTCGTCGCCCGACTGACGGCCGCTACGGCGAAAACCCGAACCGTCTGCAGCACTACTACCAATTCCAGGTAGTCCTGAAGCCGAACCCGGACAACTTCCAGGAGCTGTACCTGGGCTCCCTCAAGCACGTCGGCCTGGACCCGCTGGTCCACGACATCCGCTTCGTCGAAGACAACTGGGAGTCACCAACGCTGGGCGCCTGGGGTCTGGGCTGGGAAGTCTGGCTCAACGGCATGGAGGTGACGCAGTTCACTTACTTCCAGCAAGCGGGCGGCATCGAGTGCTACCCGGTGACCGGCGAGATCACCTACGGTCTTGAGCGTCTGGCCATGTACCTGCAAGGCGTGGACTCGGTCTACGACTTGGTCTGGGCTGACGGCCCGATGGGCAAGGTCACCTACGGCGACGTGTTCCACCAGAACGAAGTGGAGCAGTCGACCTATAACTTCGAACACGCCAACGTCGAGAAGCTGTTCGAGCTGTTCGATTTCTATGAAAGCGAAGCCAAGCGCCTGATCGAACTCGACCAGCCGCTGCCGTTGCCGAGCTACGAAATGGTGTTGAAGGCGTCCCATACCTTCAACCTGCTGGATGCGCGCCGGGCGATCTCGGTGACCGCGCGTCAGCAATACATTCTGCGTGTCCGCACGCTGGCGCGTTCCGTTGCGCAAGCCTACCTGCTGGCTCGCGCCAAGCTGGGCTTCCCGATGGCGACCCCGGACCTGCGTGATGAAGTGTTGGCTAAGCTGGAGGCTGCACAATGAGTGCTCAAGATTTTCTGGTTGAACTGGGCACCGAAGAACTGCCACCCAAAGCCCTGAACACCCTGGCTGACGCGTTCCTGGCCGGTATCGACAAGGGCCTGCAAGCCGCTGGCCTGAACTACGAGACCAAAACCGTCTACGCTGCGCCACGTCGCCTGGCGGTGCTGATCACCTCGCTGGCGACCCATCAGCCGGATCGCAGCATCAACCTCGATGGCCCGCCACGTCAGGCCGCGTTCGATGCCGAAGGCAATCCGACTCAAGCGGCACTGGGCTTCGCCAAGAAGTGCGGCGTCGACCTGAGCGAAATCGATCAGAGCGGCCCGAAACTGCGCTACAGCCAAAGCATCGCCGGCAAGCCGACCGCGAGCCTGTTGCCAACTATCGTCGAAGACTCCCTGAACGACCTGCCGATCCCCAAGCGCATGCGCTGGGGTGCTCGCAAGGAAGAATTCGTTCGCCCGACCCAGTGGCTGGTGATGCTGCTCGGTGACCAGGTCATCGATTGCACGATCCTCGCCCAGACGGCCGGCCGCGATTCCCGTGGTCACCGCTTCCATCACCCGGAAAGCGTGCGCATCACCTCGCCGGCCAATTACCTGAGCGACCTGCGTGCCGCCTACGTACTGGCCGACGCCAACGAGCGTCGCGAGCTGATCAGCAAGCGCACCGAAGAGCTGGCGACGATGCAGGAAGGTACTGCGATCGTTCCACCTGCCTTGCTCGACGAAGTGACCGCGCTGGTTGAATGGCCGGTGCCGCTGGTGTGCTCGTTCGAGGAACGTTTCCTCGACGTGCCGCAAGAAGCCCTGATCACCACCATGCAGGACAACCAGAAGTACTTCTGCCTGCTGGATGCCGATGGCAAGTTGCTGCCACGTTTCATCACCGTGGCCAACATCGAAAGCAAAGACCCGCAGCAGATCATCGCCGGTAACGAGAAAGTGGTTCGCCCGCGCCTGACCGACGCCGAGTTCTTCTTCAAGCAAGACAAGAAGCAGAAACTCGAAGACTTCAACCTGCGTCTGCAAAACGTGGTGTTCCAGGAAAAACTCGGCAGCGTCTACGACAAGGCCGAGCGCGTTTCCAAACTCGCCGCGTTTATCGCTCAACGCATTGGCGGCAACGCAGCGTGGGCTTCCCGTGCCGGTCTGCTGTCCAAGTGCGACCTGGCAACCGAGATGGTCGGTGAGTTCCCGGAGATGCAAGGTGTTGCCGGTTACTACTACGCCCTCAACGACGGCGAGCCGGAAGAAGTCGCACTGGCACTGAACGAGCAGTACATGCCGCGCGGTGCCGGCGCTGAACTGCCGACCACCCTGACCGGCGCGGCCGTGGCCATTGCGGACAAGCTCGACACGCTGGTGGGCATTTTCGGCATCGGCATGTTGCCTACCGGTAGCAAAGACCCGTATGCCTTGCGCCGTGCTGCACTCGGCGTGTTGCGCATCCTGATCGACAAGAAACTCGACCTCGACCTGAACGACGCCGTGGCATTCGCCGTGAATGCATTCGGTGCCAAGGTCAAGGCTGCCGGCCTGAACGATTCGGTGCTGGAGTTCATCTTCGACCGTCTGCGTGCGCGTTACGAAGACGAAGGCGTGGATGTCGGGACTTACCTGTCGGTCCGTGCCCTGAAGCCGGGTTCGGCGCTGGACTTCGATCAGCGCGTACAAGCGGTGGAAGCGTTCCGCAAATTGCCGGAAGCCGCTGCACTGGCCGCGGTGAACAAACGCGTTTCGAACTTGCTGAGCAAGGTCGAAGGCTCTGTTCCGTCGGTCGTGGAAGCCAAGTACTTCGACAACGCCAACGAGTTCTCCCTGTACTCGGCGATCCAGCAGGCTGACCAGGCTGTCCAGCCGATGGCCGCTGCGCGTCAGTACAGCGAATCGCTGGCACGTCTGGCCGCCTTGCGCGAGCCAGTGGATGCGTTTTTCGAAGCGGTAATGGTCAACGCTGAAGACGCCAAGGTCCGCGCCAACCGTTATGCGTTGTTGGCGCGCCTGCGTGGGCTGTTCCTCGGCGTTGCCGATATTTCGATGCTGGGCTGAGGGACTGCTGTTGAAACTGCTGATTCTCGATCGTGACGGGGTGATCAATTACGACTCCGACGCGTACATCAAGTCGGTGGAGGAGTGGATTCCGCTCCCCGGTTCGATCGAAGCCATCGCGCAGTTGAGCAAGGCCGGCTGGACGGTGGCGGTCGCCACCAACCAGTCGGGCATCGCTCGCGGCTATTACGACATCGCAACCCTGGACGCCATGCACGAGCGCTTGCGCGCATTGGTGGCGGAGCAGGGCGGCGAGGTCGGGCTGATCGTCTACTGCCCGCACGGGCCGGACGACGGCTGCGACTGCCGCAAGCCAAAACCCGGGATGTTGAAAACCATCGCCGCACATTACAACGTATCGCTGAACCATCTATGGTTCGTCGGCGATACCCTTGGTGACCTGGAAGCCGCCAAAGCCGTCGATTCTCAGCCAGTTTTGGTTAAGACCGGGAAAGGTGAAAAGACTCTGGGCAAGACCCTACCGGTGGGGACCTTGATTTTTGACGATCTTGCGGCGATTGCCGCAGAACTTATCCACAATTAGAGTGCTTCTGATATTCCTGGCCAAGGATTGATCGGGGGTGCGCTTTATACAGACGGGCAGAGCCCGCACGGTAAACGTCACCATGTCGATACTGCAGGCCATCAGAACGTTCCTCTTCTATCTGTTGCTGGGCACCAGCTCTTTGCTTTGGTGCAGCCTGAGCTTTTTTATCGCGCCGTTTCTGCCATTCAAGGCACGCTATCGCTTCATCAACGTGTACTGGTGTCGCTGCGCCTTGTGGCTGAGCAAAGTGTTCCTGGGCATCCGCTACGAAGTGAAGGGCGCCGAGAACGTGCCTGAGCAGCCTTGCGTGATTCAGTCGAACCACCAGAGCACCTGGGAGACATTCTTCCTCTCTGCTTACTTCGAGCCGTTGAGCCAGGTGCTCAAGCGCTCATTGCTGTTTGTCCCGTTCTTCGGCTGGGCCATGGCCATGCTACGACCGATCGCCATCGACCGCGGCAATCCAAAAGCTGCGCTCAAGCATGTGGCGAAGAAGGGCGATGAACTGCTGAAGGATGGCGTCTGGGTGCTGATCTTCCCTGAAGGGACGCGAGTTCCTTATGGCACCATCGGCAAGTTCTCACGCGGTGGCACCGCGTTGGCGGTCAACGCCGCACTTCCAGTGCTGCCGATTGCGCACAATGCCGGCAAGTTCTGGCCGAAAACCGGTTGGGCGAAGAAACAGGGCGTCATCACCGTGATCATCGGAGAGCCGATGTACGCCGTGGGAAGTGGGCCGCGCGCCATTGCCGATCTGAATGACCGCGTGCAGAGCTGGAACGAGCAGATGCAACAGGAAATGGGCTCGATTCCGCCCGCTCCGCAAACGCCGACTGCCAGTGATCAGATAGCTGTCTGAGATTCTGTGGATAACCTGTGTACCGTTTTGCTGAAAACTAACGATTTTTGATTTTATCTTTATGATTTATATACATATTTCTTAAACACATAAAACTTGGAAAATGGTGCATAAGTTTTTTTCGGGCGCAAAAAAACCGGCTGATATAGCCGGTTTTTTTATGCCCGTGATTGCTGTTTCATAAGTTAAACAACAGCACGGTTTAACTGCTTCCAGAGCTATTACACGGACAATAAAAAAGGCCAACGCTGAGCGTTGGCCTTTTTCATTTGGGCAGGTTTTCTGGATCAGAAGTCTAGGTTGGATACCGCCAGGGCGTTGCTTTCGATGAAGTCACGGCGAGGTTCGACCGCATCACCCATCAGGGTGTTGAAGATCTGGTCTGCGCCAATGGCGTCTTCGATGGTCACTTTGAGCATCCGGCGCTGGCTTGGGTCCATGGTGGTTTCCCACAGCTGATCCGGGTTCATTTCGCCCAGACCTTTGTATCGCTGGATGGTGTGACGCTTGGTGCTTTCAGCCATCAGCCATTCAAGGGCTTCCTTGAACTCGGTCACCGGCTTTTTGCGCTCGCCACGCTGGATGTACGCGCCGTCGTCCAGCAAGGTGCTTAGTTGAGCGCCCAGGGATACAACGGTTTTGTAATCGTTGCTGCCGAAGAAGTCGCGGTTGAAGGTGACGTAGTTCGACAGGCCGTGGGAGATCAGTTCGACCTCTGGCAGCCAGACGTTACGTTCACGGTCTTCACGCAGGCTGGCTTTGTAGACCAGGCCGGACTTCTCGACGGTGCGCAGGCGAACTTCGTACTGGGCCATCCAGGCCTGCATCGCTGCGTGATCGGACAATTGCTCCAGGCTGACGGCTGGCAGGTAGATGAAGTGCTCGGTCAGTTCCTGTGGGTACAGACGCGACAGACGCTTGAGGGTCTTCATCACCAGACGGAAGTCGTTCACCAGACGCTCGAGCGCTTCACCGGAGATACCCGGGGCTTCTTCGTTCAGGTGCAGGCTCGCGTCTTCCAGGGCCGATTGCGTCATGTACTCTTCCATGGCGTCGTCGTCTTTGATGTATTGCTCTTGCTTGCCTTTCTTGACCTTGTACAGCGGCGGCTGAGCGATGTAGATGTAACCGCGCTCGATCAGCTCCGGCAACTGACGGAAGAAGAAGGTCAGCAGCAGGGTACGGATGTGCGAACCGTCGACGTCAGCATCGGTCATGATGATGATGTTGTGATAACGCAGCTTGTCGATGTTGTACTCGTCGCGGCCGATGCCGCAGCCCAGCGCGGTGATCAAGGTGCCCACTTCCTGGGAAGAGATCATCTTGTCGAAGCGCGCCTTCTCGACGTTCAGGATCTTGCCCTTGAGCGGCAGGATGGCCTGGGTGCGGCGGTTACGTCCCTGCTTGGCGGAGCCGCCAGCAGAGTCACCTTCCACGAGGTACAGTTCGGACAGGGCAGGGTCTTTTTCCTGGCAGTCAGCCAGTTTGCCCGGCAGGCCGGCGATATCCAGCGCGCCTTTGCGACGGGTCATCTCACGCGCTTTACGCGCCGCTTCACGAGCGCGGGCCGCGTCAATCATCTTGCCGACGACCAGTTTGGCTTCGTTCGGGTTTTCCAACAGGAAGTCGGAGAAATACTTGCCCATTTCCTGTTCGACCGCGGTCTTCACTTCGGAAGAAACCAGCTTGTCTTTGGTCTGGGAGCTGAACTTCGGATCCGGCACTTTTACCGAAATAATCGCGGTCAGGCCTTCACGGGCATCGTCACCGGTGGTGGCGACTTTATGCTTCTTCGCCAGACCTTCAGCTTCAATGTAGGTGTTCAGGTTACGCGTCAGTGCGGAACGGAAACCCACCAGGTGAGTACCGCCATCGCGCTGCGGAATGTTGTTGGTGAAGCACAACAGGTTCTCGTTGAAACTGTCGTTCCACTGCAGGGCGATTTCCACGCCGATGCCGTCTTCGCGCTGGATGTTGAAGTGGAACACCTGGTTGACCGGAGTCTTGTTGGTGTTCAGGTATTCAACGAACGCACGCAGGCCACCTTCGTACTTGAACAGCTCTTCCTTGCCGCTGCGTTCATCCTTGAGGACGATACCGACACCAGAGTTGAGGAAGGACAGTTCACGAATACGCTTGGCCAGGATGTCCCAGCTGAAGTGGATGTTCTTGAAGGTCAGATCGGATGGTTTGAAGTGGATCTGAGTGCCGGTGGTTTCGCTCTCGCCGACGATTTTCATCGGTTCTTTCGGAACACCGTGAATGTAGGTCTGTTCCCAGATCTTGCCGCTGCGGCGCACCGTGAGAACAAGCTCTTCGGACAGGGCGTTCACCACCGACACACCTACACCGTGCAGGCCGCCGGATACTTTGTAGGAGTTGTCGTCGAACTTACCGCCGGCGTGCAGCACGGTCATGATGACCTCGGCTGCCGAAACGCCTTCTTCTTTGTGCACGTCTACCGGGATGCCACGACCGTTGTCGCGAACGGTGATGGACTCATCCGGGTGGATAATGATGCTGATGTCGTCGCAGTGGCCAGCGAGTGCTTCATCGATGGAGTTGTCGACTACCTCGAAGACCATGTGGTGCAGACCGCTACCATCGTCGGTGTCACCAATGTACATACCGGGACGTTTGCGTACGGCATCCAGGCCTTTCAGCACCTTAATGCTCGTTGAGTCGTAGGTATTCGTATTTTCTTCGCTCAATGCCTTCACTCCCGATGGTCGTGGGTCTGGGTGATACGGCCCTGTTCCACGTGGAACAGAGCGACTGGCGTTTCCGTCTGCCAGCCTTCCCTCAATAATTCGTGATCTACACAGGTGATAAACACCTGGCAGCGTAAGTCTTCCAACAAGCGGCAAAGCGCGCGACGGTGGTGCTCGTCCAGTTCGGACGGCAGGTCATCCACCAGATAAATACACTGGCCGCGTCGGGCCTGGCTCACCAAGTGCCCTTGGGCAATCCGCAATGCACAGACCACCAACTTTTGCTGACCACGGGACAAGATGTCCGCGGCATTATGTGCGCCCAATCTAAGACGCAAATCAGCACGTTGTGGTCCGGCCTGGGTATGACCCATTTGCTGATCCCGCTGAAGGGACCCGGCGAGCACTGCACTCAGTTCGCGGTCTTTGTCCCAACCTCGGTAATAGCTGAGCGTTAAGCCCTCGAGCTCAACCAGTTCGCTCAAGGTCTGTTCAAAGACTGGTTTCAAGGCTTTGATGTAAGCGCGGCGGTATTCATCTATTTCAGCGCTGGCCTGGCACAGTTCCCTGTCCCAAACCGCTTGCGAAACGGCGTCAAGTGTACCATGCCGCAGCCAAGAGTTTCTCTGGCGCAGGGCCTTCTGCAAGCGCTGCCACGTGGACATGAATCGCGGTTCCACGTGGAACACGCCCCAGTCGAGAAACTGCCGACGAATCTTCGGTGCGCCCTCCAGCAAGCGGAAGCTATCCGGGTTAATCAACTGAAGCGGCAGGATCTCTGCCAGTTGCGCGGCGCTGCGGGCGTTCTGGCCGTCGATGCGGATCTGGAACTCACCCTGCCGGTCGCGAGATATCCCCAAAGCACTGTGGCCACCCTCGGCCAACTCAACCTGCCCAAACACCGTGCATGCCAATTGCTCGTACTGAATGACGGGCAACAGACGGGTGCTACGAAACGAACGGGCAAGCCCCAGCAGGTGAATGGCTTCCAGAACACTGGTTTTGCCGCTGCCGTTGGCGCCGTAAAGAATATTGATTCGGGGGGAGGGGGAGATGGTCACCGGGTGCAGATTGCGCACCGCGGTGACCGAGACGCGACTTAAGGACATCTAGCTTCTGCTGAGCATGATTACAAACGCATCGGCATAACAACGTAGGCCGAGTCATCGTTGTCGGACTCTTGCACCAGCGCGCTGCTGTTGGAGTCGGACAGGATCAGGCGAACCTGCTCGGTGGTCATCACACCCAGCACGTCGAGCAGATAACTCACGTTGAAGCCGATTTCCAGATTGCCGCCGTTGTATTCAACGCCCACTTCTTCTTCCGCTTCCTCCTGCTCCGGGTTGTTCGCCTGAATTTTCAACTGGCCGTTAGCCAGTTGCAGACGGATGCCGCGGTACTTCTCGTTGGACAGAATCGCGGTGCGGCTGAAGGCTTCACGCAGGGCCTGACGATCGCCAAGTACCAGTTTGTCGCCGCCTTTTGGCAGAACGCGCTCGTAATCAGGGAATTTGCCGTCGACCAGCTTCGAAGTGAAGGTGAACTCGCCGGTAGTGGCACGGATGTGGTGTTGACCCAGCACGATGCTGACGATGCCGTCCGGCTCGGTCAGCAGGCGCGCTAGCTCAAGGATACCCTTGCGCGGCACGATGACCTGGTGGCGATCCGGCTGACCGATGTCGGCCTGCATCGAGCACATGGCCAGACGGTGACCGTCGGTGGCCACGGCGCGGATGATCCCAGCCGAGACTTCCAGCAGCATGCCGTTCAGGTAGTAACGCACGTCCTGCTGGGCCATGGCGAAGCTGGTGCGTTCGATCAGACGACGCAGTTTGCTCTGCTCCAGGCTGCAAGTCAGCGAGCCTGGGCCTTCTTCAACTGTCGGGAAATCGTTGGCCGGCAGAGTCGACAGGGTGAAGCGGCTACGACCGGCCTTCACCACGAGCTTTTGCTCGTCGACCTTGATGTCGATCAGCGCGTCATTCGGCAAGCTCTTGCAGATGTCCATCAGCTTGCGCGCAGGCACGGTGATGGAACCCGGATCCGCAGGCTCTTCAAGTTGCACACGACCGACCAGCTCGACTTCCAGGTCGGTACCGGTCAGCGACAGTTGCTGGCCTTCGACAACCAGCAGCACGTTGGAGAGCACCGGCAAGGTCTGTCGGCGCTCGACGACGCCTGCGACCAGTTGCAGGGGTTTCAACAGGGCTTCGCGTTGAATGGTGAAATGCATGGTCTCGTCCCTTGCCTTAATAAGCTGCGCTGGTGTTCATCAAGTGGTCAGTGTACGCAGCAGGTTCTTGTAGTCCTCGCGGATGTCCGCGTCGGATTCCTTGAGTTCGTTGATCTTGCGGCAGGCGTGCAAAACAGTCGTGTGGTCTCGGCCGCCAAACACGTCACCGATTTCCGGCAGGCTGTGGTTAGTCAACTCTTTGGACAACGCCATTGCAACCTGACGCGGACGAGCTACCGAGCGTGAACGACGCTTGGACAGCAGATCGGAGATCTTGATCTTGTAGTACTCGGCGACCGTGCGCTGAATGTTATCCACAGAGACCAGTTTGTCTTGCAGCGCCAACAGGTCTTTCAGGGATTCGCGAATCAGCTCGATGGTGATGTCGCGGCCCATGAAGTGAGAGTGGGCGATGACGCGTTTGAGCGCGCCTTCCAGCTCACGGACGTTGGAGCGAATGCGCTGGGCAATAAAGAACGCCGCATCGTGTGGCAGATCGACTTTGGCCTGGTCGGCCTTTTTCATCAAGATGGCGACGCGGGTTTCCAACTCCGGCGGCTCGACGGCGACCGTCAGGCCCCAACCGAAACGGGATTTGAGCCGCTCTTCAAGGCCTTCGATTTCTTTCGGGTAGCGGTCACTGGTGAGAATGACCTGCTGGCCACCTTCAAGCAGGGCGTTGAAGGTATGGAAAAACTCTTCCTGGGAACGTTCCTTGCGGGCGAAGAACTGAATGTCATCGATCAGCAATGCATCCACCGAACGGTAGAAGCGCTTGAACTCGTTGATCGCGTTCAGTTGCAGCGCCTTGACCATATCGGCCACGAAGCGCTCGGAATGCAGGTACACGACCTTGGCATTCGGGTTCTTCTTTAATAGATGGTTACCCACCGCGTGCATCAAGTGGGTTTTACCCAAGCCAACGCCACCATAAAGGAAGAGCGGGTTGTAACCGTGCTTGGGGTTGTCCGCCACTTGCCAGGCCGCAGCCCGTGCCAGTTGGTTGGACTTGCCCTCGACGAAGTTTTCAAAGGTGAAGGTGCGGTTCAGGTAGCTGGTGTGCTTGAGCGCACCTTCGACCTGCACCGTGCGCTGTTCGGCGCGAATCGGGGCCTGTTGCGAACTGGCACCGGCCATCGGGTCGAAGCTGTCACGAGAAGGCTCTTCATTAACCTCGGCAATTTTTTGCGTCGAACGCTTGGCCGGGGCGGATACCGAGGATGGCGCCGGAGCGCTGGCTGGTGCTTGAGCGGCCTGAGCCTGTGAGGCAGCGGCGGCCAACGGTGCATTCGGCGCCGCACGGGGTGCCGAACTGCGTTTGCTGCCTATTAATAAGGAGAGCGCAGGCGCCATGCCATTGCCATGCTCATCCAGCAGCTCAAGGACGCGGCCCAGGTACTTTTCGTTGACCCAGTCGAGAACAAAACGATTCGGTGCGTAGACACGCAACTCGTCGCCTTCGGCTTCGACCTGTAGTGGACGGATCCAAGTGTTGAATTGTTGGGCAGGCAGCTCATCGCGCAAAAGCTCCACGCACTGCTGCCAAAGTTCCACTGACACGGATATCCCCTAAGTTGAAAGCCGGTGAGGCAAAAACAAGCAGCCATTGTAGCGGCCAGACGTCCACTTATCCACATGCAGGTTGCGCACAGGGCATGAATTATCAACGCGTTAACCGCAAAAAAGACGACCAATGGTCTGTGCATAAGCTCTGTGGATAACCCCTCATGAGGGCACTGGACAAGTGGGGGTGAAACTCGGTGGATAACCTGCCTGTGGATAACTAGCCATTCCACACACAGCTTATCCGACAGCGCAGCACAGGCTGACCACTGTTTTCCACCGTAGTTGTCATTCTCTGTACAGCACGAGATAGAAGGGCTAAAGGTAGTTATCCACAGATGATCGCGTCCCTAGCTTTTATAAGCATTACAGAAAAGCTTTAAATAACTTCCTTCTTTATTTCTATATCTAGCGAAGGACCTGCGGACAGGAAAACGCTTGGAGATCTATTTATAAGGAAACGCTGGTTGGAAATTGACCTAGAGGCTTGCTTTCTCTAGAATCCCCGGTCTCTTAAAACGGGGGCCATTCCGGCCCGTTGTGGACGAACCAGGTAACACGACAATGAAACGTACTTTCCAACCAAGCACTATCAAACGCGCTCGTACCCACGGTTTCCGTGCTCGCATGGCTACCAAGAACGGTCGTGCCGTCCTGTCGCGTCGTCGCGCCAAAGGTCGTGCGCGTCTGGCAGTTTGATAATCCGGCACTGGAGGTGAGTCAGGACTTCAGTCGGGAAAAGCGTCTGCTTACTCCCCGGCATTTCAAGGCAGTCTTTGACTCCCCTACCGGCAAGGTTCCGGGGAAAAATCTCCTGCTCCTTGCGCGCAATAACGATCTTGATCACCCCCGTCTCGGGCTGGTTATCGGGAAAAAGAGCGTAAAGCTCTCCGTCGAGCGCAATCGCCTCAAACGTCTGATGCGCGAATCGTTCCGTCTGCACCAGGATTCACTGGTCGGCTGGGACATTGTTATCGTCGCGCGCAAAGGTTTGGGGGACGTAGAAAACCCCGAATTGATTCAGCATTTCGGCAAACTCTGGAAGCGTCTGGCACGCAGCACGCCAGTACCAGCAGTCAAAACCGAAACTGTAGGGGTAGACAGTCCCGATGCGTAAACTGGCACTCGTTCCGATCCAGTTTTATCGCTATGCCATTAGTCCTCTGATGGCCAGTCACTGTCGCTTCTACCCCAGTTGTTCCTGCTACGCGTATGAGGCCATAGAAAATCATGGCCTTCTGCGCGGTGGCTGGCTGGCCTTTCGTCGTTTAGGTCGCTGTCATCCGTGGAATCCCGGTGGTTATGACCCGGTTCCATCTATCCCTACCTCCCGTTCTTCTTCGATGGCCGAGTAATCATGGATATCAAACGCACGATCCTGATCGTCGCCCTGGCAATCGTGTCCTACGTTATGGTTCTTAAATGGAACCAGGACTATGGCCAGGCTGCCCTGCCGACTCAGAATGTTGCTTCCAGTACTACCGCACCGGGTCTACCGGATACGGCGACTGGCAATAATGCTTCTGTCAGTGACGACATTCCACGCGCCGCAAGCGAAACCAGTGCCGTTGCACCTGCTGATGCCCCAGTGGCTGCAAGCAAAGACCTCATCCAGATCAAAACGGATGTGCTCAACCTGGCTGTCGATCCACAAGGTGGCGATGTTGCCCAGTTGACGCTGCCACTGTATCCACGTCGCCAGGACCATCCGGACATTCCATTCCAGCTGTTCGATAACGGCAACGAACGGACTTATCTGGCCCAGAGCGGTTTGATCGGCACCAACGGTCCGGACGCAAGTCCTGCCGGTCGTCCGGTTTACTCCTCGGAGAAGAAGGTTTACCAACTGGCTGACGGTCAGGACCAATTGGTCGTAGACCTGAAGTTCAGCAAGGACGGCGTCAACTACATCAAGCGTTTCACCGTGAAACGTGGCCTGTATGACGTAACCGTTTCCTACCTGATCGATAACCAGAGCGCTCAGCCCTGGTCCGGTGCAATGTTTGCGCAGTTGAAGCGTGACGCCAGCTCCGATCCTTCTTCCAGCACTGCCACCGGCACCGCGACTTATTTGGGCGCCGCCCTGTGGACAAGTAACGAGCCGTACAAGAAAGTGTCGATGAGCGACATGGACAAGGCCCAGCTGAAAGAAACCGTAACCGGTGGTTGGGTTGCCTGGTTGCAGCACTACTTCGTGACCGCATGGATTCCGGCCAAGGGCGAAAATAACGTCGTCCAGACCCGTAAAGACAGCAAAGGCAACTACATCATCGGCTACACCGCCCCGGCGATGACTGTCGCGCCAGGTGCAAAAGCCGAGACCAGCGCCGTTCTATACGCCGGTCCGAAAAGCCAGGCTGTGTTGAAAGAGTTGTCCCCAGGTCTGGAACTGACCGTCGACTATGGCATTTTGTGGTTCATTGCCCAGCCAATTTTCTGGTTGCTGCAACATATCCACGCGCTGATCGGCAACTGGGGCTGGTCAATCATCTTCCTGACCATGCTGATCAAAGGGATCTTCTTCCCGCTGTCGGCAGCCAGCTACAAATCCATGGCTCGTATGCGTGCAGTGGCACCGAAACTGGCCGCGCTGAAAGAGCAACACGGCGACGATCGGCAGAAAATGTCGCAAGCCATGATGGAGCTGTACAAGAAAGAGAAAATCAATCCGCTGGGTGGTTGCTTGCCAATCCTCGTGCAGATGCCGGTTTTCCTTTCGCTGTACTGGGTTCTGCTGGAAAGCGTTGAAATGCGCCAAGCGCCGTTCATGCTGTGGATTACTGACCTGTCGATCAAGGATCCGTTTTTCATTCTGCCGATCATCATGGGTGCAACCATGTTCATCCAGCAGCAGTTGAACCCGACTCCTCCGGATCCGATGCAGGCCAAGGTGATGAAGTTGATGCCAATCATCTTCACCTTCTTCTTCCTGTGGTTCCCGGCTGGTCTGGTGCTGTACTGGGTTGTGAACAACGTTTTGTCGATCGCCCAACAGTGGTACATCACTCGTAAAGTCGAAGCGGCTACCAAAGCAGCTGCCTGATTTACACTGTGAATAACCACTCAGAACGCCCCCTAGTGGGGCGTTTTGCTATCTGTCACTTTTGTCTGGATACCGGTTTATGAGCGTTCCTCGTGAAACCATCGCAGCTGTCGCCACCGCTCAAGGTCGCGGCGGTGTGGGCATCGTCCGTATTTCCGGGCCATTGGCGAGCATTGCCGCCAAGGCGATCAGCGGTCGAGAATTGAAACCCAGATTTGCCCACTACGGCCCGTTTCTCAATGAAAACGAAGAGGTGCTGGACGAAGGCATCGCGCTGTATTTCCCGGGACCGAACTCCTTCACCGGCGAAGACGTGCTTGAACTGCAGGGTCACGGCGGGCCAATCGTTTTGGACATGCTGCTCAAACGTTGCCTGGAACTGGGCTGCCGTCTGGCACGGCCAGGTGAATTCAGTGAGCGTGCTTTCCTCAATGACAAGCTCGATCTGGCCCAGGCGGAGGCCATCGCCGACTTGATCGAGGCAAGTTCTGCACAGGCTGCTCGAAACGCGCTGCGTTCGTTGCAGGGCGCCTTCTCCCAGCGTGTGCATAACCTCACCGAGCAGTTGATTGGCCTGCGCATCTACGTCGAGGCAGCCATCGATTTCCCGGAAGAAGAAATCGACTTCCTGGCCGACGGCCACGTACTGGCGATGCTCGACAAAGTTCGCGATGAATTATCCACAGTGCTTCGTGAAGCCGGGCAAGGTGCCTTGCTGCGCGATGGGATGACCGTGGTCATTGCCGGCCGGCCGAATGCCGGCAAGTCCAGCCTGCTGAATGCCTTGGCCGGTCGGGAAGCCGCGATCGTGACTGAGATTGCCGGCACCACCCGAGACATTCTTCGCGAACATATCCACATCGATGGCATGCCGTTGCACGTGGTCGACACTGCCGGTCTGCGGGATACCGATGACCAGGTGGAAAAAATCGGAGTCGAGCGGGCGTTGAAAGCCATCGGCGAGGCAGATCGCGTTCTGTTGGTTGTCGATGCGACCGCTCCTGAGGCACTTGATCCGTTCGCGTTATGGCCGGAATTCCTCGAAATCCGCCCGGATCCGGCCAAAGTCACGCTGATTCGTAACAAGGCAGACCTGACCGGTGAAGCCATTGCCCTGGAGGTCAGTGATGATGGCCACGTCACCATCAGCCTGAGTGCCAAGTCTGCAGGCGATGGCCTGGAATTGCTGCGCGATCACCTCAAGGCTTGCATGGGCTACGAGCAGACCTCGGAAAGCAGCTTCAGTGCACGCAGGCGTCACCTTGAGGCGTTGCGTCATGCCAGCGCATCCCTTGAGCATGGCCGTGCACAGCTGACATTGGCGGGGGCTGGTGAGTTGTTGGCCGAAGATTTACGTCAGGCTCAGCACTCTTTGGGTGAAATCACCGGTGCATTCAGCTCCGATGACCTGTTGGGACGCATCTTTTCCAGCTTCTGTATTGGTAAATAGTCCTTCCGTTGTCCACAGACAGGCCATTCGCGCCTGTCTGTTCCCTCCCTTCTCTTAAATCTTTCTCCAGTGCCGAGCAGATTCTTTCTGCTTGAGCGGATTTTCCGTGTGCGGAATTTGCTAGATCAGCGCTTTTCTGTGGATTAAGCCCTGTGAGTAACTGCCACTAAGGGCAGTTGATAACAGGGCCTGAAAACTGAAGATAACCACCACTGTGGATAACCACCACTTTAATCCACAGGCTTAAACCGGTTATCCAAGGGACTCCTTGGCACATGACCACAGGGTTTTGAATCTCTGTACACATTGAATATAAAGGTCCGTAGAGATCTATCCACAGAAATGTTCCTCAGTAGAAATAAACATAAAAACAAAGATTTAATAAATTTCTCTCTTTTTAATTTCTATAACCTCGACTTCTCCACAGCTGGTTAAATTTTGTGCAAAGGGTTCTTTAGGAAGGGCGAAGTCCCTATACTTGCCGACCAGGTATAGAAACCTGAGCTCAAACTATTCCTGATTACCTAACTGAAGCAGGCACGAGGTGCGTGGTGGATTTCCCTTCCCGTTTTGAAGTGATCGTCATCGGCGGCGGTCATGCCGGTACCGAGGCAGCACTGGCCTCAGCACGTATGGGTGCAAAAACCCTGTTGCTGACGCATAACGTGGAAACCCTCGGGGCCATGAGTTGCAACCCTGCCATTGGCGGGATCGGCAAAAGCCACCTGGTCAAGGAAATCGATGCCCTTGGCGGCGCGATGGCCATGGCCACCGACAAAGGTGGTATTCAATTTCGCGTGTTGAACAGCCGCAAAGGCCCGGCCGTACGAGCGACTCGCGCTCAGGCAGACCGGGTTCTGTACAAGGCCGCTGTCCGCGAAGCATTGGAAAACCAGCCGAACCTGTGGATATTTCAACAAGCCGCTGATGACCTGATCGTCGAGCAGGAACAAGTGCGCGGTGTTGTCACCCAAATGGGCCTGCGTTTCCTCGCCGATTCCGTGGTGTTGACGACTGGCACCTTCCTCGGTGGACTTATCCACATCGGGATGCAGAATTATTCCGGCGGCCGCGCCGGCGATCCGCCATCGATCGCCCTGGCTCACCGTTTGCGTGAACTGCCGCTGCGCGTTGGTCGTTTGAAAACCGGTACACCACCGCGTATCGACGGTCGTACTGTGGATTTCTCGGTCATGACCGAGCAGGCCGGCGATACACCGATCCCGGTGATGTCGTTCATGGGTTCCAAAGAGCAGCACCCGAAACAGGTCAGCTGCTGGATTACCCACACCAACACCCGCACCCACGAAATCATTGCCGCCAACCTTGATCGTTCGCCGATGTATTCCGATGCAGGGTTGATCGAAGGCATCGGCCCGCGTTATTGCCCGTCGATCGAAGACAAGATCCACCGCTTTGCCGACAAGGAAAGCCACCAGGTCTTCATCGAACCGGAAGGCTTGACCACTCACGAGCTGTACCCGAACGGGATATCCACATCCTTGCCGTTCGACGTGCAATTGCAGATCGTGCAATCGATCCGTGGCATGGAAAACGCCCACATTGTTCGTCCGGGCTACGCCATCGAGTACGACTACTTCGACCCGCGTGACCTGAAGTACAGCCTCGAAACCAAAGTCATCGGCGGTCTGTTTTTCGCCGGGCAAATCAACGGCACCACCGGTTACGAAGAAGCCGGCGCCCAGGGTTTGCTGGCCGGTGCCAACGCTGCACTGCGTGCGCAGGGCAAAGACGCCTGGTGTCCGCGTCGCGATGAGGCGTACATCGGTGTGTTGGTCGACGACTTGATTACCCTCGGTACTCAAGAGCCGTACCGAATGTTCACATCCCGCGCCGAGTACCGCCTGATCCTGCGTGAAGACAACGCCGACCTGCGCCTGACCGAAAAAGGTCGCGAGCTGGGTCTGGTGGATGACGCGCGTTGGGCGGCGTTCTGCACCAAACGTGAAAGCATCACCCTGGAAGAACAACGCCTGAAAAGTACCTGGGTCCGCCCGGGCACCGAGCAGGGCGATGCGATTTCCGAGAAGTTCGGCACGCCGCTGACCCATGAATACAATTTGCTCAATCTGCTGAGCCGTCCGGAAATCGACTACGCGGGTCTGATCGCCGTGACCGGTGGCGGCGCTGAAGATCCACAAGTCGCCGAGCAGGTCGAAATCAAGACCAAATACGCGGGTTATATCGATCGTCAACAGGATGAAATCGCCCGTCTGCGGGCCAGCGAAGACACAAAACTGCCTGTGGATATCGATTACACGAATATTTCCGGTCTCTCCAAAGAGATCCAGGGCAAGCTCGGTGCGACCCGTCCAGAGACTCTGGGCCAGGCGTCGCGTATCCCGGGCGTGACGCCGGCAGCGATTTCGCTGTTGATGATTCATTTGAAAAAACGCGGCGCGGGCCGTCAGTTGGAGCAAAGCGCTTGAGTTCGTTGGTCACCTCGCAACACGCAGAAGAGTTATCCACAGGTGCTCGCCAGCTCGGTGTCACACTGACAGAAACCCAGCACGCGCAGCTGCTGGGTTACCTGGCCCTGTTGATCAAATGGAACAAGGCTTACAACCTAACCGCAGTGCGCGATCCGGATGAAATGGTTTCCCGTCACTTGCTCGATAGTTTGAGCGTGATGTCGTTCGTCGAAAACGGTCGCTGGCTGGACGTTGGCAGCGGCGGTGGCATGCCGGGAATTCCGTTGGCCATTCTGTTTCCAGAGTCGCAAGTGACCTGTCTGGACAGCAACGGCAAGAAAACCCGCTTCCTGACCCAGGTCAAACTCGAACTCAAACTGGATAATCTTCAAGTTATCCACAGTCGCGTCGAAGCCTTCCAGCCTGCGCAGCCTTTCAACGGGATTATTTCCCGGGCGTTCAGCAGCATGGAGAACTTCAGCAACTGGACTCGCCACCTTGGCGACACCGATACACGTTGGCTGGCAATGAAGGGCGTTCATCCCGCCGATGAGCTGGTAGCATTGCCGGCAGACTTCCACCTCGATAGCGAACACGCCCTGGCCGTACCCGGTTGCCAAGGCCAACGCCATCTGCTGATACTGCGCCGCACGGCATGATTGGGAACACAAGCAAGAATGGCTAAGGTATTCGCGATAGCGAACCAAAAGGGTGGTGTGGGCAAGACCACCACCTGCATCAACCTCGCAGCTTCCCTGGTCGCTACCAAGCGTCGGGTGCTGTTGATCGATCTCGATCCACAGGGCAACGCCACCATGGGTAGCGGTGTGGATAAACACGGCCTGGAAAACTCGGTCTACGACCTGCTGATCGGCGAATGCGATCTGGCCCAGGCCATGCACTACTCCGAGCACGGTGGTTACCAACTGCTGCCGGCCAACCGTGACTTGACCGCGGCCGAAGTGGTTCTGCTGGAAATGCAGATGAAGGAAAGCCGCCTGCGCAGTGCGTTGGCGCCGATCCGTGAAAACTACGATTACATTTTGATCGACTGCCCGCCGTCGCTGTCGATGCTCACGCTTAACGCACTGGTTGCGGCTGACGGGGTGATTATCCCCATGCAGTGCGAGTACTTTGCGCTCGAAGGCTTGAGTGACCTTGTGGATAACATCAAGCGCATCGCAGAACTGCTGAACCCGAACCTGAAAGTCGAAGGTCTGTTGCGGACCATGTATGACCCGCGCCTGAGCCTGATGAACGATGTTTCGGCGCAGCTCAAGGAACACTTCGGCGAGCAGCTCTACGACACAGTGATTCCGCGCAACATCCGCCTGGCCGAAGCGCCAAGCTATGGCATGCCGGCGCTGGCGTACGACAAATCATCGCGGGGCGCCATTGCCTATCTGGCATTGGCCGGCGAGATGGTTCGCCGTCAACGCAAAAACTCACGCACCGCCGCTGCTCAGGCAACTTAAGGAATCCCCATGGCCGTCAAGAAACGAGGTCTCGGACGTGGACTGGATGCACTGCTGAGTGGTTCGACTGTCAGCTCGCTGGAAGAACAAGCGGTGCAGGCCGATCAGCGTGAGCTGCAGCATCTGCCCCTGGACCTGATCCAGCGCGGCAAGTACCAGCCGCGTCGGGACATGGACCCACAGGCGCTGGAGGAGCTGGCGCAGTCGATCAAGGCCCAGGGCGTGATGCAGCCGATCGTGGTCCGTCCGATCGGCAGCGGTCGCTTCGAAATCATCGCCGGTGAACGCCGCTGGCGCGCCAGCCAGCAGGCTGGTCAGGAGACCATCCCGGCGATGGTTCGCGATGTGCCGGATGAAACCGCGATCGCCATGGCGCTGATCGAGAACATCCAGCGTGAAGACCTCAATCCGATCGAAGAAGCCGTGGCCTTGCAGCGTTTGCAGCAGGAATTCCAGCTGACACAGCAACAAGTGGCCGAAGCCGTGGGCAAATCCCGCGTGACCGTGGCCAACCTGCTACGCTTGATCGCGTTGCCGGAAGTCATCAAAACCATGCTGTCGCACGGCGACCTGGAAATGGGTCATGCCCGTGCTTTGCTCGGTTTACCGGAGAATCAACAGGTTGAAGGGGCGCGACATGTTGTCGCACGGGGGCTGACAGTGCGCCAGACTGAGGCACTGGTTCGCCAGTGGTTGAGTGGCAAACAGGAGCCTGCTGAACCGGTTAAACCGGACCCGGATATTGCTCGACTCGAACAGCGTCTGGCTGAGCGCCTAGGCTCTGCGGTGCAGATCCGCCACGGGAAAAAGGGGAAGGGGCAGCTGGTGATCGGTTACAACTCCCTCGATGAGCTTCAAGGTGTGCTTGCACACATCCGCTGAAACATTTCCTCATGTAGCGAGCAGGTGGAAATCACTACCTGACAGTTGAATAGGGGCAGAACCGCCCCTATACTCTGCGCGCATTTTGTCGGCACAAATTATGCCAAGTTATTGAATTCTGGCAGCCGATCATTGGGGAGCAAAAACGATGGAGAGCCGCACGCCAAACCGCTTGCCGTTCCATCGCCTGGCAGTTTTTCCGGTCTTACTGGCTCAATTTGTCGTTTTGGTACTGGCCGCTTTGGCGCTCTGGTACTGGCATGGAGTCGTAGCCGGGTACTCAGGACTCTGCGGAGGCCTGATAGCCTTGCTGCCCAATGTTTATTTCGCTCACAGGGCATTTCGGTTTTCCGGCGCCCGAGCAGCTCAAGCCATCGTCCGGTCTTTTTATGCCGGCGAGGCGGGCAAACTGATTTTGACGGCAGTGCTCTTTGCATTGACGTTCGCAGGTGTGAAGCCATTGGCGCCGCTAGCTGTATTCGGCGTCTTCGTGTTGACCCAACTGGTCAGCTGGTTCGCGCCCCTGCTGATGAGAACAAGACTTTCGAGACCTTAGGGCGTTTGAGGCAACCATGGCAGAAACAACCGCTTCGGGCTATATCCAGCACCACTTGCAGAACCTGACCTTCGGGCAGCACCCAACTGGCGGGTGGGGTTTTGCCCACACCGCAGCAGAAGCCAAAGAAATGGGCTTCTGGGCTTTCCACGTCGATACGCTCGGCTGGTCGGTCGCGTTGGGTCTGATCTTCGTTCTTCTTTTCCGCATGGCGGCAAAGAAGGCGACTACGGGTGTACCTGGTGCTTTGCAGAACTTCGTTGAAGTATTGGTCGAATTCGTCGATGGCAGCGTGAAAGACAGCTTCCATGGCCGTAGCCCGGTGATTGCACCGCTGGCACTGACCATCTTCGTCTGGGTCTTCCTGATGAACGCCGTCGACCTGATCCCGGTCGACTGGATTCCTCAGCTGGCCATCCTGATCACTGGCGATGCGCACATTCCGTTCCGTGCCGTATCGACCACTGACCCGAACGCTACCCTGGGCATGGCCCTGTCGGTGTTCGCGTTGATCATTTTCTACAGCATCAAGGTCAAGGGCATCGGCGGCTTCATCGGCGAACTGACCCTGCACCCGTTCGGCAGCAAGAATATCTTTCTTCAAGCCCTGCTGATTCCGGTGAACTTCCTGCTGGAGTTCGTGACGCTGATCGCCAAGCCTATCTCCCTGGCACTGCGTCTGTTCGGCAATATGTACGCCGGCGAACTGGTCTTCATTCTGATTGCTGTGATGTTCGGCAGCGGTCTGCTCTGGCTTAGCGGCCTGGGCGTAGTTCTGCAGTGGGCGTGGGCTGTGTTCCACATCCTGATCATCACCCTGCAGGCGTTTATCTTCATGATGCTGACCATCGTTTACCTGTCGATGGCGCACGAAGAAAACCATTAAGACCAGTCTCGACTGGTCTGATGTCCCACTCGGTGAAACGAGTGGGTGCCCGAACAGGGCTATGAAACGATTTGTTTTACCGCTTTAAAATCTAAAAAACCTAAACCATACGACGTAAAAGTCGGGAGGAAAGATGGAAACTGTAGTTGGTCTAACCGCTATCGCTGTTGCACTGTTGATCGGCCTGGGCGCACTGGGTACCGCAATTGGTTTCGGCCTGTTGGGCGGCAAGTTCCTGGAAGGCGCAGCGCGTCAGCCAGAAATGGTTCCAATGCTGCAAGTTAAAATGTTCATCGTTGCCGGTCTGCTCGACGCCGTGACCATGATCGGTGTTGGTATCGCTCTGTTCTTCACCTTCGCGAACCCATTCGTTGGTCAACTCGCTGGCTAATTACTCGAACCTTCGAGTAATTGGTGTGATGTGCAACGAACGAGCGAGGTGTTGGCGTGAACATTAATGCAACCCTGATTGGCCAGTCCGTTGCGTTCTTCATTTTTGTACTGTTTTGCATGAAGTTCGTGTGGCCTCCGGTCATCGCGGCTTTGCACGAACGTCAGAAGAAGATCGCGGATGGACTGGACGCTGCCGCCCGAGCAGCTCGCGACCTGGAGCTGGCCCAAGATAAAGCGGGTCAGCAACTGCGCGAAGCAAAAGCTCAGGCAGCCGAAATCATTGAGCAAGCCAAGAAACGCGGTAACCAGATCGTTGAAGAGGCTGTTGAAAAAGCCCGTATCGACGCTGACCGTGTGAAGGTTCAGGCTCAGGCCGAGATCGAGCAGGAACTGAACAGTGTCAAAGACGCGCTGCGTACCCAACTGGGTAGCCTGGCAGTCTCCGGCGCCGAGAAGATCCTGGGTTCCACAATCGATCAAAACGCGCACGCGGAGCTGGTAAACAAACTGGCTGCTGAAATTTAAGCGAGGGCGATCATGGCAGAATTGACCACGTTGGCCCGACCTTACGCTAAGGCAGCCTTCGAGCACGCCCAGGCCCACCAGCAACTGGCCTCTTGGTCAGCCATGCTCGGCCTGGCTGCAGCAGTGTCGCAAGACGACACTATGCAGCGCGTGCTCAAGGCCCCGCGACTGACGAGCGCAGACAAGGCCGCCACGTTTATTGACGTGTGCGGCGACAAGTTTGATGCCAAGGCACAGAACTTCATTCACGTCGTTGCCGAAAACGACCGTCTCCCGCTGTTGCCGGAGATTGCCGCTCTGTTTGACCTGTACAAGGCCGAACAAGAGAAATCGGTAGACGTTGAAGTGACCAGTGCTTTTGCATTGAACCAAGAACAGCAAGACAAACTCGCCAAGGTTCTCAGTGCACGACTCAACCGGGAAGTGCGCCTGCAAGTCGAGGAAGACAAATCCCTTATTGGGGGCATTGTCATCCGCGCCGGCGACCTGGTTATCGATGGCTCGGTTCGCGGCAAACTCGCGAGCCTTGCCGAAGCATTGAAATCTTGAGTTTGAAGGGGCAGCAGAGCAATGCAGCAACTCAATCCTTCCGAAATAAGTGAAATTATCAAGGGCCGCATCGACAAGCTCGACGTGACCTCCCAAGCCCGTAACGAAGGCACTGTCGTCAGCGTATCTGACGGTATCGTGCGGATTCACGGTCTGGCCGACGTCATGTACGGCGAGATGATCGAGTTTCCGGGCGGCGTCTTCGGTATGGCTCTCAACCTGGAGCAAGACTCTGTAGGTGCCGTTGTATTGGGCTCTTACCAGACTCTGGCTGAAGGCATGAGCGCCAAGTGCACTGGCCGCATCCTCGAAGTTCCGGTTGGTAAGGAACTGCTGGGTCGCGTAGTCGACGCACTGGGTAACCCTGTTGACGGCAAAGGTCCGCTGAACAACACCGAGACCGATGCGGTCGAGAAAGTTGCTCCAGGCGTGATCTGGCGTAAGTCGGTAGACCAGCCTGTACAGACTGGCTACAAGGCTGTCGATGCCATGATCCCTGTCGGCCGTGGCCAGCGTGAGCTGATCATCGGTGACCGTCAGATCGGTAAAACCGCTCTGGCGATCGACGCGATCATCAACCAGAAAGACAGCGGCATTTTCTGCGTCTACGTAGCAATCGGTCAGAAACAATCGACCATCGCCAACGTTGTTCGCAAGCTGGAAGAAAACGGCGCACTGGCTAACACCATCGTCGTGGCCGCGAGCGCTTCGGAATCTGCAGCACTGCAATTCCTGGCACCGTACTCCGGTTGCACCATGGGTGAATTCTTCCGCGACCGCGGTGAAGACGCGCTGATCGTTTATGACGATCTGTCCAAGCAAGCAGTGGCTTACCGCCAGATTTCCCTGCTGCTGCGCCGTCCACCAGGCCGTGAAGCTTACCCAGGCGACGTGTTCTATCTCCACTCCCGTCTGCTGGAGCGCGCATCCCGCGTTTCGGAAGAGTACGTAGAGAAGTTCACCAACGGCGCAGTGACCGGCAAAACCGGTTCCCTGACCGCACTGCCGATCATCGAAACCCAGGCTGGCGACGTTTCCGCGTTCGTTCCGACCAACGTGATTTCCATCACCGACGGTCAGATCTTCCTGGAATCGGCCATGTTCAACTCCGGGATCCGTCCTGCTGTGAACGCCGGTGTTTCGGTATCCCGTGTGGGTGGTGCCGCTCAGACCAAGATCATCAAGAAGCTCTCCGGTGGTATCCGTACCGCTCTGGCTCAGTACCGTGAACTGGCGGCATTCGCCCAGTTCGCTTCTGACCTGGACGAAGCGACCCGTAAGCAACTTGAGCATGGTCAGCGCGTTACCGAGCTGATGAAGCAGAAGCAATACGCACCAATGTCGATCGCTGACATGGCGCTGTCGCTGTATGCCGCTGAGCGTGGGTTCCTGACTGACGTCGAAATCGCCAAGATCGGCAGCTTTGAACAAGCGCTGATTGCTTTCTTCAACCGCGATCACGCCGATTTGATGGCGAAGATCAACGTGAAGGGTGACTTCAATGACGAAATCGACGCTGGCCTGAAAGCCGGTATCGAGAAGTTCAAGGCCACCCAAACCTGGTAAGCCGCAGCGGGAGCCGCAAGGCTCCCGCTTGCTAACCTGATAGGTGTTACATGGCAGGCGCAAAAGAGATTCGCAGTAAGATTGCGAGCATCAAAAGCACGCAAAAGATTACCAGCGCCATGGAAAAAGTGGCGGTCAGCAAAATGCGCAAGGCACAAATGCGCATGTCGGCTAGCCGTCCTTATGCGGAGCGCATCCGCCAGGTTATTGGCCATCTGGCCAACGCCAACCCGGAATATCGCCACCCGTTCATGATCGACCGTGAAGTAAAGCGCGTCGGTTACGTCGTGGTGAGCAGTGACCGTGGTCTGTGTGGTGGCTTGAACACCAACCTGTTCAAGGCCTTGGTCAAGGACATGGCGGTAAACCGCGATAACGGCGTCGAGATTGATCTGTGTGTTATTGGTAGCAAGGGTGCGGCTTTCTTCCGCAACTTCGGCGGTAACGTCGTTGCAGCTATCAGCCACCTGGGTGAAGAGCCGTCGATCAATGATCTGATTGGCAGCGTCAAGGTGATGCTGGATGCCTACCTGGACGGCCGTATTGATCGCCTGTCCGTGGTGTCCAACAAGTTCATCAACACCATGACGCAATCGCCAACCGTGGAGCAGTTGATTCCACTGGTGGCAACCCCGGAACAGGAACTCAAGCACCACTGGGATTATCTGTACGAACCGGACGCCAAAGAGCTGCTTGACGGCTTGATGGTCCGTTACGTGGAGTCGCAGGTCTACCAGGCGGTGGTCGAGAACAACGCGGCTGAACAGGCTGCGCGGATGATCGCGATGAAGAACGCTACCGACAACGCCGGTGATTTGATCAGCGATTTGCAGCTGGTCTACAACAAGGCGCGTCAGGCTGCGATCACCCAAGAGATCTCGGAAATCGTCGGCGGCGCTGCCGCGGTTTAACGGTTCAAATATTCAGAGGATCCAGCTATGAGTAGCGGACGTATCGTTCAAATCATCGGCGCCGTTATCGACGTGGAATTTCCACGCGACAGCGTACCGAGCATCTACAACGCGCTGAAAGTAGTGAGCGCGGCTGAAACCACCCTCGAAGTTCAGCAACAGCTGGGCGACGGCGTGGTTCGTACCATTGCGATGGGTTCCACCGAAGGCTTGAAGCGCGGTCTGGAAGTCACCGACTCTGGCGCTGCCATCTCCGTACCGGTCGGTAAAGCGACGCTGGGCCGGATCATGGACGTACTCGGCAACCCGATCGACGAAGCTGGCCCGATCGACACCGAAGAGCGCTGGGGCATTCACCGTCCTGCGCCAACCTTCGCTGAACAAGCGGGCGGCAACGACCTGCTGGAAACCGGCATCAAGGTTATCGACCTGGTTTGCCCGTTCGCCAAGGGTGGTAAAGTCGGTCTGTTCGGTGGTGCCGGTGTAGGCAAAACCGTAAACATGATGGAACTGATCCGTAACATCGCCATCGAGCACAGCGGTTATTCCGTGTTCGCCGGTGTGGGTGAGCGTACTCGTGAGGGTAACGACTTCTACCACGAGATGAAGGATTCCAACGTTCTGGACAAAGTGGCACTGGTTTACGGTCAGATGAACGAGCCGCCGGGTAACCGTCTGCGCGTAGCACTGACCGGCCTGACCATGGCCGAGAAGTTCCGTGACGAAGGTAACGACGTTCTGCTGTTCGTCGACAACATCTATCGTTACACCCTGGCCGGTACTGAAGTATCCGCACTGCTGGGCCGTATGCCTTCCGCAGTAGGTTACCAGCCGACCCTGGCCGAAGAGATGGGTACTCTGCAAGAGCGTATCACTTCGACCAAAAACGGTTCGATCACCTCGATCCAGGCGGTATACGTACCGGCGGATGACTTGACTGACCCGTCGCCAGCGACCACCTTCGCCCACTTGGACGCCACCGTCGTTCTGTCCCGTGACATCGCTTCCCTGGGTATCTACCCAGCGGTCGATCCACTCGACTCGACTTCGCGCCAGCTGGACCCGAACGTAATCGGCCAGGACCACTACGACACCGCTCGCGGCGTACAGTATGTTCTGCAACGTTACAAAGAACTGAAGGACATCATTGCGATCCTGGGTATGGACGAGCTGTCGGAAGCCGACAAGCAGTTGGTAAACCGTGCTCGTAAGATCCAGCGTTTCTTGTCGCAGCCGTTCTTCGTGGCTGAAGTCTTCACCGGTGCATCGGGTAAATACGTTTCCCTGAAAGACACCATTGCTGGCTTCAAAGGCATCCTCAACGGTGACTACGACCACCTGCCAGAACAAGCGTTCTACATGGTCGGCGGCATCGAAGAAGCGATCGAGAAAGCCAAGAAACTGTAATCCCGGCGCCCGGCAACGGGCGCTAATTTAGGTTGAGGCAATCAGATGGCTATGACAGTCCATTGCGATATCGTCAGCGCGGAAGGGGAAATCTTTTCCGGCTTGGTCGAGATGGTGGTTGCGCACGGTGCACTGGGTGATCTTGGTATCGCCCTGGGTCACGCGCCGCTGATCACTAATCTCAAACCGGGCCCGATCCGCCTGGTCAAGCAGGGCGGGGAAGAGGAGGTGTTTTACATCTCCGGTGGTTTCCTCGAGGTTCAGCCGAACATGGTCAAGGTGCTTGCCGACACTGTGCAACGTGCTGCCGACCTGGACGAAGCCTCCGCTCAGGAAGCCGTTAAGGCTGCCGAGAAGGCCTTGCATGACCGTGGTGCAGAATTCGATTACGGTTCTGCTGCCGCACGTCTGGCCGAGGCTGCAGCTCAGCTGCGCACCGTCCAGCAGATCCGCAAGAAGTTTGGCCACTAATAGGCCATTGTTTGTTGCGCGATTGATTAAAAAGGGTAGCCTCGGCTACCCTTTTTTCTTTTCCGATTTTCATAACCTGGTCGCAGCCGCTGACCACCCAGGATTGGTAGCCAGTCATGTCTCTTGAAATCGTTATACTCGCTGCCGGCCAAGGCACTCGCATGCGTTCGGCGTTGCCAAAAGTCCTGCACCCGATTGCCGGCAATTCGATGCTTGGCCATGTTATCCACAGCGCCCGGCAACTTGATCCACAGCGCATCCACGTGGTGATTGGTCATGGCGCCGAAGCGGTGCGCGAGCGCCTGGCGGCAGACGATCTGAATTTCGTCCTGCAGGACAAACAGCTGGGTACCGGTCATGCGGTGGCTCAGGCCGTACCGTTCATCGAGTCCGACACCGTGTTGATCCTGTACGGTGACGTACCGTTGATTGAAGTCGAAACCCTGCAACGTTTGCTCAAGAAAGTCGCACCGCAGCAACTGGGCTTGCTCACCGTTGAGCTTGAAGACCCGACCGGTTACGGCCGCATCGTCCGCGATGCCGCGGGCAAGGTCACGGCGATCGTCGAGCAGAAAGATGCCAACGAAACCGAGCGCGCAATCACCGAAGGCAACACCGGCATTCTGGCGCTGCCTTTTGCGCAACTGGGCGGCTGGATGAGCCGTCTCTCCAACAACAATGCCCAGGGCGAGTACTACCTGACCGACGTGATTGCTATGGCGGTCAGCGATGGTCTGGTGGTGGCCACCGAGCAACCCCATGACGCCATGGAAGTGCAGGGCGCCAACGATCGCAAGCAGCTTTCCGAACTCGAACGTCACTATCAATTGCGTGCCGGTCGCCGTTTGATGGCTCAAGGCGTGACCTTGCGTGACCCGGCACGCTTCGACGTGCGTGGTGAAGTCACCGTCGGCCGCGACGTGCTGATCGATATCAACGTGATCCTCGAAGGCAACGTCGTCATTGAAGATGACGTGGTGATCGGCCCGAACTGTGTGATCAAGGACAGCACCCTGCGCAAAGGCGTGGTGATCAAGGCCAACAGCCATATCGAAGGCGCGATCCTGGGTGAAGGCAGCGATGCCGGTCCATTCGCACGCCTTCGCCCGGGTACGGTGCTTGAGGCGCGCGCGCATGTGGGTAACTTTGTCGAGCTGAAAAACGCTCATCTGGGTGAAGGCGCCAAGGCCGGTCACCTGACTTACCTGGGTGACGCTGAAATCGGCGCGCGTACCAACATTGGCGCGGGCACCATCACCTGCAACTACGACGGTGCCAACAAATGGAAAACCGTGCTGGGTGAAGATGTGTTCATCGGTTCCAACAACTCGTTGGTGGCGCCTGTGGATATCTCTTCCGGTGCGACGACGGCAGCTGGTTCGACCATCACCCAGAATGTGGATAACGCACAGTTGGCGGTGGGTCGGGCACGTCAGAAGAACATTGATGGCTGGAAACGGCCGGTGAAGATCAAAAAGAGCTGAGTTATCCACAGCGCTTTCGGCGGTCTTGAGATCGCCTTCGCGGGCAAGTCGGATCGCCGCCCGCTCGCTCCTACAAGTTTTCAGGTGTTCACATAATGTGTGAACGACGCTGAACCGTAGGAGCGAGCGGGCGGCGATCCGACTTGCCCGCGAAGCTTTTTATCTACAGATATTTTTTCGCATCCTGCTTGACGAAGTTTCGCCAATAGGTTTTGATTGCTTCCGTTATCTTTCGAATCGAAACTTACCCGCTCATGTCGAAACGCAATACACCTCAGCGTCGCCACAATATCCTCGCCTTGCTCACTGAACAGGGCGAAGTCAGTGTGGATGAGCTGGCCAAGCGCTTCGAAACTTCGGAAGTTACGGTTCGCAAGGATTTGGCCGCGCTCGAAAGTAATGGCCTGTTGCTGCGCCGTTATGGCGGAGCGATCACCATGCCTCAGGAACTGGTCGCCGACATCGGCCAACCGGTCTCCAAATACAAGCAAGCCATTGCCCGCGCCGCCGTTACGCGGATTCGCGAGCATGCGCGGATCATCATTGACAGCGGCAGCACCACCGCTGCCATGATTCCGGAACTCGGCCAGCAGCCGGGGCTGGTGGTGATGACCAATTCCCTGCACGTTGCCAATGCATTGAGCGAACTCGAACACGAACCGGTGCTGTTGATGACCGGTGGCACCTGGGACCCGCATTCCGAGTCCTTTCAGGGGCAGGTCGCCGAGCAGGTACTACGTTCTTACGATTTCGACCAGTTGTTCATCGGTGCCGATGGCATCGATCTGGTTCGCGGTACCACCACCTTCAATGAATTGCTGGGTCTGAGCCGAGTCATGGCTGACGTCACCCGTGAAGTGATCGTAATGGTGGAGGCCGACAAGATCGGCCGCAAGATTCCCAACCTGGAACTGCCCTGGAGCAGCGTCCATACCCTTATTACCGATGAACGCCTGCCGGTTGCGGCACGCGATCAGATTCAAGCCCGCGGCGTCAATTTGATTTGCGCGGCTGTCAGTCAGGAGAAATAGCATGTGTGGAATTGTCGGGGCAGTCGCAGAACGTAACATCACCGCCATCCTGCTCGAAGGCCTCAAGCGCCTGGAATACCGTGGCTATGACAGCGCCGGTGTGGCGGTCTTCACCAACGACGAAAAGCTTGAGCGCATGCGTCGTCCGGGCAAGGTCAGCGAGCTGGAAATCGCCCTTGAAGCCGAACCGCTGGTCGGTCGCCTCGGCATCGCCCACACCCGTTGGGCCACTCACGGTGCGCCGTGCGAGCGCAATGCGCACCCGCATTTCTCCGGCGACCTGGCCGTGGTGCACAACGGCATCATCGAAAACCACGAAGCCCTGCGCGAACAGCTGAAAGCTCTGGGTTACGTGTTCACTTCGGACACCGACACTGAAGTCATCGCTCACCTGCTGAACCACAAACTCAAGGATCTGCGCGATCTGACCGTGGCCCTCAAAGCCACTGTTAAAGAGCTGCACGGCGCTTATGGTCTGGCCGTTATCAGCGCCGATCAACCGGATCGCCTGGTGGCAGCTCGCAGCGGCAGCCCATTGGTTATCGGTCTGGGCCTGGGTGAAAACTTCCTCGCTTCCGATCAGTTGGCCCTGCGTCAGGTCACCGACCGCTTCATGTACCTGGAAGAAGGCGATATTGCCGAAATTCGCCGCGACAGCGTGCACATCTGGGACGTGAAAGGCCAAGCCGTCGAGCGTGAAACCGTGCAGTATCGTGACGGCGCCGAAGCGGCCGATAAAGGCGAATACCGCCACTTCATGCTCAAGGAAATCCACGAGCAACCGGCCGTGGTTCAACGCACCCTCGAAGGTCGTCTGAGCCCGAATGGTGTGCTGGTACAAGCTTTCGGCCCACAGGCCGCGGAGCTGTTCGCCAAAGTACGCAACGTGCAGATCGTCGCCTGCGGCACCAGCTACCACGCCGGTATGGTTGCTCGTTACTGGTTGGAAGAATTGGCCGGTATCCCGTGCCAGGTCGAAGTGGCCAGCGAATTCCGCTACCGCAAAGTCGTGGTGCAGCCGAACACCCTGTTCGTCACCATCTCCCAGTCCGGCGAAACCGCCGACACCCTGGCCGCCCTGCGCAACGCCAAGGAATTGGGCTACCTCGCCAGCCTGGCAATCTGCAACGTCGGCATCAGCTCGCTGGTGCGTGAATCCGACCTGACCCTGCTGACCCAGGCCGGTCGCGAAATCGGCGTGGCCTCGACCAAAGCGTTCACCACCCAATTGGTCGGCCTGTTGTTGCTGACCCTGTCTCTGGGCCAGGTTCGCGGCACATTGGCCAATGGCGTCGAAGCCACCCTGGTTGAAGAACTGCGTCGTCTGCCAACCCGCCTGGGCGAAGCCCTGGCCATGGACAGCACCGTGGAGAAAATCGCCGAGCTGTTCGCCGAGAAGAACCACACCCTGTTCCTCGGTCGTGGCGCGCAATTCCCGGTAGCGATGGAAGGGGCCCTGAAACTCAAGGAAATCTCCTACATCCACGCTGAAGCCTACCCGGCGGGCGAACTGAAGCACGGCCCGTTGGCGCTTGTGGATAACGACATGCCCGTGGTCACCGTGGCGCCGAACAACGAACTGCTGGAGAAGCTGAAGTCCAACCTCCAGGAAGTCCGCGCCCGTGGCGGCCAGTTGATCGTCTTCGCAGACGAAAAGGCTGGCATGACCAATGGCGAAGGCACCCACGTTGTCCACATGCCGCACATCCACGACATCCTGTCGCCGATCCTCTACACCATCCCGCTGCAGTTGCTGTCGTATTACGTCGCAGTGTTGAAAGGCACGGACGTTGATCAGCCGCGGAACCTGGCAAAGTCTGTGACGGTGGAATAAGTTATCCACAGCTGACTGAACACTAAAAATCGCAGCCTTTGGTTGCGATTTTTTTTATCCGAATGAAGGACATTGCCCCATGGACAGATTCCAGGAAATGCAGGTCTTCGCCGCCGTCGCCCAGGACCAAGGCTTCTCAGCGGCAGCCCGGCGTTTGGGGATGTCGGCCGCCAGCGTGACCCGGGCGGTGGCGGCGCTCGAGAAGCGCATTGGCACGCAGTTGCTCACCCGTACCACCCGCAGCGTGCATTTGAGCGAGGCGGGGCAGCGTTTTCTGGAAGATTGTCGGAGGATTCTCGCCGAGGTGCAGGAAGCGGAAGATTCGGCTGCCGGCAGTCACGCCCAGCCCCGTGGGCAACTGACAATCACCGCGCCGGTGTTGTTCGGTGAGTTATTCGTTACGCCGCTCACGGTGGGTTACCTCAATCAGTTTCCTGAAGTCACCATCAATGCGCTGCTCGTCGACCGGGTTGTCAGCATGGTCGAGGAGGGCATCGATGTGGCGGTGCGCATCGGTGAGTTGCCGGACAGCAACCAACATGCGATTCGTGTGGGCGAGGTGCGGCGGGTGATTTGCGCTTCTCCGGCGTTTCTGGCGAGCCGTGGCAAGCCTCGCCACCCTAATGATTTGAATGGGGCGCCGATTATCGCCACCTCATCCATTGGCCAACTGAGAACCTGGCCGTTCCTTGAGACGGGGGAGCCATTGAGCGTACGCCCGGAGCCGCGACTCGTGGTCACGGCCAATCAAGCAGCCATTACCGCCGCGTGCATGGGACTGGGCCTGACCCGAGTCTTGTCGTATCAAGTGGCGAGCAAGGTGGCTTCCGGTGAGCTGGAAGTTGTTCTGGCTGACTACGAACTGCCGCCATTGCCCATTCATGTGGTTTACCAGGGAGGTCGCAAGGCTCCGGTACGGGTTCGCAGTTTTGTGGACTTTGCGGTGAGGGCGTTGCGTGAGCACCCGGCCCTGCACGGCTGACGGTTTATTGCGCTGTTTGAAATAATGGATTGCGTTTGCTGGTTATTCTGTTGTTTTGGTTGATGACGGAAGATAGCTTCCATCGGCGCTGATCTTCCCTGAACGGCGCCACTACCCAGCGGAGTCGACCATGCAAGCCATCAAACTCTACAACTTCCCGCGCTCTGGCCACGCTCACCGTGTGGAGCTGATGTTGTCCCTGCTGCAACTGCCGACCGAGCTGATCTTTGTCGATCTGGCCAAAGGCGCGCACAAGCAGCCGGATTATCTGGCACTCAATCTGTTAGGTCAGGTGCCGGCGATTGATGATCAAGGCGTTGTGCTGGCCGATTCCAACGCGATCCTGGTTTATCTGGCGCAGAAATACGGCAACGGTCGCTGGCTGCCCACCGATCCGATCGGTGCGGCCAGGGTTCAGCGCTGGTTGTCGATCGCCGCCGGGCCGATTGCCTTTGGCCCGGCAAGAGCAAGGCTGATCACAGTGTTTGGTGCGCCTTACAACGCTGAAGAGATAATCGCCTACTCCCACACCTGGCTCAAACTAATCGATCAGGAACTGGCCGCGACCCACTACCTTGTCGGCAACGAGCCGACCATCGCCGATGTCTCGGCCTACAGCTACATCGCCCATGCTCCCGAAGGTAACGTGTCGCTGGACGACTACGCCAACATCCGCGCCTGGCTGGCGCGCATCGAAGCCTTGCCAGGGTTTGTCGGCATGCCGCGCACCGTCGCCGGCTTGCAAAAAACTGCCTGATGCTCACGGCCCGACTCAGTCGGGCCGTTTTGGTTGCGCGATGAGCGCAGGGGAGAAGCCGTTATGGACCGTTCACCTTGGCACGCTGGTGAGAAACAGTTGCAGGCTCACGTGGGTGTGGCCGAGCGAATGGACACATTAGGCCGTAGGGTGATTCGCGGCGAGATGCCGGATCAGCACCGCCAGTTCTATCAGCAATTGCCGTTCATGCTGTACGGCGCGGTGGATGCTGACGGCAACCCTTGGGCCAGTATTCTGGAAGGGACGCCGGGTTTTGCTCATTCTCCAGCGCCTGCGCTGTTGCAGTTCGCCAGCCTGCCCGGCAGCGACGACCCTGCGCAGTTGCAAGAAGGCGCGGCAATCGGACTGCTCGGTATCGAGCTGCACACCCGTCGTCGCAACCGTATGAATGGCCGAGTGGGCGCTGTCACCGCGGACGGCTTCGGGGTGACGGTGGAGCAGTCTTTCGGCAATTGCCCGCAATTCATTCAACTGCGCCAGTTTCGCTCGGTGCCCTTGGCGGATCCGGGGACCCGTGTCGCGCAGCACCTCAATGTGTTGGATGACGCGGCCCAAGCGATGATCGCCGGCGCCGATACCTTCTTTGTCGCCAGTTATGTGGACGTCGATGGCCAACGCTCGGTGGACGTTTCCCATCGGGGAGGCCAGGCCGGTTTCGTACAAGTGGAAGGCAATCGCCTGACCATCCCGGACTTCGCCGGCAACCTGTTCTTCAATACTTTGGGCAACCTGCTGATCAACCCTCGAGCCGGTTTGTTGTTCATCGATTTCAATACGGGCGACCTGCTGCACCTCAGCGGCCGCACGCAAGTCATCCTCGAAGGCCCGCAGGTCGAAGCCTTTCAAGGGGCCGAGCGCTTGTGGACCTTCGAAGTGGAGCGCGTGGTGCGCCGGCCTGCGGCACTGGCCTTGCGCTGGCGCTTTGACGGCGTGTCACCCACCAGTTTGATGACTGGCACCTGGGCGCAGGCGAATGCACGCCTGCAAGCCAAGGCCCTGGGCGATCACTGGAGGCCGCTGCGGGTGACGCGCATCGAACAGGAAAGCCACAACATCCGTTCGATCTATCTGGAGCCTGCCGATGACGCCGGGTTGCCGGTGTTTCAGGCCGGGCAGCATTTGCCCCTGCGATTCAACATTGCGAGCGATGTGCATATCCGCACGTACAGCCTGTCGAGCGCGCCGTCCGATGACTTTTTCCGTATCAGTGTGAAGCGTGAAGGGTTGGTGTCTTCGCATCTGCATGAGCAGATCGGTGTCGGCGATGTGCTGGAAGCCCGGGCGCCTCAGGGGCATTTCACCGTGGCGGCCAATGAGCGTCGGCCGCTGGTGCTGCTGGCTGCCGGTGTCGGCATCACACCGCTGCTGTCGATGGTGCGTGAGGTGGTTTATCAAGGCCTGCGCACGCGGAGCATTCGGCCCACCTGGTTTTTCCAGAGTTCGCGAACCTTGGCCGATCAACCGTTTCGTCCTGAACTGGACCGCTTGCTTCATGGGTTGGGTGACGCGGTGCGCGTGCTGCGGTTGCTCAGTCAGCCGGAACCAGACGCCCTGGAGGGTGAAGATTTTGACCTGACCGGGCGCATCGACGCCGACCTGCTCAAGACGATTCTTGAGGTGGAAGACTACGACCAGGTGGACTTTGTCCTCTGCGGCCCGGGCAGTTTTACCCAGGGTCTGTACGACAAACTGCGGGATCTGGACATTCGCGACGCAAGGATTCATGCCGAAACCTTTGGCCCGTCGACGCTGCGGCGCACGCCGGACCCGGACGCCATGGTCATCGAGCAACCACCGGCCGCTACCGTTTCAGTGCCCGTCGTGTTCCAGCGCTCCGCGAAAGAGGCGCGCTGGCAGCCCGATGGCGGCAGTTTGCTGGAGTTGGCGGAAAGCCGCGGATTGCGCCCGGAATTCAGCTGCCGCGGCGGTTCCTGCGGGACCTGCAAGACCCGGCTGATCAGCGGGGAGGTGAGTTATCCACAGCCCCCGACGGAGGTGCCTGATGCTGGAGAGGTGCTGATTTGTTGCGCGGTGCCGGCGCAAGGGTCGCAGCCGTTAGTGCTGGATCTGTAACCAATCCGGAAAGCACAGGCGACCCCCTGTAGGAGCGAGGCTTGCCCGCGAAGGCGGTGTGTCAGACAACCTCCATGTTGAATGTTAAACAGCCTTCGCGAGCAAGCCCGCTCCCACATTTGATCTCCGTCGACCTGAAAATATGTGCGAACGTCCTACAAACTTGAGCGTTCCGGGGACGATTCCGACACGTTCTATCGGCTGTCGTGTCGGAAGCCGGGGGGATAGGCTTTGGGGGTCGCTGCACATCAGCGACCGGGCGTCGCAGTCCGTTCAGTTCATTTGGTGCATAATCGCCGGCCCAAACCACAGCGCTTCGGTGCTAGTTGTTTGCTTGATGGTGGCTGTGCGCGGGATACCTTCGGGTATGCCGAGTTTCCGAATGGCTCGGTCAGCGACCCCGCGTACAGCTGCCTCCTTCACATCGCGTCGCAGCGATCAGGGCAGCCAAACCTTTCATTCGGAGTGTCACCATGTTCAAAGAAACACCCAATCCCCCGGAAACCGACGACGTTTCCCCCTACGAATCCATCGATTCCAAAAAACTCAACGAAGCCGCCGAGCGCGCGTTGGATCACTACCTCAACCCGTCCGCCCTCAAGTCCCCCGTGGCCCGCAAGGCAAGCACGATGTTCATGATCGCGCCGGATATCAAAGACGAAGACCTGTTGGCCCACACCTGTGAATCGTTGGCCCAGGCCAGTGTGATGGCGAGTGATTTTGCGGGGTATCTGGAAGGGCCGCACCGGCACACGGCGATGGCGATTCAACAGATCGTCATGCTGGCGGAACTGGCGGTGAACCGGATGCTGGATAACGTTGCCGTACCAAAACCCGCGCCACACAGCTGAACTACTGTGGGAGCGGGCTTGCTCGCGAAGGCGGTGTGTCATTCAGCATTGATGTTGACTGAACCACCGCTTTCGCGAGCAAGCCCGCTCCCACAAAAAAGCAATCAGGCGTAGGACAGGGATTTTTCTTCCAGCAGTTCTTCGTACAGCTCGGTCCACTTGCGGCCCATTTCATCGGCTGTGAATAACTGGCGATAACGCGCCTCAGCCTTCACGCCCATTTCCGCCGCACGCGTCGGGTTTTCCCACAACGTGCGCATGGCTTCACGGAACGCCTGTGGATTACTGGGCGGCACCACCAGCCCGGTTTCGTTGTGGATGTTGATGTAGCTGGTGCCGGTGCCGATTTCGCTGGAGATCATCGGTTTGCCGTACATCGCGCCTTCGAGTAGCGAGATGCCGAACGCTTCCGAGCGTAGATGCGACGGAAACACGACCGCGTAACTCAGCTCAAGCAAGGCAACCTTGTCCTCGTCACCCAAACGCCCCAGGAAGTGCAGATTCTGCAAACCCAATGCCTTGGCTTGCGCATGCAGTTCGGCTTCCAGCGGTCCGGCGCCGACGATCACCACTGGATAATTCAGCCCTTGCATCGCTTCGAGCAGAATATGCAGCCCCTTGTAGTAGCGCATGACGCCGACGAACAGGAAGAACCGGTCACCCACCTGTTTACGCCAGCGTTCAGTACGTTCAGCTTCGGGCTGTGGATAACCTGACTTGTCCAGCCCGTAGGTGATGACTCGGGTTTTCTCGCGGTAGTCCTGGAGCACGTCACTGGTGTGAAAGTAGTTGGGGGAGGCCGCGACGATTCGATCGGCACTGTCCAGAAAACGACGCATCAATGGACGGTAGAGTCTGAGCAAATGGCGCTGGCGAATGATGTCCGAGTGGTAACTCACCACGCAGGGTTTTTGGGTGGCGCTGAAAAAATGCACCAGGTCCATGAAGGGCCAGGGGAAGTGGTAGTTGATCACGTCGGCCTCAGCCGCCAGCTCACGAAACTGCTTGAAGACGCTGTAGGAAAAACCGGTGGAGGCCAGTTGAAAATCCATCCTGGCCTGATGAACCTGGTGCTGGCGGATCTGCAACGCACCAGGCGCCGGGTCGTTGCTCAAGGTCAGTACCGTGCTGTCGATCGCGTGCCGCGCACCACTCTCGCACAGCTGAAAAATGACCTGTTCGATGCCACCCATCGAGTCCGGAAGGTAGGTCTTGTAAAAGTGCAGTACGCGCATATCAGTCTCCCATAGCCTGGCGGTAAGCGCGGGCCGTGACCTTCGCGCAACGCTCCCAGGAAAAAAGCTTCGCTTGTTGCAAACCGGCTTCGCGACATGCCTGCCAATGCAGCGGGTCGTCAATGAGCCGGCTCATGGCATCGCGCAAGGTGTGTGGATCGTCCGGCGTGACGTAGTTGCCTGCGGCGCCCGCGACTTCCGGCATGGCCGAATGCTGGGTCAGAATCACCGGGGTGCCGCTGGCCATGGCTTCCAGAACGGGCAGGCCGAACCCTTCGTACAACGAAGGAAAAATCAATGCCCGGGCTCCGGCGAGCAGCTGTGCCAGAGCCTCATCGGGTAGATACCCGAGCAGGCACACATCGCCGGTGGCCAGGGCTGCGCGCAATTCATCACTGAACTGCTCGCCCTGCCAACCGGCCATGCCGGCGATCAGCAGTGGAAAACGCTGGCGTACGGCTTCCGGTAATCGGGCATGGGCGCGCAGGGCAAGCGTCAGGTTCTTGCGCGGCTCGAGGGTGCCGACGCACAGGAAGTATTCCCGCGCCTCAACGCCATGGGCCTTGAGCACCGCGTCGATGGCTTCAGGTTCCCGTGGATGGAAACGTGCGGCCACGCCCAGCGGCGCGACGACAAAACGCTCGGCGGGCAATGCGAAATACGCCTGGGCTTCGTCGGCAATGTACTGCGAGTCGGTGAGAATCAGACGCGCCCGCTGCACGCCGTCGGCCAGCCGCCGCTCGATTTCTCGCAAGCGCGCGGGTGGTTGCGTTTCGGGGTAGTGCAGGTGCGTCAGGTCATGCAGGGTGATGACCGTCGGGCCGTCGAACGACAGCGGCCACAGGCTCGGTTCGTGATAGAGGTCGATGGTCTGCGAGCGACCCTGATCGAAGCGTTTCTGCTCCAGCCAGCGCCGGGCCTGATAGGCCCCTGGAACCTGTCGCAGCAACGGCGTCAGTCGCGAATAACCAGGCATGGCGGCTTCCGGCAAGTCCGAACTCCAGCCCCAACCGTGGAACAGCGTCAGTTCGACATCGGGCTCGCCAGCAAGGGCGTTCGCCAGTTCGGCAACATAATGGCCGATGCCGGTGCGCGGGGCTTGAAGGATCCGGGCGTTAAGGGCAATTCGCATGTTGCCTCTCTTGCACGGCCGGCGCTTCTACAAGATTGCGCAGGGTTCGTTCGGCCAGTTGCGCACTGGCTTCCTGCCAGCCGATCCACTGCCAGTCCGCCACATTGCGAGCGGCCGGAAATTGCCCGGAACGTTCGAAACCGGTGACCAGGTCCGCCAGGCTTTGCGGCTCGGCCAGGTCAAAGTACGCCATGAACTCGCCACCGATTTCACGGAAGACCGGAATGTCGCTGCCCATGGCCGGCAAACCGCGCTGCATCGCTTCGACCAAGGGCAGACCGAAGCCTTCGACCCAGGACGGAAACACCAACGCGCTGGCGTGGGAATAGGCGTGTTCGAGGCTGGTGTCGCTCAGGTCGTTGAACATGAACAGGCGTTGGTTCAACTGCGGGTGATTGCGCACGCGGGCGAGCAGGGCGTCGCACTTCCAGCCGACTCGGCCGGCGATACATAGCCGGGCTTGCGAACCCGAGGCCCAGGCCCGTTCGAAAGCGTCGAGCAGGTAATCGTGGTTTTTACGCGGCTCGATGGTGCTGACCATCAAAAACACCGGTTCCGGTGTTTTGAATACACGGGCCAGGCGCGGCTCGATGACGGCGGTGGCTTCGCTCAGGTCCAGCTCGGAGCCAAGGTGAAAATAATCGAACCACAACGTATTGGCTTTGGCCGGACCCAGCCGACGCTGCAATTCCTCACGCACCTGATCACGGACCGTGGCGGAAATTGCCACGTAGCCGTCGGCGGTTTGGGTGACCCAGTTGAACCACTCGTTGAAAATCTGCACCAGCCGCGTGTCGTAGAACTGCGGATGCGTCAGCGGGATAAGGTCATAGATCACTGAAACGATGCCCACGCCTTCACGCTTGAGCTGTTCGACCACCGGGAACAGATCGGAATGCCAGGACGAGTCCAGCAGCACCAATTGATCCCCCGGTTGATGCTGCAACGGCGAGCAACGCTTGGGCAGTTGATACTGGTTGATGCCATCGATCAGACGCAACGGAATGCTGAAACAGCTGATCGCCGTGAGGCGGTAGGCCACGTGCAGCAGGCGCTTGACCACTCGCGAGTGGCTGCGGTTGTGCAAGCGTTGGTGCAGTTGCCAAAAACGGTGAGCCAGCCGCCCCAGGCGCCCGCCAAAGGTCATCAATCCATCGAAAAACGGTATGTTCAACGCGCCGAGTTTCAGCACCCGATAGAGTTTGCCGTTGAGCATCACGACCGGGATGCACTCGACACCGTCGACACTGTCCGGCAGCTGATTGATGACGTTACGCACCACCCGCTGAATGCCCGAATTGACCTTGGGGTGCTGGAACACGTGGGTGCATTCCACCAGAAGACGCGTCACGGCGTGCGCTCCGAAACAATCGACCCGGAGCGGGTAATGGTGGTTTTCGCCGCCAGCCACGAGCAGCCGACGAAGTCTTCATGCCGGTTGTTGATCACATGGAACACCAGCCCGTAATCGCGCCATTCGTAGTTGCGATCCAGGTGCGAATCCAGTCGCGACAGGCTTAGGGACACGGAATAGTTGCCCTTGCCCAGGCCCATGACGAAGGCAAAACGGTACGTGTAGCGTTCCCCGGCGTGCAGGTCGGTCAGGGCCTTGTCCTGGCGATGGGTGTTGATGCCATACATCATCTGACCCAGACGGTCCTTGAGGATGAAGCCGAGCACCAATCGCTCGATGTCCTGACGGACTTCGACCTGGACTTCCAGCACCACGGGCTGACCGACCTCGGCGGCGTCGATGGAACGTTCATTCTCGTCCAGCAACCGCACGCTGAGGATGCCCGCTTCACCGGTACCGGAAACCGTTTGCACTTCCCCGTCCGCGAGCATTTCCTGACGCACGATCTGGCCTTCACGTTCGGCCATCATGGCGTTGTAATAATCCAGGACCGCTTCGGGTTTGCCGTGCATGGCCATGCGGCCGTCCTTGAGCAGGATTGCCGAATCGCAAATCGCCTGGATGGCTGAACGGTCGTGGGACACGATCAGCAAGGTGGTGCCGGCCTTGCGGAAGCTGCGGATGCGTTCGAAGCTCTTGTGCTGGAAGTAGGCATCGCCCACGGACAGGGCTTCGTCGACGATCAGGATGTCCGGACGTCGTGCGGTGGCCACGCTGAACGCCAGGCGCATCTGCATGCCGCTGGAGTAGGTACGCACCGGATGGTCGATGGCTTCGCCGATTTCCGCGAAATGTTCGATCTCGGGCATCAGCGCTTCAATCTCATCGACCTGCATGCCCAGTAATTGCCCGGCCATGATTGCATTCTGTCGGCCGGTAAAGTCCGGGTGAAACCCCATGCCCAGTTCCAGCAGCGCCGCTACCCGGCCTTCGAGCTCGATCTTGCCGCACGTCGGTTGGGTGGTGCCGGTGATCATCTTCAACAAGGTACTTTTGCCCGCACCGTTGACCCCGACGATGCCCACCGCTTCACCGGGGGCAATCTCGAACTCGACGTCTTGCAGCACCCAGTGCTGGTGATGACGCAGGGGCGAAAACGGGATCAGCCACTCGGCCAGTCGGCTCCAGCGGGTCGGGTATTGCTTGTAGGCCTTGCCCAGGCCGGTGACGCGTATATGCCCCATCAGAGTTCATCCACCATTTCGCCGACGCGCTGGCGAAACAGACGCAGCCCGATCAGACAGAACACCACGCCGGTGACAAAAATCGGCAGCAGCGAACTCCAGACCGGCCATTGCCCATAAAGAAACATGTTTTGATAGCTGACGATCAGGTTGGTCAGGGGGTTGAGTTGCAGCAGGCGCTGAACCCAATCCGGCAGGATGCTCATCGGGTACACAATGGGCGTCAGCCAGAACCAGAATTGCAGGCAGATGCCGAAGAGTTGTCCGACATCACGGAAGAATACGTTCAGCACGCCGAGCATCATCCCCAGCCCGGCACAGAACATCATTTGCAAGGCCATCAGCGGTATCAACGCCAGCAGCGCCATGCCCGGCCAACGTCCAGTGAACAGCAGGAAAACCAGGAAAAGGCCGATGATGATCGCGAAGTTGATGCCGGCGTTGATCAATACAATCACCGGCAGGCAGACCCGCGGGAAGCTGATTTTCTTCAACAGGTTGGCGTTTTCCAGAAACATGTTCTGGCTGCGCAGGGTGATTTCCGCAAACAGTCCCCACGCGAGCAAACCGGCACACAGGTACACGCTGTAGGCCATGCTGTCATCCACACCCGGCAGACGGGCGCGCATGATGTGCGAAAAAACCACGGTGTAGACGATGATCATCGACAGTGGGTTGAGCACCGGCCACAGGGCACCGAACAGCGAATTGCGATAACGCGCCTGAAACTCTCGCTGGACGCTACCGAGGATGAACCCTCGATGGCTGCACAGTGAGCGGTATAGGGAAAGCAGCATTCAAACCGTCCTGCCGTATTGGTCTTCGAAGCGAACGATATCGTCCTCTCCCAGGTATTCGCCGCTTTGCACTTCAATGATCACCAGGTCGATCACGCCCGGGTTTTCCAGACGATGCTTGTGACCGGCGGCAATAAAGGTCGATTCATTCTTGGCCACCAGGTGGGTGCCGCTACCGTTGTTGGTCACCTTGGCCATGCCTTCGACGACCACCCAGTGTTCATTGCGGTGGTGGTGCATTTGCAGCGACAACTTGGCGCCGGGCTTGACCACGATGCGCTTGATCTTGAAGCGCGGGCCTTCCTCGAGCACGGTGTAGGTGCCCCACGGCCGGCTGACCGTACGGTGCAGGCGATAGGCCTCGTGCTTTTTATCTTTGAGCTGCTTGGCCACCCGGCGCACATCCTGCGCGCGATCGGCGTGGGCCACCAGCACCGCGTCGGCGGTGTCGATGATGATCAAGTTATCCACACCCACCGTCGCCACCAGCCGGTCTTCGCTCTGGACAAAGTTGTTGTGGCTGTCGATGAACACCGCGTCACCGCTGGCACGGTTATTTTGCGCGTCTGCGGGCACCAGCGCGGCCACCGCGCTCCAGGAGCCGATGTCGCTCCAGTCGAAACCGGCGGGCACCACGACCACTTTGTCGGAGCGTTCCATCAAGGCGTAGTCGATGGAAATGTCGGTGATCTCGGCAAACAATGCGGGGGACAGTTCCTGTTGCAGGCACCCGGCCGTTTCCACGGGGGCGCTTTGCGCCATGCAGGTTTGCGTCTGCTCCAGCAGCTCGGGGGCATGAACCTGCAATTCGGCCAGCAGGGTCGCGACCGAGAAGCAGAACATCCCCGAGTTCCACAGGAATTTTCCGCTTTCCAGGTAATGCGTGGCGGTTTGCAGATCCGGTTTTTCAACGAAGCGCTGCACTTTCGTGGCGCCTTTTCCATCCAGCGCCGCGCCGGTTTCGATATAGCCGAAACCGGTTTCCGGGGCGGTCGGTACCACGCCGAATGTCACCAGGAATCCATCTTTGGCCAGTGCCACGGCGTGTTCAACCGCCGACTTCAAGGCGTCTTCGTTGAGGATCAAATGGTCGGCGGGCATCACCACCATGATCGCGTCATCGCCGTGCAAGGCTTGCAGCGACAGGGCGGCGGCCGCGATGGCCGGGGCCGTATTACGGCCCGTCGGCTCAAGCAGAAAGTGCCCGCGATGGCGATTTAGCTGCGCCTCCTGATAGTGATCCTTGCTCTGGAAGTAGTAGTCGCGGTTGGTCACCGTGACGATATCGCCCCCGCCATCGAGCAAACCGGCCGCACGCCGATAGGTCTTGCCCAGCAGCGACTGACCGTCGGGCAGGGTCATGAACGGCTTGGGATGGCCCTCGCGGGACACCGGCCACAAGCGAGTACCGGCACCGCCGGAGAGAATCACAGGAATCAGCATGGCCTACTCCTTGGCAACGCGTTTCATGTCCGCATCCATCATCATGCGGATCAAGGTATCCAGGTCGGTTTTTGGCTTCCAGCCCAATACACGCTGGGCTTTGGCGGGGTTGCCCAGCAGCACTTCAACCTCGGCCGGGCGGAAGAATGCCGGGTCGATCTTCACGAAGTCGCGGTAGTTGAGGCCCACGTGATCGAAGGCAATGCGGCACATCTCGCGCACGGTGGTGGTCACGCCGGTGGCGACCACAAAATCGTCAGGCTTGTCCTGTTGCAGCATCAGCCACATGGCTTCGACGTAGTCGCCGGCAAAGCCCCAGTCGCGTTTGGCGTCGATGTTGCCCAGGCGCAGTTCCTGCTGTTTGCCCTGCTTGATACGGGCGGCGGCGTCGGTCACTTTGCGGGTCACGAATTCGATGCCGCGCAGGGGTGATTCGTGGTTGAACAGGATGCCGCTGCTGGCGTGCAGGTTGAAGCTTTCGCGGTAGTTCACGGTGATCCAGTGGCCGTACAGCTTGGCCACGCCGTAAGGGCTGCGCGGGTAGAACGGCGTGTTCTCGTCCTGCTGCTCGGCCTGGATCAGGCCAAACATTTCGCTGGTCGACGCCTGATAAAAACGCGTGTGCGGACTGAACTGGCGGATCGCTTCGAGCAGGTGAGTCACGCCCAGCCCATCGACGATGCCGGTGGTGACCGGTTGATCCCAGGAGGCCGCAACAAAGCTTTGCGCCGCCAGGTTGTAGATTTCGTCCGGGGCGGACTTGATCACCGCGCGCTGCACCGAGCAGGCATCGGCCATGTCGCCGTCCAGGTAAACGATGTCGCCCTCGACCCCCATCTCACGCAGGCGCCAGCGCGCATCGCTGCTGCGCCGTGCCACCAGGCCGTGGACTTTATAACCCTTGTCGAGCAGCAATTTGGCCAGATACGCGCCGTCCTGACCGGTGATCCCCGTGATCAATGCACTTTTTGTCATTCTTCTTTTACTCGCTTCTCCCAGTCGGACAGGATCGCCCGCAGGGATTGTTGTGTTGTGATTTCAGGCGTCCATCCTGTGGTCTGGGCAAGCTTGGCAGAGCTGCCGCAAACGCGACGCTGATCCGCGCGCCGAAGACGCGCAGGGTCCTGGATCAATTGCATGTCGACCTGGGCGAGGTCCCCCAGTTGTTCGATCAGACTGCGAATGCTCTGCTCGCGCCCCGAGCAAATGTTGTAGACCTGCCCCGGCGTGCCCTTTTCCAGCAGCGCCAGATAGGCCGACACCACATCGCCCACATCCAGGAAGTCGCGCGTGACGTCGATGTCACCGACTTCCAGTTGCGGGGCTTGCAGGCCTTGTTTGATGCGGTTGATTTGCCGCGCGGCGCTGGCGATGACGAAGCTCTCTTTCTGACCGATGCCGATGTGGTTGAACGGGCGCGCGACCAGTACCGGCCAGCCTTCGCTCAGGCCCCATTGCAGGCTCAGAAACTCGGCCGACAGTTTGCTCACGGCATAGGGATTGCGCGGGCAGGGTGGCTGAAGTTCGGTAATCGGCAGGTGTGATTCGATCACCTGGCCGTAGACGTCGCCGGAGCTGACGTACAGGAAAGTCCCGCTGAACCCCCGGGCCTTGAGTGCCTGAAGCAGGTTCAAGGTGCCGAGCAGGTTGATATTCAGCGTGCGTGCCGGATCGCGGAAGGCTTCGGGAACGAAGGTCTGGCCGGCGAGGTGAATGACCGCGTCGGGCAACTCGGGCCAGAGGCCGTCGAGGGTGCCGGGCTCAGCGAGATCGTAACGGGAGGCGACAGGCAGAAGCTCCCATTCCGAGGCATCAGCCTTCAGGCGAGATTGGATGTGTTGTCCTACGAATCCACTGAGACCCGTAACGAACAGACGCTTTTTCAAACAGCGGCCCCTTGGTCATGCATTTCGTCCATTCCCCACAGGCTATATGGAGATGTCTGACAGACCGGGTGGATTCCTTGGTCGAAAGACAGGCGAAACGTTTGTTGTAGTTGTTTGGTAGCCAATCTGTGCCAATTGCTCGGTAATTTCAACAGGTCCCACCGTGACCAGTCAGTTCTCATTAGCGTAGCCCGATTTATTCTCGCCGGGCGGTTCACGAATCCTTAACGGATGTGTTTAGAATGCCCCTCGTCACGATTACCCAGGGTTCGGCCGGGTGGTATTCACACCCCGCGAAGCTGACCATTAAAACAAGAACGTAGACGGGCAAAAAGACGATGGACGACGACCGGCAAACCCCGGATCTCCGTTGCTTTGCCGTCATAGAGTGAGGCTGCCGGGATGGCGGTTTCATCGTGGGATGCCATGAATTTCATTCTTTACTCGGACGTCAACGACAACTCCATCAGCCAGAGCCTCGGTCGTCCTGAATACAGTTATTACTTCGTGCTCAAGGCTTATCGCCCGGTGCTCGAAAGCCTCGGGCGGGTGCATGTGGTGTCCTCCACCGCCGAGGTCGATCCTCTCTATCGACAATTGCTGGCCGCCGGCGAAGACAGCCTGTTCCTGTCCTTTACGCCGCCGCAGAAAACCCCGAACGACCTTGAATGCCCGACGATCTGCGTGGTGGCCTGGGAATTCGACTCCATTCCTGATGAGCAGTGGGACAACGACCCGCGCCAGGACTGGACGCAGATGCTGGCGCGTCAAGGCCGGGTCATCACGCTTTCCAGCCACACGGCCCGGGCGATTCGGCGGGCCATGGGTGACGATTTCCCTGTGCTGGTTTTGCCCACGCCCTTATGGGAGAACTTCGCGGCCATTCGCAACAACCACACCAGCGTCCCGGTCAATGCCGGTTCGACACTGGAGATCAAGGGCTGCATTTTCGATACCCATACCCTCGGGCTTAGCGCCGACGCATTGATTCCTGTCGTGCCCACGGCTGAAGAAATCGCCGCGCGAGAGGCTGAAGCGGAAGCCGCGAAGCCACCGCCGCTGACCTTGAAACGCCGTTTCGTCATTGCTCGCCATTACCTGCATATGTGGCGCCGGGACATGGGCAAAACCCTGCCCGTCCCGATGCATCGCACGCACTTTCTGAGCCAGTGGTACTGGGAAGGTGTTCGCGATCTTCTTTCAGATGCCGTTCATGCACGGCTTGCCGGATTTTTGCCGGCCATCGCAGGCCCGCAGACGATGGCCGTGCATGAGCCTGAACCGCGTCAATGGCCGGACACCACCGCGCAGGTCGATACTCAGGTCGGCGGCGTAGTTTACGTCACGGTGTTCAACCCCCGGGACGGTCGCAAGAACTGGCATCAATTGATCACCGCTTTCTGCTGGGCCTTCCGCGAAACGGATGACGCCACGCTGGTGCTGAAGATTACCCAAAGCGATCTTTCGTCCTACTACGACGAGCTGATGACCTTGCTCGCGCAACTCTCGCCGTTCGCCTGTCGGGTGGTGGTGATGCACGGTTACCTGGACGATCCGCAATACGCCCGGCTGTACGAAGCGGCCAGTTATTACGTCAATGCATCACGCTGCGAGGGTCTGTGCCTACCGTTGATGGAGTTCATGGCCAGCGGCAAGCCGGTGATCGCCCCGGACCACACCGCCATGGAGGATTACATCGATGAGCGTGTGGCGTTTGTGGTCAAGTCCAGCGAAGAGCTGACCATCTGGCCGCAGGACACCCGGATCATCTACCGGACCCTGCGTTATCGCCCGGACTGGGGTTCGCTGAAAACTGCCTACGAAAACAGCTACCGGATGGCCAAGGAGCAACCGCTGGAGTACCAGCGCATGTCTCGCGACGCGGTCGAGCGCATGCACGACTACTGCGCTTTCGCCCCGGTGCAAAAGCGCCTGGCGGATTTTTTCGGGCTGACACCGCAAGCTTTGCCGGCAGCGGCCGTGACGGATAACGCCTCATGCTGATCATCATTCATTCGGAAACCAACCAGCACACGATTGCCCAGAACCTCGGCCGTTCGGAGTACAGCTATTACTTCGTGCTCAAGGAGTATCGGCCGGTGCTGGAGCGTCTGGGGCGCGTGGTGGAAGTCAGCGACCCGCAGACCGAAGTCGATGCCTTGTACCTCGACGCGCTGTCCCGTGGTGAAGACTGCGTGTTCCTGTCGTTCTCGCCACCTCATCGCACGCCAGTGCACTTCGCGTGTCCGACCTTGCCGGTGTTCGCGTGGGAATTCAGCACCATTCCCAATGAACCCTTTGCCGGTGAGCCGCGCAATGACTGGCGCACGGTTTTGCGCGCCTCAGGAGCGGCGATTACCCATTCCGGCTACACCGTTGACGCCGTGCGCGAGGCGATGGGCGCCGACTATCCGATCGTCGCGGTGCCGGCGCCGGTATGGGACCGATTCTCGGCGCGTGGCGCGCAGTTGCAGCGTCAACCACTCGCCAGCCAGGTGCGACTGAAGATAAAAGGCCTGGTGGCAGACAGCCGCACGCTCGATTTGCGGGCCTTTGGGCCGGCGCAGTTACGCGCCGGTGAAGGTATCGATTTTGCGGCGCCGCCCCGTGAGCACGAGCTGGTGCTCGACGGCGTGATCTACACCTCGGTGTTCAACCCGGGTGACGGGCGCAAGAATTGGGAAGACATGCTCAGTGCCTTCTGCGTGACGTTCCGCGAGGTGGATGACGCAACGCTGGTGCTCAAACTGACCCACCACGACGCCGAAGACGCGCTGACTGACATCCTTCACCATTTGTACAAAAACCAGTCTTATCGCTGCCGCATCGTGCTGATTTACGGCTACCTCGCGGATGCGGACTACGAGCAGTTGGTGCAAGCAACCAGCTACGTGGTCAACACGTCCTACGGCGAAGGCCAGTGCTTGCCGCTGATGGAATTCATGTCCTGCGGCAAACCGGCGGTGGCGCCACGCACTACGGCAATGATCGATTACCTGGATGCCGATAACGCGTTCCTGATCGACTCCACCGACGAGCTGACAGCCTGGCCTCACGACCCACGCCGGGCGTTCCGAACCCTGCGTTACGTCACGAACTGGGCGTCGTTGTGCCGCGCTTATCAGGCCAGCTATGACATCGCCAAAAATGACGCCGAGCGTTACGCGCAGATGTCCACGCATTCGGTGGCCAGCCTCGAAAAATTCTGCAGCCAGGCCACCGCCGAGCAACGATTGAAAGCCTTCTTCGCGCAGCTCCTTGAAACCCGGGTCGCTTTGGAGACCCCCGAAGCATGATCCGCGCAGTGTTGAATAGGGTGGATAACGGAGCAGCGTCCAGGAGGACGACATGAGTAACGACAGACGGATCATGGACATCGAGTTGCTGCGCGGCATTGCGGTGCTCGGTGTGTTGTTCCATCACCTGAAAGACAGCCTGTTTGCGGCCCCGGTGCCACTGTTGCAAGGCATTACCGCGTGGGGTCAGCCGTGGTGGGGCGTGGATCTGTTTTTTGCGATCTCCGGATTCGTCATCGCGCGCAGCCTGATCCCGGCGTTGCAGGGTTGCAGCACGCGTCAGGAATACTGGCAGCAGACGCGCAATTTCTGGCTGCGCCGAGCCTTTCGATTGCTGCCGTCGGCGTGGTTGTGGTTGGCGCTGATGCTGCTGGCGTGTATTTTCCTCAATCGCTCCGGGGCGTTCGGGACGCAGCAGGCCAACCTGCAAGCGACGCTGGCCGGGGTCGCGCAGTACGCCAACTTCCGCTTCGCCGACAGTTTCTATAACTATGAGTACGGCACCAGTTTCGTGTACTGGAGCCTGTCGTTGGAGGAACAGTTTTATTTGCTGTTTCCGCTGTTGATCCTGATCTGTCGCAAGCACCTGGTCTGGGCCTTGCTGGCGCTGGTCGCGGTGCAGTTGTTCACATTGCGCACGCCGATGCTGATGATGGTTCGCACCGATGCGCTGGCACTCGGCATCTTGCTGGCGATGTGGAGTGCGCAGCCTTCGTATCTGCGCTGGGAGCCGACGTTTTTGCGCCGTCCATGGACCGGTGTGGCGGCGCTGGTCGCGCTGTCGCTGGTACTCAGTTTCATGGCGACGGACCGCTTCACCTTCACCAACTACCGCATCGGCGCGATTGCCGTGTTGTGCGCGGTGCTGGTGTGGATTGCTTCCTACAATCGCGATTACCTGATGCCACGCGGCGTGTTCAAGAACCTGATGACGTGGGTCGGCAGTCGCTCCTACGGGATCTACCTGATCCACATTCCGGCGTATTTGCTGGTGCGTGAATTCACTTTCCGTTTGCAGGCTGCCGGTTTGCCTAATCCCGGCGATCATCCGATCCTGACGCTGATGATTGCTGGCGGGCTGATCGCGTTGTTGAGCGAACTCAACTACCGCTTTATCGAAATGCCCATGCGTAACCGCGGTGCCTCGCTGGTCAACCGCCTGGGCACGTCCCGAACAGCCGCCCAAACCTCTGGAGCTACCTCATGCTGAGCCTTTTGAAGAAACTCACGGCGGGTACGCCCGCTCCCGCGCAGCCGGTAGCGGACAAGGTCGAGAAGGTCGATCCGTACATGCTCGGCCTGCACGACGCGATGCTCAGTGGCTGGTTCAATCAGCAAACCGGCGAGCTGTTTACCGGGTTCCCGGTCACTGCCGAGGACACGCTGCTGGACGTCGGCTGCGGTGACGGCGGCAACGTGCATTTCTGCGGTATGCGCGGGGCGAAGATCATCATCGCCGACATCGACGCGGCCAAGGTCGAAGCCACCCGTCAGCGCCTGAGCGACACGCCGGCGCGTGACGTCGAATGCCACGTCACCGACTGCAATCCGCTGCCGATTGCCGATGCAACGGCCACCCGCGTGGTGTCCACCGAAGTCATCGAACACGTGGACGATCCGGCGCAGTTCCTCGCTGAACTGGTGCGGGTTGGCAAACCGGGCGCGTTGTATTTGCTCAGCGTCCCGCACCCAAGTTCCGAAGACCTGCAAAAAGACATTGCGGCGCCCGAGTATTTCCAGAAGCCCAACCACATTCGCATCATCAGCGAAGAGCAGTTCAAGGCGATGGTCAGCGACGCCGGCCTGGAAGTGCTCAGCCACAGCCAGTACGGGTTTTACTGGTCGATGTGGATGCTGTTGTTCTGGGAAGCCAAGGTCGATTTCAGCAATCCCGACCACCCGTTGCTCAACCACTGGGCCGACACGTGGCAGGCCATCCTGGCGTCGCCCCGTGGCGCGCAGATCAAGCAGGCGCTGGACGCGGTCGTGGCGAAAAGTCAGGTGATCATTGCCCGCAAGCCACTGGTGTAGGCACTCTCCCACAGGTTTTGTGTACCCTGTAGCCCTGTGTTTTCAGGTCAGGGATTTCATGTTTTTAGTTCGTCTTTCGCTCCTGCTTATCGCGCTGGTGCAGCTCAACGGTTGCGAGCAACACGGCGCGCCGCCGCTTGATCAGCAACTCTACGTCTGGCAACGGCAATGGACGTCGGCGCATGACGCCGCACTGCGGGACAGTCGCGCTGACTTTTCAACATTACGAGTGCTGGCCTTGCAGGCGTTCCCGCAGGCGGGCTGGAGCCGGACGCGAATAGATCCGGCGCTGCTCAAACGTGATGGTCGGCCGCTGATTGCGGTGATTCGTCTTGATGGCCAGCTCAAGGCGCTGGATCAGGACGAGGTCACGGCGCAGATTCAGCAAGTGCTCAGCGATTGGCAAGGGCAGGGGCTGACGCTCTCCGGCGTGGAAATCGACCACGACGCGGGCAGCGCTCGGCTACCGGCTTACCGCGAATTTCTCACGCACCTGCGCGCGGTTGTACCCACCTTGTTGCCGTTAAGCATCACCGCATTGCCGGCCTGGCTCGACAGCCCCGAGTTGCCGGCACTCTTGGCGACCGTCGACAGCAGCGTATTGCAGGTCCACGCGGTGAGTGATCCGCGTCGTGGTTTGTTTGACCCGGACCAAGCCAGGCAATGGGCCAAGGCCTGGAGCCGAATCACCTCGAAACCCTTCTACCTGGCGCTACCCGCCTATGGCGTTGCCCTGTTGCCGGGTGCCAGTGGAGCGCCAGTCGTTGAAAGCGAAGTGCCTATCGAGCGCACCGGCAAACGTCGGGAATTGCTGGCGGACCCCTTGCAGCTGAGCACGCTCGCCGCCGAACTGCGCGCCGACCCACCGGCGCATCTGGCCGGCCTGATCTGGTTTCGCCTGCCGCTGGCGGGTGATCGCCGGGCCTGGAGTCTGGCCACGCTGAGTGCTGTCGCTCGCGGAGATTCGCTCGACAGTCGTTTGAGTTTGAAACTCATCGCGCAAGACGACCTCTATGACATCAGCGTCAGCAATCAAGGCAACCTCGACAGCGCCTGGCCCGAACGCGTGACGCTGGCGGTTCGCGGCTGCGATGGCGCCGATGCGCTGGCCGGATATGCGTTGCAACAAAGCCCGGATCTGCTTACCTTCACCCGCCTGCGCGACGGCCGGATACCGGCCGGCGAGCAGCGCGCCATCGGTTGGGCTCGCTGCGCACACCTTGATCAAGGAGGTTCAAATGTTCACCCGTAACTGGCCCCGTCATTTGCTTTGCCTGAGCCTCAGCCTGCCGCTGGGTTCGGCGCTGGCCTGCGGGCCGGACTTCCCGATGCGCTTGCTGGACAACCGTGCGCAGTCGCTGGCGGAACTGCCGGAAGGCAACTTCCAGTTCGAGATCAATCGCCTCGGGCATGTGATCGCAGGGCTCAAGAACGTTGAGGCGTCCCCTTACAGCATGGAGGCGACCGACTACGCAGCGCAGCGGGACAAGGCCGAGCAGGCTGGTTTGACGCTGGAGCAGCAAGCACTGGTCAAACAACTTCGCGCGCTGACCGATGCCCATCAAGTCGACACCGAGGGCGCGAGCTTGCCGGCCGAGCTTCGGTTCTATCTGGCGGGTGCAGTGGCGTTCAACGCCGGTGATCACGCACTGGCCGCCGAGTACTTCCAGAGAGTGCTGGCGCTGCCAGCGGATCAACGCGCGTTGCGCAGCACTTGGGCAGCGTATTCGCTAGGTCGGGCGCTATTTGCCATGAGCACCGAAGCAGACGCAACGCCCGACCTGCTGGCGCAGTCGCGAAAAGCCTTCGAGCAGACCCTTCAGCTGAGCGTCGAAGGCTTCAGCGACCCTCTGGAACTCGGTGTCGCCAGCATCGGCGAAGAAGCCCGCGTGGCGCGCACCGCTGGCGACTGGAACAGCGCCATCAACCTGTACGCCACGCAAAATCGTCACGGTTCGGCGGTGGGTTACACCTCGCTGAAGCTGTTGATGGCGGATCTGCTGGCGATGCCTGACGATCAGTTGGCCGAGTTGCTCAAGGGCAAACCGGTGCAACAACTGGTGACGGCGTCGCTGATCAGTCGCTTGGGCTGGTCATTCGGTGATCAGCCGCCGAACGAGTTGAAACTGATCAAGCTGCTGCAAAGCAGCACGCGGGGCAGTCTGGACAACGCTGACAGACTGGCGGCGATGAATTATCAACAGGGCGATTACGCCAGCGCCAAAGCGTTCCTCGAACATGCCGGGGACGGTGGTCTGGCGTGGTGGCTGCGGGCGAAACTGGCGCTGCGTGATGGCGACAAAACCGCAGCGACTGCGGCGTATGCCAAGGCTGCCCAGGCTTTCCCGCAGAACGAGTCATGGGGCGAGCGACGCACGCCCGACTACGATTTCGAAAGCCTCCAGCCCAAGTGCCGGGTCGAGGGTGAAAGCGCGATTCTGGCGTTGCAACGCGGGGATTATCTGCAAGCGTTCGATCAGCTTTATCGCAGCCAAAGCATCTATTGGTTCGATGCCGCGACCGTTGCCGAGCGCGTATTGACGGTCGATGAACTCAAGCACTACGTCGACACCCAAGTGCCGGCGCCGCCAGCGCTCAGCCAGCAGGATCGCGACAACTACGTGCCGTTGCCGGTGGCGGCGCAACTGCGCAATCTGCTCGGGCGTCGGTTGCTGCGCGAAGAGCGCTACGACGAAGCACTGGTGTACTTCGACAATCCCGATCTACAGAAAAAGGCCCGGTTGTATGCGCAACAACGGCAGCTTGCCGATGCTGCGTGGTGGCCGACCAAGCGCGCCGCCGCCCTGTTCAATGCCGCCTGGACCGCACGCGAGTGGGGCATGGACATTCTCGGTTATGAAGTGGCCCCGGACTACGCCACGTTTGGCGGCAATTACAGCCTGGAGACGGCTGAACTCAAGGTCGGCCCATTGGTGGCCGAAGGTGAAGTCCAGCGCCAGCAAGCCAGCGCCGCGCAGCCCGACGAGCGCTATCACTATCGATTCGTCGCAACAGCCTTGGCCAGTCGCGCCGCCGATAACCTGCCTCACACCAGCCAGGCCTTCGCGGCGGTGTTGTGTGCGGCGGCGGGGTGGAACAGCAGCCTTGAAGACCAGAGTGCGCTTTACCAGCGCTACGTCAAAGAAGGGCCCTACGTGGATTGGGCGGTGGATTTCGGCCACCAGTGCCCGTATCCCGACTTCGAGAATGCCAGCAAACGTTATGTGACCCAGGCGACTGACGCCACCCGTTCGGTGCTGCGACCGTACAAGTGGCCATTGCAGATCGGCGGCGTTATTGCCGTAACGGCAGCGGCGCTGTTGTTGATCAACCGGCGCCGCCGTCGTAAAGCGCAGTAAGGCTCAGGCCTGTTGAACAAAGGTCAGCCGCACGGCGAAGCCGATCAACAGGCTGCCGAATAACCACTGTTGCAGGCGTTGGGCCGAGGGACTGCGTTGCAGCCACCGGCCCAGTGCGGCGCCGGTCAAGGCGTAGGCGCTGTCGAAGAGCAAACCGACGCCGACCAGCAGCACGCCCAATACCGCAAATTGCGCGAGCACCGGTCCGGTGTGGGGGGTGATGAACTGCGGCAGCAACACCGAGCAGAACAGCAACGCCTTGGGGTTGAGCAGGTTGGTCAGCAAACCGCGCAGGATCGCGTCCTGCCAGCGAGGTTTTTCGAGAGGGGCGTTGCTGCCATTCAGGTTCGGCAACATCGTGGTTCGCAGGCACTGAATGCCGATCCACAGCAGGTAAGCGGCCCCCGCCAGGCGCACTACGTCGAAGGTCCACGGCGCGGCTTTGAACAGCGCCGCGAGCCCTAACGCGGCTAACGCCACATGGCAACCTCGAGCAATGCCCAGACCCACCGCCGTCGCCAATGCTGCGCCTTTGCCTTGGCGGGCGCCGGTTTGCAGCAGCAGAATCATGTCCGGGCCGGGCAACAGATACACCACCGCCAGCGCCATGAAAAACAGCCAGAGTCCTTCCACGTTGCACCCCATTCGTTGTCGATTCGGTAGCGCCAGTCTAGGGCTGAAGGGAGGGGCAGGTGCTTGCGTAGTCAGCTTCTAAAGCATCGATAATTGGCATAACCTGCCACTTCGTCGCGATCAAACCATCAGGATCTGCCAAACCATGAAACTGGACGCCTACGACCGGAAAATCCTCGCAGCCCTGCAACGGGATGGTCGCCTGAGCAATGTGCAATTGGCCGATGAGATCGGTTTGTCCGCTTCGCCATGTTTGCGCCGGGTGCGGATGCTGGAGGAAGCCGGTGTGATTCGCGGTTATCAGGCCAATCTTGATCGTGACGAAGTGGGGCTTGGGCTGACGGTGTTCGTCGGGGTCAAGGTGGAGCGCCACAACGATGAACAGGCCGAAGCCTTTCGCCAGGCCGTGACGGCACTGCCCGAGGTGATTTCGGCGTTTCTGGTGTCAGGGGAATCGGATTTTCTGCTGCAAGTGGTGGTGCCGGATTTGCGCGGGTATGACCGCTTTCTTACGGAGCGATTGCTGAAATTGCCGGGCGTGAGCGACATCCGCAGCAACTTTGCGATTCACACGGTGAAGACGCCGGGGGCGTTGCCGTTGGGGCATTTACCGCTCTAGACCGAGTCGATCCCTTCGCGAGCAAGCCCGCTCCCACAGGGTGATTTGTGATGTTCACACAACCCATGTGGGAGCGGGCTTGCTCGCGAAGGCGGCCTGACTTACGGCATCAATCTGACAGGCTCACTCACATCTGTGTCGCCATCCCCTCCACATTCATCGCCGCCTGACGCAACGCCTCGGACCGCGTCGGATGCGGATGGCATGTCAGCGCAATGTCTTCAGCCGAAGCGCTGAACTCCATCGCCACGCAATACTCGCCAATCATTTCACTGACACTCGGCCCCACAAGGTGCACGCCGAGTATCTCGTCGGTGCGCTCATCGGCCAGCACTTTGGCGAAGCCTTCGGTCTCGTGGTTGATCTTCGCCCGGCTGTTGGCGGTGAAGGGGAATTTACCGACTTTGTACGCGCGACCTTCAGCCTTTAGCTGCTCTTCAGTCTTGCCGACGCTGGCCAGTTCAGGCCTGGTGTAAATGACGTTGGGGATCAGGTCGTAGTTGACCTCGCCCGCCTTGCCGACGATCTGTTCGATGCAGGCCATGGCTTCATCTTCGGCCTTGTGGGCGAGCATGGGCCCGGACGTGACGTCGCCGATCACCCATACGCCAGCGGCTTCGGTGCGGTGGCCCTTGTTGGCGAGCATGCCGCGCTTGTCGGTGGTGAGGCTGACGTTTTCCAGACCCAGACCCTCGGTGTAAGGCCGACGCCCGATAGAAACCAGCACGTAATCGGCTTCGAGCAGCTCGGCGGTGCCGCCAGCCGCCGGCTCCACGCTGAGCTGAACGCCGTTTGCCGAGGGGGTGGCGCTGGTCACTTTCGAGCTCAACTTGAAGCTGATGCCCTGTTTGCTCAGCGAGCGTTGCAGGGTTTTACCTGCTTCACCGTCCACGCCGGGGCAGATCCGGTCGAGAAATTCGACCACGGTCACCTGAGCGCCCAAGCGCCGCCATACCGAGCCCAGTTCCAGGCCGATCACGCCGGCACCGATCACCACCAGGTGCTTCGGCACTTCGGTCAGTGACAGCGCGCCGGTGGAGTCGAGAATGCGTTTGTTATCGATCTCGACGCCGGGCAGGGGAGTGGGCTCGGAGCCGGTGGCGATGATGATGTCCTTGGCGCTCAGTTCGGTCTTGCCACCCTGGTTGTCGGTCACCGTCACTTTGCCCGGTCCGTCGATGTGGCCCCAGCCTTTGATCCAGTCGACTTTGTTTTTGCGGAACAGAAATTCGATGCCCTTGGTCAGCCCGGTCACGCTTTCATCTTTCTGCTTCATCATCTGGGCGAGGTTGAGGGTGGGCTTGACCTCGATCCCCAGGTTGGCGAATTCCGTGCCCATGGCCGCGTCGTAGAGTTCCGAGGCATGCAGAAGTGCTTTGGAGGGCATGCAACCGACGTTAAGGCAGGTCCCGCCGAGCGTCGCGCGACCTTCCACGCACGCCGCTTTCAGGCCCAGCTGACCTGCGCGGATCGCTGCGTTGTAACCACCGGGGCCACCGCCCAGTATCACGACGTCATAAGTGCTCATGGATGTACTCCTGGACTGAAAGGAAAATGGGTTGGGTAACCGTAGCCTTTGATGAAAAATTACGGACGTAATATGTGCGTTGGTGGCTGTTTCGGTCAAGGCTTCAGCAAGGCGACAGGTTGGGCGTCTTTAGATAAAGCGAATTAGTACAAAAATTTCACCAACTTCGTTATATCGTAACGAATTGCGATACAGCTAAATGATGAGCACTGGGGTGGTATGCAAGTCGATCTCGAAGTCGATGGAACGCAGGTAGCAGGGCTGCCGCGCTTTCAGCAAGCGGTCTTTCAAGGGCGGCGATTGCGTCAGTTCGCCATCGGCCTGAGCGCCTTGGCGGCGGTCGGTCTGGTGTTGGCGTTTTTCGTCGGGCTGTTTGCGCCGCTGTCGCTGTGGGCTCCGTTGCTGGTCAGTCAGAGCGCCGGTTTGCTGGTGCTGATTGCCGGTCTGCAATCGGCGTGGTGGGTGACTCAATGGCGTGCGCAGGCGATGAGCCCGACGCTGCCGGTGGTGGTCGCGGACGACACCGTTGCGCCGGAAGGCTGGTATGAGCGATTGCTGGAGCGACTCAGTCAGCGCTGGGTGAGCATGCTCGGGCAGATCGGCGCACCGACCCTCTGGCTCGCCGCTTGGGCGCTGTTGACGATCTTCAGCATCAGTCAGTTCTGGAACCTCGCGTTGCCGCCCGCTGCACTGGGGTTATGGGCGAGCGTCGGCGCCGCGCTGTCGTTATTGCTGGCCTTCGGTTTGCTGGTGCTTGAGCGTCAGCTCGCCCAGGAAAACGTCGCCCAATGGCCAGAAGCGGGGCAGTTGGCGCAGATGAGCCGGGTGGCGATCATTTGCCTGGTGCTCAGCGCTTTGTGTTTGTTGTTCGGCAGCGAAACTTCGGTGTGGCCGGTACGCCTCGCCGTGCTGATCGGCTTGCTGCCAGGGCTGGTCGCGGTCGAGTTAATGCTACGCGCCGTGCTGTCGCTGTTCAGTCCTCGCCGTGAACAACTTGAGCCGACGTTGCTTGCACGCAGCTTCGTGGCCGACATGCTGCGCTGGCCGCCACAACCGTTGCTGGCGTTGCAGCATGAACTGCACAACCGCTTCGGCATCGACTTGCGGCAAATTTGGGCTTTCACCTATATGCGCCGTGCATTTTTGCCGGTGATGGCGGTGGTGGCGATCGTGGGATGGTCGCTTACCGGTATTCACGAAATTTCGCTGCAAGCGCGGGGTATCTACGAACGTTTCGGCAAACCGGTGGAAGTGTTCGGCCCGGGGTTGCACGCTGGTTTGCCGTGGCCGTTGGGCCGGGTGTTGAGCGTTGAAAACGGCGTGGTTCACGAGTTGGCGACCAGCGTTGGCGAAACGTCGGCGCCGGTCGTCTTGGAGCCTGCGGAAGGGCCGGCACCGGCGATTGCCAATCGCTTGTGGGACGCCAGCCATGTGAACGATAAATCCCAGGTCATCGCCAGCAGTCGTGCCGACAAGCAGAGCTTTCAGATCGTCAACATGGACGTGCGTTTTGTCTATCGCATCGGCCTGACCGATCAATCCGCGTTGGCCGCGACGTACAACAGCGCCGATGTACCGACGTTGATTCGCAGCACCGCCAGCCGGATTCTGGTTCACGATTTTGCCTCGCGGACCCTCGATGGTTTGCTCGGCGAAGACAGGGTAGGGCTGGCCGAAGAGATCGGTCGCGCCGTGCAGGCTGATTTGCAGAAACTCGATAGTGGCGTGGAAATTCTCGCCACGGTGGTTGAAGCCATTCACCCGCCGGCCGGTGCGGCTAACGCCTATCACGGTGTTCAAGCTGCGCAGATTGGTGCCCAGGCATTGATCTCCCGCGAGCGCGGTGCGGCAGCGGAGGCGACCAACCAGGCGCAGTTGCAAGCCAGCATCGCTCGCGATCAAGCGACAGCCAGTGCGCATGAAATCAACTCCACCGCTCAGGCGGCGGATCTGAAATTCACGGCCGAACAAAAAGCGTATGCCAGTGCCGGTCAAGCGTTCGTGCTGGAACAGTATTTCAGCCAACTGACCCAAGGCTTGGCCAACGCCAAGTTGTTGGTTCTCGATCATCGTCTGGGCGGCAGCAACAATGCACCGACCATCGACCTACGTACTTTCACGCTGCCGGCCGATCCTGCGTCGCCGCGCAATAGCGCTCAGCCAGGAGCTGCCAATTGAGCCAGTCGCATACTCACGATCACGATGACCACGCCGGCCACGATCACGGTCATGGCGGACATCACCACGGTCACCACCATCATCACGGTGATCCACAAGAAGCCGGCCCGTTCCCGTGGCGGCGCATGGGCTGGGCAGCGTTGCTCGTGGCATTCGCCATCGCGGCAGCGAGTCTGGTGCAAGTGCGCTCGGGGGAGGCTACGGTGATCACTCGCTTTGGCAATCCGTCGCGGGTGTTGCTGGAACCGGGCCTTGGCTGGCGTTGGCCGGCACCGTTTGAAGCGGCCATTCCTGTCGACTTGCGGCTGCGTACCACCTCCAGCGGTTTGCAGGATGTGGGTACGCGCGACGGTTTGCGCATCATTGTTCAGGCGTACGTGGCGTGGCAGGTGCAGGGCGATCCGGACAACGTGCAGCGTTTTATGCGGGCCGTGCAGAATCAGCCGGATGAAGCGGCGCGGCAGATTCGCACGTTTGTGGGGTCTGCACTGGAGACCACCGCGAGCAGTTTCGATCTGGCCAACCTGGTAAACACCGACGCCAATCAGGTTCACATCGCAGATTTCGAGGCACAGCTGCGTCAGCAGATCGATCAGCAGTTGCTGACCACGTATGGCGTTCGGGTGCTGCAAGTGGGCATCGAGCGTTTGACCCTGCCGTCGGTGACGCTCACCGCTACAGTTGACCGCATGCGCGCCGAGCGTGAAACAATCGCCACCGAACGCACCGCCATCGGCAAGCGAGAAGCCGCGCAAATCCGCTCGGCTGCCGAACGTGATGCGCGCATCGTACAAGCCGATGCGACGGTAAAAGCCGCTGATATCGAAGCCCAATCCCGCGTCGAAGCTGCGCAGATTTATGGCCGTGCCTACGCCGGTTCGCCGCAGCTTTATAACTTGCTGCGCTCCCTCGATACCTTGGGCACGATCGTCACCCCGGGCACCAAACTGATATTGCGCACCGATGCCGCGCCTTTCCGGGTGTTGGTCGATGGTCCGCCGACCCTCGAAAACAAGTCCGGGTCACAGCCATGAATTTAGTTCCACGTGGAACACATGAGTTAAGTAGTCCCTGGATTCAAGCCGGGCGATTGGCTTTTCTGGCGCTATACGCGGTGACAGTTCTTGCCGCGTTGGCCTGGGCATTCTCCAATGTGCGGCAGATTGATCCGCAGAATCGAGCGGTGGTTTTGCACTTCGGCGCGCTGGATCGCATCCAGAATGCCGGGTTGCTGCTGGCTTGGCCGCGTCCTTTTGAGCAGGTAATTTTGTTACCCGCAGCCGACCGGGTGATCGAGCGTCGGGTGGTGAATCTGCTTCGCAGCGATGCTGCGTTACAGGCCGATCGGTTGGCCTCTTTCGCGACACCGCTGAGCGATGCGCTTGCGGGCTCGGGCTATTTGCTGACCGGTGATGCGGGCGTGGTGCAACTGGATGTGCGGGTTTTCTATAAGGTCACCGAACCTTACGCCTTCGTGCTTCAAGGTGAACATGTGCTGCCGGCACTCGATCGGTTGGTCACTCGCAGCGCCGTTGCACTGACTGCCGCGCGAGACCTGGACACCATTCTGGTGGCGCGCCCCGAACTGATCGGCGCCGACAATCAGGCGGCCGAACGCCGCGAACGCCTGCGGGGTGATTTGGTGCAGGGCATTAACCAACGACTGACTGAACTGACCGCGACGGGGCAGTGACTGGGTATCGAAGTGTCGCGAGTCGACGTGCAATCGAGTCTGCCCGGCCCAGCGGTGAATGCGTTCAATGCGGTGCTGACCGCCAGCCAGCAAGCCGATAAAACCGTGGCCAATGCGCGCACCGAAGCCGAGAAACTGACCCAGGCGGCCAATGAACAAGGTGACCGAACGCTGCAAGTCGCCCATGCCCAGGCGAGCGAACGGCTGGCCAAAGCTTCGGCTGATACGGCCACGGTGTTGAGCCTGGCCAAGGCGCAACAACAGGGCACCGACCCGCAAATGTTGCTGCGCATTTACCGTGAGCGGATGCCGAAGATTCTCGGCCAGGCCGGATCGGTGACGACGGTCAACCCGAAAGACGATTCCCGCCTGATCATTCAGGGAGCAGCACAATGACCGCCCAAACCGCCGCCGCACCGAGCATGTTGTCCTCGGCTGAACAACGCAGCGCTGCACGCCAGTTGACTCTGGCCATGCTCGCACTGGGCTTGCTCAGCCTCGGGTTGATCTGGCGTTGGCTGTCGCCGGAGCAGACCGGCGTCAGCCAATTGCTGTTGGGTTTTGCTTCGTTACTGGTGGCCGTGCCGGTGATGCGTTCGGCGTGGTACAGCCTGCGGTATCCGAGCCTGCACGGGATCACCGATCAGCTGATCGCCCTCGCCATGCTCGGCGCCTGGGCCACGGGTGACCTGCTGACCGCCGCGCTGCTGCCGATCATCATGATCTTCGGCCACGTACTGGAAGAGCGCAGCGTGATCGGTTCCCAGGAAGCGATTCGTGCCCTCGGCAAACTGACCCGCAGTCACGCGCGCAAGGTTCAGGCTGACGGGGCCATCGTTGAAGTCGACAACGGCTCACTCAAGCCCGGCGACATTGTGGAGGTGCGCGCGGGTGATCGGGTGCCGGCCGACGGTCGAGTGTTGTCCGGTCAGGCGAGCCTCGACACGGCATCGATTACCGGTGAGTCGGTGCCGATCGAGGCAGGCGTCGGCATGCAGGTCTTCGGCGGGGCAATCAACCTCGACGGTCTGCTGCGCATCGCAGTGACGCGCACCGGTAATGAGTCGACCCTCGGTAAAGTCATCGCCCTGATGCAAAGCGCCGAGCGCTCCAAGCCACCGATCACGCGTTTGCTCGAACGTTACGCCGGCAGCTACATGGTGCTGGTGTTGCTGTTGGCCGCGGTGACCTGGTTTGTCACCAACGATGCCCAGGCGATGCTCGCGGTGCTGGTGGCGGCGTGTCCTTGCGCGTTGGTGTTATCGGCTCCGGCCACGGCGATTGCCGGCGTGGCGGTGGCGGCGCGGCACGGGATTCTGATCCGCAGTTCGGCGTTTCTTGAAGAGCTGGCGGACCTGACTTCGCTGGTGGTCGACAAGACCGGAACCCTGACGTTTGGCACCCTGCGGTTGCAGTCGATCGACAGCCCGCTGGAGGACCGCAGCCACGTGCTGAAACTCGCCGCGAGTCTCGGCTCGGCCAGCAGTCATCCGGTCAGCCGTGCGCTCGCCGGGTTGGTCACTCAAGAACATTTTCTGCTGCTCTCGGACATCCATGAGCGCCAGGGTCTGGGCGTGGTGGCGATGACGGAACAGGGCGAGGCAGCGCTAGGTCGTCCTGAGTTGTTTGCGCAACTGGGCATCGCCACTTCAGCCGTTCCCGAACACGACGGCCCGATTGCCGGGCTTGCACTCAACGGTGAATTCCTTGCCTGGCTGCTGCTGGCCGACAGCGTCAAACCTGAGGCGCGATTTGCCTTGAGCGAATTACGTGAGCTGGGTTTGGGTCGCCAGTTGCTGCTCACTGGAGATCGGCAAAGCGTGGCGCACACACTGGCGCGCGATGTCGGCATCAGCGATGTTGAAGCGCAGGCGTTGCCTGAGGACAAACTCAACCGCGTGCTGACGGAAATCGACAACGGTTTCCGGCCGATGGTGGTGGGGGATGGCATCAACGATTCGCTGGCACTCAAGGCCGGCGTCGTGGGTGTGGCCATGGGTGCGGGAGGTGCGGACATCGCACTGGCGTCGGCGGACATTGTGCTGATTGGCAGCGACCTGCGTCGTCTTGGAACCTGTGTACGGTTGAGTCGCCAATGCCGGCAGACCTTGCAGGTCAACGTGATCATCGGCCTGGGCTGGACCCTCGCGATTGTTGCCTTCGCCGCATTCGGCTGGCTCGGTGCTGCGGGGGCGATGATTGCGGCGTTGCTGCATAACCTCAGTACGTTGCTGGTGCTCGGAAACGCGGGGCGTCTGCTGCGTTTTCAGGAGCCATTATTGAAAATCAAAGACGAGGCTTGAAAGGCTCTAAACCAAGGAGATGAAGGCAACACTAACTTTTTAGAACTGCACTTCAAGTTCGTAGTCATCTAGGGTAAGGACCATCGCCCCCGACAGCTGGTTACAGCGCCGCGAGTTATACAAAAACGCTATTAAATCGATAGCCAGCTATTTTTCAAGGATGGTCTACCCTCAAATCAGACGTCTGAAACAAGGGGTGATTCTCTATGCTCGCGCAACTTCCACCGGCCCTACAGAATCTGCAGTTACCGTTACGCCTGCGACTCTGGGACGGCCATGAATTCAATCTGGGGCCGACGCCCAGCGTCACGATTGTGGTCAAGGACCCACAAATGGTTTCCCAGTTCACCCATCCAAGCCTGGACGCGCTTGGCGCGGCGTTCGTCGAAGGTAAACTTGAGCTCGAAGGTTCCATCAGCGACGTGATACGTATCTGTGATGAGTGGAGCCAGAAATTGCTCGGTGACCAAGACAGTCAGCCAGTGCGCACCGCCCATGACAAGGAAACCGACGCGAAGGCGATTTCCTACCACTACGACCTTTCCAATGCGTTTTATCAGCTGTGGCTCGACAGTGACATGGCGTATTCCTGCGCGTATTTCGAGACCGGCAGCGAAACGCTGGAGCAAGCCCAACAAGCCAAATTCCGTCACCTGTGTCGCAAGCTGCGGCTGCAACCGGGTGAATACCTGCTGGATGTCGGTTGCGGTTGGGGCGGGCTGGCCCGGTTTGCGGCCCGTGAGTTCGGCGCGAAAGTGTTCGGAATTACCCTGAGTAAAGAGCAACTGGCCCTGGCCCGTGAGAGGGTGAGCGCCGAAGGCCTGGACGATCTGGTCGAACTGCAACTGCTCGACTACCGCGATCTGCCCCAGGACGGGCGCTTCCACAAAGTGGTCAGCGTCGGCATGTTTGAACACGTCGGCCACGCCAACCTGGCCGAGTACTGCAAAACCTTGTTCGGCGCGGTGAAAGAGGGCGGCCTGGTGATGAACCACGGCATTACCGCCAAACACACTGATGGCCGTCCAGTGGGACGCGGTGTCGGTGATTTCATCGAGAAGTATGTGTTCCCCAACGGCGAGTTGCCGCACCTGTCGATGATCTCCGCTGAGATCAGCGAAGCCGGGCTGGAGATCGTCGACGTCGAGAGTCTGCGCCTGCACTACGCGCGTACCCTCGATCATTGGAGCGAACGCCTGGAGGACAATCTGGAAGCGGCTTCCAAACTGGTTCCCGAACAGGCGCTGCGGATCTGGCGGTTGTACCTGGCCGGATGCGCTTATGCGTTCGCCAGAGGCTGGATCAATCTGCACCAGATCCTCGCGGTAAAAGCCCACGCCGATGGCAGCCATGAACTGCCATGGACGCGAGACGACATCTACCTTTAGAGAATCGGTGAAATAAGCCGGGCGATCCGCATGCCGACCTGTTGCAGGCGGCGGGTCTCCCGGCTTTCTTCTTTGGCGATCTCGTGGGCCTGGGCGAAGTCATCGTTGAGCATCTGTTCCACCTCGGCGGCAAATGCGCTGTCGACGGTCAGCAACATCACTTCGAAATTGAGCCGGAACGAACGGTTATCCATATTGGCGCTGCCGATGGCGCTGATTTCGCTGTCGATCAACACCACTTTCTGATGCAGGAACCCCGGCTGGTACCGGAACACTCGCACCCCTGCGCGTACGGCTTCGAACGCATAGAGGCTCGAGGCGGCGTAGACGATTCGGTGGTCCGGTCGTGAAGGCAGCAGCAACCGCACATCCACGCCTCGCAGAACCGCCAGTCTCAACGCTGCGAACACGGCTTCGTCGGGGATGAAGTATGGGCTGGTGATCCATACCCGTTCTGTCGCCGCATGGATGGATTCGACGAAGAATAACGAACAGGTTTCGTAGGAATCGGCCGGGCCGCTGGCGAGTAATTGGCAGAGCACACCGTCGTCCGGATACTCGTCCGGCAGGATCAGCGGTGGCAACGATCGCGCCGCCCAGAACCAGTCTTCGGCAAACGATTCCTGCATGCAGGCAACCACCGGCCCGCGCACGCGAACGTGAGTGTCGCGCCAGGGCGCCAACGGTGGTTTCTCGCCCATGTATTCGTCGCCGACATTATGCCCGCCGACGAAGCCCAGAATGCCGTCGACCACGACGATCTTGCGGTGATTACGGAAGTTGACCTGGAAGCGGTTGAGCCAGCCGCTGCGGGAGGCGAAGGCTTTGACCTCGACGCCGGCATCGCGCAACGGTTGCACGTAACTGTGGGGCAGGGAATGACTGCCGATGCGGTCGTACAGCAAGTGTACCGCCACGCCTTCGGCGGCTTTCTTCAGCAGCAGGCTTTGCAGGCGTTGGCCGAGGCGGTCGTCATGGATGATGAAGAATTGAATCAGCACGGCCTCTTTCGCGCTGTCGATGGCTTCGAAAATTGCTTCGAAGGTGGCTTGGCCATTAATCAGCAAGCTCACTTCGTTGTTCGCCAGGCACGGCATGCGCCCCAGTTTCGGCATTGCCCTCAGGGACGCGTAAGCGTTGGAGGCGCGTGCGGTCAGCGCTTCTTCCACCCAGGGGCGCCAGTTGAGCTCGGAGATTGCCTTGCGCATCTCTTCGTTGGCCTGGCGCCGCGCCATGATGTAACCATCGAAAGTGCTGCGGCCGAAGACCAGGTACGGAATGAGCGTGAGGTAAGGCATGAAGATCAACGAGAGGGCCCAGGCGATAGATCCCTGAGCGGTGCGGACGGTGAGCACGGCGTGGATGGCTGCGATCAGGCCCAGCGTATGTAGTAGTGCGATCGTGTAGCCGAAAATGTGCGGTCCAAAGTAATCCATGGGGCAGCCTTGCTCCTGAAGATTCAATGCTTAACAGACCATGTTCCGTGCAGAATGTCGCTATTTAATTGGCCCATGAACTGAAGCCAATGGCTGACGTCTAACGGCCACTACTGATCAGGAGTTACTCGATGAACGTTCGTCTGCTGGGTTTGGCCGTGGCTTTTGGTTTAGCACTTCCTGTGGCCGCTCAGGCACAGATGCTGCAGCCAGGTTTGTGGGAATTGACCACCAGCAACATGAAGGTCGATGACCAGAACCTGCCGGACTTGCAGTTGATCCTGGGCCAGTTGCAGGGCCAGATGACCCCGGAACAGCGCGCGCAGTTGGAGAAGCAGGGCATCACCATAGGCGGAAAGGGGATTCGGGCGTGTCTGACGCCGGAGCAAGTGAAGTCAGACAATATTCCGCTGACGGATCCGCAATCGGACTGCAAACAGGAAATCACTGACCGCAGTGGTAATCAGTGGAAATTCCGTTTCAGCTGTCCGAAAGCGCAGGGTGCGGGTGTCGCCACCTTCCTCAGTGATCGTGAGTTCACGACCAAGGTCAACGGTACGTTCAACGCGACCGGCATTCAGCAGAAGGGTAGCCTCGATACCCGCGCCGTGTGGTTGGGGCAGGATTGCGGGACCGTTAAGCCGAGAGCCTAAAGGCTTCGTGGGCAAGTCGGCGATCCGACTTGCCCACGAAGGCACCAGTTCAGATACCCGCTACACCTGTTGACCTCAACCAGTCACACACCGCATCAACGTCCATCCTGCCGAAATCCTCCCCGGTACGGCTGCGCACACTGACAAACCCACCCGCTTTTTCTTTCTCTCCGATCACCACCAGATACGGCACGTGCTGACTGTGCTCGCGGATCTTGTGGCGGACTTTCTCGCTGCGCAGATCCGCGCGAGCGCGTACGCCGCTTCGGCGCAAAACCTCGGTTACCGACTGTGCGTAATCCGCCTGACGCTCGTCCATGCTGATGATGATCACGTGCGGCGGCGCCCGCCAGTCTTCCAGTTCCTGTTCGCAGGACCAGCAGGTGCCATAGATCCGCTGTGGCGCAGCGCCGCTGATGTGATCGAGCGCGAATGCCTGCAACACTCGGGTTGCGGGAACATGCGGTCCCGCTGACACACACTCGAAACCCGCAAGGACGTAGGGCAATAACTTCTCCGCGGGCGTCGATGCGGATATCGGTTTTCGGCGCCGTATCGAATGATTGGTTGCCGCTAACGTCTTCATGCGTGCTTCGATGCCAGCGAGGTCGGCCAGGTTTAACAGACGCTCAAACGCAAACTCGTAAAAGAAGCCATCACCCAGTGCCGATCCGGTCTGCAATTGCGCTTTTGGATAGAGTTGTTTAATGGCCACCGCCAGCATCAATGCGCAGGAGCGTCGCAAGATCTCCAGCCCATCGGGCTCTTGAGGCGTGACGATGCTGACCCGGGCGTCGGCCTCGATCATGAACTCACAGTCCACCAGAACGCCGTCCACCCGGCCGGCCACGGCTGCTTTGGCCAGCCCGGCGCCGATGCTCGCGGCGAACTCAAACACCGACAACGGTTGGTCGTATTCACGCAATGAACCATCGCTCAGGGTGATGTGAATCATGTCGGTGCTCTCGAGTGCTTATAAACGCGCGTTAGCGCATAAACCGTAGGGGTAAACCTTGGCAGTTGTCATTAAGACGTTTGTCGTGCCAGGCAATTTGCCCCGATACGATCGTGGTGCTGACGCTGTGGCGAAAACGCTGCCGGGCAAAGGGCGTCCAGCCGCATTGCGACAAGACCGGCTCCCTGGATACGGCAACACCGCCAGGCTCGGGTTTGATCAGAACGAGATCGGCCCAGTAGCCTTCGCGCAGATAACCGCGGTCGGGAATGGCGAACAGATCAGCCACGCGGTGACTGGTCTTGGCCACGAGGGTAGTTATCGGCAGCATTTCATCAACCACCAGTTCCAGCAGCGCGGGCAGGGCGTGTTGCACCAATGGCAAACCGGAAGGGGCCTGGTGGTAGGGCCGTTGTTTTTCCGCCCAGGTGTGCGGCGCGTGATCGCTGCCGATAACGTCCAGTCGATTACTCAGCAAGGCATGACGCAAGGCATCGCGATCAGCCTGGCTCTTGATCGCCGGATTGCACTTGATCAGGTTTCCGAGGCTCAGGTAGTCGCGATCATCGAACAGCAAATGATGCAGGCAGACTTCAGCGGTAATGCGTTTCTGTGTCAGCGGTTTGTCTTCGAACAGCGCCAGTTCCCGCGCGGTGGTCAAATGCAAAACATGCAGTCGGGTGCCATGCCGCTTGGCCAGGTCCACGGCCATTGAGGAGGAGCGAAAGCACGCTTCGGCGTCACGAATCTGTGGGTGGACGGCGGCGGGAATGTGTTCCCCAACCAGCTCAAGCACCTTCGCGGCATTGGCTTCGATGCTCGGCGCGTGTTCGCAATGGGCGAGCAGAATGGTTGGCACTTCGGCGAACAGTCGTTCAAGCGTCTGCGGATCGTCCACCAGCATGTTGCCGGTCGAGGCCCCCATGAACACTTTCACCCCGGCCACTTCGCAGGGATTGAGCGCCGCAACGGTGTCGAGGTTGTCGTTGCTCACGCCGAAGTGAAAACCGTAGTTGGCGACAGAGTTGATCGCCGCTCGACGCTTCTTGTCCGCGAGTGACGCGAGTGACGCGAGTGTCAGGGTTGCCGGATTTGTATTGGGCATGTCCATGAAACTGGTGATGCCGCCGGCCACGGCCGCCCGCGACTCGGTGTAAAAGCTACCCTTGTGAGGCGCCCCGGGATCTCGGAAATGCACTTGGTCGTCGATCATTCCGGGCACTAGCCACTGCCCGTTTGCATCGATTTCGACGTCGGTATTTTCTCCGTCGATGCTTGCGGCTATCTTCACGATCCGGCCGTTGCTCACCAGCAGATCGCCATCGAATTCCCGACCTTCATTTACCAATCTGGCATTGCGAATCAGCACGCTGCTCATGGTCAGAACTCGTTCTGCAGGGCTTTGTAGCCGCGCACCAGATCGACGTTGGTGCGCGCTACGTCCTCGGAAAATTCAGAGGCGCTGACGCTCACCGGTGGAAACTGCGAGAGGTCGGTGTTGGGGCCGATGCGGGTGGTGGAGGGCACGTAAAAGTCTTCGGGCAAGTCGCGACCGTCGACCACCGAGTTGTGCCGCACCACGCAGCCATCGCCGACTGCGCAGTTGAACAGCACGCTGTTGAAACCGATGAATACCCGATCGCCTACCGTGCACGGGCCATGAACGATGGAGCGGTGAGCGATCGAACTGAACTCGCCGATGGTCACCGCTGCGCCGGACTTGGAGTGGATCACTACGCCATCCTGGATGTTCGAATTGGCGCCGATGGTGATCGGTTCCATCTCGCCTGACGCATCCACTTCATCGGCGCGAATGACTGCGTAAGGACCGACGAACACGTTTTCGCCGATCACCACTTTGCCGCAGATGATTGCAGTTTTATCCACATACGCGGACTCCGCAATCAGTGGTAAATCCCCTGATGGATTCTTGCGGATCATGGCTTGCTCAACGCGTCGTAGAGGGTGTTCAGGTTGTATTCGAACAGTCCGGCAAAGGTACTCGCCGGACCGGTCGCGGCGAGCGCATCGGAGTACAGCGTGCCACCGATGTGCGCGCCGCTTTCGTCGGCAATCTGCTTGAGCAGGCGCGCGTCCTTGATGTTTTCCATGAACACCGCTTTGACCTTGGCCTGGCGAATCTGGGTAATCAACGCAGCGACTTCGGCGGCTGAAGGTTCGCGTTCAGTGGACAGACCTTGCGGCGCCATGAAGTGGATGCCGTAGGCCTGTCCCAGATAACCGAATGCGTCATGAGAGGTGACGATCTTGCGGTTGCCCGGTGGCAGCGAACCGAGCTTGGCCTTGGCTTCGGCGAGCAGTGCGTAGATTTGTTTCAGGTAGGCCTGGCTGTTGCGTTCGTAGTCGGCTTTGTTCGCCGGGTCGGCGGCGATCAGCGCTTTGGTGATGTTGCTGATATACAGCTCGGTGTTGGCCAGGTTATGCCAGGCGTGAGGGTCGGGCACGGTCTCGCCGTCCTCATCCAGGGAGCGCGGGATGACACCGTGGCTCGCGCTGATGACAGGGGCTTTGGTTTCGGTGCTGGTCACCAGACGGTCCAGCCATGGTTCGAAACCCAAACCGTTTTTGATGATGAGTCTGGCCTTGAGCAAGACCTTGGCATCGTCCGGGGTTGGCTCGTACGTGTGGGCGTCGGCGTCGGGACCGACCATGTTGGTGATCTGGATATGGTCGCCGCCGACCTGATGGGTCATGTCGGCGAGGATGCTGAAACTGGTGACCACCTGAAGTTTTTCCGCCGCCGACAGCGACATCGACAGCATCAAACTGAACAGCACGAGTAAAGCGCGCATCGGGAAGTACCTCATTGGGATGTGAGCAAAGGCGGGCGGCGCAGCAAACCGTGCACCGGACCGAACACCACGGACAGCGCATACACGCCGCCCGCCACCAGCACGATCGCCGGACCGCTGGGCAGCGAGTAGTAGAACGACAGCAACAACCCGAGCCACACCGAGAGGCAGCCGAGCAGGGCGGCGATCCCGATCAACACCGGCAAACGACGACTCCAGAAGCGCGACGCGGCGGCGGGCAACATCATCAAACCGACCACCATCAATGCACCAATGGCCTGGAAGCCGATCACAAGATTCAGCACCACCAGGGTCAGAAATACGCCATGTGCCAATGGACCGAGGCGGCTGACGGTTTGCAGAAAAAGCGGATCGAGGGTGTCCAGCAATAACGGTTTGTAGATGAGCGCCATGGCGATCAGGCTAAACCCGGAGATCCACAGCATGCCTGTCAGCGTCGGCCCATCGACTGCCAGTGCCGAGCCGAACAACAGATGAAGCAGGTCCAGACGTTTGCCGGCGATGCCAAGGATCAGCACGCCGCTGGCGAGGGAAATCGGGTAGATCGCGGCGAGGCTCGCGTCTTCGCGCAGTCCCGTCCGGCGGGTAATCCAGGCCGCGAGTCCGGCCATGCTCAGGCCTGCGCCGAGGCCGCCGAGGGTCAGTGCCGGCAGACTCAAACCGGCGAACCAGAAGCCGAGCGCTGCACCAGGCAGGATGCCGTGAGCCACCGCGTCGCCGATCAGGCTCATGCGTCGAAGGATCAGAAACACGCCCAGCGGAGCCGTGCTGCAAGCCAGGACCAATCCGCCAATGAGTGCCCGGCGCATGAACACGAACTCGTGGAAGGGTTGCCAAAGATGAGCGGCAGCGAGCATCAGGCCACCTGCGTATGCGGTTGTTGGTGGATCAGCTCGGTACTCGGTCCAACGACGCAGCCGCTGCTTTTGATCAGCAAGCTTTGAGGAATGTGTTGGCGAACCGCGGCCAGGTCATGACACACGACCACCAGGGTTCGACCTTCGGCGTGCCAGGCATGGAGGTGTTTCCAGAGCAGTGCCTGACCGAGCTCATCGAGCGCGGCGTGGGGTTCGTCGAGCAACAGCAACGGCGCTTCGGCGAGACTCAGGCGGGCGAGCAGGGCGCGCTGCAATTCGCCGCCGGAGAGGGCCATCAACGGGCGCTGTTCCAAACCCGTGAGGCACCAGTTTTCCAGCACGGCTCTGAGGCGATCGCTGCGCACCTCTTGTGACTGTTTGCTGCCCCAGAAACCAGCGGCTACCAACTCCTGAAGGCTGATGGGAAATTGCCGATCCAGGTGTTGTTGCTGGGGGAGAAAGGAAAGCGAGCCCTTGCGTGGAACATCGAGGACGATTTTTCCAGTCAGTGGTTTTTGTAGCCCCGCGATGACTTTCAGCAGACTGCTTTTACCCGAGCCATTGGCCCCGATCACGGCAGTCAGACTGCCTTTAGGTAATTCGAAATCAACGGGCGGTGTGAGCGGTTGCCCGGGTGCGCCCCAGCGCAAAGCGTGGCATCGGATCATGCATCCACCCAGTTCCATCGGCTCTCGGCGACGGCATCGTGGGCATGGAGGCTTTCGGCGTGGACGACGCGTATGTGGAAGGCGTTGATACCGGGCGAGCGTTTCAGGGCCAGATTCAAGCGGCGGGCGGCGTCCTCGCAGAACATCAAATTTTGACCATTGGCCAGAGCGAAGGCTTGCTCATCGGCGCGCTTTACCGCGGTTTGCACGGCGGTCCCCAGTGCGGCTTCGGCGTCATTGATGAACGCAATCAGCGGCAGGTCATCCAGATAATCGTCCAGTCTCAGGTGTAAAAGTGCATGGCTGCGTTGGCTGTGAGGTGTTGCAACGATGCCTTTCGTAGAGCCAAGCCACGCCAATACATCGGCGTGTTGCAGGGACTTGTTGGCGAAGTCGTCGACGAATTGTTGCTGAATCAACTGCCGAGAAAGTGCGGCTGAACAGGGGCAGGTTGAGGAATAAGGAACGTCGATTTTTAGTTCCACGTGGAACATCGCGTTTTTCAAACGCGCTTCGATGCTCACTGGATAGGTTTTCCAGCCAGCCAAAGGGCTGATCAGCGCCGGTCTTTTGAGCAGTAAATCCGCATCAATTTTTAAGTAGGCGCTGTGGGACAGTCCTTCATGACTATTGAGAAAGCTTTGCAGCACTCGCCGTAACAGGGCGGGTGTCAGGATTTCCCGCTCAAGCATTTCCAACGCCAAATACAGCCGGGACATGTGAATGCCGCGTGCTTCTCCATCATCGAGGCTCACGCCTGCGTCAGCCTTTGCGCTCAGCCGTTGACCATCGAATAAAACAGGAAGAGCAATGCCGCACATGCCCACCCATTCGAGTGGCAGGGCTTGGCGTGAAGCCTGCGCGGCGATATCCGGCAGAGTCAGCGCATTCATGAGCAGGTCCATCGTGGGAGTTTATATCGCATGTTATGTTATTACATTAAAATCGACTACGCCTTTTTCACGAGCGGCTTTCAAAATGCACAGACGTCACTTGCTCAACTGGATGCTGGCCAGCGCAGCCTTCGCTTTACCCTTCGGTGTTTCGGCCACGCAGATTCGCAACGCGCGGCTCTGGCGTTCGGATGACAAGCTACGTCTGGTGTTCGATTTGAGTGGGCCGGTGCAGTACAAGACCTTTTCACTGAGCGCTCCCGAACGACTGATCATCGATCTGAGTGGTGCCACCCTCAGTGGCGACTTCAGTCAGCTGGCGCTTGGCAATACGGTCATTCGGTCGATTCGCTCCGGGCATTTTGGCCAGGGCGATACGCGGATCGTCCTCGACCTCTGCGCCGCGGTGCAGCTCAACAGCTTTCTCCTGCCGCCACAGGATGGCCAAGGCGATCGGCTGGTGCTCGATCTGAGGTCGGCGGCGCCTATGCACATCGCAGTGGCACCCGAGGCGAGCATCGACAAGCCTCACCCCAAGCGCGACATCATCGTGGTGGTCGACCCTGGTCACGGCGGCAAAGACCCCGGCGCGGTGGCCGCCAAAGGGGAGCGAGAGAAAGACGTCGTCCTATCGATCGCTCAGCTTTTGGCCAAGCGACTGAAACGTGAGAAGGGCTTCGACGTGAAACTGGTGCGCAACGACGACTTCTTCGTTCCGCTGCGCAAACGTGTCGAGATTGCCCGCAAGCACAATGCGGATATGTTCATCTCGGTGCATGCGGACGCGGCGCCGCGTCTCACCGCTTCAGGCGCGTCGGTGTATTGCTTGTCTGAGGGCGGCGCCACTTCGGCCACGGCGCGTTTCATGGCGCAACGTGAAAACGGCGCAGACTTGTTGGGCGCCACCAGTCTGCTCAACCTCAAGGACAAGGACCCGATGCTCGCCGGGGTGATTCTCGACATGTCGATGAACGCCACCATCGCCGCGAGTTTGCAGCTGGGCAGCACAGTCCTCGGCAGTCTGGCGGGTATCACCACGCTGCATCAAAAGCGCGTGGAGCAAGCGGGATTCGCAGTGCTGAAGTCGCCGGACGTGCCGTCGATCCTGGTGGAAACCGGCTTCATGTCCAACGCCCGTGACAGCCAGCGACTCGTGACCGCGCGCCACCAGCAGGCTGTGGCTGACGGATTATTCGACGGATTGCAGCGCTATTTTCAGAAGAATCCACCGCTCAACAGTTACATCGCCTGGCAACAGCAGCAGAAAAATGCGAAGGCCTAGCAGCCGGTGATCCGGCTGCAGGTGAATTTGGCGCTGCTGCCGCCGGAGCTGGAGAACCGGTTGATCGTGGTCCAGCCGACCCGACGGTTGTAACCGACCCAGGCTTCGCCGTCGGAGGCGATACCGGTGAAGAAGGTGAGTTGTCCGTAGCGGCTGTTGGTCTGCGCCCAATAGCGTTTGCCCGCCAGTTCGAAGCCGCGCAAATAAATCGTACTGCCGACGGTGTTGACGCTATAGGCGTTGCCGTCGGCATCCGCACAGGCGAGCAGATTGGCGCTTCGGGTGCATTTGGCCAGGCTCGGGATTTGCGCCCATGCGTCTACGGAGAGCAACAGCGAAAAGCTTATCAACGCTGATTTCAGGGCAATACGCATGAGATTTCTCACGGACCGGACGGGGTTTAGCATCGTGCCCTTTGCTGTTGTGGGCAAGCGTGGGCTGGCTTGATTGTATCGTTATACTATAACATTGAAATGAGCCCGACATTGCGATCGGGCATCTCTGTGAGGAATTCCTGATGCCCAATCGTCTCCCCGTGACCGTCCTGTCAGGCTTTCTCGGCGCCGGTAAAAGCACGCTGCTCAACTACGTGCTGCGTAACCGCGAGAACCTGCGTGTCGCCGTAATCGTCAACGATATGAGCGAGATCAACATCGATGGCAGCGAAGTCCAGCGCGATGTCAGCCTGAACCGCGCCGAAGAAAAACTCGTGGAGATGAGCAATGGCTGCATTTGCTGCACCTTGCGCGAAGACCTGCTCGAAGAAGTCAGCAAACTCGCCAGGGACGGGCGTTTTGATTACCTGTTGATCGAATCCACCGGCATCTCCGAGCCATTGCCGGTGGCGGAAACCTTCACCTTCCGTGATGAAGACGGGCAGAGCCTGGCCGACATCGCTCGGCTCGACACCATGGTCACGGTGGTCGACGGCATGAACTTCCTGCTCGACTATCAGGCCGCCGAAAGCCTCGCTTCCCGCGGTGAAACATTGGGCGAGGAGGACGAGCGCTCGATCACCGACCTGTTGATCGAGCAGATCGAATTTGCCGATGTGATCCTCATCAGCAAGATCGATTTGATCAGCAGCCGTGAGCGCCAGGAACTGATCGCGATCCTTGAACGCCTCAACTCACAGGCAGAAATCATCCCGATGGTCATGGGTGAGATTCCTCTGAAAAAGATCCTCAACACGGGTCGATTCGACTTTGAAAAGGCTGCTCAGGCACCGGGGTGGTTGCAGGAATTGCGTGGGGAACACGTGCCGGAAACCGAGGAGTACGGCATCGCCTCGACGGCCTACCGAGCCCGCCGACCGTTTCACCCGCAGCGTTTCTTCAGCTTCATCGATCGGCCATGGGTGAACGGCAAACTGCTACGTTCCAAAGGCTTCTTCTGGCTAGCCAGCAAGCATATGGACGCCGGGAGTTGGTCCCAGGCCGGCGGCTTGATTCGCCACGGTTTCGCCGGGCGCTGGTGGCGCTTCGTGCCGAAAACCCAGTGGCCGCAGGACGAAGAAAGCACCGCCGGAATCATGGAAAACTGGACTGCTACCACCGGTGATTGCCGTCAGGAACTGGTGTTCATCGGTCAGAACATCGACTTCGCGCAACTCACCGCCGAACTCGACAATTGCCTGCTGACCGATGATGAAATGGCGTTGGGTGCCGAGGGCTGGCGCTTGCTGTCAGATCCGTTCGGCCCTTGGCACGAAGAGGTCGCCGCCTGATGTTGGCGCGCAGTCTGAAGCGGCAGCCGGTCGTTCATCAGGTTCAAGGTGACACGCCGAAAACCCTGGCCCGAATTCTTGATGACGGGGTAAACCTCGCCATTTGGCAGCGCCAGCTCCCGGCGCACATTGATGATTTCGGGCGCTTGCTGCTGTCTCTGAACGAACCGCTGGCCGAGTCACTGGTCTTGGAGTTGCCTGAGGATGACGCCGAACCCAACCTGCATGGATTGGCCTCGGGATTCAGCGATCTTGAAGGGTATGCCGCTTTCATTGCCGATGTGTCCTGGCTGGTCAGCGCCTTCGCCTGTCTGGTGGGCGCCAAGCGCATCGGCCTGCGCGTGCGGGTTCTGGACAAGGCCATGTGCCCGCGCTTTCACGTCGATCATGTGCCTGTGCGGTTGATCACTACGTATTCCGGCATCGGCAGTCAGTGGTTGAAAGAAGGGGTGATGGATCGCCGGCAACTGGGCAAGCCTGAGGCCGAACCCACAGACGATTCGCTGATCGAGAATATCGCCAGCGGCGAAGTGGCACTGCTCAAAGGCGAAAAATGGCACGGCAACGAAGGTTTCGGCCTGATCCACCGTTCGCCGCAACCCGCGCCGGGCGAACGCCGTTTGATTCTGACCCTGGACTGGCTGGCTTAAGGCTTGAGCCAGTTGCCCTGACTCTGGCCTTCGCAAAACGGCTTCAGGTACGCAGCATCGGTTGCCACGCCGAAATAGTGAATATCCTGCCGGTAAGGCATATTGGCGACTTGGGCGTTGCTGCACACACCGAACGCGCCGGTGGGACATTGGTCGACGTATTGCACCTCGACTTTCTGCCCGGGAAGGTTCGGTTGGCAGAACCCGTCGGCGAAGAGCTTTTCCGGGATGTTGCGGTTCTGCTGGCAGACTTTCACGTCGAGTCGCTCGGCTGTGCTATGTACCACGCAAGCCTGGGCCAGCGCCTCGCCGGAACACAGCGCCAAGAGCAATGACAATCCCATCAACCGCATCCATTACCTCCTCAGAAAACATCGACCATGTTGCAGAACATTCCCACTCACGTCATTGCCGGTCCGTTGGGCGCGGGCAAGACCAGTTTGATCAAGCACCTGCTGGCGCAACGGCCCGCGAATGAGCGCTGGGCGGTGCTGATCAACGAGTTCGGCCAGATCGGCCTCGATGCAGCGCTTCTGACCCAGGACGCCGATGGTATCGCACTGGGGGAAGTGGCCGGGGGCTGTTTGTGTTGCGTGAACGGTGCGCCGTTTCAGATCGGCCTTGGGCGGTTGCTGCGCAAGGCGCGGCCGGATCGGCTGTTCATCGAACCCTCAGGATTGGGTCACCCGGCCCAGTTGCTCAGGCAATTGAGTGAGGCACCGTGGCAAGGTGTACTGGCGGTACAGCCTTGTGTGCTAGTTTTGGATGCCCAGGCACTCGCCGCTGGCAAACCATTGCCCGAGGCGCAACAGGAGGCGTTGAGCAGCGCTGGTTTGTTGCTGCTGAACAAGGCGGAAGGTCTCGACGACAATGATCGCCAGCGAATTGCCGCGCAGCTGCCTTCTCGTCCCCTGTTCTGGACGCAGCAAGCCCTCTTGCTGTTGAACAAACTACCGGGACTAAGTGCTCAGGCGGTGGCAAGTGTGGATAACTTCATCGTGCCCAAGGGATTGGCGCAGATGCCGGCCATCTGGACCGATCCTGCGCTGCCGATTTGCTTGAGTCAGGCACAGGAGGGCGGTTGGAGCATAGGCTGGCGTTGGCATCCGACGCAGACCTTCGATGTGGTGCGTGTTGGCCAGTGGCTTGAAAGCATCGCCTGGCGGCGGGCGAAGCTGGTTATCCACAGCGTCGACGGTTGGGTGTCGGCGAATGCGCTGGATAACTCGGAACTGGAATGGCAGCCCAGCGAATGGCGCCGGGATTCGCGGATCGAGCTGATTTTCAGTGAGCCGCAGGATGTTGCTGTGCTGCAGAAAAGCTTGGCCGCGTGCCGGGTTTCATCCAGTTAGCGAGTTTTTGTGCTGCTTTTGAGGCCTCTTCGCGAGCAAGCCCGCTCCTACATTGGAACGCATTTCCCTGTGGGAGCGAGCTTGTTCGCGAATGGATTTAACTGACGACATCAGTCATCAAGGACGCCATTTGGTGTGTTCTTGCCGCCACTGGCTCAATTCGATCACTTCGGCGCGGGGTTTTGCGACATCGACCACCACCGGCGTGTCGTCGAACGGCATCGGGTAGGGCGCCAGCTCGATCTGCGCGCTGTGGGCGCCGAACTGGGTGATGGTGCCGTTATGCCGGGTTTCGCCGGTCACGGTGAACTCGAAGTTATACACACGGGCCAGGCGCCGCCGGTTGTTGGCGTCTTTGATGAACGCGATCTTTTTCAACGCCACGTTGCCGTCCAGCAGCTCGATCCCGAGCTTGGTGCAATGCAGCTTGACCCGCTCCAGCGCGCGCTCGCGCAAGCCGTGGTTGTGCCACAGCCACGCGCCGCCAGTGGCGAGCAGCATCAGCACGAAGATATTTCCGAGGGTCAGCATCAACAGGTTGCTCCAACAAGATAGTGCCAGCTTAACTGTGTCGCCGGTCTGTCGTACAGGCCGTGTTTCGTCGCATACTGCGCGGCTCGAATTTCAATCGTTTGACGGAAAACACACCGCATGAAACGTACGCCCCATCTGCTCGCCATCCAGTCCCACGTGGTGTTCGGCCACGCTGGCAACAGCGCCGCGGTTTTCCCAATGCAGCGGGTCGGGGTGAATGTCTGGCCGCTCAACACCGTGCAGTTCTCCAACCACACGCAGTACGGCCAGTGGACTGGCGAAGTGCTGGCACCACATCAGATTCCCGAGTTGGTCGAAGGGATCGCGGCGATAGGCGAGCTGGGCAACTGCGATGCGGTACTGTCCGGTTACCTCGGCAGTGCGGCGCAGGGCCGGGCGATCCTGACCGGCGTGGCACGGATCAAATCGATGAATCCCAAGGCGTTGTACTTGTGCGACCCGGTGATGGGGCATCCGGAGAAGGGTTGCAGCGTGCCGGCCGAAGTCAGCGATTTCCTGCTGGAAGAGGCAGCTTCGGTGGCGGATTTCATGTGCCCGAACCAGTTGGAGCTGGACAGCTTCTCGGGGCGCAAACCGCAGTCACTGTTCGATTGCCTGGCGATGGCGCGGGCGCTGCTGGCTCGCGGGCCGAAAGCGGTGTTGGTCAAGCATCTGGCCTATCCCGGCAAGCCGGCGGATGCCTTCGAGATGTTGCTGGTGACGGCTGAAGGCAGCTGGCACTTGCGTCGGCCGCTGCTGGCGTTTCCGCGTCAGCCGGTGGGCGTTGGCGACCTGACGTCGGGTCTGTTTCTGGCGCGTGTGCTGTTGGGGGACAGCCTGGTGGCGGCCTTCGAGTTTACGGCGGCTGCGGTGCATGAAGTGCTGCTGGAAACCCAGGCATGTGCAAGCTATGAGCTGGAACTGGTGCGGGCTCAGGACCGGATTGCGCATCCGCGAGTGAAGTTCGAAGCGACTGCGATCAGCCTTTAAAAGCTTCGCGGGCAAGCCTCGCTCTTACAGGACCAAGTCGTCCAAACATTTTGTGTACGACTCGGTTCTGTCGGAGCGAGGCTTGCCCGCGAAAGCGATCTAAAGCCCGAGCACGTCAGGCATCACCCTTGATTTCCTGATACCGCTTTTCCAGTTCCTGACGAATCTGCCGACGCTGCTGGGCCTGGATGAAGCGGCGCTTGTCTTCGCTGTTCTGCGGTTGCAGCGGCGGGACGGCAGCCGGCTTGCGGGCGTCATCCACCGCCACCATGGTGAAGAAGCAGCTGTTGGTGTGGCGCACCGAGCGCTCGCGGATGTTCTCGGTCACCACCTTGATGCCCACCTCCATGGAGGTGTTGCCGGTGTAGTTGACTGAGGCCAGGAAGGTCACCAGCTCGCCAACATGGATCGGCTCGCGGAAAATCACCTGGTCCACCGACAGGGTCACCACGTAGCGGCCGGCGTAACGGCTGGCGCAGGCGTAGGCCACTTCGTCGAGGTATTTGAGCAGGGTACCGCCGTGAACATTGCCAGAGAAGTTGGCCATGTCGGGGGTCATCAATACCGTCATCGACAGCTGGGCGTTTCCGGGTTCCATAGCGTTCTCACGGGTCAAGGCAGAATGTCGGAAGGGCGGCACCTCTGCGGGTGCCTGGTCGGTTTTTTTCAAACCACAGTTATCGGGACGCCGGGCGGGTGGTCGCCGTCACGCCGGATCGATCTGTTTCCATATATTGCACCGCCTTTTTGGCGGAAGTCGCGGTGTTAACCTCCGAAAGTCCGCCTTAAGGAGCCCCACACCATGCATGCCATCAGTTTTATTCAGGACTTGGCAGTGATCATGTTGGTCGCAGGTGTGGTGACGGTGCTCTTCCACCGCTTCAAGCAGCCGGTGGTGCTGGGTTATATCGTCGCCGGTTTCATCATCGGCCCGCACACGCCGCCGTTCAGCCTGATCCACGACGAAGAAGCCATCAAGACGCTCGCTGAGCTCGGGGTGATTTTCCTGATGTTCTGCCTAGGCCTCGAATTCAGCCTGCGCAAGCTCTTCAAGGTCGGCGCAACGGCCTTCATCGCGGCGTTCCTGGAAATCGTGCTGATGATCTGGATCGGCTACGAAATCGGCCAATGGTTCGACTGGAACACCATGGATTCATTGTTCCTCGGCGCGATCCTGGCGATTTCCTCGACCACCATCATCGTCAAGGCGCTCAACGACCTGAAGATGAAGAACGAGCGCTTTGCCCAGCTGATCTTTGGCGTTCTGATCGTCGAGGACATCCTCGGTATCGGCATCATCGCCTTGCTGTCGAGCATCGCGGTCAGCGGCACCGTCAGTTCCGGCGAAGTGTTTTCCACGGTGGGCAAGCTCTCGCTGTTCATGATCGTTGCGCTGGTCATTGGCATCTTGCTGGTGCCGCGATTGCTGGCCTACGTAGCAAAGTTCGAGAGCAACGAAATGCTGCTGATCACCGTGCTGGGCCTGTGTTTCGGCTTCTGCCTGCTGGTGGTCAAACTTGAATACAGCATGGTTCTGGGCGCGTTCCTGATTGGTGCAATCATGGCCGAGTCGCGGCAATTGCTGAAGATCGAGCGCCTGATCGAGCCGGTTCGCGACCTGTTCAGTGCAATCTTCTTCGTCGCCATCGGCTTGATGCTTGATCCGCTGATCCTGCTGCAATACGCCTGGCCGATCGCGGTGATCACCGTCGCCGTTGTACTCGGCAAAATGCTTTCCTGCGGCCTCGGGGCCTTTATCGCCGGCAATGACGGACGCACCTCACTGCGTGTGGGGATGGGGCTTTCGCAGATCGGCGAATTCTCCTTCATCATCGCCGCGCTGGGCATGACGCTGCAGGTCACCAGCAACTTTCTCTACCCGGTCGCCGTGGCGGTCTCGGTGATCACCACGTTGCTGACGCCGTATCTGATCCGCGCGGCGGATCCGCTGTCAATCAAACTTGCCGCCGTGATGCCGAAGCGACTGGGTCGGGTATTGGGGATGTACGGCGAGTGGCTGCGCAGCATCCAGCCTCAGGGCGAAGGCGCGTTGCTGGCGTCGATGATCCGGCGGATCCTGTTGCAGGTCGGGGTCAATCTGGCGCTGGTGATTGCGATCTTCTTCTCGGGCGCGTTCTTCGCTGAACGCATGTCCGCTTACCTGCAAGACTGGATCAGCGACCCGAGCTGGCAGAAAGCGTTGATCTGGGGTGGGGCGTTGCTGTTGTCGCTGCCGTTCATGATCGCCGCCTATCGCAAGCTCAAGGCGTTGTCGATGCTGTTGGCGGAGATGGGCGTGAAGCCGGAGATGGCGGGGCGCCACACGCAGCGAGTGCGCCGGGTGATCGCCGAAGTGATCCCGATCCTCTCGCTGCTGGTGATCTTCCTGCTGCTGGCAGCCTTGTCGGCCAGTATCTTGCCGACCAACAAGTTGCTGGTACTGATAGCCGTGGTAGCGGCCGCTGTGGCGGCGTTGCTCTGGCGCTGGTTCATCCGCGTGCACACGCGGATGCAAGTGGCCTTGCTCGAAACCCTGGACAACCATAAGGAAACGTCCGGACATTGACCACGCGGCGCGTCAGTCGGCTCAGCTTTCCAGCCAGACGTCCCGCGCCCAGTGCCACACCGATTCCCAGGTTTCTTCGGCAATCAGTTCTTCTTCGGCCTGCCACAGCACCACGGTGCCATCTTCTTCGACGAGGTAGTAATCGTCACCGTCCTGGCAGATCGGGATCATGCTGCGGTCGACGCCAGCGTCCCAGGCGTTGGCAGCAACGTCCGGCAGGTAGGTGTGAGATTGCGGGTCGGTGACGGTCACCGGCTCTAGGCTGCCGTAGACGACGTCACTGACGGTCAGCAAAAACTCTCTGAAGACGAAGGGAATGTCGATGAACAGTTGTTCCTCGATTTCCACGATCTGGTCTTCGTCAGGCAACTCCAAGGGGACCGGTACCGGTTCGTTGGCTTCACGCAGTTGTTCGATGATTTCTTCCACGTCCGGGATCCTCTTGCTTGATGGCGCGGTTTAGTTGGGGCGGTTTATACAGTAGCTCGCTATAGATGCAACTGCGAAATAGAAAAACCCCGGCCAGGCCGGGGTTTTCATTACAGCATGCGTAACGCAGAGGGGATCAGCCGTTCTGGCGGATACCGGCCACCAGCCAAGGCTGGTTTTCGCCCTGTGGACGTTCCATGTTCCAGCTTTCGCTGAACACTTCGCCCTGGTCGAAACGCGAAGTCTTCGACACGCCGCTGAAGGTCAGGGTGGCGATGGTCTTGTCGGCACGATCATCCACGCCGTCCAGTTGAACATTGAGGTTATCAATGTAGGTGGACTGGAAAGCTTCACCCAGGTCGGCACGTTCGCGTTTGAGGAACTCCAACAGCTGCGGGGTTACGAACTCGGCGATCTTGTCCATTTCGTTGGCGTCCCAGTGTTGCTGCAGGGACTGGAAGTGGTTACGGGCGGCTTCAACGAAGTTCTGTTCATTGAACCAGGCCGGAGCGTTGATCACCGGACGAGCGGCAGCAGGTGCAGCCGAGCCGCCGAAGATCGAACCCATGGCTGTTGGCTTCTGCTCGAACACTTCACGCTGCATCGGCGCGCCAGCTGGAGACAGATGCTCCTGTTGCTTGCGACGACGAGCGGCGATGAAGCGGAAGACCAGGAAGGCAATGACGGCCATGATCAGGATGTCGAAGATCTGCATGCCCTGGAAGCCGCCGCCCATGAACATGGAGGCCAGCAGGCCGCCGGCAGCGATGCCGGCCAGAGGGCCGAGCCAGCGCGAAGCACCACCGGCCTTGGCGGCAGCGCCAGCGGCACCGGCCGCACCCGCAGTGGCAGCAGCGCCACCTGCGGCAGAAGAAGGAGCCATTTGGCTGGTCTGATGAGTCGGCGCAGCGCCGGAGCTCTTGCCGCCACCAAAGCGCTTGGCGGCATTGGCGTCGAGGCTCATCGTCAGGCCAATGCACAACGCCATGGCGATGCTAAGAAAACGTTTCATAAAGGGAATTCCCATTTGTGGAAGGCACGCGCGCCATGTTGCACAGCTGAAGTGTTACTGGCTAGCGGCAGAGTGTTTCGGGCTTTTGCCTGACAGGTTGTGTTCAGCTTCAGTCAGCGCAATAAGGCCTGTTAACTTTGGTCTGTAGGATTAGGGATTTAGTTCGGTAGGAATGAAATCCTGTGGGAGCGGGCTTGCTCGCGAAAGCGGCGTGTCATTCGATATCAACGTTGACTGACACACCGCTTTCGCGAGCAAGCCCGCTCCCACATAAGCCCTCTGGCGGGCTTCAGATCGCTTCCAGCTTGGCGTAACCGAGCATCAGCCACTTGCTGCCTTCGCCGAAGTTCACCTGCACCCGGGCCTGAGCACCGGCACCTTCGAAATTCAGGATCACGCCATCACCAAACACCGAATGCCGTACGGCCTGGCCCAGGCTGAACCCGGTGTCCGGAATCTCGCTGCCGCCAAACAGACTGCTGGAACTTTGCTGCTGGCCACCGCCGAACGGGCGGCTGACGCTGTTGGACAGCCGCACTTCCTGGATCAGGCCTTTCGGCACTTCCCGTACGAAACGCGACACCTTGTTGTAGGTCTCGCTGCCGTACAGGCGTCGGGTTTCCGCGTAGGTCATCACCAGGTTCTGCATGGCCCGGGTGATACCCACGTAGGCCAAACGGCGCTCCTCTTCAAGCCGCCCCGGCTCCTCGAGGCTCATCTTGTGCGGGAACAGGCCTTCTTCCATACCCACCAGGAACACGTAAGGGAATTCCAGGCCCTTGGCGCTGTGCAAGGTCATCAGCTGAATGCTGTCTTCGTGCTCATCGGCCTGGGTATCCCCGGCCTCCAGCGACGCATGACCGAGGAACGCCGCCAATGGCGTCAGATCTTCATCTTCTTCAGCGTTTTCGAAGTTACGCGCGGCGCTGACCAGTTCCTCAAGGTTTTCTACCCGGGCCTGGCCTTTTTCGCCTTTTTCCGCTTCGTGGTAGGCAATCAGCCCCGACTGCTCGATAACCGTCTGGGTCATCAGGTGAAGCGGCATTTCCATGCACTTGGCGGCGAGGTTCTCGATCAGCTCGATAAATGCGCCAAGAGCGCCTGCGGCGCGGCCGGTCAGGCCTTTATTGGCGACCAGCAAGCGCATGGCTTCCCACATCGATACATCACTGTGGCGCGCATGGTCGCGAATCGCTTCGACGGTTTTCTCGCCGATACCACGGGCCGGAACGTTGATCACCCGCTCCAGCGCCGCATCGTTGCCGCGACCTTCCAGCAAACGCAGGTACGCCATAGCGTTCTTGATTTCTGCCCGTTCGAAGAAGCGCTGACCGCCATAGATGCGGTACGGAATGCGCTCGCGCAGCAACGCTTCTTCCAAAACGCGCGATTGGGCGTTGGAGCGGTACAAAATCGCGATATCGCTGCGGGCCAAGCCGGTTTTCAGCGCGCTTTCGATGGTTTCCACCACGTAGCGTGCTTCATCGTGTTCGTTGAACGCGGCGTACAGATTGATCGCTTCGCCTTCGCCGCCATCGGTCCAGAGCTCTTTGCCCATGCGCCCTGTGTTGTTGGCGATCAGAGCGTTGGCAGCCTTGAGAATCCCGGCGGTGGAGCGATAGTTCTGCTCCAGACGAATGGTCTCGGCATCCGGGAAATCGTCGGAATACTGATAAATGTTCTCAATTTTCGCGCCGCGCCAGCCGTAGATCGACTGATCGTCGTCGCCCACTACCATCAAGCTGTCACCGCCCTTGGCCAGCAGACGCAACCAGGCGTACTGCACGGCGTTGGTGTCCTGGAACTCGTCCACCAGAATGTGCCGGAAGCGCTTCTGATAATGGGCCAGCAAGCCCGGGTGATCGCGCCACAGGTCCAGGGCACGCAGCAGCAATTCGGAGAAGTCGATGACGCCGGCGCGCAGGCAAGCGGCCTCGTAGGCCTCATAAATGCTGCGCATGGTCGCCAGGAACAGGTCGCCGCTGGCTTGAATGTGTTGCGGGCGCAGACCTTCGTCTTTCTGCCCGTTGATAAACCACTGGGCCTGACGGGCCGGCCAGCGTTGCTCGTCCAGCCCCAGCTCGCGGATAACCCGCTTGACCAGCCGTTGCTGGTCGTCGCTGTCGAGAATCTGGAAGGTCTGGCTCAGGCCGGCTTCCTGCCAGTGCGCCCGCAGCAAGCGGTGCGCCAGGCCGTGGAAGGTGCCGACCCACATGCCGGCAGGGTTGAGACCCATCAGCTGCTCGATGCGATGACGCATCTCGGCAGCGGCCTTATTGGTGAAGGTCACCGACAGGATCGAGTGGGGCGAAGCGTTCTCGACCTGGATCAACCAGGCGATACGGTGCACCAGCACTCGGGTTTTACCGGAACCAGCACCGGCCAGGACCAACTGACGACCCACGGAGGCAGCTACGGCCTGGCGTTGGGCATCGTTGAGGGAGTTCAGCAGAAGGGAGAGATCATCGCGCATCGGGGCATTCTAGGGTGCGCCGTCACACCGGGCAAACCGAGCTTTGCATTAGCCGATGAAAGAAGCACGAATGACGACCGGTCAGTCACTGGCTATAAGCGTTGGCGGGGCTCGCCCGAAGGGTTTTCAGGGGGCGGCGGGGGCCGGAAATTTTGCCGAATTTATGATTCGGAGCAGTGTGGTAAGGGCATTGGCTTGTGTATGCTCAGTCGACGTTTCGGGCTCATGCTCATCATTATAAGAACAAGAACATTGCCTATGACCCTCAGCTCCGACCTGTCGGGCCCCTCTGTGGAGCCTCGGGTTATCCGCAAACAGTACGCCATGGAAATGGCGGTCGAGCGTACGCGTCTGCTCTACCAGGGCTCGCTGCTGCCTACGCTGTTCATGCTGACCAACGGCCTGGTCTGCGCCGGATTGCTCTGGAGTCCGCAGCGCTACTTCCTCGTCAGCGTCTGGCTGATCTGGCTATTGTCGCTGGTGGCCTTGCGGGTGATTCAAGTCGCAGCCTTCGATTCGGCCATTCCTAACCGCCAGGCCCATCCGGTCTGGCGTCGTATGTTCCTGCTGGGCTCTGCCATGACTGGCCTGACCCTTGCTGGTGCCGGTATCGCTTTGGTGCCCGCTGACAATTTCATGCAACAAGCCTGGGTGTTCGGCCTGATCGGCGCCGCCGCCTTGTCGGCCAGCGTTGCGTACGCGGTCAGTCTTCCGGCTTTCCTGTCCTTTACCTTGCCCTGCCTGTTGCCGGCCATCGCCTATCTATTTTGGGGCGGCGATCAACAAGGCCAGGGTTGGGGTTGGTTCGGGCTGATTTTGTTGGGGGCGTTGAGCGTGGTGGCTTGGCAGGTCAATCGGCTGATCGACAACGGTTTGCTGCGGCGCTTTCAGAATCAGGCCCTGATCGAACACTTGCAGCAGGCGCAGAGCTGCGGCGACCAGCTCAATCACGAATTAGCCAAAGAAATTGATCACCGCCGCTGCGCCGAAGAAAAATTGCGTGAAGCCCAGGTCGGGCTGGAAAACCGTGTCGCCCAACGCAGCCTTGAACTGGACGCGGCCAACCAGGCCCTGAGCAAGAGTGAGGCGCGGCTGGCGCTGGCGTTGAAGGCCAGTGAGCTCGGGCTGTGGGACTGGAACCTGCAAACCGACGAAGTCCACCACACCCAGCTTCAGGAATTGTTCGGCCTGGAGCCGGAATTCGTGACCGCGATGCTCAGCCACCTCAAGCCGCGGCTTCACCCCGAAGACCTGCCGTCGCTGCGCCGTGCCCTGGTCGAGCATTTGAAAGGCCGTAGCGAGGATTACCAGATCGAATACCGTGTGCGGCATGGCGACGGTCACTGGGTCTGGATCGAGGACCGTGGACGAGCGGTCGAGCGCAGCGAAAATGGTCGGGTGATCCGCATGGTCGGCACCCGTCGCGACATCAGCGCGAACAAGGGCCAGGAAGAACAGCGTCAGCTGGCGGCGACGGTGTTCGAGGCGGCCAGCGAAGGCATCGTGATTTTCGACCCGAATTACGCGCTGATCGCAGTCAATCAGGCTTTTAGCCGCGTCACCGGCTACGACGTCGAAGACATGATCGGGCGCAACGTCGTCGAGTTGCCGTGCAGCCGCGATGCGCGCCGGCACTACGGCGCGATTCATCAAGCGCTGGAACAACACGGCACCTGGCAGGGCGAACTGGTGGAAACTCGCAAGAACGGTGAGCTCTATCCGCAGTGGCTGCAACTGAACGCTGTTCGAGATGCTCGGGGAAATGTGAGCCATATTGTCGGCTTCTTCGCCGATCTGTCCGCGAGACGGGAATCCGAAGAGCGCATGCGCTATTTGACCCATTACGACGAACTCACTGGCCTGGCCAACCGTTCGCTGTTCCGCGAACGGCTGCGTGAGGCTCATCAGCGAGTGCGTCAAGGCGGTCGTCGCAGCCTGGCGCTGCTGCATATCAACCTGGATCGTTTCAAGTTGCTCAATGACAGCCTTGGCCATGAAGTCGCCGACCAATTATTGCAAAAAATGGCTCGGCGGCTGGTCAATGCACTGCCAGAGGCGGACACCATCGCGCGGCTTTCCGGTGACGAATTTGCGGTGATATTCGACGCCTACGGCAACCTGTCGAGCCTTGCGCGAGTGGCGACCCGATTGTCGGCCAAATTGCGTTTGCCGATTACCGTCGATGGCCACGAACTGGTGGTCAGCGCCTCGATGGGCATCAGCATGCTGCCGGACACCGCGCGGGAAATTACCGCGCTGGTCAGCCAGTCGAACATTGCCATGCAGCACGCCAAGCATTTGGGCGGCAACAACTTCCAGTTCTACACCGAGAGCTTGCAGGCCAGCACCCTTGAGCGATTGCAGCTTGAAAATCAGCTGCGCAAAGCCATCGAAGAAAAGCAGCTGCAAGTCTATTACCAACCCAAACTCTGCCTCGCGACGGGTCGCTTGAACGCTGCCGAAGCGCTGGTGCGTTGGGATCATCCGACCATGGGCCGGGTGCCTCCGGGGGACTTTATCGGTCTGGCCGAGGAAACCGGGCTGATCGGCCCGATCGGCGAGTTCGTGTTGCGCCAAGCCTGTTGGCAGGCTTGCGAATGGCAGCGCCAGGGGCTCGATCCGATTCGCGTGTCGGTCAATTTGTCGGTGCATCAATTGCGCCAAGGCAAGCTCGTCAGTCTGGTGCGTCAGGTGCTGGAAGAAACCGGCCTGGCGCCGCACTACCTGGAACTCGAACTCACCGAAAGCCAGCTACTGGATAGCGTCGAGCACATCATCGCGACCTTCCAGCAGTTGCGGGATCTGGGCGTGAAGCTGGCGATCGACGATTTCGGCACGGGCTATTCGTCCCTGAGCTACCTGAAGCGGATCCCGGTGGATTACGTGAAGATCGATCAAGCGTTTATCCGCGGTCTGGGGGAGGGCAGCGAGGACGCAGCGATCACCCGGGCGATCATCGCCATGGCGCACGGCTTGTCGCTGAAAGTGGTGGCTGAAGGTGTCGAGCGGCCGGAGCAGCTGGAATTCTTGAAAGCCGAGCGCTGCGATGAAGTGCAGGGTTACCTGATCAGCCGCCCAGTCGAGGCCAATGACCTGGCTGCACTTCTACAACACGACACAAAACCCCTGTAGCAGCTGACGAGCAACGCGAGGCTGCGTTCGGCTGCGAAGCAGTCGTGAATGGGCGTTACGCAGTTCAACAGGAAAAATCCGATACTTCGGTTTATGGCTGCTTCACCGCCGAACGCAGCCTTCGCCTGCTGCTACAAGGGCCGCAGTGCTACATGGAGCGCATGTGGCGTGGAATGGGGACATCGAGTTACGCATTGAGCAGGCAAAAAGCCGATTCATGTAGTATAACTACAAGCTTGCTACATCTCCGGCACCTGCCAATAACAAAGAGTCCAGCCCTTTGAATCTGCTGCAACACATCGCCCAGTCACGCCACCTCTTACGCAAGTCGGAGCTCAAGGTCGCCGACCACGTGCTGCTTGATCCTGCGGCGGTGATGCACAGCTCCATGGCCGACCTGGCCCATAGCGTGGGCATCAGTGAGCCGACCATCGTGCGCTTCTGCCGTGCCATCGGTTGTTCCGGTTTCCAGGACTTGAAGCTGAAGCTGGCGCAGAGCCTCGCGGCAGGCGCGAGCTTCGGCCAGTTTGCGATTCATGAAGACGATTCGGTCGCCGACTACAGCCTGAAAATCTTCGATACCACCCTGCACACCCTGATGGAAGTTCGCGAGAAGCTCGATCCGGTGGAGTTGCAAAGGGCTGTGTCGCTCATGTCCCAGGCCCAGCGCGTCGAGTTCTATGGCTTTGGTGCCTCGGGCGCGGTGGCGGCGGATGCCCAGCACAAGTTCTTCCGTTTGCTGCTGACCGCGGCGGCGTATTCTGACCCGCACATGCAGGCGATGTCGGCGGTCACCTTGAAACCGACCGATGTGGCGATCTGCATTTCCCAGTCCGGGCGCTCCAAGGATTTGCTGATCACGGCTAACCTTGTTCGCGAGAGTGGCGCCTCGCTGATCACCTTGTGCCCGAGCCAGACGCCGTTGGCCGAACTGTCGACCGTCAACCTGGCGATCGATGTGCACGAAGACACTGAAATCTACACTCCGCTGACCTCGCGTATCGCTCACCTGGTGGTGATCGACGTGTTGGCGATGGGCGTGGCCATGGCACGCGGGCCGAGCCTGGTCAACCACCTCAAGAGCGTCAAACGCAGCCTGCGCAGCTTGCGGCTGTCGCCCAAGTCGGTGAAAGCCCTCGACGACTGACGTCGTCGTAAGGTCGTTCCGACCTTAATCGCCGGCAAGCCGGTCTCGCTCCCACACTTGACCGCGATCCAATGTGGGAGCGAGCCTGCTCGCGCCCTCAAATACGGCAACATTCATCTCTCTGTAACGCACAAGCCGCCAAACCGTCATCCCTCGCGCCTATCTTGAAACTCCCGTAATCGCCTTGGGAGACTCGAAATGGCCCAGCCCTACGAAGAACGCAACAGCGCCGCCAAAACCCGTCGTCAGCAAGAAGATCAGCGCCGCATGGAATTTCGCCGCGCCATCGAAGATCGCTGCGAACGCCGCCAGCTGCAGGCCGAGATCGGTGATTTCCCTGAGCTCGAGCTCAACTACTGGCAGGCAGCTCCCGCAACTTCCCGTCGAAACGCTCAACCAGCGCGCTGATCTGCACCCGCTCGCTGCGGATAAACGCAAGGAATGCGTGGGCCACCGGCGACAGCCGTTTCGCCTTGGCTTGCACCAGGCACCAGCTGCGATACAGCGGCAGTTCTTCGACCGGTAACTCGATCAATCCACCGGTCGCCAACTCAAGGTTCAGGGCGTGGCGCGTCAGGAGCGCGACGCCCAGACCCGCCAGTACACATTCACGCTGGGCTTCGGCCGAGGCAACCTCCTGGGTCTGGTTGAAGTGCACGCGCTTCTCTTTAAAATACTCCTCACAAGCCATTCGCGTACCGGAACCGGGCTCGCGCAGCAGCAGTGTGTACGGTTCAAGGTCCTGCAAGCGCAGCGGCCCCATGTGGCACAGCGGATGGTCCGGCGGCGCGACGGCAACGATCGGGTTGTTCAGGAATGGCAGGAATTCCAGGCCCATGTCCTGCGGCACCATCGACATGATCACCAAGTCGTCGCGGTTATCAGACAGTCGACGGATCACCTGCCCTCGGTTGACCACCGTCAGTTGTAAATTCACCTCTGGATGCTGACGCTTGAACGCAGCGAACAGGTGCGGGACGAAATATTTGGCACTGGATTCCACCGCCAGTTTCAGCTGGCCCTGCAACGATCCCTGCATGTCCGAGAGCTGCATGTCGAGGTTTTCCAGGCGCCCGAAGATATCTCGACTGGCACGCTGTAGTGCTTCGGCAGCCTCGGTCATGTAGAGTTTTTTGCCGACGTAATCGAACAAAGGCTGACCAATCAGCTCTTCAAGTTGACGAATCTGTAGGCTCACGGCAGGTTGTGTGAGAGACATTTCATCGGCTGCGCGGCTGTAGGACCGCAAATCACAGACCTCATTGAAGATCTGTAATTGACGCAATGTCATACGCATCAAGGACTTACGCATTTTATAGACGCTCTCACCGCGGGCTGATGCGTCAACTATAAGTCTTTACTTATGGCTGACCCAATAATTAATCATTTTTGTTAATCCCTTGTGAGGGCTAGTGTGGGGCTGCGACTGAATCGAAACATTTGGTCACGCGTATACCTGGTCTAGCAGGTCGTGGGTACCACCGGCTCAAGGGAACCTCCAAGTGATAAAAAAGATCCTGATCGCCAACCGTGGTGAGATTGCCGTACGAATCGTACGTGCCTGCGCCGAGATGGGCATTCGCTCGGTCGCGATCTATTCCGACGCCGACCGCCATGCGCTGCATGTGAAGCGTGCGGACGAGGCCCACAGCATCGGTGCCGAGCCACTGGCCGGCTACCTGAATGCGCGCAAGCTGGTGAATCTGGCGGTAGAAACCGGTTGCGATGCGTTGCATCCCGGCTACGGTTTCCTCTCGGAAAACGCCGAGCTGGCAGATATCTGCGCTGAACGCGGCATCAAATTCATTGGTCCATCGGCTGAAGTCATCCGCCGCATGGGCGACAAGACTGAAGCACGTCGCAGCATGATCAAGGCCGGCGTGCCGGTCACGCCAGGGACCGAAGGCAACGTGGCGGACATCGCTGAAGCCTTGATTGAAGGCGACCGCATCGGTTATCCGGTCATGCTCAAGGCCACCTCCGGTGGTGGCGGCCGGGGTATCCGTCGCTGCGACAGCCGAGAAGAACTCGAACAAGCCTTCCCGCGAGTCATTTCCGAAGCCACCAAGGCCTTCGGTTCCGCGGAAGTGTTCCTGGAAAAATGCATCGTCAATCCAAAACACATCGAAGCGCAGATCCTCGGCGACAGCTTTGGCAACGTGGTGCACCTGTTCGAGCGTGACTGCTCGATCCAGCGCCGTAACCAGAAGCTCATCGAAATTGCACCGAGCCCGCAACTGACCCCGGAACAGCGCGCCTACATCGGCGACCTGTCGGTGCGCGCAGCCAAAGCCGTGGGTTACGAGAACGCCGGCACCGTGGAGTTCCTGCTCGCCGAGGGCGAGGTGTACTTCATGGAGATGAACACCCGGGTGCAGGTGGAACACACCATCACCGAAGAAATCACTGGCATCGACATCGTTCGCGAGCAGATTCGCATCGCCTCCGGTCTGCCGCTTTCGGTGAAACAGGAAGACATCCAGCACCGCGGTTTCGCGCTGCAATTCCGGATCAACGCCGAAGACCCGAAAAACAACTTCCTGCCGAGCTTTGGCAAGATCACCCGTTATTACGCGCCCGGCGGCCCCGGCGTGCGCACCGACACGGCGATCTACACCGGCTACACCATTCCGCCGTTCTACGACTCCATGTGCCTGAAACTGGTGGTCTGGGCGCTGACCTGGGAAGAGGCAATGGACCGTGGCTTGCGCGCCCTCGACGACATGCGTCTGCAAGGGGTCAAGACCACCGCCGCGTACTACCAGGAAATCCTGCGTAACCCGGAATTCCGTAGCGGCCAGTTCAACACCAGCTTCGTTGAAAGCCACCCTGAACTGACCAACTACTCGATCAAGCGCAAACCCGAAGAGCTGGCCCTGGCCATCGCCGCCGCCATCGCCGCCCACGCAGGCCTGTGAGGAATAGAACAATGAGCAAAAAAATCCACGTTACCGACACAATCCTGCGCGACGCCCACCAATCGCTGCTCGCCACCCGCATGCGCACCGAAGACATGCTGCCGATCTGCGACAAGCTCGACAAAGTCGGCTACTGGTCGCTGGAAGTCTGGGGCGGCGCGACCTTCGACGCCTGCGTACGCTTTCTGAAAGAAGACCCGTGGGAGCGCTTGCGCCAGCTGCGCGCGGCGCTGCCTAACACACGCCTGCAAATGCTCCTGCGTGGCCAGAACCTGCTGGGCTACCGCCACTACAGCGATGACGTGGTCAGAGCTTTCGTCGCCAAGGCTGCGGTCAACGGCATCGACGTGTTCCGCATCTTCGATGCCATGAACGACGTGCGTAACCTGCGCGTCGCCATAGAAGCCGTGAAAGCAGCGGGCAAACATGCCCAAGGCACCATCGCGTACACCACCAGCCCGGTGCACACCATCGACGCATTCGTCGCGCAAGCCAAGCAAATGGAAGCTATGGGTTGCGACTCGGTGGCGATCAAGGACATGGCTGGCCTGCTGACGCCATACGCCACTGGCGAACTGGTGAGGGCATTGAAAGCCGAGCAGTCGCTGCCCGTGTTCATTCACTCCCACGATACCTCTGGCATGGCGACCATGTGCCAGCTCAAGGCCATCGAAAACGGCGCTGATCACATCGACACCGCGATCTCCAGCTTCGCCTCGGGCACCAGCCACCCTGGCACCGAGTCGATGGTCGCCGCCCTTAAAGGCAGTGAATTCGACACCGGCCTGAACCTGGAATTGCTGCAAGAGATCGGCCTGTATTTCTACGCCGTGCGCAAGAAGTACCACCAGTTCGAAAGCGAATTCACCGCCGTTGACACCCGCGTGCAAGTCAACCAGGTGCCGGGCGGGATGATTTCCAACCTGGCTAACCAGCTGAAAGAGCAGGGTGCACTGAACCGCATGGCGGAAGTGCTGGCCGAAATCCCGCGGGTTCGTGAAGACCTCGGTTTCCCGCCGCTGGTGACCCCTACCTCGCAAATCGTCGGCACCCAGGCGTTTTTTAACGTGCTGGCCGGCGAGCGCTACAAGACCATCACCAACGAAGTGAAGCTCTACCTGCAAGGTGGCTACGGCAAAGCACCGGGCACCGTGAACGAGAAACTGCGCCGTCAGGCGATCGGCAGCGAAGAAGTGATCGACGTCCGCCCGGCCGACTTGCTCAAGCCGGAAATGACCAAGTTGCGTGCCGAAATCGGCGCTGTGGCCAAGTCTGAAGAAGACGTGCTGACCTACGCCATGTTCCCGGACATCGGCCGCAAATTCCTAGAAGAACGCGCTGCCGGCACCCTGACGCCAGAAGTGCTGCTGCCGATTCCCGAGGCGGGCGGTGTAGCCTCGGCCGGTGGCGAAGGCGTACCAACCGAATTCGTCATCGACGTCCACGGTGAAACCTACCGCGTCGACATCACCGGTGTCGGCGTCAAGGCGGAAGGCAAACGCCACTTCTACCTGTCCATCGACGGCATGCCGGAAGAAGTGGTGTTCGAACCGCTCAACGAGTTCGTCAGCGGCGGCAGCAGCAAGCGCAAGCAAGCCACGGCGCCAGGCCACGTCAGCACCACCATGCCGGGCAACATCGTCGACGTGCTGGTCAAGGAAGGCGACACCGTGAAAGCAGGGCAAGCCGTGCTGATCACCGAAGCGATGAAGATGGAAACCGAAGTCCAGGCAGCCATCGCCGGCAAAGTCACCGCCATCCATGTGGCCAAGGGCGACCGGGTGAACCCGGGCGAAATCCTGATCGAGATCGAAGGCTGAATTAACAGCCTCGATACACCGCTTTAAACCTCGGGGGGGCATGTGCTCCCCTTTTTTTGTCCCGAGTTCCGCATGGCAAATGTGGGAGCGAGCCTGCTCGCTCCCACAGGGACTGCGCCGTTTCAGTCAGTGATCAGAACGCCATTCGCCACTGACCCGTTACTCCATGGTTTCGACTGTCAGTGCCGATCTCACCATTCAGGCCGACACCCAGCGTATGTTTCGCTGACAAGCCAAGGTCCAGCCCTGCATCAACCAGCAGGCTGTCTCGATCCAGCGGCGCACCGGAAACGGTAAAGTTTTTCCCGCCCGTTACCAATCGCTGACGGGTGTCGCTGTCGATATCTCCGTAGGTGTGTTTCCAGCCAGCACTGAACCGCGGTGTCAGTTGCATGCCGTTATCCAGCGTATTGATCTTCGCCAGTCGCAGACCGAATGTGCTGTTGAGGTTGTTTTGGGTTTGGCCGTGGACTTTCAACGCTGCCGCGCCACCTTTTTCCGTGTACCCGTCGCGCTGATAGCGTTGGTAGCCAAGGCTGGCAAACGGTTCGATGCTGACATTGGCTCGCCCGAAGTTGTAACCCACTTCTGCAAAGGCTTGCTGGGTGCTGGCATCGTAACGGCCTTCGGGACGGTCGCTGAAACCGTTGAAGGCAACTCGACGTTTAGTGCTGCCGTCGTGATTGCTGTAGGTCGCGCCCAGACGCAACGACATGGGGCCGCTCTGGCGCAGGGCGTAGGCGCCCAAGTGCCAACTGTCGAGATCGCCGTCGAGTTCGCGGCTGTCCAGCCGAGTGTCTGACTTGCCGCCCATCACACCTATGCGCCATTGATCATCGACGCTCCAATCCGCACCCAGAACGAGACCCTTTGTGGACGTTTGCAGAGCGTCGTGGTGGCGATCCAGCGTTCCGCCGTGCCCCAAGGCTTGCAGCCAGACCCTGCCATTGTCTTCGCTGCCGGCGGCCAGGCGTGGTGCGTTGGTTCGGTTACCGCGTTTGTTGTAGCCGCTGGCGCTGTCCAGTTGGCGCATGGCCGAGAGCAGGGTGGCGCTGACCGGGCTGTCGCTATTCAGGGTTGCCTTGGCGAGGTTGGCGTTGTTGCCGCCGGCAAGCTGTTCGATTGCGTAGGAGGCAGTCACTTTGTCACTACCGAGCAGGGCTTTGACAGCGGCATTTGCGGAGGTTGTTGGTTTTGGTGCTGTGGCGACGGGATTGGTCGCTGTTGAGGGAATTGAGGTGGTGGCGGGCGCGGGCGCGTCAGTGGTGGTGGATGGAATAGAGGCTGTCGAGGGTGTATCGGCGGGAGCTGCTGGTATGGAGGCGGTGGCGGGCTCCGGCGAATCGGCGGTGGTGGATGGAACAGAAGCTGTCAGGGGTATATCGGCAGAAGCGGTTGGCGTGGTGGAGGTAGCGGAAGTGTCGGTACCTGTCGTTTGATTCAGGTTTTCAGGGGCAGGTAGCGAATTTGCAGCTGAGGCCAGTTCCTGTGGTATGTCCTTCGGCTCTTCGATGTTTTGAGCGAATTGCTTTCCGTTCTCGCTGATCGCGACACTCTCGATAGGCACATCGTTACGGATGAAGATCAGGTCAACTTTCTTATCTGAGTAGTCGAGCTTAGGCGTTAAAAAGGCAAGGTTGTTGAGAACTTTCCCAAATTCACCTTCGACGTTATTGGCAATAAGGATGGTGTTTTCGCTGATCACCGGGTAGTCACCGGGGGCTGCAACGATGTTCAGCGTGGCGTTACCAAGACTGGCGGTGCCACTGACTAATATCGCTTCACTTTTGCGATCGGCATCGACCTCGTAGGTCAGTACGGCAGTTTTCGAAAGCGTTAAGTCACCTGATACTTTTGGGGCACCGTGCATTTTGTCTGCGGAGAACTTCCCGTTTACCTGTAGAGCACCGACTAAACCATTGCCAGCCAATACACCATTTTCGTCAATAACAACGTCACCTCGAATATCCCCCGAGTTTTTCAGGATGCCTCCTGATTGCACAGTCACACCGCCGCCAATCTGACCAGTGTTGACAAGAGTACCTTGGGCCAGCGCGCCTCCCTCGATATGTCCATCATTGATTAGCGTTGCATTGGGGCGGATCAGGACACCGATATCGAAGTCACCGGAACCATTCAAGGTCCAAATACTTCGTTTGAGCTCCAAACCTGCGAAGCGGTGACTCTTGCCTAACGTGCCACCACTCGGAGTGTCGAGTTGCATGAAGTTGGTACCGTCACCACCGTCAATTATTCCGGTGATTCTTCCGCGACCAGAGACAATGACCAGATCATTCCCATCACCAAGTTTCCGATTAACACCATCCGCTACCTTGCTGATCGGGATCTCGATGGTGTCGGGGTCGATAATGAATGCTTCAAGAGCCGCTATGAGCTGATCCGGTGTTTCAGCCGCAGGCGCGATGGTCTCGGCAGAGATCTGTTGGGCAAGTGAGATTTCGGTGCAACCTATCGCAAGCGCAACGGCCAGCGCCAGGTGTTGTGGGCGGAATTTGTGTTGAACGGGCATCAGGTTTGACCTCATTTAACTGAAGGTCAAACTCTAAAGTGCGCGTTTCTGTGCCGATGTCAGCCGGTTCCGACGCGTTTGCGGGCGGTGTCAGATAGTTGTGTAGAAAATAGCCGCTCGCTTGATCGAGAGGATTTTTGGCCGCCCAAGCGAAAGACCTTTCTTACAACTATTCAAGACGCCGCCTGCTATCACAAACTCAAAAACTCATCTGCCACTGCCCAATCACCCCATGATTGCGGCTGTTACTCCCAATCTCCCCGCTGTAACCCACCCCCACCGAATGCCGCGCCGAAATGCCCAGATCCAGCCCGGCCTCCAGCACCAGACTGTCACGATCCAGCGAACTGCCGTCGACGCTGAACGCCGTGCCGCCGACCACAAATGCCTGACGCGTCGAGCTGCTGACATCGCCATACGCGTGCTTCCAGCCAGCGGTCATACGCGGCGTCAGGCTCATGCCGTTCTCCAGCGAATTCAGGTGCGCCAGACGCAGGCCGAAGGTGCTGCTGAAGTTGTCCTGGGTTTGTTTGTCGACCTGAAGTGCTGCGGCGCCCCCTTTTTCCTGGTAGCTGTCGCGGTGATAACGCTGGTAGCCGAGGTTGGCAAACGGTTCGGCGCTGAGACGGCCGCTACCCATTGCGTAGCCCAATTCGGCGAAGGCCTGTTGGCTGTCGGCGTCGTAATCGCCTTTTGGTCGGTCGCTGAAACCGTTGAAGGCGACGGTGCGTTTGCTTTCACCTTGGTGGCCGCTGTACGCGGCGCCGAGACGCAAAGCGAAGGGGCCGCTTTGGCGCAAGGCATAAACGCCGGCGTGCCAGCTCTCGACGTTGCCATCGACCCCCGTGGCATCCAGATCCGTCTTCGAGTAACCGCCGAGCACGCCCAGGCGCCATTGCGGGTTGAGCGCCCAGTCGGCCCCGAGCACGCTGCCCTTGGTGCGCTGTTCCAGACCGCTGCAGCCATGCTCGCCATCGAGCTTGCCGTAGCCGCCGATGGCGTGCAGCCAGAGTCGACCCTGGGCATTCGGGTCGTTGAGGTTGCGCGCTGCGGACGGAACGCCAGTGGCGGCGAGCACCGGGGTGTCCCGCTGATCCAGGCCAACCAGCAATCCTGAACCGCCACCCATTTGCTGCATCGCCGACAGCATGCTGCCGCCGATCTGGCTGCTGGCGCCGAGGGTGGCGCTGGTCAGGTTGGCGTTGCTGGCGCCGGCGAGTTGCTCGATCGCATTACCGGCCGTGGCACTGGTGGTGTTGAGCAGTGCGTTGTAGAGCGCGTTGTTTTTGCCCATCGAGGCCAGGCTGTTGGCCGCATTGCTGCCGTTACCCGTAATCGCAAGTTGGTTGAAGGCAACATCGTTGCGCGTATAGGTCAGGTCGACTTGGGTCGGGGTGTAAGCGAGGGTCGGCGTGAGGAACGCGTAGTCGCTGGTGACCTTGCCGAAGGTGCCGTTGATGCTCGCGGCTTGCAGCACCGTGTAATGGCTCTGCCATGGATAGGTGCCGCTGCCGGGGTTCACCGCCAGGGTCGAGCCGTTCAGGTTGGCTACGCCGCCGACCTTGATCGGTGCGCTGCTGCCATCGGCGTTGACGCCGTAGGCCAGGGTTGAACCGCTGCCCATGGTTAAATCGTGGGTGATGGTCGCCGTGCCAAGTTGAGTATTGGTCCGCAAAGTCCCGTTGACCTGCAAATTGCCTACCGAACCGCCTCCGGCATACACACCACCCGCATCGACGGTCAGATTCCCGGCAATACCACCCTGGTTGATCAGCGTCGCACCGTTACGCACCGCGCCGCCGTCGATGAAATCACCGCTGCCGGTCAACGTCCAGGCACCTTGCTTGACCTCCAGCCATTCGAAGTTGCGACTCGCGCCGAAACCGCCGCCCGCCGTGTCGTCCATCACCACGCGATCGTAGCCGCTGCCGCCGTCGACCACACCGACGAAGCGACTACCGTTGCGCAAGGTCAGGTTGTCGTTGCCGCCGCCCAAATCCAGTGCCAGGCCGTTGCTGCCGCTGATCGTGCCGCCGTTGAACACGCTGTCATCGAACCCGCCGACGAACTTCACGCCGAAACCGTCGAGGCCTTGAATGGTGCCGAAGTTTTCCAGCGTAGTCGCGGCCACGCCTGCTCCGCCGCTGCCGTCGTCCACCCAAATGGCACTGTTGGCGCCGCTGATCAGCGCTCCGCTGGCGTTCAACACATAGCCGCCGCCCAACGCGATGCCTTCACTGCCGTTGGCGAAACCACCCTTGTCGACACCGCCGGCGCCGACACCCTGAATGGTGCCGTAGTTTTCGATGTGGGCGAGCTTGTCGATGTCCACGCCATCGCCGTCGCCGTTGGGTTGCAGGCCCGAATAGGCACCGGTAATAGTGCCGTGATTGATCACTGTGCCGTCGCCATCGGAGCCGAAACCCGAGCCATTGCGACCGGTGATTTGACCGTAGTTGGTCAGTGTCGCGCCGAGGTCGGTGGTAATGCCGTGGCGGCCGCCGGAAATGCTGCCGTAGTTAGTCACCGTCACGCCGGTCGCGGTGTCGATGTCGATACCGTCGAACTTCTCATCGGCGTTGTGAGAATCGCCGGTAGAGATCTCGCCATAATTGGTGATCGTCGCGTTGGCGCCGGTTTTCATGCCATCGCTGGCGTCCCCGCGAATCAACCCGCCCGCGCGGTTGATGATCGTGGTTTTGACTCCCGCACTGCGCAGCGCATCCAGGTCCAGCCCTTGGCCGGTGGTGGAGCGGATGATGCCGCTGTTGTCGATCAGCAGACTGCCGCTGGCGAAGTTGCTGTCGATGCGCAGCGCGTCATTAAAGCCAAGGATCTGCCCGCCCGCGCGGTTATAAATGCTGTAGTTGCGAGCCTGAGTCAGGTCGCCGCTGCTGTCGATCACCCGGCCGCCGGTCGAGATGATCTTGCCCGAGTTATCGATTACCACCCCCGCACCGCTGGTGCTGTCTTTCAGGCTCACTGTCTTGCCAGCGTTGGTGATGCTGCCTGGCGCCGAGATCGTCAGAGTGTCACCACCGCCGAGGGTTTGCGCGGTGGTGGTCGGCGTGGTGATTTGCACATTTTTGAACGGGGCGGCATGGGCGCCGGTGCTGATCAATAACGCGATGCTGAGTGCCAGGCGCTGGGGCGAGGAGGGCATGTGGACGGCCTTTTTGTTATAAGCGGGCCGTCTTGTATAGCGGAGGGTTTTTACAGAATGATGTATTTGGACTATGTGCAATCTTTTGCGTTTGTTCGTTAATCCAACACATTTTTACGCAGTTTAATGCGCATACGGGGCGTTTTCTGGGGTCAGGATGCACTATTTTGCACATCGAGATGCTCATTGAATGTGTGGAGTGACGGATAACGATGACAGTTCAGGAAAGGACGCTTCTGCTCGAAAGCATCCTCGAAGATCTTGCCAATGGCTCGCTTACTACTCATCAAGCGGTTCGTCGTTTGCGAGTAGAGGTAACGGGATTGAAGCAGAGCCCATTCGCGAAAATGTGCAAAATTTCAGTGCGTGCGTTGGTACACACTTTTTACGTCTAGGGCGGCTGTGCGTGGGACACCTCCGGGTGTGCCGGAATTCTCTTGTCCGGTCGGCTAACCCGCGTACAGCTGCCACCTAAATTTGCTTACCCGCGAACGGTGGGAGCTCTTAATTCAAGAGAGAAACCCCATGTCCAAATACCACCCGCTTCAAGTCAACTTCAGTGTCGCCCCGACGTTGTTCATCGACACGGAGGCCAAAGCCTCTGACCTTCTTGAAACCGCTACACACCGAATCAAAGCTGCGCGCAATCTGCTCAACAGCATCACGTGTTTGTGTGTAAAGGATGTGGAAGGCCATGACTTGGAACACTTGTAAGCGTCCGAACTACACCGCCTTGCATCTCAAACCTTAATCCCCTTTAACCGCTGATTGACGCGCTCACACTCAAAAACCGTTGGATCGAAGTTATCGCCATGCCACTCCAGCATATCTTCATGCTCTGGGTGGTTGGGATCTGCCATCACTTCAAGGAATTCGGCATAGCCCGGCCAACCGCCGATGTCTTCCGGCGGGCAAGCATTGGCACCGTCGACGCAATACGGCACCTGAGGGCATGCCACATCGGGCAATCTCTTTCCGACTTTGATCCGGTGATCCCAGCCGTCGCCAAAGTCATAGACGTAGCGGAATGTCCTTTTCCCGTTCAACGCTTTGATCAGAGTCTTGCGAGTCTCCGAGTTCACGGGAGGCCCCCACCCATCGGAGTCGGGAATACCGTAATTCTCACCGGCTATTTCAAACTCATGCAGATGGTCATCGTGCCAGCCCATCGCGATCTGGATCACCGCGTGCAACTTGCCCAAGGTGATGTTTTCGGGCACCGCCACGCGGCGCCAGATGGCAGGTTCAATCCACTTCAACTCAATGTGCAGTAGCAACAAATCAGGCTCGGGCTTTAGCAAACGAACATTTTTAGCCATGGATCAGGCAGCCTCGCAGAGTTCTGTAAGTGTGAGAGAAACGTTCCAGGGCAGCAGTTCGTCAACCCGATTGATCGGGTGGTCGGCGATGCGCTCCAGCACGTGTGTCAAATAGGCTTGCGGGTTCAGGTCGTTGAGTTTGGCCGAACCCACCAGGCTGTAAATCGCAGCCGCTCGTTCTCCGCCGGCATCGGAACCGACAAACAGGTAATTCTTGCGACCCAACGCTACGGCGCGCAGCGCGCGTTCGGCGGCATTGTTGTCGATTTCGATCCGGCCGTCATCGCAGTAGCGCGTCAGCGCCTGCCAACGGTTGAGGGCATAGAGGATCGCACCGCCCAATGCCGATTTCTTCGACAGTTGAGTCAGCGTCTGGTTGAGCCAAGCGTTTAATTGTTCAAGCAGCGGACTTGCCCGGCTTTGTCGAACGGCTCTTCGTTGATCGGGTGGTTGCCCGCGAATCTCGCTTTCAATGGCATACAGGGCCGCAATCCGTTGCAGCGCCTCGGCTGCAAGCGGCGAGGCCTGGTCTTTGTAGACATCGTAAAACTTACGCCGGGCGTGAGCCCAGCACGCAGCTTCCTGAATGGTGCCCAAGGCATACAGCTGAGCAAAACCGGCGTAGCCGTCAGCCTGCAAGATCCCGCTGAAGCCCTTGAGGTGAGCGCGCGGATGTTGCCCCTTGCGATCCGGCGAGTAAGCAAACCATACAGCCGCTGGCGTCGTGTAACCGGCAGGTCGGTCGTCCCGCACGTACGTCCACAACCGAGCTGTTTTGGTTTTGCCGTTGCCTGGCGCGAGTACGCCAATCGGCGTGTCGTCGGCATGAACTTTATGGCCGCTCATGACATAGCGCTCGAGGGCGTTGATCAGAGGTCGGAGCAATTGGCTGCTCTGGCCGACCCAGTCGGCCAGGGTTGAGCGCTCCAGATCTACGCCCTCGCGGGCGTAAATCTCGGATTGCCGATACAGCGGAAGATGATCGACAAACTTGGAGACCAGTACATGGGCCAATAACCCCGGGCCAGCGAGGCCTCGAGCTATCGGGCGACTCGGCGCCGGCACCTGGGCGATGTGCTCGCAGCAGCGGCAGACCAGCTTGGGGCGGACATGGCGAATCACCTTGAAACGCGCCGGGACGTACTCCAGCACTTCAGCCACGTCCTCACCCAAATGGCGAAGCGCCTCACCGCAGCCCGGGCATTGCGACTCGGGCTGATGGACGTGGATCTCGCGTGGCAGGTGTTCAGGTAATGGCTTGCGCCGAGAGACAGGGCGAGATGGCGGTTCGGTTGGCGGTGTCAGTTCAGTCTGGCTGACTTGCAACTCTTCAAGACTCAGTTGGAGCTGGTCGATCATCGCGTCCAGTTGCTCGGAGCTACGACCGAACTGCGTGCGACGCAGCTTGGCGATCATCATCTTCAAGCGCTCAATCTCTGCACGCTGGGCAGCGACCAGAGCCTTCAAGGCCTGAAGATCGTTCGGCAGGGAGTCGGTCATGGAAGTCATGCCCGAATGTTACCGGGGTTATTCAGCGCCGCAAGTCAGACCGCGATGACAGGCGCGGTACGAATTGGCCTACGCCAATCAATGCCTTCAAACAGCATCGACAACTGCACGGCCGTCAGCGACACGCTGCCATTGGTTGCTTGCGGCCAGACAAAGCGTCCTTGTTCCAGCCGTTTGCAAAACAGGCACAACCCGTCGCCATCCCACCACAACAGCTTGATCCGATCACCGCGCCGTCCGCGAAAAGCGAAGATCTGGCCGGAGAACGGGTCGGCTTCAAGCTGAGTCTGCACCAGTGCCGCTAAGCCGTCGAAGCCACGACGCATGTCGGTGAAGCCGGCGGCGATCCAGATACGGGTTCCAGCGGGCGGGGCAATCATCGCAGTAACTGCTGCAAGACGAGTTGCATCGTCTGCGGGTCAGGCGTGCCAGTGATGCGTAGCGTGGCTTTACCCACTTCAACAACCAGCTCGGAATGAAACTCGAGTTGCGGCCGGGCGGCTTGCGAGACATCCGTCGACGCCTCGATCACCTGGACAGGCAAAAACGTTGCAATCTGGTTAACCGGGCCGAATGCCCCTTCCTGATACTGGTGCCGCCAGCGAAACACCAGGTTGGCATTGACGTCATGCTCACGAGCGATCAACGACACGGAGGCGCCCGGCTGGAGCGTGGCCTCGACGACTTGGCGTTTGAAGTCCAACGGGAAGTTGGGACGGCGACCGGTTCGACGGGCGGGGGCAATTGTATCCAAGATAGTGTCCACTAAAAAATGGTGGACACTATCTTGGCTAATTTGGGTGGTTGTCAGGAGTGGGTGCTGGGCGGACGGTTACGAACACTTCGCCAACGCTGCTCATATTTTGGTTCAGGACGGCTGCGACGCGTTGGATGCGTGAGGCTGGAGTCTTGATCGAAAATCTGGGCCTGGTGCGCCACCCCTCTAGCCGCTCCACTTAAATATTGGTGGATCAATCGGCATAACCGCTTAGCCGAAGCGCTAGCATTGAGCTAACAAGGCTGTATATTCATACAGCTTTGTTGCTTTCTATTTGTGCTCATTTTTGTGGTCCGATCAATTGCCAATTGTTGAGTATATTTTTTTAACGCAACATCGCGTAACAGCGATGGGCGGGACGCCTAGACCTTCAAAGCAAGGTAGAATCGCGACCCGCAATGGGGGGTGTATGGCAAAAGAGGCGCAAATCACATTTGCTGAGCAGGCTAGTCCTTTCTCTTTGGAGGCTCCTGTTCAGTCATTGAAGGCGGTTCGGGCAATGGCCCGAGCGATGGCGAACACCATCCCCGCAGAAAATCAGCTTGTCTTTGCCAGAACCTTTGGTGTTCGGGTAATCGAAGCTTGGTGGCGAGGTCTCACCGAGCAAGAGGCAGTTCCTCAAGAGCTTCGAGCACCCATCTCTGCATTTGAGACTTCGACACTCATTAACTCCGCCAGTTTTCTTGCGGAGCAGATTGGTTCGGCAGCAGCTAAGTTCGATTCAGAGACTGCTGCTTACCAAATCGGTCTTACGTATACCAGCATGCTTCCTGTGGAGCATCGTGGTGAGTATGGAATTTTTTATACTCCGCCCGCTTTGACTGCCAGGCTCATCGATCAAGCTACATCGGCTAACGTTGATTGGGCGAAATGTCGTGTTCTGGACCCGGCGTGCGGCGGTGGTGCGTTCCTTGCGCCCATCGCGCAGCGAATCATGAAAACGCTTGCGCATTGCAGTCCAAAGCTTCTGATGCAGAGCATCGGAAACCGTTTGCATGGTTTTGAGATTGATCCATTCGGTGCCTGGTTGAGCCAAGTTGCACTAGACGCTGTGTTGTTGCCAATTAGCAGCCCCTCAGGTCTGCGGCTCCCAGTCATGGTGACCGTTTGTGATTCTTTGCGACATAGCCCAATCAAAGATGGGTTTGATTTGGTCATTGGGAATCCCCCATATGGTAGAGCCAAGCTAGATGTCGAGACTCGAGAGCTATACAAGCGCTCACTGTATGGACATGCCAATTTGTATGGCTTGTTCACTGATTTTGCTATTCGCCAGACCAAGCCCGGTGGATTGATCGCTTATGTCACTCCGACTTCTTTCCTCGCCGGAGGGTATTTCAAAAACCTCCGTGCGTTGATAGGCCGTGAAGCACCTCCAATTGCGATCGACTTTGTTGCAGCGCGCAAAGGTGTTTTTGATGATGTGCTTCAGGAAATGGCGCTAACCACCTATCGCAGAGCAGGTGAGGCAGTTCCGGTAGCGATTTCTGAAATTACCTCGTCCGGTGGTGTTGTCGAAGCCATAAAAACGGGCTCGATCACACTTCCGAAAGATCTCACCCTGCCATGGTTGCTGCCCAGAAACTCAAACCAAACTGAACTCGTAGCGACGCTTGTTGATATGCCTTTCCGTCTTGCTGACTGGGGTTACGGCGTCAGCACTGGTCCATTGGTCTGGAATCGTCATAAATCACAATTGACCTATCAACCGGGCAGCAACCGACTGCCGCTAATTTGGGCTGAAGCCATTACGGCTGATGGCGAATTCATTTTCAGGGCAGAAAAAAAGAACCACGCTCCGTATTTTGAGCTGAAACCATCTGATCAGTGGTTAGTAACAACCAAACCATGTGTTCTCTTGCAGCGAACCACTGCAAAAGAGCAGAACCGTCGCCTTATTGCGACAGCTTTGCCCCTTGCGTTTTTGCAGTCACACGGTGGAGTTGTTATCGAGAACCACATCAATATGGTTAGACCCATCACTGACGCTCCGAAAATTAAGGCTTCAGTGCTTGCTGCTTTTCTTAATAGTGGCGCGGCTGATCGTGCGTTTCGCTGCGTTAGTGGCTCAGTGGCTGTTTCAGCTTACGAGCTAGAGTCATTGCCATTGCCCGCACCCACGGCCTTGAAGGAGTTAACGAGGCTGGTTGAATCCGGTGGTTCAAAAGAGTCCATCGAAGCCGCCTGCTCCATGCTTTTCTAAGGAAGAAATAGTGTTACCACCTTATGTCTCACGGGCGTTGATATCTGAAAGGCTACCTCTGATTTTTCCAGAGGGAACGCCTAACCGTTCTTATTGCACACGTGAGTTGGCGGCAAGTACAGTTTTCGCCATGCTTTACATCGGAGCAGTCGAAGGTGCGGATGTCTGGCTTGGACCGGTACACGTCTACCGAATGACAGATATGCAGGCAGAAGACTGCTGCGAGACTGCTCGGTTGAATTACCGCACGAATTTGCGGAAAAAATCTTTCCAGGTCCCTGGTAGGCGTTGGTATGCAGACAATACCCGTGAGCCTATTCGTGACGAAACTTTGCGGGAAGGTTTATTAGTCGTTGGCGCGGTACTTGAATTAGCAGATGTACCTACGACATCGGGTGTTCCTCGCTATGCACTCAAGGCTGAGCTTGCGGCTCTTCTCGATCCTGCCCTGGTAGGAGAGGACTTGAACGCCGCTATCTTGATGTGGCAGGAAAAACACCTCTCACGCAGCGCTAGAGCACGTGTATCCCTTATGCGGGCAGGTACTGCGGGAAAGGAAGGAGTCCTTGTAAGTTTCCCGAATGGAGAAACTCGTCGGCTAGCGTCAGGGCCTAGTTCCGACATCTCAAAAGCGGTTGTTGAAGTGTTTGCAGCCAAGTTTCTAGAGCGTCCAGGCGTTATTTGGCTAAGTGAGTCAGGAAATAAGGTAGCCCATCCTGATCTTAAACTCTCATCAATGATCGGTCTCGACATAGAAACACAGAAAAATCTTCCAGACTTGATTCTGGTTGACCTTGCTCCGGTCGAACCATTGATTGTATTTGTTGAGGTTGTCGCAACTGACGGCGCGATTACGCCTCGTAGGCAGGAAGCGCTGTACGCGATTGCTGACAAAGGCGGGTTTAGTCGCTCACAAATTGCTTTTGTGACCGCTTATGCAGACAGAGAAGGAGCGGGATTCAAAAAAACAGTAACAGGTTTGGCTTGGGGATCCTTTACATGGTTCATGTCTGAACCCGAAAATCTTGTGTTGCTACAAAACGGTGTGAGTCGACTTTCGAGTCTGAACGTACTTGTTGAGCCAACGTAACCTTTAGGCCATCATTTTTTATTTGATGGCTGTAACGCATTGGATGCGTTGAGTTTCTGGGTTTAGCGGTGCGTCAACGCATTAAATGCCTCGCGGGAAAGCCTCGCCCCTACGGATTTATAGGCGTTCACAAGAATTGTGTCTTGCCACAATCCTGTAGGAGAGAGCGGTGCGGCGATCCGACTTGCCCACGAAGGCGTCCTTTCAAACATCGAAGATCACCCGCGGCACTCCGCCAACGTTTTCACCTGCCCCGACCCCGTCTGATTCTCATCACTCAACCACCGCTCAAACCCCGCACCAATCGCCGGCCATTCCGAATCCAGAATCGAGTACCAAGCCGTATCCCGGTTCTGCCCCTTCACCACCATGTGCTGGCGGAACACGCCTTCAAAACTGAAGCCCAAGCGCTCTGCCGCGTACTTGGAGCGGGCGTTGCCGTTGTTGCATTTCCACTCCAGACGCCGGTAACCCAGAGCAAAGGATTCCTTGGCCAGCAAGTAGACCGCCTCGGTACTTTTCGGCGAGCGCTGCATCGGCGCGCCGAAAGTCACGTGGCCGATTTCGATGCGACCTTGCGCCGGGACAATCGACATCAGACTGAGAATGCCCTGCACCTCACCACTGGCACGGTCGATCACGCTGAAGAAATACGGGTCGCTATTGGCCGCATGGTTGTTCAGCCAATCGTTGAAAGCACTGCGCTCCGGGAAAGGACCGTACGGCAAATAGTCCCAGAGTTTCGGGTCCGATCCCGGGCCTTGCAGGGCTTTCCACAAACCATCGGCGTGACGCGCGGGGTCGAGTTTTTCCAGACGAATGAAGCGCCCTTCGATGGTTTGAACCGTCGGCGCCGGGACGCCTTTCCAGTCTGCGAGTGAAGTCGACATGTTGTTCTCCTTGAACTTTAAAGGGCTTTGCGAAACTGGATGAAACCGGGGCGTTCGGCGATGCGCTCGTAGAGCTGGATCGCGGTGGCGTTGGTTTCGTGGGTCAGCCAGTGGACCTTGCAGCAACCGTCCGCTTTGGCGGTGGCATACACAAATTCGATGAGCTTGCGGCCGATGCCGGTGCCCCGAGTCTGCGGCGTTACCAGCAAGTCTTGAAGGTAGCAGGAGTTTTCGATGCTCCAGTTCGAACGATGGTAGATGAAGTTCACCATGCCGACCGCTTTGCCATCGACCCACGCCAACGCCGAATGAGTCGGCTCATTGCGGTCGAGCATGCGCTGCCAGGTGCTGTCAGTGACAGCCTCGGGCAACTCGGTGTTGTAGAAGCGCAGGTAGGCTTGCCACAGTGGCAGCCAGGCCGCGTGATCGTCGGCGGTGACCTGGCGGATTTCAATCAGACTCATGTTCATTCCTTAACGCATCAAGTGGGCGAGGGCCTGGTCGTGCACATCAGGGCTGGCGGCGAGCCCCTCGCGCACACCAGCGATATCTGCAACGCTGCGGTTCTGGCTAAGCTTGCGTTTGCCTTCCAGGCGCTGGATCGGCAGGGCGAATCCGACGATGGCTTTGAGCATGCCGTCGATGTAGTCGGCGGGCGCATCAGTCACTTTCCACGGTTGCGCGCGGCCGGCTTCATGGCGATTGGTCAAATCGCTGACGAGGTTGAGCAGGCGATCGGCATCGGTGAACACTTCGGCTGTTCCGTAAGCGTGCACCGCGACGTAGTTCCAGGTCGGCACTACGTTGCCGTGCTCGGTTTTGCTTGGATAAAACCCAGGGCTGACGTACGCATCGGCACCGGCAAAAATCACCAGGGCTTCGGCACCGTTTTGCAGTTCCTTCCACTGGGGATTGCCCCGGGCGAAGTGGCCGTAGAGGGTGCCATTCGGGCCCTGCTCAGGATTGAACAGCAACGGCAGATGACTGGCTTTCAGGCCTTGCTCGCCGTGGGTGACCACCATGGCGAGACGGGTGCCCCTTATCTGCTGCTGCAGTTCATGTAAATCTTTGATGGCAAAGCCGTTGGGGTTGTACATGGAAAAACTCCTTGGCGAATGCCTCCATCCTAGGCAGGCTATTGGTCTGTTGTAAGAGCCATTAATGACCAATTTCATAGGTCCATTGCCATGAGCGAAGCGCCGCTGTCCCTGTCATTCAACCCAGCCGGTATCGAACTCGACCGTCGCCAAGGCCTGAGCCGTCAGCTGTACCAGGCATTGCGCCTGCGGGTGCTCGACGGTCGGCTGGCCAGCGGCACGCGGTTACCAGCCAGCCGGGATCTGGCAGCAGCGTTGGCGATTTCACGTAACAGCGTGGTGCGAGCCTACGATCAGCTTTACGCCGAAGGGTTTATCGAGGGGCGTGTCGGCGACGGGACTTACGTTGCGCAATTACCCCAAGAAGCTCTGCCGGCGAAAAAATTATCCACAAAAGTATCCACAGGGTTGCCAACAGGGTTACCCACAACCTTATCCACAAATTGGCTCGATTTACCTGTGGTTCCATCCAGTAAAGTTATCCACAGGGGGGCGTTGGGGCGGGTTGAGAATAACCATTTACCCACCCCGCCGAGTGGTCCGCCGCGAGCGTTTCGGGTGGGTGTTCCGGCGTTCGATTTATTCCCCTTTGAGGTCTGGGCCAAGCTGAATGCGGCTTTCTGGCGTAAACCGGATTTACAGCAGCTGTGTTATGGCGATCCGGCGGGTGATGAGCGCTTGCGCGGCATGATCGCCGCGTATTTGCGCAGTTCGCGAGGGATGCAGTGTTCGGCTGAGCAAATAGTGATCACCAGTGGCGCGCAGCAAGGGATTAGCCTTTGTGCACAGCTGCTGGTAGAGCCGGGAGATGGGGTGGCGATTGAAAATCCGGGGTATCGGGCGGCAGGTCATGCATTCGCCGTGGCCGGTGCGCAATTGCATGGCGTGGCAGTGGACAGTGAGGGCATCAATTGCAACGAACTGAACGGCCTCAGCGATTGTCGGCTGGCGTATGTCACGCCGTCGCATCAATACCCGACCGGGGCGGTGATGAGCCTGGCTCGTCGCCTCGAATTGCTGGCCTGGGCCGAACGCACCCAGGGATGGATCGTCGAGGACGACTACGACGGCGAATACCGCTACAGCGGCGCGCCCTTGGCCCCGTTGGCCGCACTCGACCGGCAGGGTCGGGTTTTGTACGTCGGGACGTTTGGCAAAGTTGCTTTCCCGGCGCTGCGACTGGGTTACCTGGTGTTGCCGCCAACGCTGGTGCAGGCGTTCTCGCAACGTCGAGCAGTGGACGTTCGGCATTCCGAAGTGAGCACCCAAGCGGTCATGGCCGAGTTCATGGCTGCCGGGCATTTCCAGCGGCATATCCGTCGCATGCGCCGCGCAGCCCTGAGCCGACGCAATACCTTGCTGGCCGGTTGGCCGCAGAACGTTCCCGGCGTTGGCAGCCTACCAAGTGTAGCGGCAGGGCTGCATCTGACGGTGGCGGTCGACTCACAGGCCCGCGAGCGCGAACTGGTGGAGCAGGCGGCTAGCGTCGATGTCGAGATCAATGCGCTGAGCAGCTACTGGTTGCCGGATTCGGCAAAACCTGTGGACGAGCGCGCCGGGCTGGTCCTGGGTTTCGCGGCGGTGCCCGAGGCGGCCATCAGCGCCGCACTCGGGCGACTGGAAAAGGTCTGGCGTCGTTAAGGGATTACGATGCAGTTTTTGCCTGTGGTTCCAGGTCCAGAAACAATTTGCGTAGCCCAGGATCTTCTATCTTTCTGAACACCCCATCGATGGGCTCGAAGGTCGTCAACGCCTGTTGCAGTTCAGGTGTCAGCGTTTTCAGATAGTCATCTGAAACTTTCAAATGGGCCGCGGTGGGCGCGTTCGCAGGGCTTGTCAGGGTTTCGTAGTGGAAATGCGCAACCCATAACGGCTTATTCTGGGGCTTGTCGAAAATCCGGTATTCCTGGAAAAAGTCGCCGAGCCCTTTGGTCTGGATACGCCCTCGCTTGTCGCGGCTGATGTCGAGCTGCCCGTTTTCATGCATCCATTTGAAAATGCTCTGGGTCGGTTTCCGCCGCGTGTACAGGTCGGCTCGAACGCTGACACCTTCTTTGCGCAGACGGCTGGCTCCATCACGTAGATCGCGGCTCAGCGTGGCGACAGGGATTGGGTCACCTCCGGCCTTCCTGCTGTTGGCCACGGCTTGATCAACGCTGCTGGCAGCCTGCTCCAGTTTCAGTGCCTGCTGATCAAATACATCCTGGATATCGGCAGGGATGCGTCTTGGGAGCAGAGCGTCTTTACGGGTGCGTTCGATGAATGTGTTCGTGTCCAGGTCCAGCTCTATGCCGGCCTCGACCGTTTCCGCATCATCCAGCACCGGAACGGGTTGCTTATAAACGGCGGGGGTAAACGGCTTGAGCGGATCCTCCGTGGTTTTTTCGGTTTCATTCTTGCTGGAGTCGCGTGGCCGGGTCTTGCGCACTTTGATCGGTTGTCGTGACGTGCCCGGTTGCACTCGCTCTACAGGAGGCTGCACAGCAATGGGCTCTGGCAGCAACGCCTGTAATCGGTTGTGTGCCAGTTGCGAGAACTCATCGATGAGTGATTGCAGATGTTCGAGTTTGGACGGTTTGACCAGTCCGGCGTACGTGCCCGGTAATTCCTGAATGCGCTGGTCGGCGTCGGCAAATGTCTCCACGAGACTGTTCAGATCCTCGACATGCTCCTTTACACCGGAATGTTCGCCTTCGACTTTCATCAGGTCCGCCACTTGAATCGCGGCCTTCGCTGCGCTCACAACGATATTTGCCACCGCAGTACGAGCCTGCTGCATCAGGGGGCTGGCCTGCTCATTGAGGCACAGCTCCTGCGCCATGCCGATCTCGTTGGCCTTGATATCCAGCACGGTAAACGAAGGCGCCAGTTTTTTGATTTCCATCGCGCGTTCAATGCCAGGTCGTCCGGCTGCGTGCATGCCCTCGAGTGTCAACGCCGACAGGGTCAGCTTTTCACTCATCTCCTGACCGAGGTCGGACGCTTTCTGGGCACTGTCGACGAAAGTTTGCCTGGGGACTGGTTCGTTTTGTCCGGCCTTGGTCATGACACTCGTGGCCTGCGCATACTCGGATCGTTTCAGGACAAACCACAAAGACAGGTTCTTCTGCAGCACCACGCTCATGCGAAGCAAGTCTTCTCGGTAGTTTTCCGTCCCGCCGAGGGTGCGCCATTCGCGCAGTTGTTCCAGCGCCCGGCGATACTCGCCGATCGTTGCATCCAGCTTTTCCATGTACGCCGCCGTGCGCTGATCGTAGTTTTCAGCGCTGGCTTGCCGGATGCCGTCATGTAACTTTGTCAGTTCGGTTTCCTTCGCCTTTTCGAGGCTTTTGAAGGATCTCAGTGCTTCACCCAGATTGACTCTGCGCTGCTCGTTAGCCGCCTCCTGGTGGCGACTGAACGCATTTCCGGCGCCCCCTCGCAAACGCAGACGCAGGTCGAGCACCCATTGCCCTTTGCCGTTATCCATCAGCATCGGACCGTTTCGCTCAGGTTGATCCGGGTAAACGATATGAACCTCTTCGTCGCCTTTCACGTCGACGTAGAACCACCGATCACCCACCTGTGCGTAGTTTCTGAGTTTATGTTGGTAAAAATGCGGAGGAGCTTCCTTTACCTTCGTCACGCTTGCGCTGGAAATATCGGGGGCCGTGACTTTTAGCGTGTCCAGGTAGGCGCCCAGCGCGGTCGGTGCTCGGCGTGGGACCGAGCCGGCCAACTCCAGCGAGGAAAGGTGACTGGGCGGAAGATCCGGAGCCAGCGGGGTGGGATTGAGCGTGACGGTCACGGGTTCGGCGACGAGTTTTGCAGCTTTCTCCTTCGACACCTGCTCAATTCGGGGTTTGCTCGAAACCCTCTTGCGTCGCATCACGGCGTGGTGGCTGAGGATAATGCCGATCGCCAGCAGAATGTCCGACACCGACGTCCATTCGATGAAACGGTCATCCTTGTCATGGGCATCGAGGGCCTGCTGAATCTGGTTGATGGTTTGCCAGACCCAGACGGCTGTACCGACCGCACCGCTGAGGAAATTTGAGGCGACGTTGAAGAGCGCCCAGCCACTGTCTTTCAAAACACTCCAGCGCCGTTCGGCATTGGATCGCGATTTACGGTCGGCGAGGTTGACCAGCATCTGCGCGTTGCTTTTGAACAGCGCAGACAGAATGTCGCCGGTGATCTCGACGCTTTCGAAAACCACGCGCCCGAACTTGTCTGCCCGCTGCAATGGATTGACGACTTGTTCCGCGATCAGCCACGGAGAGGGCAGTCCGGTGGGGAAAACATACTGGGCGTATTCAAAGCTCAGATTTTTACCGGGCAGCCAGGCCAGTACCGAATCCCTGAGGTCACCGGGTTGATGCAACGCGTACAAAAGGTTTTGCCTTGAGGGGTATTGCAGCAGGGGCTCATCGAGCATCGGCCGATAGAGCAGGCAAGGCCCGCCGTGTGCCTCTCGAGGGCTGATGATGAACATGTTGTCGACTGTGTCGCTGCTGTTGATCAAGCGATGTTGTGGTGTCATCGTCAGCGGGTAGAGGGCAATGGTTTTGGCTGAGACATCGGGATCGAGCAGCTCGCAGACGTATTGATAACCGCGTTCGTCCACACCGGTTTCAGGCTTGAATCTGGCCTCTAATGCCTGGAGTGGCAGCAAAGAACGCAGCTGGTCGCGATAGAAGTTTTCCTGACGTCGGGAGGCGACCGGATCCTCCAGGAGCTTGGGCTTGATCAGTTCTGGATAAGCTTTGCCGACGTCCACTCGCGCTGACACGGTGGTAAGAAGTTCAGCAGTCAGCCAATCAGGCACCGCCTCTCCGCCCTTGAAAAACAATGTCGCCATATAGGGCGCTTCATTCTCAAGAGCGAAGTCGGCCAGCGTTTCAATACGCTGATCGAGGGGGTTGGGGAGCGTGAAATTGTCGGCGGAAAAACTGTTGGTGATTTTGATCCGCAGATCGTCCAGCGCAAGATTCGCGCTGCCGACCGCCAGTGGATCCGCGATGATCGCTTCACGCATCAACTGCTGAGCGTAATCGGTGATGGACGGGATCTCGGCTTTGGCCAGTTTGCTGTTCGGTTGCCTGTACAGCTTGCCCAGTGCGCTGATGTAACGGCTGTAGTCTTGAACATCGTTGTACGAGGCGTTGCGCAGCCAATCGGGAATCGCTTTGTTCAGTTGCAGGAGTTGCGCTTTTTCGGTGGGGTCGAGCCCGGTTTCGGGCTCGACATCGACTGCCGGTGCTTCAAGAAACTGCAATGAGTTGATGGCATCCAATTGTGACGACACCAACGCCCACGCCATGTGATCGAAGACGTTGCCTTCCGGCTCGTAAAGCCGCCACGTCAGACCACGTCCTGACTGTTGTTCCTCCAAGCGTGCGGGAAGCGAGCTACCCAGTTCTTCCAGCGAACTGAACGACTCGTAGGCGCGCTCGATGGTGTACATCACCAGCAGTTCGCGCTTGCGATACGTGGCCTTAAGCACCAGCGCGCCGCCAATCAACAGATGGCGGGCGATGTCATTCTCGACGGTATCGACATCGAGAAGGCACGCCTGAATGGCAGAAAATTCGCTTTTTACATTTTTACGGGTGGTTTTGTCCGGGGCGTTGAAGACCTCTCGCGCCATCGCGCATTCATCGGCGTCCCAGCCTTTGACCGTCTGCACGTTCAACGCCTTGCGCAACGTATCCGAAAGCTCCTGCCAGCGGGGGATCACATGCCCCTTTGCATTCCAGAACTCCAGCTGCCGTACTTGAGCCTCGACGAACAGTATCGACGCCGAGTCATTGAGTATTCTTGCAATGTCTTCAATGCTGACGGCGAGGTGAACCGGGTTTTCGCTGTCCGGTTCGAGGGTCAGGAAATGCTCGCCTTCGAGATAGTTGGCCACCGTCCCATACAGACCCTGGCGCATCAGCGCCAAGGTCAGTGATTCGAACTCGGTCGGGCCAGCCTCGACGTGGTCGTCCACGATGAGCCATCGAGGCGTGGCGACGAAGGCTTTGTCTGGGTCGACTTGCAATTCTGGCCAGGACTTTTCCAACATCTGGCGCAGGAGGTTTGATGCCACTTCGCTGAGCATCGGACCATGGCTGGTCAGGCTCACCAGGTCACTGGTTTCCACCAAGGGCGTCGATTCAGTTTGGGGCGATGAAGTGTTGTTGCTCATGGCGATACCTGGGGCAAAGCGAGGCAGGGAAAGCCTCTTGATGCATCGAAGGTACTCAGGCGTCGGCCCTCCGGGGTGGTAGATATATATATCGGAGGGAAAAAAGACCCGCTAATGCGGGTCTCGGGTTCAGCACAACGTACGCCTTACGATCCTGAGGCCGAAGACGGCTCTTTTGTGAAGAACAGTGTGGTCGCCAGTTGCGGGCTGATCTCGCTGCGGTAGATCGAAATCGCCCGGAGATCGTCGTTCGCGTTGCGGGACTCGGATGCGCCCCCTAGCAGCCGTTGCTGCACGGTTTTCAGGTGCGCCGCCGTGAAGGTTTGTGCAGGCGACGCGGGCTCTGAATAGTGGAAGTGGGCATACCACAGAGCTTCTTTGGTGCTGCGATCACGGATCTCATACTCCTCGAGGTAGTCTCTTTTACGGCTTTTGAGCAAGCGTCGGCCGGGGTTCTTGACGATGTCGACCTGACCTTCGGTTTGCAGCCACCGGACGCGCTCCGCCGTCGGCGGCTGCAGTTTGGTCATGCTGATGCGCGTCACGCGTCCCTGGTTGTAGAGTCTGGTTGCCCCATCATTCAACTGCTTGACCAGTGTGACGGCGGAACCCGGACCGCCTTCAGTGGAATTAGTGGCAGTCAGCGCTTCTTCGATTGCGCTGGCGGCTTCCTGCAATCGATGGGCCTGCTGATGAAAAATTTCCTCTATTTCCACGGGTATTCGCCGCGTCCCTTTTGAGTGGGCCTCTGTTCGACGAATGAACCCATCCAACCCGTCCAGCAAGGCCTGGCCAAGCACATTGCTTGCACTCAAGTCGGGTTGGACGACGACGGGGGAAACCGGTTTCGGCGCCACTCTTTCAACCCAGACACCCGGAGTCTTCTCATGAAAGGTCGAGATGACTTTGCCGGTCAACGCCGAGGTCACGTCAATCAGTTCTGACCCATGCGCCACGGAATCGGCGCTTATCTGGCCGACCACCGTACCTTTGTAGCGGGTCTTGATGATTCGCTTGGCGGGAGCGGTCGGCAGGCGGGAAGGGCCCGGTTGCGGCTCGAGTGCCTGGCGTTCCCGCAGCAGCATCGCCAGATGCTTCACGGTGCGCTGTTGAAAACCGTCGATACGTCGGCGCATCAAGTCGAGCGATGGTTGCAGGAGCTGACCGGGAAACTCGGTGGGCAGATCGACGATGCGCTGGTCGGTGATCGAGAGCTGCTCCACCAGATCGCTCAGCCCATCGATCCGCTCCGGTAGGCGCCGCACCTCTTCGTCAGCGGCCAGGTCCAGTGATGCCTGAATGGCGAGGGCTGCGTTTTCGACAACGTTCTCCAGTGCCTGGCGCGCTTCAGGCGCGGTCGTAACACTGTCGTCGAGGCACAACTCTTGCCCCAGTGTGATCTGGAACAGTTTGAGGTCTTGTAAATTGAATGTCGGCAAGTTGGCTTTGACGTCGCGGATCACTTCGACGGCTTCTTTGCCAAGCAGGTTCAGTTGCTCGAAGCGCGAATGCGCGAACTCGATTTTGTTGATGTAGCTTGCGGTCAGATCGCTCATGAGTTGATGGGTTTGCCGGGCGGTCTGTATGTCTTCCGTTGGCTGTTTGTCGAGTAGGTCGAGGGAAAGAAGCATTTGACTGCCGAAACGCGGACGCTGGTGATCGAACCATTTTTGCAGCAGCGAAAGCTGGAAATCCAGGCGACTGATCATCGCTTTTCGGTAATTGGGAATGGCCTCGCGAGCATTGAAGGCTTTCATCTGTTCCATGTTGGCGCTGATGAACGACATCTGCGCGTCGAGCATTTCAAGGTACAAGCGGCGATGGGTGTCGGTGGCTGTAGGCGCCTGCGCGTTTTTTTGAGCTTCCTTGAGTTCGGTCTCGCGGCTTTTGGTTTGGCTTTCGAACGCAATCATTTGCTGTTTCAGTTCAGCCTGGCGTTGCTGGTTTTGTTGTTCCAGCCGATGTTTCTCCTTGCCTCCGGCCTTAAGCCTCAGTCGTGTATCGATGAACCATTCGCCTCTGGCGTTCTTGATCAGTAACGGTCCGGCGCGCATAGGAGACTGGCGTGAGTCAATGATCTGCACATCGTTGTTGTCGTTGAGGGTGACTTCGAACCATCGCTGACCGACCTTCGCGTACCTTTTCCCGTTGAGCGAACTGAGGTGTTGATAAGGATCGGGCTCGCTGGAGGCGGCTGCCATTCCTTTGGGCTCGGCGATGGCCAGTTCATCCAGCAAGGCGCCCAGGGATGAAGTAGGCAGCGTCGCGATGGCGTGCAGAGATGTCTCATGGGACGGTGGAAGCTGATTGAGATCGGTTAGGTGGGAGATCGTTATTTTTCCGGCAGGCTTGCTTTCGGGTGTGACGGGTGGCAGCTCGACCTTTTCGGGCAACCGCGAGACGGGTTTATGGCGAGCGGCAGCCCGATGGGCCAGCACCATGCCAAGCGTCAACAGGAGATCCGTCACGGCGGACCAGGCGAGTTGACTGTCGTCGTTCTCAGCGGCGTCGGTAATGTCCTGCAAGTCGTCCATGATCTGCCAGATCCACGCGGCAACACCGGCAGTGCGACCGAGGAAGGGCAACGCGACATTGAACAGCATCCATGTGCCTTGCTTGAGCGTCGCCCAGCGAGCTTGCGCATTGGACACCGATTGACGGTCAGCCAGAGTAATCATCGCGTTGGCGTTGGCTTTGAACAGGGTCGCCAGCGGCGCGTCATCGAGGGCTGCCGCACTGAGCGAAACCGCGCCCATCTTGCCCAGGGCTGAAGTGGGATCTACCAGCAATTGGGTCAGCGTCCAGACCGAAGGTAACTCACCCGAAAACACATACTGGGAGTAGTTGAAGCGCACATCGTCGGACAGCCAGGCCAGGATCGATTGGCGAAGGGGTTTTTCGTGCTTGATCGCATACAGCAGATTGGCCTCGCTTGGGTGCTGCGTCAGCGAGGGGGAGAGCAATGGCCGGTAGAGCAGACACGGTCCTTTGTCGGTGAGCCGAGGACCGATGACGAACATGTTGGCGACTTCATCGCCTTTGCTGTCGGCGGAATCACCGGTAATAAAGGCCAACGGTCGAATGACAATCTCCTGTCCGTTCACCCAGCGATCGGCAGCGTTTTCCTGCATGGCCGCATTGACGTATTGATACCCGCGTTCATCAATCCCGGCCTCACTGCGCATCTTGTGCTGCAACGCCTGCAAGGGCAGCTGGATGCGCAGATGGCGAGTGTAGAGAGCCTGGCGTCGCAACGTTTCTGGTGGGTCTTCAAGCAGCTTGCGCTTGATCAGTGCCGGGTAAACCGCACCGATATCGACCTGCGTGACGAGCTTTTCCAGATAGGCCGGGGTCATCCACGCAGGCGCCGCGTTGCCGTTTTTGTAGCGCACCGTCTTGTTGCCCAGCGGAACGGCAATCAGGTTTTGCAGCGCCAGTTCGACCAGCGACAGCGTGGTGGTTTGCGTCTTGCCGGGTACCACGACGGCGCCCAGCACTACGACGCTGGTGATGTTGATTTCAATGTCTTTCAGGTCCAGGTCCGCTGCCGCTGGATGATCCTTGATCATCTGCTCTCGCAGGGTTTGCAGCGCAAATTGCGGCAGTGACGAGATGCCTTCGTCGAAGGTTTTTCCAGCGTCCTGTTCCCGCAGCTGCGCCAGGTCCATCAAATGTCGGCTGTACCGAGTGAGGTCCGCTGACGAAGCGTTTTTCAACCAGCCTGTCAGTAACCCTTGAACCTTGCTGAAGCGCGACGACGGCAGGGCTTCAAACTCAGTGAAGCTTTTTGCCGCGGCACTGATTTGTGGTGAAAGACTCGTAAAAGAAGCACGCTGAAACGTATTGAATTGACCGATGGCTTCAGCTTCGAGTGCGATCAGCGCGCAGGCCTGGTGGTGAAAGAAATTGCCATCGGGTTCATACAGACGCCATTGCAGTGTCAGCTCAACGCTTGACGTTCCAGGCTGGGCGAACAATGTTTTACCCAGTGCCTCAACAGAGTCGTAACACCTGAACCCTTCGGCAATCGAGTGCGTCAGCACCAGGGTTCGCGTGCCCAACGTGCCCACGAACACGGCGATATCCAGGACACGCAGATGTTCGCTCACCGCGTTTTCAACCCGGTCGGTGTCGATCAGGCAGGCCTTGGTCAGGTACTTGTCCTGTGACCGCCGTGTTGCGCGATCCGGATGGTTGAATACTGCTCGGGCCATCGCTTTGTGATCCGCATCCCAGTCAGTGACCCCATCCAGGTTCCAGATGTCCTGCAGCGATTGCGAAAGCGAATGCCAGCGCGGGGTCGAAGGGCTTGTCTCCTGATTCCAGTAATCAAGCTGCTGTTGCTGATAGGCGATGAACAGCTGCGGTGCGAGCGTGTTGAGCAGGCATCCGATGGCGTCGATTTTCACCGGCAGTTGAGCCAGCGGTTCAGCGCCCGGTTGCAGGGTCAGGAAATGTTCGCCATCGATGAGCGTCACCGTTGTTCCCGACCAACCAAGTCGCACCAGCACATCGGTGAGCGATTCATACAAGTTGTGGCCGGACACGACATCGGTGCCGGTATCGACCCAGGTCGGGGTGACGACCGTGGCGAGCGTCGGATCAATCTTCAACTGCGGATAAAGCGCATTGAGCGCAGGACTCAACGCGCTCGCGGCGACCTCTCTGATCGAGGGGCCGGTGACCAGTTGGGTCAGTACCTCTTCTGCACTCGGGGCAACGGTTTCGGACATGGTCGTCTCCTGATTGAGCGCGCGCCGCTGTTGAGTGCGCAGCGCTGGATCAGGGCAAGGTATCGGGCGGCCCGAAGTGAATGGCGGTACATAAATATCGCAGGCAAAAAAAGACCCGCGTCACGGCGTAATGCTGTTCACTTAAGACAATCATCAGTCGAGCGAGAACCTGTGGCGAGGGGATTTATCCCCGTTGGGCTGCGAAGCGGTCCCCTGCGCCCGTTCAGACAGACCGAGTTGTCTGGATTTACGACTGCTTCGCAGCCGAACGGGGATAAATCCCCTCGCCACAAATGACTGCCCGCGCTTAAGTGAACAGCATTACGCGTCACGGCGGGTCTTCGGTTTTCAGGCGTGGTTTCAGATCCCGGACTTGATCTTGGTCCAGGCCCGGGTCCGCGCGCGTTCGGCATCGCGTGGCAACGGTTGCAGGGTGTATAGCGTGCCCATGGCCGTTTCGGTCGGGTACAGGTTCGGGTTGTTGCGGATCGCCGGGTCGACCAATTCCGTGGCGTCCTTATTCGGGTTCGGGTAGCCGACGAAGTCGCTGACCGGCGCAATCACTTGCGGTTGCAACAGGTAGTTGATGAAGGTGTAGGCGTCTTCCGTGTTCTTCGCGCCTTTCGGAATTGCGAGCATGTCGAACCAGATCGGCGCGCCTTCTTTCGGCAGGCGCATGTCGACGATCACACCGTTCTTGGCTTCCTTGGCGCGGTTGGCGGCCTGGGAGAAGCTGCCGGAATAACCGACCGCGACGCAGATATCGCCGTTGGCAATGTCGGCCATGTATTTGGAGGAGTGAAAGTAGGTGATGTGCGGACGGATTTTCATCAGCAGCGCTTCAGCTTTTTCGTAATCCGCAGGCTTCTTGCTGTTGGGGTCCAGACCGAGGTATTGCAAGGCCAGCGGCAGGATCTCCGACGGCGAATCGAGCAGGGCGACGCCGCACTGCTTGAGCTTGCTGATGTTCTCTTCCTTGAAGATCAAATCCCAACTGTCCACCGGCGCGTTGTCGCCCAGCGCGGCTTTGACCTTGTCCGGGTTGAAGCCGATCAGGATGGTTCCGTACATGTACGGCACGGCGAATTTGTTGCCCGGATCGTTGCCTTCGAGCAGCTTCATCAGCTTCGGATCAAGGTGATTCCAGTTCGGCAGTTTGCTGCGGTCCAGCGGCTGGAACACGCCGGCCTCGATCTGTTTGGCGAGGAACACGTTGGAGGGCACCACCACGTCGTAGCCAGAGTTGCCGGTCAGCAGCTTGGCCTCGAGTGCTTCGTTGGTGTCGAAGATGTCGTAGACCAGTTTGGTCTGGGTGTTCTGTGCCTTGAAGTCTTCCAGCGCTTTGGGGGTGATGTAGTCGAACCAGTTGTAGACGCGCAACGTTCGCTCTTCAGCGTGGGCGGCGCCACCGAGCACCGTGGCGCATAGCGCCGGTGCAATAAAACGCTTTAGTCTGTTCATTGTTCTAATTCCTCATTGGGCGCTTTCAAAACCTTCGAGAACGTTCACGGCGTTGATGCCGATTTCTTCTACCGCGTAACCGCCTTCCATCACGAACAGCGTCGGTTTGCCGAGCTTCGCGATGCGCTCGCCCATGGCCAGGTAATCCGGGCTGTCGAGCTTGAACTGGGAGATGGGATCGTCCTTGAACGTATCCACGCCCAGGGAGACGACGATGATGTCGGCGCCGTACTGTTCGATCTCTTTGCAGGCTTGCTCCAGTGCGGCACTCCAACTGTCCCAGCCGCTGCCGGCCGGCAAAGGGTAGTTGAAGTTGAAGCCTTCGCCGGCCCCTTCGCCGAGCTCGTCTTCATAACCGAGGAAGAACGGGAACTCGGCTTCCGGATGGCCGTGGATCGAGGTGAACAGCACGTCGCTGCGTTCATAGAAAATCGACTGAGTGCCGTTACCGTGGTGGTAATCGACGTCGAGGATCGCGACCTTTTTGTGGCCCTGATCAAGGAACGCCTGAGCGGCAATGGCGGCATTATTGAGGTAGCAATAACCGCCCATCAAATCGCTGGCGGCGTGATGTCCCGGTGGCCGGCACAGCGCGAAGGCACTGCGGGCGCCGCGCTGGATCGCGGCTTGCGCGGTGAGGGCCACTTGCGCTGCGCTGTACGCCGCTTGCCAGGTGCCGGCGGTAATCGGTGCGCCGCCGTCGAAGCTGTAATAGCCGAGCTGGCCGTGCAGGCTGGTGGGGATGATCCGGCGCAGGGTGCGGGCCGGCCAGGTGTAGGGCAGCAAGTCGCCGTCGGTATTGAATTCGGTCCAGCGTGCCCAGGCGCCTATAAAGAAGTCGAGGTAGTCGCGGCTGTGGATGCGCGCGATCGGGTCCAGGCCAAAATCCTGGGGCGCTTCGACCGGGCCGAGATTCTGCTTTTGCACACGTTGCAACACATGGTCGGCTCGCGAGGGCATTTCGAAGCAGGGCATCAATTGCCCGTCCATCAATTCACAACGGCCGTGGTGCAGGTGGTGATCGTCCGAGTAGATCGTCAGCATTTCTTGTTCTCCGTAGGCTGATTCGGTTGAACACAGTCTTGCGGGAGGCGGCGTTTGGGAGAACGGCAGGAAAGGCCAAAAGGGGATCGATATGGCCAAAAGGTTTGACCGGAATTCGCCCTTTATTGGCGCGGGTTTGCCCAGGTGTTGGGCACCCACCCCTGTAGGAGCGAGCGGTGGGGGGTCAGGGCCGAAACTGGCTGGGCGTCACACCGCTCCAGCGCACAAACGCATGGCGGAAACTCGCGGTTTCGCTGAAGCCCAACGCTTCGGCGATCCGGTAAATCGGCAGATGATCCTCACAAAGCATCAGCTTGGCCTGCTCGAAGCGCAGTTCATCGAGCAATTCCTGATAGCTGCACCCCAGGTCCTTGAGATGGCGACGCAACGTCCGCGCCGAGCAGTTCATCTGTAACGCCAAACCGTCCAGCCCCGGCGCTGCATTCAGTTGCGCACGGAGTAACTCTCGAATCCGCCCCAACCACGCCTGACGCCCGGTAAATTCGGTGTTCTGCTTGCGGCAGCGTTCGACCATGGCCTGATGGGTGATGACATCGGCAAGCGGCAAGGGTTGGTCGAGCCAGCGCTTGTCGAAGGCAAAGGCGTTATCCCGCGCGTCGAAGTGCAATGGGCAGTTGAAGTGTTCGGCGTAGGTCGCCTGGTAGTCCGGCGCCGCATGTTCCAGACGCGCTGCGAGTAATGGCAGCGGGTGCCCGAGCAGGTCATCGCAAATGACTTTCAACGACACCAGACAGAACTCAGCGTTGAACACCGCCAGCGCCGGGTTCTCCCGGTAATCGGCAGCCACGAACCAGATGCGCTCGCCGTCATTTTCCAGACTCAACTCGAAAAGTGTTCCCAACAGCGCCGGATAACGCATCGCCAATCGCAAAGCGTCACCGAAGGTGGCACAGGTGAGCAATGCATAACCGAGCATTCCGTACGACGAAACGTGCATCCGACGCCCCAGTTCCAGGCCGATATCACGCTTGAGCGCGACCGCGTTGGCGCAGACCTGCATCTCCTGGTTGGTGGTGATGCGCGTGTCCGCCCGGCTCAGATCCGCCGCGCTGATGCCACTTCCCGCCAGCAGCGCTTCGCTCGACAAGCCTTCGGCCTTGAAGGTGTTGAGCACCAGGGAGACGGCGTTGAGGGTGGTGAGGTGGGAGTGGAGCATGGGATGTTCCAGCGGTTGGATGCTGGAACGGAGCAAGTTGTATGCCGCTTACAAGTCATATGTAGGAGCGAGGCTTGCCCGCGAAGCTTTTGGCGTTATCGAAAACGCCTTCGCGGGCAAGCCTCGCTCCTACAGGTCCTGCAGTGTGTCAGACCAGTTCGCCGCAGAGGTCGAGCTCGACCAGGCGCCGCACTTCAGTGGTGTCGAGTCCAGCCCCCAACAACCCATGCAACTTGCCGAACGCCGCCTCACGGGTCATGCCGCCACCCGAAAGCACGCCAGCACCACGCAACCGGCTGCCGGCCTCGTACACATCCAGCTCCACACCACCTTCATGGCACTGCGTAACCGCCACAACCACAACACCCTTGTCCCGTGCCCGTTCCAGGCTGGCGAGAAACTCAGGGTTGTCGCTGGGCCCGGTGCCGCTGCCGTAGCACTCGAGGACTAGGCCTTGAATGCCGCTGTTCAGCACGCCATCAAGTTGCTCGGCGCCGATGCCGGGGAACAACGGCAACACCGCGACTTTCGCCAGTTGCTTACTCTGGTTGTAATTCAATTGAGCTGGCAGCGAAGTGGCTTTCGCACCACCGCCCTGACGCTCCAGCCGCTTGAACGGATGACGACCGAAGCTACGAACTTTCGCGCAACGGGTCGGGTCCAGTAGTTCGCCGTGAAAGTACAGGTGCACGCCCGGCGCCAGGCCTTGGCCCAGAGCAACCAGCGCACCGCTGAGGTTTTCCCAGGCATCGCTGTCGGTCCCGCCGGCTGGCAGCATGGACCCGGTGAACACCACGCGGGCGTGCAGGCCGAGCAGTTGAAAACTCATGGCTGCCGCGCTGTAGGCGAGGGTGTCGGTGCCGTGCAGGATCAGCACGCTGTCGCAGCCCTGGACATCAACGGCGTCGACCACCGCCTCACGCAGTTGCTGCCAGTACGCCGGGCTCATGTTGGCGCTGTCGATCAGCGGCGACATTTCGCGAAAGCGCCACTGCGGCACAATGAGATCAGGTTGGCTGTGCAAATACTCGCGCATCCGCGCTTCGAAACCGGACGCCGGGGCCAGGCCGTGGGCGCTGGCTTGCATACCGATGGTGCCGCCGGTGTAGAGCACCATGACGTGCTGGGCGGCAGGATAGGTCGAGGAATTCATGGGGGTTCTCCGAGAACGATGACAGCGTGCGGTCGAGCATGACGCTGACCGCACGGTGTGTCACGTCGGGCGCAGGGGATGCGCCCGGTTTTTTACCGATCAGCGTTGCGCTGCGGGTACGCCTTGCGGTTCAGCTTCGGCCTTAGGGGCGACGGCTGGCGGATTGGCGGGCCAGGCTTTCAAGTCCAGGTCCAGATCCGGGAATTTGCTCGAATCGAACACTGGCGTCTTGATACCGGCCGCGCGCTGGTCATCGTAGTCACGCAGGATGCGCATGCCGACTTTGAACAGCAGGAACAGCGCGATCAGGTTCACGAACGCCAGCAGGGTCATGGTGATGTCAGCGAAGGCGAACACCGTACCCAGGTTCTCGATCGCACCCCAGTAGATCAACACCAGTACCAGTGCGCGGTAGCCGATCAGCGCCTTGCGGTTTTCACCGATCAGGAAGCGCAGGTTGCTCTCGCCCAGGTAGTAGTTGTAGAGGATCGAGGTGAACACGAACAACGACAGAGCCACGGAGATGAAACTGCGGCCCCAGTCACCGACTACGGCGGCCAGCGAGTTTTGGGTCAGGGCAATGCCGTCGCCTTCGAAGCCTGGTGTGTAGAAGCCCGAGAGCAGGATCAGCAACGCGGTGCAGGTGCAGATCACAAAGGTGTCGAGGAACACGCTGAACGCCTGAACCACGCCTTGTGCCACCGGGTGCTCGACCGAAGCCACGGCGGCTACGTTCGGCGCACTGCCAAGGCCCGCTTCGTTGGCGAACACGCCACGCTTCACGCCCATGACAATAGCGCTGCCGATCAGGCCACCAAAGGCTTGATCCAGACCGAAGGCGCTTTTGACGATGGTCATCAACATGCCCGGAACGTGGTCGAATTGCAGCACGATCACGTAGATGGTCACGCCGATGTACACCAGGGTTTTGACCGGCACTAACAGGTCAGCGACCTTGGCGATCCGCTTGATCCCGCCGATGAACACCAGACCCAGCAACACCGCCAACGCCAGCCCGGTGTAAGTAGGGTCGAGGTCGAAAGCGTTTTTCAGCGAATGGGTCACGGCGTGGGATTGCAGACCGTTAAAGGCGAAGCCGAAGGTGATCAGCAGCAGGAATGCCATGATCATGCCCAACCAGCGCTTCTGCAGACCGTGCTGGATGTAGTAGGACGGACCGCCACGGTAGGTGCCGTCGGCATCCGTACGTTTGTAGAGCTGGCCGAGGGAGCATTCGAAGAAGCTGCTGGACATGCCGACCAGCGCGGTCACCCACATCCAGAACACCGCCCCTGGGCCACCCAGGGTCACGGCGATGCCGACACCGGCGATGTTACCCGCGCCGACACGGCCGGCGAGGCTGAGCATCAAGGCCTGGAACGAACTGAGTTGCCCGGCACTGCTTTTCAGGCTGTCGCGGAACACCGCGAACATGTGGAAGAAGTGGCGCAATTGTACGAAACGCGAGCGGATCGTGAAGTAGCTACCGAGCCCGACAATGAGCACGATCAGTACTTTCCCTGAGAGGAAGTCGTTAATGACTTCGAGCATGGATTATTCCTCGCTGTTTTTTGTGTAGGCAAATGCTGGGCAGGTAGAAACATCGCGTTACACCGACGTGCGCGTGGCACAACAGTGAGGCGAGTGTTCGTCCCGGGCCCATATCGCAGGTTTGTTATTAGTTCGGGTTTCGCATGGGTTTGGGCCTCGTTACCGACGACCGCTCACGCGAAGAGGGGCGGCACTATACCTATGAGCGTGCCATCCGTCTGCACGGTTGTGGTGCAAGCGACGAAACGAAGCCTTTGAAACACCTGACTTTTTTGAAGTCAGGCTCGTGTGGGAGGGCGAGAGCCCCATTTCCACAGAAGTCTTTTTCCTGCCAATGAGTTAAAAAAAAGGGCTTGGGGAATAAATCCCCAAGCCCTCAAAAGGTGAGAGGTGTCTAGTCCCTCGACCTGGTGAGCGTGGCGCTTCGTGCTCTTCGTTAAAAGAGCAAGCGCCGGCGTTGCGTTCGGTTAAGCCTTCAGAGGCACCAGACGCGGAGCAATCATGTTTTCCGGGCGCAGAATGTCGGCGAGCATTTCGTCGTCGAGCAAGCCTTCTTCACGCACCAGTTCCAGCACGCCGCGGCCGCTTTCCAGCGCGATACGGGCGATGCGAGTGGCGTTTTCGTAGCCGATGTACGGGTTCAGCGCGGTGACCAGGCCAATCGAGTGTTCGACCAGTTCGCGGCAACGCTCTTCGTTGGCGGTGATGCCGACGATGCAGTGCTCGCGCAGCATGTCCATGGCGCGTTGCAGCAAGCGGATCGAGTCGAAGATCTTGAACGCGATCAGCGGCTCCATCACGTTCAGCTGCAATTGGCCGCCTTCGGCCGCGATGGTCAGCGCCAAGTCGTTGCCGATGATCTGGAACGCCACCTGATTGACCGCTTCCGGGATAACCGGGTTGACCTTGCCGGGCATGATCGAGCTGCCTGGCTGACGCGCCGGCAGGTTGATTTCGTTGATGCCGGTGCGTGGGCCGCTGGACAGCAGGCGCAGGTCGTTGCAGATTTTCGACAGCTTGACCGCGGTGCGCTTGAGCATGCCGGAGAACAGCACGAAGGCGCCCATGTCGGAGGTGGCTTCGATCAGGTCGGCGGCTGGAACCAGCGGTTGACCGCTGATCAGTGCCAGACGCTGAACGGCCAGGAGTTGGTAGCGTGGGTCGGCGTTGATGCCGGTGCCAATCGCGGTGCCGCCCAGGTTCACTTCGGTCAGCAGCTCAGGAGCCAGTGTCTTCAGACGCGCCAGGTCTTCGCCCAGCGTGGTGGCGAAGGCGCGGAATTCTTGACCCAGGGTCATCGGCACGGCGTCTTGCAGCTGGGTACGACCCATCTTCAATACGTGGCTGAACTCTACACCTTTGGCCGCGAACGACTGGATCAGGCTGTCGAGACTGGCCAGCAACGCATCGTGACCCAGCAGCAGACCCAGACGGATCGCGGTCGGGTAGGCGTCGTTGGTCGACTGCGCCATGTTCACGTCGTTGTTCGGGTGCAGGTATTGGTATTCGCCTTTCTGATGACCCATGGCCTCCAGTGCGATGTTGGCGATGACTTCGTTGGCATTCATGTTGGTCGAAGTGCCAGCGCCGCCTTGAATCATGTCCACCACGAACTCTTCGTGGAAATCGCCGCGGATCAAACGTGCACAGGCTTCGCTGATGGCAGCGTGCTTGGCTTCGCTCAGGTGACCCAGCTCGCGGTTGGCGTCAGCGGCGGCCTGCTTGACCATCGCCAGACCGACAACCAGCTTCGGGTAATGCGAAATCGGAACGCCGGAGAGACGGAAGTTGTTCACCGCTCGCAGGGTCTGGATGCCGTAATACGCTTGCGCAGGTACTTCGAGTACGCCAAGCAGGTCTTTTTCTATGCGGAAAGATGCAGCGGAGGACATGATAGAAATCATCTCGATATGGACCCGGTCTGTGCCGGAACACTGCAAATGCTAGGCTTGTGCAGAATTTTCGGCCAATGCTGTTAAACACTGGCCTATGCACATTCGGCATAATGCCCATGTGACGCCGCGTGTGCGGCGAGCGTGTGACCTAAATTGGTGCGTGTCCGGGAGGACGTGATGAATCTGGAAAGTAAATGGCTCGAGGACTTTAGCGCCTTGGCCGCCACCCGAAGCTTCTCCCAGGCTGCCGAACGACGGTTCGTAACGCAGCCAGCGTTCAGCCGCCGAATCCGCAGCCTGGAAGCGGCGCTGGGGCTGCAGCTGGTCAATCGCTCGCGCACGCCGATCGAGTTGACGGCGGCGGGGCAGCTGTTCCTGGTGACCGCGCGAACCGTGGTCGAACAGCTCGGCGAAGTGCTGCGCCACCTTCATCACCTGGAGGGCGGACAGGGCGAGGTGATGCAGGTTGCTGCCGCTCACTCGTTGGCATTGGGTTTCTTTCCACGGTGGATCGCGCAATTGCGTAATGAAGGCCTGAACATTGCCACGCGGTTGGTGGCAACTAACGTCGGCGACGCGGTGCATGCGCTGCGTGAAGGTGGTTGCGACTTGATGCTGGCCTTCTATGACCCGGACGCGGCATTGCAGATGGACCCGGAAATCTTCCCGTCGCTGCACCTCGGCCACACCGAGATGCTGCCGGTGTGCGCGGCGGATGCCGACGGCAAGCCGTTGTTCGACCTGGAGGGCGAAGGCAGTGTGCCGCTGCTCGCCTACAGCGCCGGTGCGTTTCTCGGACGTTCGGTGAACATGTTGCTGCGCCAGCGTGCGCTGCGATTCACCACCATCTATGAGACCGCCATGGCCGACAGCCTGAAAAGCATGGCGCTGGAGGGATTGGGAATTGCCTGGGTGCCGCAACTCAGCGTTCGCGCCGAACTGGCGCGCGGTGAACTGGTGGTCTGCGGCGGCCCGCAATGGCATGTGCCGCTGGAGATTCGCCTGTATCGCTGCGCGTTGGTGCGCAAGGCGAATGTGCGGTTGTTGTGGCGCAAGCTTGAAGGCGGCGCAGCCCAGGGCACAACCGGGCAATAAGGTTTTGTAGGAGCCAGGCTTGCCGGCGAAGGCGTCCGTAAGATCGCCTTCGCCGGCAAGCCTGGCTCCTACAGGTTAGGTCGATTTAAGATGTTTTTGCCTGACCTGCGAGTCAATAAAACCGGGACTTTGCGCCGTATGACAGATGGTCGTTTCGGGGGCTGTTTATCTGCTTCATTGAGGTATACTGCGCGGCCTTCGGCCGGTTCGACTGGCCATAATTCGTACAATCAAGCCACGCATTTGCGTGGCTTGTTGTTTTTTGACGCGCCTGCGGGCGCCCAGAGAGAAGAGGCACGACGATGAGTGCACTGGTTGGCGTGATCATGGGCTCCAAGTCCGATTGGTCCACCCTTAGCCACACCGCCGATATGCTGGAAAAGCTCGGCATTCCTTACGAGGTGAAAGTGGTCTCTGCCCACCGCACCCCGGACCTGCTGTTCCAGTACGCCGAAGAGGCCGAGGCGCGTGGCATCGAGGTGATCATCGCCGGTGCCGGTGGCGCAGCCCACTTGCCTGGCATGTGTGCGGCCAAGACCCACCTGCCGGTGCTGGGCGTTCCGGTGCAGTCGTCGATGCTGTCTGGCGTCGATTCGCTGCTCTCAATCGTGCAGATGCCAGCAGGCATCCCGGTTGCCACCCTGGCCATCGGCAAGGCCGGCGCGATCAACGCAGCGCTGCTCTCGGCGAGTATCCTCGGCGCCAAGCACCCGCAATTCCACGCGGTGCTGAAAAAATTCCGCGCTGAGCAGACAGACAGCGTCCTGGAAAATCCAGACCCACGCATCGCCTGAGGTTGTTGACGATGAAGATCGGTGTAATCGGTGGCGGCCAGTTGGGTCGCATGTTGGCGTTGGCGGGCACTCCGCTGGGCATGAACTTCGCTTTCCTGGACCCGGCGCCGGATGCTTGCGCAGCCGCACTGGGCGAACACCTGCGGGCCGATTACGGCGATCAGGATCACCTGCGTCAGTTGGCCGATGAAGTCGATCTGGTGACCTTCGAGTTCGAAAGCGTCCCGGCTGAAACCGTGGCGTTCCTGTCGCAATTCGTCCCGGTCTACCCAAGCGCCGAAGCCCTGCGCATCGCCCGTGATCGCTGGTTCGAGAAGAGCATGTTCAAGGACCTGGGGATTCCCACCCCGGCGTTCGCCGACATTCAATCGCAAGCCGATCTGGATGCCGCCGTCGCTTCTATCGGTCTGCCAGCCGTGCTGAAAACCCGCACTTTGGGTTACGACGGCAAGGGCCAGAAAGTCCTGCGCAAACCGGAAGATGTGGTCGGCACCTTCGCCGAACTGGGCAGCGTGGCCTGCCTGCTGGAAGGTTTCGTGCCGTTCACCGGTGAAGTTTCGTTGATCGCCGTGCGCGCTCGCGATGGCGAAACAAAGTTCTATCCGCTGGTTCACAACACCCACGACAGCGGCATCCTCAAGCTGTCCGTGGCCAGCACCGATCACCCGCTGCAAGCACTGGCCGAAGACTACGCCAGCCGCGTACTTAAACAGCTGAAATACGTCGGCGTGATGGCGTTTGAGTTCTTCGAAGTCGACGGTGGCCTCAAGGCCAACGAAATCGCCCCGCGTGTGCACAACTCCGGGCACTGGACCACCGAAGGCGCCGAATGCAGCCAGTTCGAAAACCACCTGCGGGCCGTTGCGGGCCTGCCGCTGGGCTCGACGGCCAAGGTCGGCGAGAGCGCAATGCTCAACTTCATCGGTAAAGTGCCGGAGACCGACAAAGTCCTGGCCATCGCCGATTGCCATTTGCACCACTATGGCAAGGCGTTCAAGGTCGGCCGCAAGGTCGGTCACGCCAACCTGCGCTGTGCTGACAAGGCCACGCTGGAGCAGCAGATCCTCAAGGTCGAAGCGCTCATCGCCGAATAAATAGTTTCATGTGGCAGCGGCGGAACCATTAAGGCTCGCCGTTCTCTCATGGCAGGATGCCAAAGTCTGACTAGGCTTGGGGCTAGGTATCCTGTCTCACCAATACTGTTCCTTTTTGACGGCGTCTGTTGCCGTCATGCTGCGTTGCCGCTCCTCGCCATAGCAGGCTATGACTCGTCGCGGCGCCTTGCCTGACGACAACAGCCACTCGCCAAAAGAGGAACGTATTGGTGAGACAGGACACACAAAACCATTCAGAGGGAAATGCCATGGGAATTATCGGAACCATCTTTATCGGCTTGATCGTCGGCCTGCTGGCTCGGTTCCTGAAACCGGGCGATGACAGCATGGGCTGGATCATGACCATCCTGCTCGGTATCGGCGGTTCGCTGGCGGCCACTTACGGCGGTCAGGCTCTGGGCATCTATCGCGCGGGCGAAGGTGCAGGCTTCATCGGTGCGCTGGTCGGCGCGGTGGTGTTGCTGGTGATCTACGGCTTGATCAGAAAGAACTGATTCAAGCGACAAAGTCCTCTCTGCGGCGCACGCGGGGAGGGCTAGAATGCTCGGCGTTATACAGTCCTTTCCTTACCGAGCAACTCCATGCGCCGTCTTTTTTTGACTCTCCTCCTTTTGGGCAGTGGTTTGGCCCATGCCGGCGAACTGCCGGAAACCGACTGGCTCGAACTGATGCCCAAGGCGGACCAGAAGGCCCTCGAGGCCATGCCCGAAATCGACCACAACTCCCCCGAAGCCACTGGCACCTTTACCGAAAAGGGTGGCATGAAGCAGAGCAAGGGCTTGCCGGCGGTGATGTATTCGACCAAAACCGTGCCGTCGATGAACGACAAGAACATCCGCATCGGTGGTTATCCGGTGCCGCTGGAGTCCGACGCCAAGGGCCGCAGCACACTGTTCTTCCTCGTACCGTACCCGGGCGCCTGCATCCACGTGCCGCCACCGCCGCCGAATCAGTTGGTGCTGGTGCGTTATCCGAAAGGTTTGAAGCTGGATGATATCTACACGCCGCTGTGGGTGACCGGCACGCTGAAGATCGAGAAGGTCAACAATGATTTGGCAGATGCGGCGTATGCGCTGGATGCGGCGAAGGTGCGGGTAGTCAAAGAGTCGGATTTGTAGGAGATCAAATGTGGGAGCGAGCTTGCTCGCGATATAGGTAGTCCGTTCCTTTCTCTTCCATACTGATATCGCTGGAAGTCAGTTGTCGGCGAGGAAGGAACATGCACCTGTGGGCTACGAATATGCTCGCGCAGCACTCGATGATTACGC
>NZ_SISB01000039.1 GCF_004310295.1 Pseudomonas sp. BGI-2 | reverse complement strand
GCGTAATCATCGAGTGCTGCGCGAGCATATTCGTAGCCCACAGGTGCATGTTCCTTCCTCGCCGACAACTGACTTCCAGCGATATCAGTATGGAAGAGAAAGGAACGGACTACCTATATCGCGAGCAGGCTCACTCCTACAGGGGGGGGCGCCAATTAAATCCCAGACAAACAAAAACGCCCGGCATAAACCGGGCGTTTTGTATTGACTTGATTAGCGAGCGCGGTAAGTGATGCGCCCTTTGCTCAAGTCATAGGGCGTCAGCTCGACGCGCACTTTGTCACCGGTAAGAATACGGATGTAGTTCTTGCGCATCTTGCCGGAGATATGCGCGGTTACGACGTGCCCATTTTCCAACTCCACACGAAACATGGTGTTGGGCAGGGTGTCGACGACAGTGCCTTCCATTTCGAAGCTGTCTTCTTTCGACATGCAGTAAAGCCCTCGGTGTCCAATGAATGGCCCGGTGCAACTGCGCCAGGCAAAAGCGGCGTGCATTGTGCCCGAAAAATGGGGTTTAAGCCAAGGGGTTCTAGTTCAGGATGACCCAGCGCTGATTAATCAGCAGTTCGATAGGGCGATATTGCGTCTTGTAGCTCATCTTTTTGCAGTTTTTGATCCAATAGCCGAGGTAGACCGCTCCCAGCCCAAGACGTCGGGCTTCGCCGATTTGCCAGAGGATCGCGTAGCGACCCAGGCTGCGGCGTTCTTCATCGGGCTCGTAGAAGGTGTAAACCGCCGACAGACCGTTCGGCAGCAAATCGGTCACGGCGACTGCCAGCAGCTGGCCTTTGAGACGGAATTCGTAAAACCGCGAGAACGGCAGGTCACGCACCAGGAACGTCGCAAACTGGTCGCGACTCGGCGGGTACATGTCGCCATCGGCGTGACGTTGTTCGATGTAGCGCTGATAGAGATCGAAATACTCTTCGCTGAATTGCGGCCTGGCCGGGCGCACTTGCAGGTCGGCGTTACGTTTGAAGATGCGTTTCTGCTGGCGGTTGGGGGTAAATTGCGCCACGGGGATGCGTGCCGGGACGCACGCATTGCAATTCTGGCAATGAGGCCGGTAGAGATGATCGCCGCTGCGACGAAAACCCATTTCAGACAGGTCTGCGTAGACATGCACATCCATGGGCTGACTAGGGTCGAGGAACAGCGTGGTAGCCTGCTCCTCGGGCAGATAACTGCAAGAGTGGGGCTGAGTGGCATAAAACTTCAAACGCGCCAACTCGGTCATGATCAACCCTCGGGGTAACTTTGAATTAAGTGTAAGCCACGCGCGCAAAAGTCGCTCAGCAAACCCAGGTTGCACGGCTGGGTTGATCCAGATGCTGCGCGAGGAAATTGGCGAAGTCGCGCCGAGGAATCGCTCGGGCGCCGAGGCTGTGCAGGTGGTCGGTTGGCATTTGGCAGTCGATCAGCACAAAACCTGAGTCTTTCAGATGTTGCACCAGGGTGGCAAAGCCATATTTCGAGGCGTTGTCGGCGCGGCTGAACATCGACTCGCCGAAAAACAGCTGACCCATCGCCAAGCCGTACAGTCCGCCCACCAGCACGCCATCGTCCCAGACCTCGACGGAATGCGCGTAGCCACGCTTGTGCAGTTCGAGGTAAGCGGACTGCATCGCATCGGTGATCCAGGTCCCGTCGGCATACTCGCGGGGTGCGGCGCAGGCGCTGATCACCGAGGCAAAATCCTGATCGAAGGTCACTTGATAGCGTTGTTGACGCAACAATTTACTCAGGCTGCGTGAGATATGCAGTTCGTCGGGAAATAAGACGGTGCGCGGATCCGGCGACCACCAAAGGATCGGCTGGCCCTCCGAGAACCATGGAAAGCAGCCGTGGCGGTAAGCCTGAATCAGACGATCGGCGGACAGATCGCCGCCCGCGGCCAACAGTCCGTTGGGGTCGCGCATGGCTTTTTCCAGCGGCGGGAACGTCAGGGTGTTGCGTTGTAACCAAGTCAGCATGGCATCCGGGCTTGCAGGAGGGGAGGGCGGTGGCGGGCTGGTGGGCCCGCCGTAAAGTGTGCCGTCAAACGGTGGGAATGTCGTCGAGGTATTTCTCGGCGTCCAGCGCGGCCATGCAGCCAGCCCCGGCGGAGGTCACGGCCTGGCGGTAAACGTGATCGGCCACGTCGCCGGCGGCGAACACGCCCGGGATCTCGGTGGCCGTGGCGTCGCCTTCGCTGCCGCCCCTGATCAGCAGGTAGCCGTCACGCATTTTCAGCTGGCCCTCGAACAGGTCGGTATTGGGTTTATGGCCGATGGCGATGAACACGCCGGCCAGCGCCAATTCACTGGTTTCGCCCGTGAGGCTGTCGCGCAGGCGGGCGCCGGTCACGCCGCTGGCATCGCCGAGCACTTCATCGAGATTCTGATTCCAGTGCAGGCGGATATTGCCGTTGGCGGCTTTTTCGAAGAGTTTGTCCTGAAGAATCTTCTCCGAGCGCAACTTGTCGCGCCGGTGAATCAGGTGGACTTCCTTGGCGATGTTCGACAGGTACAGCGCTTCTTCAACCGCGGTGTTGCCGCCGCCGACGACGGCGACCACTTGATTGCGATAAAAGAAACCGTCGCACGTGGCGCAGGCCGAAACCCCTCGGCCGGCAAAGGCTTCTTCCGAAGGCAGTCCCAGGTACTGCGCTGAAGCGCCGGTGGCGATAATCAGAGCGTCGCAGGTGTAAGTGTCGCCATCGCCGATCAACTCGAACGGGCGCTGTTGCAACTTGGCGGTGTGGATATGGTCGTAAACAATCTCTGTGGCAAAGCGCTCGGCGTGTTTTTGCATGCGTTCCATCAGCACTGGGCCGGTGAGGCCTTCGACGTCGCCGGGCCAGTTATCGACTTCGACGGTGGTGGTCAGCTGGCCACCTGCCTGTATGCCGGTGATGACAACGGGTTTGAGGTTGGCGCGTGCGGCATAAACGGCTGAGCTGTATCCGGCAGGGCCGGAACCCAGAATGATCAGGCGGGAATGCTTCGGTTCGCTCATAAAAACACCTCATAAGCCTTTGTCACAAAAGAGAATGCATGCTCAAATTGAACCGCGCGTAACCTGCGTTTGGCTATGCTGCACCGAAGGACTTCAAGCATGGCATCGGGCGAACAAACCCGTACAATGCCGTCTGTAACAGTGGTTGTAACAAAATTAGCTGTGCGTGCCGTGTTTATAAAAACCGGGGTGCAGTGTTAAAAGTAGTCCCAGTTGCGCGTGTTAACTTTTTTACCTGCCTGGATTGGGCAGTTTTTTATAGTCATTCAACAGATGGACGCGCCTTTGGCGCAGGAAAAGAAGCGTTTTGAAGAAATCCACCGCAGCACCCAAAACAGTCGTCGTTCCGCTCTGGCGCCAGCACTTGCACTACCGGCTCAAGGAAGGTGCATTGATCGCCATCGGCGGCTTGTGCCTGTTCCTGATGATGGCCTTGTTGACCTATGGCAAGGACGATCCGGGCTGGAGCCATAACAGCAAGATCGACGACGTGCAGAACTTCGGCGGGCCGGTCGGCTCCTACAGCGCCGACATTCTGTTCATGGTGCTGGGTTACTTCGCCTACATCTTCCCGTTGTTGCTGGCGATCAAGGCGTATCAGATCTTCCGTCAGCGCCACGAACAGTGGCAGTGGAGCGGCTGGCTGTTCTCCTGGCGCCTGATCGGCCTGGTGTTTCTGGTGCTGTCGGGCGCGGCCCTGGCGCATATCCATTTCCATGCGGCGACCGGTTTGCCGGCCGGTGCTGGCGGCGCGCTGGGCGAAAGCCTTGGTGACCTGGCCAGGAACGCGCTGAACATCCAGGGCAGCACGCTGTTGTTCATCGCACTGTTCCTGTTCGGCCTGACGGTGTTCACCGACCTGTCGTGGTTCAAGGTGATGGACGTCACCGGCAAGATCACCCTCGACCTGTTCGAACTGTTCCAGGGCGCGGCCAATCGCTGGTGGGCCGCCCGTGTCGAGCGCAAACAACTGGTTGCGCAGTTGCGTGAAGTCGACGATCGCGTGCATGACGTGGTCGCTCCGACGGTGACGGACAAGCGCGAGCAAGCCAAGGTCAAGGAGCGCCTGATCGAGCGTGAGCAGGCCCTGAGCAAGCACATGTCGGAACGCGAGAAGCAGGTGCCGCCCGTCATCGCGCCAGCACCTCCCAAGCCGGCAGCGCCGAGCAAGCGCGTGGAGAAAGAGAAACAGGCGCCGTTGTTCGTCGACAGCGCTGTCGAAGGCACCTTGCCGCCGATCTCGATTCTCGACCCGGCCGAAAAGAAACAACTCAACTACTCCCCGGAGTCGCTGGCAGCCGTCGGCCACTTGCTGGAAATCAAACTCAAGGAATTCGGCGTCGAAGTCTCGGTGGATTCGATCCACCCAGGCCCGGTCATTACCCGTTATGAAATCCAGCCGGCCGCCGGCGTCAAAGTCAGTCGCATCTCCAACCTGGCGAAAGACCTGGCGCGTTCCCTGGCTGTGACCAGCGTTCGTGTAGTGGAAGTGATTCCGGGCAAGACCACCGTCGGTATCGAGATTCCCAACGAGGACCGCCAGATCGTGCGGTTCTCCGAAGTGCTGTCGACGCCTGAGTACGACAACTTCAAGTCACCGGTCACCCTGGCCCTGGGCCACGACATCGGCGGCAAGCCGGTCATTACTGACCTGGCGAAAATGCCTCACTTGCTGGTGGCCGGTACGACCGGTTCCGGTAAGTCGGTGGGTGTGAACGCGATGATCCTGTCGATCCTGTTCAAGTCCGGCCCGGAAGACGCCAAGCTGATCATGATCGACCCGAAAATGCTCGAGCTGTCGATCTACGAAGGCATTCCGCATCTGCTGTGCCCGGTCGTGACCGACATGAAGGACGCGGCCAACGCCCTGCGCTGGAGCGTGGCGGAGATGGAGCGTCGCTACAAACTGATGGCGAAGATGGGCGTACGAAACCTGTCCGGCTTCAACGCCAAGGTCAAGGAAGCCCAGGACGCCGGTACGCCGCTGACTGACCCGTTGTACAAGCGCGAAAGCATTCACGACGAAGCACCGCTGCTGACCAAGCTGCCGACCATCGTCGTGGTCGTCGACGAATTCGCCGACATGATGATGATCGTCGGCAAGAAAGTTGAAGAACTGATCGCCCGTATCGCCCAGAAGGCCCGTGCGGCCGGTATCCACTTGATCCTCGCGACCCAGCGTCCGTCGGTTGACGTGATCACCGGTCTGATCAAGGCCAACATTCCGACGCGTATGGCGTTCCAGGTGTCGAGCAAGATCGACTCCCGGACGATCATCGACCAGGGCGGCGCCGAGCAACTGCTGGGCCACGGTGACATGCTCTACATGCCGCCGGGCACCAGCCTGCCGATCCGGGTCCATGGTGCGTTCGTGTCCGATGACGAGGTTCACCGGGTGGTTGAAGCCTGGAAACTGCGCGGTGCCCCGGAATACAACGACGAGATCCTGGCCGGTGTCGAAGAGGCCGGTAGCGGTTTCGACGGCGGCAGTGGCGGTGGCGACGAAGACAGCGAATCCGATGCGCTCTACGACGAAGCGGTGCAGTTCGTCCTGGAAAGCCGTCGGGCGTCCATCTCTGCGGTTCAGCGCAAGCTGAAGATCGGCTACAACCGCGCCGCGCGCATGATCGAAGCCATGGAAATGGCCGGGGTCGTGACGTCCATGAATACCAACGGTTCGCGTGAAGTTCTGGCGCCTGGCCCGGTACGCGACTGATTTGATTTGAAAGGATGGCGCAGTGATGCGCCGCCCGAACTCCCACGAATGTTATGAGGACTCCCATGCGTCTTATCCGCATGCTGTTGCTGCCGGTACTGGCTTTGACCACGCTCTCGGCCCACGCCGATGACAAGGACGTGGCGCGTCTGACCCAACTGCTGGAAAAATCCCAGACCCTGACTGCACGCTTCTCTCAGCTGACGCTGGATGGCGGCGGCACTCAATTGCAGGAAACCGCCGGGCAAATGTCCCTGCAGCGTCCCGGCCTGTTCTACTGGCACACCGACGCACCGCAAGAGCAATTGATGGTCTCCGATGGCAAGAAGGTGTCCCTGTGGGACCCGGACCTGGAGCAGGTCACCATCAAGACCCTCGACCAGCGCCTGACCCAGACCCCGGCGTTGCTGCTGTCCGGTGACGTGTCCAAGATCAGCCAGAGCTTCGACATCAGCGCCAAGGAAGCCGGTGGCGTGATCGACTTTACGTTGAAGCCGAAAACCAAAGACACCCTGTTCGACAGCCTGCGTCTGTCGTTCCGCAATGGCCTGGTCAATGACATGCAACTGATCGACAGCGTCGGTCAGCGCACCAACATCCTGTTCACCGGCGTGAAGGCCAACGAGCCGATCCCGGCGTCCAAGTTCAAGTTCGACATCCCCAAGGGTGCCGATGTGATCCAGGAATAAACCGCAAGTCCCTGTAGGAGCGAAGCTTGCTCGCGAAAGCGGTTTTCCAGACGACATTCACGGCGACTGACACACCGCTTTCGCGAGCAAGCTTCGCTCCTACAAGGGATAAAGAATCAGTGAGGTTTCATAAGCAGTGATGGACCTGTTTCGCAGTGCCCCGATAGCTCAGCCTTTGGCCGCACGCCTGCGCGCAGCCAATCTGGACGAGTACGTCGGTCAGGAACACCTGCTCGCTCGCGGCAAGCCTTTGCGCGAAGCCCTGGAGCAGGGTGCCCTGCACTCGATGATCTTCTGGGGCCCGCCCGGCGTGGGCAAAACCACCCTGGCGCGGTTGCTGGCGGAAGTCTCGGACGCGCACTTCGAAACGGTCTCGGCGGTATTGGCCGGCGTGAAGGAAATCCGTCAGGCGGTGGAAATCGCCAAGCAGCAGGCCGGCCAATACGGCAAACGCACCATCCTGTTCGTCGACGAAGTGCATCGCTTCAACAAGTCGCAGCAGGATGCATTCCTGCCCTACGTTGAAGACGGCACGCTGATTTTCATCGGCGCGACCACGGAAAACCCCTCGTTCGAACTCAACAACGCCTTGCTCTCCCGGGCACGTGTCTACGTGCTCAAGAGCCTCGACGAAGCGGCCCTGCGCAAACTGGTGCATCGCGCGCTGACCGAAGAGCGTGGCCTGGGCAAGCGGCAACTGACCCTCAGCGATGAAGGCTTCCAGATGCTGTTGTCCGCCGCTGATGGCGATGGCCGCCGTCTGCTCAACCTGTTGGAAAACGCCTCGGACCTGGCAGAAGACAACAGCGAGATCGGCGTCGATCTGCTGCAAAGCCTGCTCGGCGATACCCGTCGGCGTTTCGACAAGGGCGGCGAAGCGTTCTACGACCAGATTTCCGCGCTGCATAAATCGGTGCGCGGCTCCAATCCCGACGGCGCGCTGTACTGGTTCGCGCGGATGATCGACGGCGGTTGCGACCCGCTGTACCTGGCCCGGCGCGTGGTGCGCATGGCCAGCGAAGACATCGGCAACGCCGACCCGCGCGCCCTGAGCCTGTGCCTCGCGGCATGGGAAGTGCAGGAGCGCCTCGGCAGTCCCGAAGGCGAATTGGCGGTGGCCCAAGCCATCACCTATCTGGCTTGCGCGCCGAAAAGCAACGCGGTGTACATGGGTTTCAAAGCCGCCATGCGCAGCGCCACCGAACACGGTTCGCTGGAAGTGCCGCTGCATTTGCGTAACGCTCCGACCAAACTGATGAAGCAATTGGGTTACGGCGATGAATACCGTTACGCGCACGATGAGCCGGACGCTTACGCCGCTGGCGAAGACTACTTCCCGGACGAACTTGAGCCACAACCGTTCTATCAGCCAGTGCCTCGCGGCCTTGAGCTGAAGATCGGCGAAAAGCTCAATCACCTCGCACAACTTGACCGTCTAAGCCCCCGGCAGCGGAGAACATAGTGATTCCTTTGGTCATTGCGGTATCCGTCGGCGGTGTCGCCGGGACACTGTTGCGCTTTGCTACCGGTAACTGGATCAATGCTAATTGGCCACGGCACTTCTATACCGCGACGCTGGCCGTTAATATCGTCGGCTGTTTGCTGATCGGCGTTCTATACGGTCTGTTTTTGATCCGCCCGGAGGTGCCGATTGAGGTGCGCGCCGGGTTGATGGTCGGCTTCCTCGGGGGGCTGACGACTTTTTCATCCTTTTCACTGGATACGGTGCGCCTGCTGGAAACCGGGCAAATGCCGCTGGCCCTGGGCTATGCTGCCATCAGCGTATTCGGAGGGCTGCTCGCGACCTGGGCTGGCCTGTCCTTGACCAAACTTTGATAACGAGAGACCGACATGCTCGATTCCAAACTGTTACGTAGCAACCTTCAGGACGTAGCGGACCGCCTGGCATCCCGTGGTTACACGCTGGATGTTGCGCGCATCGAAGCGCTGGAAGAACAGCGCAAGACCGTCCAGACCCGCACCGAAGCACTGCAGGCTGAACGTAATGCGCGCTCCAAAACCATCGGCCAGGCCAAGCAGCGCGGCGAAGACATCGCGCCGCTGATGGCCGACGTCGAGCGCATGGCGAACGAGTTGAGCGCCGGTAAAGTCGAGCTGGACGGGATCCAGACCGATCTGGACTCGATTCTGCTCGGCATCCCGAACCTGCCGCACGAATCCGTACCCATCGGTGATGACGAAGACGGCAACGTCGAAGTGCGCCGCTGGGGCACCCCGACCGCCTTCGATTTCCCGGTTCAGGACCACGTGGCCCTGGGCGAGAAATTCGGCTGGCTGGACTTCGAAACCGCCGCCAAGCTGTCCGGCGCCCGTTTCGCCCTGTTGCGCGGCCCGATTGCCCGTATGCACCGCGCCTTGGCGCAGTTCATGATCAACCTGCACACCAGCGAACACGGTTACGAAGAGGCTTACACGCCTTATCTGGTCCAGGCGCCTGCGCTGCAAGGCACCGGTCAGCTGCCGAAGTTCGAAGAAGACCTGTTCAAGATCAGCCGCGAAGGCGAAGCCGATCTGTACCTGATCCCGACCGCAGAAGTATCGCTGACCAACATCGTGGCCGGCGAGATCGTCGATTCCAAACTGCTGCCGATCAAGTTCGTCGCCCACACCCCGTGCTTCCGCAGCGAAGCCGGTGCATCGGGCCGTGACACCCGCGGCATGATCCGTCAGCACCAGTTCGACAAGGTCGAGATGGTCCAGATCGTTGAGCCGTCGACCTCGATGGAGGCGTTGGAAGGCCTGACGGCCAACGCTGAAAAAGTCCTGCAACTGCTGGAATTGCCTTATCGCACGATTGCGCTGTGCACCGGTGACATGGGTTTCAGCGCGGTCAAGACCTACGACCTGGAAGTGTGGATTCCGAGCCAGGACAAATACCGCGAGATTTCGTCGTGCTCCAACTGCGGCGACTTCCAGGCCCGTCGTATGCAAGCGCGTTTCCGCAACCCGGAAACCGGCAAGCCTGAACTGGTCCACACCCTGAACGGCTCCGGCCTGGCGGTCGGTCGTACGCTGGTGGCGGTGCTGGAAAACTACCAGCAGGCCGACGGTTCGATCCGTGTGCCTGAAGTGCTGAAACCGTACATGGGTGGCCTCGAGGTCATCGGCTAAATGGACTATCTGCCGCTGTTTCATAACCTTCGCGGCAGTCGTGTGTTGGTCGTCGGCGGGGGGGAGATTGCCTTGCGCAAATCCCGCCTGCTGGCCGAAGCCGGTGCGCTGCTGCGGGTGGTCGCACCTGAAATCGAACCGCAGCTGCGCGAATTGGTTGCCGGCAGCGGTGGCGAATGCCTTTTACGGGGCTACGTCGCAGCGGACCTGGACGGTTGCGGGCTGATCATTGCCGCCACCGACGACGAACCGCTGAACGCGCAAGTCTCTGCCGATGCCCATCGGCGTTGCGTGCCGGTCAACGTGGTGGATGCGCCAGCCCTGTGCAGCGTGATCTTCCCGGCAATCGTCGACCGCTCTCCCTTGATTATTGCGGTGTCCAGCGGCGGCGATGCGCCGGTACTGGCGCGGTTGATCCGCGCCAAGCTGGAAACCTGGATTCCTTCCACCTACGGTCAACTGGCCGGTCTGGCGGCGCGTTTTCGCAGTCAGGTCAAAGGCCTGTTCCCGGATGTGCAGCAGCGTCGGGCGTTCTGGGAAGATGTATTCCAGGGCCCGATTGCCGACCGGCAACTGGCCGGGCAGGGCGCTGAAGCCGAGCGCTTGATGCTGGCGAAGATCAATGGCGAAGCGCCGGTCGCCACCGGTGAAGTGTATTTGGTGGGTGCAGGTCCAGGTGATCCAGACTTGCTGACCTTCCGTGCCTTGCGCCTGATGCAGCAAGCCGATGTGGTGTTGTACGACCGTTTGGTCGCCCCGGCGATTCTCGATTTGTGTCGTCGCGATGCCGAGCGGGTCTACGTCGGCAAGCGTCGCGCCGATCACGCCGTGCCTCAGGATCAGATCAACCAGCAACTGGTGGATCTGGCCAAGCAAGGCAAGCGGGTCGTGCGATTGAAGGGCGGTGATCCGTTCATCTTCGGTCGCGGCGGTGAAGAGATCGAAGAACTGGCGGCCCATGGCATCCCGTTCCAGGTGGTGCCAGGTATCACGGCCGCCAGCGGTTGCGCGGCGTACGCCGGGATTCCGCTGACTCACCGCGATTACGCGCAGTCGGTACGTTTTGTCACCGGGCACTTGAAGGACGGTTCCACCGATTTGCCGTGGGCCGACCTGGTCGCGCCGGCGCAAACCCTGGTGTTTTACATGGGGCTGGTGGGCTTGCCGATCATCTGCGAACAGTTGATCAAGCATGGTCGCGGGGCAGATACCCCAGCGGCGTTGATTCAGCAGGGCACCACGGTCAATCAGCGGGTGTTTACCGGCACGCTGGCCGATTTGCCACGGCTGGTGGCGGAGCATGAAGTGCATGCGCCGACGCTGGTGATCGTTGGGGAAGTGGTGCAATTGCGCGAAAAACTGGCGTGGTTCGAGGGTGCTCAGGCGCAAGTCTGAAGACCGAGTCGCCTCATTCGCGGGCAAGCCTCGCTCCTTGGTTGCGTGCTGAGTGAACACATAACCTGTAGGAGCGAGGCTTGCCCGCGAAGGGGCCCTCAAAAGCTTCACACACCTCAGGCCCTGCGCCAAACCCCTTTCCCACTCAACCGCGCCCGATCATGGGTTGCCGTGAAATCCTGCGCCGGCCCTTTCGGCACAACCCCGGTAGGATTGATGGTCTTGTGGCTGCCGTAGTAGTGATTCTTGATGTGCTGGAAATCCACCGTCTCGGCAATCCTCGGCCACTGGTAAATCTCCCGCAGCCAGTTCGACAGATTCGGATAATCGGTAATCCGCCGCAGGTTGCACTTGAAGTGGCCGTGATACACCGCGTCAAAGCGAATCAGCGTGGTGAACAGGCGGATATCAGCTTCGGTCAGGTATTCACCGGCCAGGTAACGATTGGCGCCTAACAACTCTTCCAGGCGATCCAGTTCCGCGAACAATCCATCGAACGCTTCTTCATAAGCCGACTGCGACGTGGCAAACCCTGCCCGATAAACGCCGTTGTTCACCGCCGGATAAATCCGTTCATTCAACGCATCGATCTCGCCGCGCAACGGCGCCGGATAGAAATCCAGGTCATTGCCAGTCAAATCATCGAAGGCGCCATTGAACATGCGGATGATCTCCGCCGATTCATTGTTGACGATGCGGTTTTGCTGTTTGTCCCAGAGCACCGGCACAGTGACGCGGCCGGTGTAGTCGGCGGTGTCGGCGGTGTAACGCTGGTGCATGAAGTCGAAGTGATCGAGTTTGTCGCCGGTCGAGCCGAGGTTCTGGTCGAAGGTCCAGCCGTTTTCCAGCATCAGCCAACTGACCACCGAAACATCGATCAGGTTGTCCAGGCCTTTGAGTTTGCGCAGGATCAGCGTGCGATGCGCCCACGGACAGGCGAGAGACACGTAGAGATGATAACGACCGGCCTCGGCCGCAAAACCACCGACACCCGTCGGGCCGGGCTTGCCGTCGGCGGTCAGCCAGTTACGACGTTGCGCCTGTTCACGCTGGAACGCGCCGTCCTTGCTGCTTTCGTACCACTGGTCCTGCCAGCGACCTTCAACTAACAAACCCATGCTCAAGACTCCTCAACCGATAAGCGTTGGAGAGGAGTCTATTCGCATAGGTTCGATAAAAAAGCGCAAAGGTTGGAGCGTTATGATCGGTTAAATCGATCTGTCTCGAGCATCCCAGTACTGTTGGGCCGTTTCGAAGGCGCGTTCGCGAGTCTGACCGAGGCCGCGCAACGCGAGGGCCATGGTCGAAATCAGGGCCATTTGCGGGTAACTGTCGACCACATCACCGCGCCATACCGCTTTCAAATGCTCAGGATCGAGCGAGGCGGGTTTGACGTGGCGCTGGGTCGACAACTGCGGCCATTCCTCGTCCCAGCTTTCGCCGCCGGTCGTGCCGTACAGATGGCTGTCGGCGTCCGGGTTGATCTCGATTTCGCCACCATCGCCCTTGATCACAATCGCGGTGTCGCCGAGCAAACCACTGGCATCGCGATGCACCGCCTGGTAGCCGGGGTGGAAAATGCTTTGCAGGCCGCAGCGAGCGCCCAACGGATTGAGGATGCGGGTGAGGGAATGGATCGGCGAACGCAGGCCCAAAGTGTTGCGCAGGTCGATCATGCGCTGAAGTTGCGGTGCCCAATCCACCAGCGGCATGAACGCCAGGCCACCGTTATCGAGTGCCGTGCCCACCTGCTGCCAGTCGCGGCACAGCGGAATGCTCAATCCATCCAGCAACTGCTCGCTGTACAGCCGGCCGGCCGTGTGGGCGCCAGCGCCGTGCATGAAGATGCGCACACCGTTCTGCGCCAGGCATTTGGCCGCCAGCAGATACCACGGCAAATGACGCTTCTTGCCGGCATACGTCGGCCAGTCCAGATCCACCGCCAGCGCTGGCGGGTTCAATCGTTCACGAAGGGCTTCGGTGAAGCCGGCCATTTCCTCGGCGCTTTCTTCCTTGTGCCGCAACAGCATCAGGAACGCGCCGAGCTGGGTGTCCTCGACCTTGTCGTCGAGCACCATGCCCATGGCTTCCCGTGCTTCGACCCGGGTCAGGTCGCGGGCGCCACGCTTGCCTTTGCCGAGGATCCGTACGAACTGGGCGAACGGGTGTTCGGCGGGCGTTTCGAGGGTCAGCGCTGGAAAGTCGGTCATAAGCAATTCGTCGGTTTGGGCAGACCCGCCAGTTTCGCGGCGAGTTTGGCAGGGGTGCCTTTGAACAGTCGGTTCAGGTGCAGGCTGTTGCCTTTTTCCGGGCCGAGCTTCAGCGCGGTGTACTTGATCAGCGGGCGAGTGGCCGGGGACAGTTGGAATTCGGCGTAGAAGCTGCGCAACAATTCGAGGATTTCCCAGTGCTCCGGGCTCAACTCGATGTCTTCGGCAGCGGCGAGGGCGGTGGCCACTTCATTGGACCAATCGCTGAGTTCGACCAGGAACCCGTCCTTGTCCAACTCGATGGCGCGAGCGCCGAGCGTCAGGGAATTCATAGCCAACTGTTGACCTTGTCGTAGTGAATCGACAGCTCGACGAAGGCCGGGTAATCAATGGTCTTGGCCGCTTCAGGAATCTCCAGGGCGCGAGCCTGGGCATCTTCGGCCAGTACGAACAGATTCAAACGGAGAGCGTTCAGCGCGTTGAACGGCGCGGTACCCGGCTGCAACGCATACACCGCGTCGCCGGTCAGCAAAAGCGCATCGTTCGTGCCGATCACACGCAGGCAACTGGTCAGGCGGTCATCGCCGAACGGGGAATGAGACAACACATGCAAAGTCGACATCAGAGGGTGATCACCTGGTCGTAACGGTCAACAAGTGCAGAGATTTCCTGGGCGGCCAGCACCTGGGCTTCTTCCAGCGACCGACCGTCGAGGTCCAGGCCCCGTTCGGCAGCGCTGTCGCCACAGACGAACAAGTCTTCAACACCGAACATTGGCAACGCTTGCAGGTTGGCGCTCAGGTCCTTTTGTTGCAGGGCCTTGGCGTTTTGTTTCGCGGCGAGCTGAAACACGCCGTCATCGAGAAACAGCAAGCCGATCGGCAGGTCGAACGCGCCGCCGGCCAGCACGATGTCCAGCGCTTCGCGCGCGTTCGGCCCGGACCACGGGGCCTGACGGCTGATGATCAACAAGGATTTAGCCATCTCAGGCGCCTCCGAAACAGATCAGGCGGTCAGCGTCTTGCACCGCGTCATGCAACTGGCCGAGGCCGGACAATTCCCACGGCGCACTCACCGCAACAGCGTCACGCTGATAGCGCCCTGCTTCCTCTTCGTTCAACACGCCACGGCGCAGGGCGGCGGCGATACACACCACGCCGTCCAATTGATGCTCGCTAACAAAGGCGCGCCATTGCTTGGGCACGTCCAGCTCATCCTGGGGCGTGACCACGCTGCCGGAGGCGTTGTAGACGCCGTCCTGATAGAAAAACAGCCGGACAATCTCATGCCCGCCGGCCAGCGCAGCCTGGGCAAACAGCAAGGCACGGCGCGAGGAGGGCGCATGGGCGGCGGAAAACAGCGCGATGGCGAACTTCATGACGGACTCGATCAGCAAAACTGTGTCCATGATAAAGCTTTATCGCCGGGGCGGCGAAGGGGGTTTACTCGTAGACCGAGTCGCGGCCATCGCGAGCAGGCTCGCTCCTACAAGGGATTTGTGTCGTACACAACATTGAAATCCACCACAAAACCCCTGTGGGAGTGAGCCTGCTCGCGATGGCTGCCTGACAGGCACCGCTCAACGCGGCATATACCCCAACTGCCAACGCCGCGGGATTTTCAGCGACAGCAACCCGATCGCCCCGGCCAGCAACCCACTGATAAACAACGCCTTGAGCCCAAGGTGATGTTCCAGCACCGCGCCAAGCACTGCACCGGCGAACATCCCCGTCCAGGGAATCAACTGAACCCGCCAGCCATTGCGCCGCTCACCGAGCATCCACCGTCCCAGCCCGCGCCCGAAGCGCGACAGGGCGCCGGTGACGTAGGTGAGACCGACCGGCAGGCCATTCACTTCTTCCACCGCCGCGTTGAGCATGCCCATGGCGATGATCGCCGCCAGCAGCGCCGGCAATTGTTCGTCATAAGGCCAGGCTGCGGCGCCGCAGAGCAGCATCGCGATGCACAGCAGCAAGGGTAGCGCCCGGCGGCCACCAAAGCGGCTGACGACAATACCCAAGGCGTTGCCGACGATGAAGGTCGCCACGAGAATCAACAGGCGCAAGGTCAGCCCGAGATCGCCGTCGCTGATGGCCACGGCGAGGCGGGTGGTGTTGCCGCTCATGAAGGAAACAAAATCGCCGCTGGCCATGAAGCCGATGGCGTCGGTCATGCCGGCGAGCACCGAGAGCGCGGCCACCAGCGCCATGCCGATGCGTCCGCGCCATTTCTGGATATGCAGGTGGCCGGGGCTGGCGCGAGACGTCGAGAGGGATGGCAGCATCGGCGGAAGTCGTCCTCAGGCAGCGACCGTCACGGTCACTTGCTCAATCCATATAACTCGCAATACTCCAGCCAGTCCATACCCGCCATCTCGGCCACTTCCTTGTGCACTTCCAGGCGCTGAGTCTCGTAGTCTTCAGGCGTTGCGGCGGTCAGTTGCAGCGTGAGCTCCCAGGCAAACAAACCCAGGCGCTCGGCTTCGGCTTCGAAGGCCTCATGCAAGCGCTCGTCGCGATACTGCTCGGCAGTCTCGCCCTTGGCCTGAGCCAACAGCGGGTTGAGGTTGTCGAGTTCGACGCGCAGTTCTGGGCGCTCATCGAGAAACGTCTTCAGCGCCTGCTCGTGTTGCTGTTCGGTTGCCGCCATGGTCGCTCCTTGAGGCTGGGGTTACGAAGATTGCTTCTTGCTGGCCTTGGCCGCAGCGGCCAGACACTCGAGCGCAAACTGCTCGGGGTAGGTCATCTGGATCGGCGTGGTTTCGCCTTTGACGGTGCGTTCGCCGTCGAGGATGTAACGGATTCGTTTGTCGGTGACGCCAATTCGCTTGGCGATCCAGGACGGTGTCTGACCGATCTGGCTGATCAGCTTGTCAGCGTATTCGGCGGTCGGTTTGTAATATTCGGCGTTGGGGGTCATGACCTTTCCAGAAAAATGGGCCCGGTAAAATGGGCGATGCGACGTTAATGGCGCGACAGGGTGCGCGAATCGTCACTCGGTGTCGCGGTATAAATGAAGTAAAGCAGAACGATACGCCGTGCCACGGTGATACAGTCCGCTTTTTCTTGATGAGCGAACACAATGCGAATTCTGATGGTGGCGCTGGCCGTGACGTTGCTGGCGGGATGCGCCGGCTCGGTGATGAACGATGCCCGCACCAAAGCCCCTTACAAAACCCTGAAATCGGACAAGCCGGAAAAAGTCGTCGCCCAGTGCGTGCAGTTTTCCTGGCAGGACGAGGCGGTGTTCGGTGTCGATGCCGGGGCGTATCTGCAGCCCGGTGAGAAGAGCGGGTCCACCGTCTACACGCGTTCGGCTGAGTCCTTCGTGGACGTGACCACCGATGCGTCAGGCACCGTGTTGAGTTACTACGCGCAGCGTGACGACTTTGTGGCCAAGCGCCGGCTTGCGGCGCTTGCGACCTGCCTCTGATCTGAAGGCTGACGCAGTACCCCCCTGTGGGAGCGGGCTTGCTCGCGAATGCGGTGTATCAGACGACATCAATGTTGCCTGGCGCACCGCATTCGCGAGCAAGCCCGCTCCCACAATGATCCGGTGTTGATCACATAAATGGGGCTGCCCACACAGGTTATACGTCGTTGACCAGGCGCTTCTGGAAAAAGAAGCGCTTATGTCCCGGCGGATAGTCGACAATCTGGCCTACCTCGCTGTAGCCCAGCTTCTTGTAGAACTCCGGCGCCTGGAAGTCGAAGGTGTCGAGCCAGACCCCGATGCATTCCTTCTCCCGTGCCAGGTCTTCGGCCATCCGCATCAGCTTGGTGCCTAAGCCCTGCCCTCGAGCCTGTTCCGGCACCGACAGCAACTCGATATACAACCATTGATAAAAAACCCGGCCATGCAGGCCGCCGAGAATCTCGTCGTGTTCGTCGCGGATCAGCAGGGCAATGGGCTCCTGCTTCGAGACACCGGCCTTTGAGGCGTTATAGGCGCGCAACGGCAGCAGAATCGCCTGCTCTTCGTCTTCGGTGGGGTTTTGCGACTGTTCGATTCGCAGTTCCATCAGCTAAATCCTTATGGCCATGAGGGGACAACACCCGCAAGCCTACCGTGTGCCCCGGCGGTTGTTCCAGTCTCTTGAGTGGAACCCTCGCTCGCGCCCGGATGTCTAGCCTAAACAGCGTCATTCCAGAACGCGGCCAATGAGGATCACCCGTGAATATTTTTGAAGCCCTGCGTGAAAGTCACGACCGCCAACGCACCTATGCCAAAGCGCTCATCAGGACCAGCGGTGACACGCCGGAACGGGTCGAGGCTTACAAACAGCTCAAGTCTGAACTCCAGGCCCACGAAACCGCCGAAGAGCGCCATTTCTACATACCGCTGATGGAGTTCGACAACGGCGTCGACCTCAGCCGCCATGCCATCTCCGAGCACCACGAAATGGATGAAATGATGGAGGAGCTGGATGAGACGGAAATGTCCAACCCGGCCTGGCTGGCGACCGCCAAGAAGCTTTCCGAGAAGGTCCATCACCACTTGGAAGAGGAAGAACAGAAGTTCTTCCAGATGGCCGGCAAACTGCTCGACGACAAGCAGAAAGAGTCCCTGGCCGGGCAGTACGAGAAGGAATACAAGGCACAGCTTTCCTAGGCCGCATGAAGCCCCCGATTGCTGCCTTGCGCTGTAATCCATTTGCTACACAGGACGTAGGACTTGGATCAGAGTACTGGTTGTATATCCAGTATTTGCGGGTGGTCTGCCACAGCAGACTCATCCGCACCAAAAATGGGTCGATGGACAAAAAAAACAGCTCCGTTAGGTTGAAGGCCTCTCCTCAGGAAGGAGAGTTCTTAAATCAACGGAGTGAAAAAAATGAACCAACCACAGACTCAACCTCAACTTCGACACGGTCGTGTCACATCCCCTTCCAGCCGCGGTGCGGTGGCCGTAGAGCAGGGGCTGCTGGGTAACTGGCAAGTCAACGAAATGGAAGGTGGCAAGAACTTCCCATCGCTGACGGCCGGGCCATTTCCGGCGCCGTATCAAACCGACAGCGACAGTGTCACGCCACCTGCCGACGGCTTGATCCTCAGTGGGGGCAAATCTGATGCCCGTGACTGCATCAACTTCACCAACGAGGAAATGAGCCTCAAGCTCGGCCGCCCGTTCTCCTGGCCTTTGTTGAATGTCGACCCCGGCCAGACCTTCAAAGTCACTTGGGAATACACCGCCCCTCACGTCACCCGTGGCTACAGCTGGTTCATCACCAAGGATGGCTGGAACCCGAAACAGCGCATCAGTCGTGCGCAACTGGAGGCAAAATCGTTCTATGACGACTTCTACACCCAGGTCCCGTACTACAGCCATTCCGCCGAGATGAAGGCCAAGGTCAATCACGAAGTGAAATTGCCGGGCAACAAAAAGGGCCATCACGTGATTGTGCTGATGTGGATCGTGGCCAACACCGGCAACGCCTTCTACCAAGCGTTCGACGTGGACTTCAAATAGGCCCGCGGTGTTAAACCCAACACGTTCAAGGAATAGAACATGTCTACTTTCGACTTTACGTTACTGAAATCGCCACTCGCCGATGCGGCGTCGTTGATGCCGAGCATTGCCGGTAAAAAAAAGATCCTCATGGGTTTCTGGCACAACTGGCCCGCCGGACCGAGCGACGGTTACCAGCGCGGCCAATTCGCCAACATCGCGCTGCAGGATGTGCCCAAGGAGTACAACGTGGTGGCCGTGGCCTTCATGAAGGGCAACGGCATCCCGACCTTCAAGCCGTACAACCTGTCCGACGCCGAGTTCCGTCGCCAGGTCGGCGTGCTGAACAGCCAGGGCAGGGCGGTGCTGATTTCCCTGGGTGGCGCCGACGCGCACATCGAGCTGCACAAAGGCAACGAGCTGCCACTGGCCAATGAAATCATCCGTCTGGTGGAAACCTACGGCTTCGATGGGCTGGACATCGATCTTGAACAGAGTGCGATTGATTTCGCCGACAACAAGTCCGTCCTGCCTGCCGCGCTGAAACGGGTCAAGGACCATTACGCCGCTGAAGGCAAACACTTCATTATCAGCATGGCGCCGGAGTTTCCGTACCTGACCACCGCCGGCAAATACGTCGGCTACATTCAGGCCCTGGAAGGCTATTACGACTTCATCGCCCCGCAGTACTACAACCAGGGCGGTGACGGAATCTGGGTGCCGGAAACCAATAACGGCAATGGCGCGTGGATTGCCCAGAACAACGACGCGCTGAAAGAGGACTTCCTGTTTTACCTGACCGAAAGTCTGGTGAGCGGCACTCGCGGGTTCACCAGGATTCCGGCGGACAAGTTCGTGATCGGCCTGCCCGCCAACGTCGACGCGGCGGCCACCGGTTACGTGATCAACCCGGTGGCAGTGGTGAATGCCTTCAAGCGTCTCGACGCCAAGGGGCTTTCGATCAAGGGTCTGATGACCTGGTCGGTGAATTGGGACAACGGAGTCAATAAGGACCACGTGCCTTACAACTGGGAGTTCAGCCGTCGTTACGGGCCGTTGATTCATGGCAGCCGGCTCTCTTCCCACGAAGAAGGCAACGCGATACCTGACGTTGCCAGGCAGCAGTAAAAAGAAAGCTCGGCAGAGATGCCGGGCTTTTTCGTTTTCGCCTACCATGTGGACCTTCTGACGAAAAAAAGGATGCTTTGTGATGGCGAACACAGCCGAACGGGTCAACATCATTGAGTCCCAAGTGTTGTCCCACGACTGGTACCTGCTGAAGAAAATCACCTTCGACTATCTGCGTAATAACGGCGACTGGCAGCGCCAGACCCGCGAGGTGTACGACCGTGGCAATGGCGTGGCGATGCTGTTGTTCAATCGCGATAAAAGAACTGTCGTACTGACGCGTCAGTTTCGGCTGCCGGTGTTCGTCAACGGCCACGATGGTTTGCTGATCGAAGTAGCGGCGGGACTGCTCGAAGGCGCGGCACCGGAAGAACGCATCCGCGCCGAAGCCGAAGAGGAAACCGGCTATCGCGTTCACCACGTGCAAAAGGTGTTCGAGGCCTACATGAGCCCAGGCTCGGTCACCGAAAAACTGCACTTCTTCATCGCAAAATATGACGCCGCGTCGAAAGTCAGCGAGGGCGGTGGACTGGAAGAAGAGACCGAAGAACTGGAAGTGCTGGAGTGGACATTCGACGAGGCGCTTGAGGCGTTTTATCGCGGGGAAATCTGCGATGCGAAGACCATCATGTTGCTTCAGTATGCGGCGATGAAAAACATCTTTGCCTGAACGACTCCTGCCCCCCTGTAGCAGCTGTCCTGTGGCGAGGGGATTTATCCCCGTTCGGCTGCGCAGCAGTCGTAAAACCTGAATGCACGGTCGATCTGATGCACAGCGTCGTCTGAATTCACGACTGCTTCGCAGCCGAACGGGGATAAATCCCCTCGCCACAGAGGCTCCGATGAATCAGTTTTAAAATAAATCGCCTGTTCGGCTACCCCCCGACCACTCGCAACCCTCAAGCGTCAGCAACCGCTCCTTCGCCTCAAGCCCGCCAGCAAACCCGGTGAGTTTCCCGGACGCACCAATCACCCGATGGCACGGTGCAACAATCGAGATCGGGTTCTTGCCATTCGCCGCGCCCACCGCCCGGACTGCGCTCGGGTTGCCAATCTGCTCGGCAATCTCGCTGTAACTGCGAGTCTCACCAAACGGAATGGTCAGCAGCGCCTGCCATACCTTCTTCTGAAAGTCCGTCCCGGAAAAATCCAGTTCCAGCTCTAAGCGATTTCGTGTGCCGGCAAAGTATTCCTGCAGCTGTTTAACGGCACGCACCAGAATCGGGTTGTCCACCGCTTCACTCATCGGCCCGAGCTTTACGCGGTTCGGTTTGTCGTTTTCCCAGAGGATGGCTGCCAGTCTTGAATCTTTCGCGACCAGCTTCAGCTCGCCGACCGGAGACGCCATGGTGGTGAAGGTGTAAGACATGCCGGCGAACTCCGCAGAAGGGCTGAACAGAGGCCAAGCATACTGCCTCGATGGGGAGGCGCAATACGCAATCCCAGCCATACTGCCTACTGCTCTTGAAGCGTTTTCCTACTTTAAAAACAAGAAGAGACCGACTCATGAAGTTCGAACCTTTTGCCAAATCGCTGATTGCGACCTCCTTGGCGCTCAGTTGCCTCAGTGCTTACGCGGCCTCCGTAGCCCCGGTTGCGGCCGAAAACGGCATGGTCGTCACGGCCCAGCATCTGGCCTCCCATGTGGGCGTCGATGTGCTCAAGAACGGTGGCAACGCCGTCGATGCCGCCGTCGCGGTGGGTTATGCGCTGGCGGTGGTCTATCCCGCCGCGGGTAACCTGGGTGGCGGTGGTTTCATGACCGTTCAGCTGGCGGACGGGCGCAAGACCTTCCTCGATTTCCGCGAAAAAGCCCCCCTGGCTGCCACTGCAAACATGTACCTCGACAAGGAGGGCAATGTGGTCCCGGACCTGAGTACCCGAGGCCACCTGGCTGTTGGCGTGCCCGGTACGGTGTCCGGGATGGAACTGGCGCTGAAGAAATACGGGACCAAACCCCGCAAGGAAGTTATCGCCCCGGCCATCAAACTCGCCGAAGACGGTTTTGTGCTGGAGCAGGGCGATGTCGAATTGCTGGAATACGCCACCGACGTGTTCAAGAAGGACATCAAGGATTCCGGCGCGATCTTCCTGAGCAACGGCGAGCCGATGCAGGTCGGGCAAAAACTGGTACAGAAGGATCTGGCGAAAACCCTGCGGGAAATTTCCGAGAAGGGCGAAGACGGTTTCTACAAAGGCTGGGTGGCCGACGCCATCGTCACCTCCAGTCAGGCCAACAAGGGCATCATCACCCAGGCCGACCTCGACAAATACAAGACCCGTGAACTGGCGCCGATCGAGTGCGACTACCGGGGTTATCACGTGGTGTCGGCACCGCCGCCAAGCTCCGGTGGCGTGGTGATCTGCGAGATCATGAACATCCTCGACGGCTACCCGATGAAAGACCTGGGCTACCGCTCGGCCCAAGGCATGCATTACCAGATCGAAGCGATGCGCCACGCGTATGTGGACCGCAACAGCTACCTCGGCGACCCGGACTTCGTGAACAATCCGATCGCCCACCTGCTGGACAAAAACTACGCGACTAAAATCCGCGCCGCGATTGATCCGAAAAAGGCCGCCGTATCCAGCGAACTCAAGCCCGGCGTAGCGCCCCATGAAGGCAGCAACACCACGCATTACTCCATCGTCGACAAATGGGGTAACGCGGTGTCGGTGACCTACACCCTCAACGACTGGTTCGGCGCCGGGGTCATGGCCAGCAAAACTGGGGTCATCCTCAACGACGAAATGGACGACTTCACCTCGAAAATCGGCGTGCCCAACATGTACGGCCTGGTGCAAGGCGAAGCTAACGCCATCGCTCCCGGCAAGGCACCGCTGTCGTCCATGAGCCCGACCATTGTCACCAAGGACGGCAAAGTGGTCATGGTCGTCGGCACCCCCGGCGGCAGCCGCATCATCACCGCCACCTTGTTGACGATCCTCAACGTGATCGACTACGGCATGAACATCCAGGAAGCGGTCGATGCACCCCGTTTCCACCAGCAATGGCTGCCGGAAGAAACCAATCTGGAGACCTTCACCACCAGTCCTGACACGGTGAAGATGCTCGAAAGCTGGGGGCACAAGTTTGCCGGGCCGCAGGATGCCAACCATGTGGCGGCAATCCTGGTCGGTGCACCTTCGCTGGAAGGCAAGCCGGTGGGCAAGAACCGTTTCTACGGGGCCAATGACCCGCGCAGGAATACCGGGTTGTCGCTCGGCTACTAAGTCGTAACACCATGGCCACCCTCAATCTGCGAGGGTGGCCCAACCGGCTACAAGGTTATTCGTCGGGCTTGGTGACAATGTTATCCGCCTCATCCACCTGATACGGCACATGCGCCTCTACGCCATCCTTGCCGGTATGCGCCACGACATTCTTGTAGCGCTTGCCGTTCCAGCACCGGAAAATCAGCGTCGCATTTTCGCCTCCGGTCAGCGTCGAACCCAGGCTGCCAATGAGCTTGCTGCGGGCGCCGCCCACCAGGATGCTGTTCTTGCCCGCCGTCAAAACGCTTTTATCGCCGCCCATCAACGTACAGTCATCGCCCGCCGTCAGTTTGCTGCGACCACCCGCCGTGAGGTGGCTATTGCTGCCCGCCAGCCGTTTGCTGCGGTCGCCGGCGATTTAAGTGCTGTCTTTGCCGGCGATCAATTTGCTGCGATCGCCTGCAGTCTGGATGCTGCCGGCGCCCGCGATGAGGGTGCTGCGATAACCCGCATTCTGTGAACTGTCCTTGCCGGCGATCAATGAGCTTTGATAACTGGCGATCTGGTTGCTGCCGTATCCGGCAGTCAGCGTGCTGTGCATGCCGGATGTCAGGCTGCTGCCGTAACCGGCGGTCAATACACTGCGCAATCCGCTGATCAGCGTGCTGCCGTAGCCGGCGATCAAAGAACTGTTCTGGCCCGCAGTTTCGGTGCTGCCGTAACCGGCTGTGAGGGTGCCGTTGTGTTGGGCGGTCAAGGTGCTGCCGTAGCGGGCAATCCATGAACTCTGGCTGCCGGCCGTTTCCGTGCTGCCGTAACCCGCCAGCAGATAACTTTGATGCCCGCCGGTGAGCGTACTGCCGTAAACAGCGGTTTCGAAAGTTTGCGAGGCGTCGGTTTTAGCGCCGATGCCGGGAGAATTGTAACCCTATGTTCGCCGACTTTCGAATTCACGGCTGGATGTTTTGTTGGGTGACACAAGTGAGTTGTCGATCAAACTAATGTTTGATGCTTGATAGTTTTCAATGTGCGTTGCAATGTAATTGATCGAGCTGTCCTGAGTGCCAGTGTGAACAACTTCCGCCTCCGGAAACTTGATCATGCCGTCTTCTTCAAGTTTTATAACGTGATCAATGTGAACTTCGCACACGATCCACTTGGCTTCGGCTCGCAAACTCAGTTGAGTAGAGGAGCCTTCTCCCCACAATAAACCGACCAGGCCGTTCTCGAGTTTTTTGCTGGGCTCCAGTGCTTGCACACCATCAGACCTGGCCGGCATGGTCCGACATGTCGTTGGCGCAAGTGCGCAAGACAAGGACTTTGTTGTCACTCATATATGTGTTCTCAATGGATGTAACGGCATCAGCGGGAATCAGGATTGTAAGCGGCGCCCATAACGTTCCAAAAAGAACGATTCGGTATAACTCACACGTCACTGGCTGAAATCCATTAAGAGCCAGCAGCAAAGCCGCAGTCCTGTTATTAAACAGGTTGCAGTCCCTGGCGAAACTTCTCGATATCGAAGAGTTACCCTGAAGCAATGGGTCAGGTCTGACTGCACTTATTGTTGTTCGAAAGTGTTTAATGCTGTTCGTTGCAATAGATTAAATAATATCGTCATAGTTGATGTGGTGTAATGAATTTTCAATTCAGCGTAGCGGCGTTGAGGCGGGCCTTGCCCGACTGGATGAATTCGCTGACACGCAACGATGCCAAGCTATTCCATCGTGGGTGTTTTGCGGCATTATCGACGGTACGCACTCTTTGCTCGGCTCCAGTGAGCAGGTGGCGTACCCCTTGATCTGAAGGACGACTTTAAGGCCTGAGCCATGACCACTGCACTGCTGATCATCGACGTCCAGCACGCCTTGTGCGCTGGCGAGTACGAATGCTTTGAGATCAAACGCGTCATCAAGAACATCAACGGCCTCAGTGCCAGGGCCCGTGATGCTGAAATACCAGTCATCTTCATCCAGCACGAAGAGGGTGACCTGCTCAAGCACGATTCCAAAGGCTGGCAACTGGCGGACGGACTGGAAACATCACTCCAGGACCTGCGCGTACGCAAAACCACCCCGGACTCTTTCTACCAGACCGATCTGCGCCAACTGCTGCTGAAGCGCGACGTTGATCGCCTGATCATATGCGGTCTACAAACCGACTATTGCGTTAACGCTACCGTTCGCCAGGCACACTCGTTGGGTTACGACGTGGTGCTCGCTGCCGACGCCCATTCAACCGTCGACAACGGCAACATGCGTGCCGATGACATCATCGCCGAGCACAACAAGGACTTGGCGCGCCTGTCCGGTTCGGTGGCCCGGATCGACGTCATCCCGACCAGCGAAATACGCGTCTAAGTACTGAAAACATCGATCAGCTCGTTGAGGAACGCACTCACCAAATCACGCTGACGCGCCGAATGCCGAACCGCCGCATGAAAGTCGACCTCATAACGCAGCAGCTCGGGATTCAGCGGATGCAATTGCCCCAGTTGTTCATGCTTCGCCGCATAGTGCTGCGGCAGAAAGCCCAGGTGCTGGCCAGAAAGAATGAGCAGCGCCGCGCCGTCCATGCTGTCGGTGAGCACGGTCAGGCGTTCGATCGAGGTGGGCGCGGGCATTTCCGGCAAGGGGTGGCTGGGCCAGACCCAATCGAAATCGCTGACGTCATCCCGGGTCAGCTCACCCACTTGCTCAAACAGCGGATGAGCAGGGGCGCAGTAGGCGATCTGGGTTTCCTGGAACAAGGGGAAGTAATCGATGTTGGGCAAACGATGCCAGAAGTAACCGATGGCCAGATCGATATGGCTATTGATGATTTTCTCTTCCAGCAGCGATGACGACAGTTCCGTGAAGTGGAAATACAAGCCTTCATGGCGCGAGCGCAAACGCGCGATGGCCAAGGCGATTTTCTTGTTGGCAACGGGGTCGATCTGGCCGAGCAAACCGATGTTGATGTTGCCCGACACCTTGCGATTGATGTGCTGGACTTCAACCCGGAAGCCTTCGGCCGCCGCCAGCAATCGGCGGGCCGCCTCGACAAACTGGCCGCCCTTGGGCGTCACCGAAAATCCGCCGCGCCCTCGCTCGCACAGGCGAAATCCCACCCTTGCTTCCAGCGTCGCCAATTGCGCACTGATGGTGGGCTGCGTGGTGTTGAGCGCGGTTTGCGCGGCCGAGATGCCGCCCGCCTCGACGACGGTCAGAAAGACCCGGATCAAACGCAGATCCAGCTCCGATACAGTGCCCAGCATGGGTGTCCCTCAATGTTCACTCACATAGACGCCGATCTATGTAAACAGTGTGCCAGCGATATTTTACAGCCCTGATCCAGGCCCTACATTGCAATGAAACCGGCGCTTTGCCCATAAAAACAACAATCAACTGCATAGGAACAATCGTATGTCAGGGTCTCCTCATTCTGCGCACGCCCTTGAGGCGAGTGGCGGGTTGGCCATCGAAGGCCACTCGATCGATTACATTCCGGAAAACGAACGTCACGCCAAACTCAGCAGCCAGGGGCCTTTCTGGTTTTTGGGCAACTTCCACTTCTTCACCATCTCCATCGGTTTTGTCGGCCCAAGTCTCGGATTGTCGGCGCTGTGGACGATGGTGGCCGGTGCACTCGGGATCATGTTCGGCACCATCTTCATGGCCTTCCACGGCTCGCAAGGCCCCGAAATGGGTCTTCCGCAGATGATCCAGTCGCGTGCCCAATTTGGGTATCGCGGCGTGATCCTGGCCTTGATGGCAACGATGTTCGTGTTCGTCGGATTCAATGTGGTGAACATCTCGCTGATCATGAACGGCCTCGAACATGTCTTCGGCGTCGACCCGACCATCGTCGCCATTGCCGTGGTGCTGATCGGCGCGCTGCTGTCGATCTACGGTCACGACTTGCTGCACAAAGCCTTCAAGTGGGCGTTGCTGGCGACCTTGCCGTTGTATGCGCTCGTCACCATTGCCTTGATGTTCGGTGCAGGCCAGGAGGGCGTCACACCGGCGACCGATCTGGGGTTCAGCTGGGTGTCGTTTGCCACGCTGTTTGCCATCGGCGCGAGCTACAACATTTCCTATGCACCGTATGTCTCCGACTATTCTCGTTACCTGCCGAAAAACACCAGCCGGCCGAAGCTGATCGCGGCCGTGTTCATCGGCGCCTCGTTGTCGGGCGGCTGGATGATCGGCCTCGGCGCCTGGCTCGCGCAGCAGTTGAAAGCGGCGGATGCGCTGGTGGCGCTGAACCAGGTCGGATCGTCGATGATTCCAGGCCTGGGTAATGTGTTGGTCATCGTCTCGGTGGCGGGTTTCCTGCCGATCATCGCGCTCAACACTTACAGCGCCATGCTGACGTTGTTGACGGGCGTCGACTCGATCAAAAAGATCACACCGACACCCCGCGCCCGAGTGATGTCCATCTCCGCGATCAGCCTCATCCTGTTGACCTGCGTGCTGTCGATCAAGGGCGATGGCATCGCCCTGTTGAACACCTTCCTCGTGCTGCTGTTGTACTTCCTCGTGCCCTGGACCGCGGTCAATCTGGTCGACTACTTTTTCGTGCGCAAAGGCCGCTACGCCATCCCGCATTTCTTCACGCCGAAGGGCATTTATGGCGCCTGGGAATTTCGCGGAATCGTCTCGTACCTGATCGGCTTTGCCGCGATGGTGCCGTTCTTCTACATCTTCGATGCCGCCGCCGGGAAAGAGGTTTTCGTCGGGCCGCTGGCGCGCATGCTGGAAGGCGTGGACATCGCCTGGCTGGTGGGCCTGGTGGTTTCAGGTCTGACGTATTACCTCCTTAGCCGTTCGATCGACCTTGAATACGAACGCCGGATCATCGACTCGATCACCGAAAGCGACATTGTTTCCATGGCCCATCAACCTGTGGAGGAGGGGCGTTGAACAGCGTAAAAAATACCGTGGTCGCCTGTTGCCAGGTTGCACCGAAAATAGGTGACCTCGCTTTCAATCGGATGCTGACTGAGCGTGCGATTCGCTCGGCGGCGTTGCAGGGCGCTCAGGTGGTGGTGCTGCCCGAGCTGGTGCAGAGCGGTTATGTGTTTGCTGACCGTGGCGAAGCGCTGTCCTTGTCCGAAACATCCGAGGGGCCAACCCTGCGCCTGTGGACGGCGTTGGCGAAGGAATTGAACATCGTTGTAGTGGGCGGATTCTGCGAGCGACTGGTAGGCGATGAACTGGCCAACAGCGCGGCGTTGATCGATGCCCAAGGCCTTCGCGCCGTTTACCGCAAGGCACATCTGTGGGACGCGGAGAAAGAAATCTTCAGCCCCGGCAACGACGCGCCGCCGGTGGTCGAAACGGTCCATGGACGGATCGGCATGCTGATTTGCTACGATCTGGAATTTCCCGAATGGGTGCGCCTGCCGGCGCTGGCCGGTGCAAATTTGCTCTGCGCGCCGGTCAACTGGCCCGATGGACCACGGCCACCGACCGAACGTCCGGCGGAAGTGGTTCGGGTTCAGGCCAATGCGTCGGTCAACCGGATGTTCATTGCCGCGTGCGACCGGCATGGGCATGAACGCGGGGTTGGTTGGGTGCAAGGTTCGGTGATCGTCGATGCTGACGGTTACCCGCTGGCTGGGCCGGCGGAGCAGGGGGGCGAGCAGATTTTGCTGGCGACACTTAACCTCGCCGAGGCACGGAACAAGCGCATCAGTGCGCGTAATGATTTGCACCGGGATCGGCGGCAGGGGTTGTATGGATGCGTCGAGGAGTGAAGCGGTCGCTCGCTCTTCCGCGATGGGCGGCAAGCAGCCATAGAGGCCATCAAGGCAGTACGAAGGTTGTGGTATTTACCGTTTATTCTTAATCGAATAACAAACCGATAAGATTCCAGCCTACCCCTATAGTAAAAATGAGAAGAATGAGTACAGACGTAAGCGTTATCGACTCATGGGGCATGACAGTAGCTCCATAAAATAGCAAGTACTATGAGTGGCTAACTTCGACGTGGGCATTTCATTGCCTATTGAATGCATATGCCTTGGGAGTGCCACTTACCTTTCTCGATTAATGTACTAGTTAACGTTCAGCAAACTCTATGCCAAACGTTAAGCGCATATAAGTTCTGCCGGTGTAACCGATTTTTGGGCTTCTTTCGATATAAACTTTGGGTAAATAAAGCCCGTTTATGGGGGTGTTTCCTCTGAAGTGGGGAGGCGTTTTAAGTTGGTTTTAGAGGTGGCTTCCGAGGTGTTGTTCGCTTAAGCGTTTTTACAGGCTTTGGGCCGATAACAGCCCGTTTAGCGAAGTCCTGTAGCAACAGGCTGAGTGGACAGGCGCGTGGGTGCAGGCTCTAGGCGCCGTATGCTGCAACCGTTACAAAACCCGAGTGACAGTGCGAGACTCACCACTTGGACCGAATTGCACAGGAGCAATTTTCGTCCCGGTCATGAACGTTAAACCTGTACTAACTGTTTTAGACACTCTGGACCGAATGATGCTGGTCACTAATGGCTGGAATCGATAGCTGCCGAGTGAAAGGCAGCTATCGACCCATTGAAATTTCCGCTCAAGAACACAACCTGCCACGCTGCGAGCAGCCCTTCAGGCAATTCCTGAGCAGTCCTGCGGCGTTGCGCTCATGTCAGCGACTTACCGGTGCCGAGACGGCCACGGTCACCGTCGCCGGTGTCGACACCGCGCCCTTGGTATCGCTGGCTTGATAGGTAAAGCTGGCGACGAACGACGCGGCGATCGTGGACGGTGGTGTGTAGATCACGCGTAAGCCGTCGGTGCTGGCCGTGCCCTTGCCGGCGCTCGGTTGCGTCAGACCCACCACTTTAAGTGGCACATTACCGTCAGGGTCGGTGTCGTTGGCCAGGACATTGATGGTCAGCGGTTTGCCGTCTCTGCTGGTGGCGCTGTCGGGTTTGGCGACCGGTTTTTTGTTTTCGCCTTCGCCTGTGCGGAAGGTCGGTAGCGCCGCAGAGTTCACATAGGTGACGCCGTCCCAGCCGGGCAGGGGCGTTGGCATCAACTGGAACTGGCCGGGCCTCTCGATGTCCCAGCGCAGCAGCATCGAAGTGTCCTCATGCTGGGTGTTGTGGCAGTGCTCCATGTAGGTGCCGGCGAACTCGCGGAAGCGGATGGCTATTTCCACGTCCACCGAACTGTCGATACCCTCGCCAATGCGATAGACGTCCTTGCGCGCCCATTTTTCCCATTCTGGCGGCGCCTTGCCGTCGCGGTTGAGGACGATGCCTTCTTCGAAATGCACGTGCACCGGGTGGGTCCAGCCGTTGCCGCCGTTCTTGATTTTCCACACCTCGAGGGTGCCGTCGCCGGAGAACCCGGCATCTGTCGGACCGTTGGCCAGTTGCGGGGCGGCGCTGATTCGCCGTGCGTCCATCTGGTAGCCATAGCCACCATCGGTCTTGATGGTCCAGGGTTCTTCGTCGGTGCCATCGGAGCGACCGAAGATGAACTCGCGATGCCGCGCCAGTTTGAGTTTGGCCTGCACCGTCGGATCGTCACGGTTGAGGGTCAGCGGAATCATGATTTTACCCGCCGCCTTGCCCGGTTTGGCTGGCTCGTACTCGGCAGGGTTCATGCTCACATCCGTGCCGCTGTAAGGCTGAACCACCAATTGCATGAACTTGCCCACCACCGGGTCGCCGTTGTCCCATTCCAGCCCTTTGCTACCCAGCTTGAGCACCGCTTTGTACTTCCCGGACATGACGTCGGCCAGGCTCACCGGTTCTATCTCCGGCCCCCTGCCGCCCTGGTGCACCATCAGGTTGACGAAGTACAGCTTGTCGCCGGTCTTGATCCCGTTTTTCGCGAAGTTGACGATGATGTCGTAACGCTCGGCAATGCCTTGGGTTGGCAGGATAGCGTTGTGGTCCTGCATGTCGCCGTCGCCGTCCAGGTCCATGCTGCCGTCGAACGGCACGGCGTGCTCCATGAGGTTGCCGTCGTTGCCGATCAAGTGGAACGGCACGCGCGCAAAAGACACGCCGGAACCTGCCGGTCCGGGGAATTCGCCGCCGGTGCCGGCGATTTCACGCACCAGCGCGATCCTGAAGTAGCGTGATATCGAGCCGTTGAGTATGCGGAAACGATAGCTGCGAGCGCGCACGTTCAGGCGCGGCTGGTACTGCCAGTTGACCAGGATCTGATCGCCGAGGAAGCCGTCGGTGTTGAACGGGTTGAACCACAGTTGGCCGTTCTTATCCCAGGCCTTGTCGGCCACCATCAGGTTGACGTCATAGTCGCGGTTGCCCCAGGGCAGCGCCGAACCGCTGGGCAGGCGCAGGTTGACGCCGTCCTCGACCGCCTCGTTGCCACGATCCAGGGCGCTGTAATAGTTCATCATCACCGCGTTGCCCTTGTAGACGTTCTGCGCGGTGAAATCGAGCATGTGGTCGTGGAACCAGTGAGTGCTCATGGTTTCGCGCCAGTCGCCGCGGATCTTGATGGTGCCGTTGTTGCAGGTCTTCAGGCCCGGGGTGGCGTCGTTGACGAACAGGGTTTCGCCCGGGGCGCAAGGGAACGCCGCGCGAGGATCTTCAGCCTTGGTGTTGATGGTGTCGTAGCCGGCCAGTTGCATTGGCCAGCGATAGTCGTAGTACTGCCCCGGAAAGAAAAACGCATTGGTATAGCCATCGCTTTCGGCCGGGTTGTGGCCGTTGTGTTCGTGGGTGCTGAGGGTGTGCAGGCCGAAACCCATGTTTGCGGCAGGGTCGATCGGCAGGGCGTTGTAGTGACGCATCAGCACCGGTTGGCCGTAGCGCACCATCAGCAGTTTTGTAGGAAAGGTGCCGTCGAAGGTCCATAACGCTTTGTGGTTCTGAATCGGCATTTTTGGGTGAAGACGGGTGTCGATGCCTTTGGTCGTGCCCGTTGTGGTCGGGACGTCCGAGGTCTGGTAATAGAGCCCGCCAGGCCCGAACTCACCGACGGCGTAGTTGTGCAGTTGTCGGCGGTCGCGCATGCCACTGTTGAGTTTGGCGCCCGCTTGCACGGTTTTGAAGGCGACCTGCGGGTAGAACTCGTTCCAGCGTTGATGGGACCAGCCTTTTCCTGGCGGACGACCTTCGGCCGGCGAACCTACCGGATGGCGGTTGAGGAAGGCTTCAATCTGCGATTTCCAGGGGTTGCGATCCAGCACGTTGGAGTATTGCGACGGAAACGGGTAAAGCCCGGGCTGGCGCATGAAGGCTTCCAGTGCCGAACTTGACGGCCCGCTGCGAGCGATGCTGTCCGGGTCCTGCTGTGGCGCCGGGCCGGCAAGGGGCACAGGGAATGTCAGTGTCGGTGCGGGCAGGGTCGGGTCGAGTTTTTCCGTGCCGAATTCCTCCAATAGCAGCAGTTGCTGGGTGAAGGGTTGCGCCCCGAACAACGGGCTGGGTTTGCCGTTGGTGGGGACTTTGAACGAGGTTTGCAGGCTCGGCGGCAGCGCGTTGTCAGCGCGTGGAGTGTTGCGGTCACCGTACGCGCCGTTGGGTAGGGCAATCGCGCCCTGGTTGGTCGACGGCATTGTTTTCAAGGCTTCCAGCGCTGCCGCAGGGTCGGCGGGCGGATTGGTATACGCCGAGGGGTCCGTCGGTGGCGGCTGGCTGACATCGTCGAGCGGCACGGCATTGGCGGTGTTGAGGGTAAGAAGCATCGCACAGGGCAGGCTTGACCAGCGCAGCAAGTCGATGGAGTTGCATGGTGGTTTTGCGCGTTTCATTTTTTCACCCCTCGCGTGATGCCCCGCCGTCTCCATGTTCGGGACGACAGCTAATGCGGGTGCAAGGGGTGCAGCAACAATTAAGCCACTACAGCAGAGCGAAGAAGAAGTTCAACTTCATTGGCTGGTGGCTCCAAGTGTGTCAAGTGATCGAAGAAGAGGGTGGGGGATAATCCTCAAATCCGGTGGAACCCCCGGTTTTGGTGGGTGTAGTTCCCCACTTATGGGAATGGTAGTGGCCCGTTTTCGACAGTGAAAATTCAAGGCCGTCAACAGCTGCGAAGGCCATTTCATCAGCGCCAAAAAGTTGAGAGTAGTTCAGGGGGCTGTGGTGGGCGGCGGGATTTGGTTAATATCAAAGTTACCCAGAGGTGGAACGCCGGTTAGCCATCATTTGGCTCGACCGGCTGACAGGCGAATGTCAGTTGGTGACCAGCAGTTCCGGGCCAAGGTAGTTGTTGATCTGGTCGATATCATCGTCGCCCAGACTGCCCACCGAAGAGGCCAGGCGCAGACGCGACATCAAATAGCGCAACTTGGCCTCGAACAGATCGTGGCGCGCAACGAAGAGCAGCTCTTGGGCATTGAGGACGTCCGAATTGGTGCTGGTGCCGCCTTCCTTGAAACCTTTGCGTGTCGAAGTCAGTGAGCGTTCGTTGGATTCCACGGCCCGCTCCAGCGCATGAATACGTTTGGCGCCACTGTGTATGCCGGCATACTCGCGGGTGGTTCCGGAGATGACTTCTTGTCGCGTGGCGTCGAGCTCGTCCAGGGCCTTGAAACTATTGGCGCTGGCTTGGCGTGTCAGTGCGCTGGTACCGCCACCGTTGTACAGCGGGAAATTGACTTCCAGCCCGATTGAGCCGTAGCGGTTGCGTTGATTGAGCTCGGAGATTGATTGGCTATCGCCCGCGGTGTAGCCGGCAACGAAATCCAGTGTCGGCCAGTGGCCAGCCCTGGCGCGCTTCACTTCTTCTTCAGCGAGGTTGCTGCTATGACGGCGCGCATGGATCAGCGGGCTATCGGTCTGAGCCTTGATCAACCAGTCCTGCAGGTTGCTCGGTTGCAGCGGTGGCGTATCGAAGCTCGAACGCAAGGTGATCAGCGATTCGGGGGTTTCTCCGATGAATTCCTCAAGGCTGCGGCGCGCATTGATCAGGTTGTCCTGAGCTTCGATCAGCTCGGCTTCGGCGAGGTCGCGGCGAGCGACCGACTCGTCAATGTCGGTTATGGTGCCGGCCCCCAGCTCCATGCGCCGTTTCGCCGAGGCGAGTTGCTCATCGAAGGCGCTCAGCTTGGACTTGGCGAGGACGATGGTTTCGCTGGCCAAAAGCACGTCGAAATAACTTTCGGCGAGGCGCACCGCGGCGTCCTGACTCTTGGCATCGAACACCGCGACGCTGTAGTCGGCACGCTGTTTACCTTGGCGGTACTCGGCCATTTTCTGTTTGTTGAACAGCGGCTGGCGCAAGCGCACGTTAGCGCCCTTGGAGTCGTAGTCGAGATCCCTTTCGATGCCGCTCTGGCGCTGGGTGCCATTGACCTTGTTGTCGTAGGCCGAGGCACTGATCTGCGGTAGCAGGCCGGCCTGGCCGATGGCGCGGTTTTCCAGGCCGGCCTCTTTTTCATGTACAGCGGCGCGGTAGACGGGGCCCTGGTACTGCAACAGATCCCAGGCTTGTTTGAGGTCCATGGCACTGGCCGGGAGGGACAACCCCAGCAGGCAGAAGATCAGGCAATGACGGTCCATTTCATTGTTCCTTGAACGAGCTGTCGACACGCTCGAGCATTGGTTTGAGAAGGTAGCTCATCAAGTTGCGCTCGCCGGTCTTGATGGTGACGCTGGCGGGCATACCGGGACGAATGTGATTGCTGCCAAGCAGGCTCATGCCGTCGGGCGTGACTTCTACCTGAGCCAGATAGAACGGTTGCTTGCTTTCCTCGTCGAGCAGGCGGTCGGCGGATATCGTCTTCACGCGGCCAGGGATGTTGGGCGTCTGGGCATGGTTGAAGGCCGGAAAGGCAATGTCCACGGCCAGTCCGGGGACCATCTTGTCGATGGCCTGTACGGGGATCATCGCGTCGACCTGCAGCGGTTCGTTGTCCGGAACGATTTCCATGATCTTGAAGCCGGGCTGAATGATCCCGCCGATGGTCGCGATGCTCAGTGACTGGACCATGCCGTCGATGGGCGAGCGAATCACCGTGTGGGTCACTTCATAGTCCAGCGCACGCAAGCGGTCGGCCAGGGTGGTGTTCTCCTTGGCGGTGTCAGTGAGCTGCGATTCGACTTCCTTCTGGTAATCGTGCTGGCGCTGCAGGATGCGCAGCTTGATTTCGGTGGTCTGGCTCCGTATGCGAGCAATGTTATTGAGGTTTTCGGCCTGGCCTGCGGAGAGGTCGGCATTGCTGCGTTCCAGCTCAAGCAGGCGGTTGCGCGGCACGTAACCTTCGGCCGCCAGCACGCGGGTGCCTTGCAGTTCCTGGTTGAGGAAGTTGATCTGCGAGGCGCGGGCGCCATAGACCTGCTGCAGACCCTTGAGCTGCACCGCCGACGCCGCGAGGTTTTCCTGCAGGATGCTGATTTCGCCCGCGAGGCCGGCGCGCCGGGTATCCAGCAAACGTTGTTGCAGGTTCATGGCGGCCACCAGACGGTGGTCATTCCCGAAGCGCTTGAGCAATTCGGGGTCGTAGTTCACCACGTCGCGGCCGTCACGTTCCGCTTCCAGGCGGTTTTCCACCGTCTTGCTGACGATGTACTGGGCGCTGACCGCACCCTGTTCGGCAACGGCACGCAGCGAGTCGAGGCGGACCACTTCCTGGCCTTTTTTCACAGCATCGCCTTCGCGAACAAGAATGGCCTCCACGGTGCCGCCGCTCAGATGCTGCACGGCTTTGCGATTGCTGGTGACTTTTACGGTGCCTGTCGCTACCACGCCCGCATCCAGCGGCGCCAGCCAGGACCACAGGAGGAAGCCGCCGAAGCCGGCGAGCACCAGCCACAGACCCCTGCGCATGGGTTTGCCGACGTCCAGATCCACCACGTTTCTGGGATCGGGACGAATCATCTCGATGTGTTGGTTCATTTGCATGATCGGTCACTCCCGTGCTTTGACGGAGGCCAGTGGAGTCGACGCGCCTGCAGGCATCACATTGGTCTTGCGCAGCGCTGCGAATACTTCGTCACGTGTGCCAAGCATCTGCACGCCGCCGTCGCGCAGCATCAGCACCTTATCGACGGCGCAGAGCACGTTGGGGCGGTGGGAAATCAGAATGACGGTGGCGCCACGGCCCTTGAGTTGGGCCAGCGCATCGACCAGGGCCTTTTCACCGACGTCGTCGAGGTTGGCGTTCGGCTCATCCAGCACAATCAGATTGGGCTCTCCATACAGCGCGCGAGCCAAGGCGATGCGTTGCTTCTGGCCACCGGAAAGCGGGCTGCCATCGGTGCCCAGACGGGTCTCGTAACCCTGCGCAAAACGCAGGATCATCTCGTGCACGCCAGTAGTCCGGGCGGCGCGGATGACCGCGTCGCTGTCCACTTCGCCAAAGCGCGCAATGTTGTCGGCGATGGTGCCCTCGAACAGCTCCACGTCCTGTGGCAGGTAACCGAGCCAGGGGCCAAGTTCGCCCTTGTTCCAGGTGAATATGTCCGCGCCGTCCAGGCGCACCTTGCCGGCCTGCGCCGGCCAGACGCCAACCAGCAGGCGGGCGAGGGTGGATTTGCCCGAGGCGGATGGACCGATGATGCCAAGGCTTTCGCCGGGTGAAAGGTTGAAGCTCACCCCGCGCAGAATCGTGTTGCTGGTGCCGGGGGCGCCGGCATACACATTTTCCACCGCCAGCATGCCAAGCGGCCGCTGCAGCGACATGCTGGGTGGCCGGCGCGGATAGTCTTCAAGCATCTCGTTGAGCCGGCCCCAGGCCGAACGGCAACCGAGCAGTTGCTTCCACGACGCAATGACTTGTTCCACCGGGGCCAGCGCTCGGCCGGTGAGGATCGAGCAAGCAATCATCATCCCGGGGGTGATCTTGCCTTCGATCGCCAGCAGTGCGCCGGCGCCGAGGATCAGCGACTGCAAAGTGATACGCACGAAGCGCCCGGTACTGCTGATCAGGGCGGCACGGTCGGAGGCCAGTGTCTGCATTTCCAGGATGCGCAAATGGCTTTGGTACCAGCGCTTGCCAATCGACGGCAGCATGCCCATGGCCTCGATGACCTCGGCGTTGCGCAGGTTGTTGTTGGCGTAGCAGGCGGAGGAGAGGGCGGCCTGATTGGCTTCGGCCAGCGGCTTCTGCGTCGCCTTTTCGGTGAGATAAGCCAGGAACACCAGAATCAGCGAGCCGATCAGGGTGATCAGTCCGAGCAGCGGGTGGATCAGATAGGCGACCAGCAGGTACATCGGCGTCCAGGGCGCATCGAAAAAAGCGAACAGGGCATTGCCGGTGAGGAACTGACGAACCTGCGCGAGATCTTGCAGGGCCTGGGCCGGATTGCCTCCGGCGCGGCTCAGGTTGCGCTCGAACGCAGCAGTGAAGATGCGTCGGTTGAGGTCCATGTCGAGGCAGTTGCCGACTCGGATCAACACGCGGGTGCGGACCATTTCCAGCGTGGACATCAGCAAGAACAGTCCTATCACCAGTAAGGTCAACATCGTCAATGTCGTGACGTTGCGACTGACCAGGGCCCGGTCATAGACCTGCAACATGTATATGGCTGGCGTCAACATCATGACGTTGATGACGCCACTGAACCCCGCCAGCGAATAAAAACTGCGGCGCAGGCGAAAAATCGCGTCGGCCAGTTCGGAGCGGGTGCTCGAGAGCTTGTGCATTTGATAGTCCCTCACCGAAAAACCGGTTGTGCTTGCGGCAAAACAGCAGCAGCAAATGTTGTGGCAAACCATAGATGTAGTTGCGAGCGCGTCTCGTTGGCACAAGCTGTAGCGCTCTTGGAAAAGTTCCATAAATTTTTATGTTTACACGCAGCAGCGTAGGTGGCGTTTGTCTCTCTAGCGATACAGTTTGAAATAACATTTCGCTCTAGCAGTTGTTATAAATCTCTATATCTCTTTAAAGAACAGTAAGTTGGCATATCAAATGCCAATCGTCGTTTTTTGCGTCGTAATATTGACAGAGCATAGCTATGGAACTTTAGTCATGTCCAAGGGCGCCCGTCTGAAGCCTGCCGTCGCTTCGAAAGTGCAAGGCACGGTGTTCCTGAAGGAGCAAGACATGTCGATCATTTTGTTCTGTAGCACCGTGACGGAGCTGTTCAGGAAGTTCGCTTCGACTTCCCGATTCCATGGCCCACCAGTGGCTCGGAATCGCTCTGCCTAATCGCTCAGCGACATTTCATTCCGCGAATTCCAGGCGCGCATTACCGGGCGCAGGGGACGGCTTTGCCTGATCCACGCCTGCTCTCGCTAAACAACCGAACCAACGAACTGCGCAAGCCAGCACCTGACTGGGCGTGGGAGGGTTTCATCGTCCCGTGCTTTTCTCCCAATAGATCGAGGACACCGCAATGGCCAATTTCAACAAGTCGGACCTGGAATTCATCCTCAAGCAAATTTTCATCGCAGAGGCGCATGCCAACGGCACCAGCCTTGGTGATTTACTCCCCAACAGTCAGGTCCCATTCGGCCTGCGAACCGTCGATGGCAGCTACAACAACCTGGTCACCGGGCAAAGCGAGTTTGGCGCTGCGGACAATTCCTTCCTGCGCCTGCTTGATGCCTCGTATCGAGCGGCGTACGCCGGAACAGGGACTGTGGTCGACCCGCAGCCAAGGATTATCAGTAACCTGATCAACGACCAGACAGCCAACAACCCGGCAGCGGTTGCGGCGAACGGCGGTGCCGACCCGGTGATCAGCCCCGGCCTGGACGGCGTGTTCGGCACGGACGACGACAAGGAAGTGTTCTTTATCCCCAACGAGTCGCCGGACGTCGGTCTGACCGCCGGCTTCAACTCGTGGATGACCTTCTTCGGCCAGTTCTTCGACCACGGCCTGGACCTGTTGAGCAAGAGCAGTACTGACATCGTTTATATTCCGCTACAGCCCGACGATCCGTTGTTCGTCCCGGGCAGCCCGACCAATTTCATGGTGCTGTCACGAGCAGTGCGTACTGCCGGCGCGGACGGAATAGTCGGCACTTCCGATGATGGCCAGCCCAATACCACCTCGCCATTCGTAGACCAGAGCCAGACCTACAGCTCGCACCCGTCGCATCAGGTGTTCCTGCGCGAGTACGTCCTGAACGCGGCAGGTGACCCTATTGCAACGGGGCGCTTGATTACCAACCGCGATCTCGGCGCCGATGGCAAGTTCGGCACTGCCGATGATGGCGACGGCGAAAGCGGCGGCATGGCGACCTGGGCAGTGGTAAAAGCTCAGGCCCGTGACATTCTCGGCATCAACCTGACCGACGTTGATGTGCACAACGTGCCGCTGCTGGCCACTGATGCCTATGGCAACTTCGTTCGGGGGCCGAACGGTATGCCGCAGGTGGTGATGCGCACCAGTAACGGCACCGACGGTATTGCCGGGACGGCTGATGACGTCACGCAACTGGTCGAAGGCAATCGGGATGCTCCGATCAGTCTGGCCAATGCCGTAAGCACCGGGCATGGTTTCCTTGACGACATCGCCCACAATGCCGCGCCAGTGGTCGTCGGTGGGGTTCTGCAGGCGGATGCCGACGCCGATGTCGGCAATGCGCAGCCCGTTGGTGCGGGCGGCAAGAACCTGACCTATGACAATGAACTGCTCGACGCCCACTACATTGCCGGCGACGGACGGGCGAACGAAAACATTGGCCTGACCGCCGTGCACCATGTGTTCCACTCCGAGCACAACCGCCTCGTCCAGCAATCCAAGCAAACCATCCTGGCCGCCGGCGATCTGGCGTTCCTCAATGAGTGGCTGGTGGACGACGTCGCCGCAATACCGACGACACTCGCCGAAATCGCAGCATTGGTGTGGGACGGCGAACGCCTGTTCCAGGCCGCCAAGTTTGGCACCGAGATGCAGTACCAGCACTTGGTGTTCGAGGAGTTCGGGCGTACCGTTCAGCCGCAGATCGATGCATTCCTTGCACCCAACGGGTATGACACCTCGATCAACCCGGCCATCCTCGCCGAGTTCGCCCACGTGGTGTATCGCTTCGGTCACTCGATGTTGACCGAGACCGTCGATCGTTTCGATCCCGAGTTCAATCCGCTGCTCACTGACCCGAACAACCCGGACTCGCAAATGGGTCTGATCGCGGCCTTCCTCAACCCGCTGGCGTTCGCCGGCAGCGGGGCTACTGCGGACGAAGCGGCAGGGGCGATCATCCGCGGTGTGACCCGCCAGCTCGGCAACGAGATCGACGAGTTCGTCACTGAAGCGTTGCGCAACAATCTGCTCGGTCTGCCGCTCGATTTGCCCGCCCTGAACCTGGCGCGTGGTCGCGACACTGGCATCCCCACGCTGAATGAGGCACGCCGTGAGTTCTACGAATTAACCGGTGACAGCCAACTCAAGCCGTACATCAGTTGGGCTGACCTGGCAGACAACCTCAAGCACCCCGAGTCGTTGGTTAACTTCATCGCTGCCTACGGCACGCATGACACGATTACCGCGGCGACCACGCTGGCCGACAAACGCGCTGCAGCCTTGGCGCTGGTATTCGGTGGTGCAGGTTCGCCGGCTGACCGCCTGGACTTCCTCAACGGCAGCGGTGCCTGGGCCAACGTAACGCGGGCCGGCAAGGATGGGGTGCTGGGCACTGCAGACGATCTGACGGGTGTGACGATCACGGGTGTCGACGACATCGACTTCTGGGTCGGTGGCCTCGCCGAGCAGAAGATGCCGTTCGGCGGCATGCTCGGCTCGACGTTCAACTTCGTGTTTGAAACCCAGATGGAGGCGTTGCAGGACGGCGACCGCTTCTACTACCTGTCACGCACCGCTGGCCTGAACTTCGGCACCGAGCTGGAAAACAACTCCTTTGCCAAGCTGATCATGCTCAACACCGATGTTACCCACCTGTCGAACACCGTGTTCCTGACGCCTACGTACACCCTGGAAGTGAATAAGGCCAATCAGTTCACCGGCCTTGGCACAAATGGCGGCGCCGACCCGACGGGCGGCCTCATGATCAACGGCGTGGAAATAGTGCCACTGGTGATCCGAGACAACCCCAACACCCCTGGTGCCGACAGTAATTATCTGCAATACACCGGTGAAGACCATGTTGTCCTGGGCGGCACCGCCGGTAATGACATCATCATCTCCGGTGACGGCGATGACACCCTTTACGGTGACGGCGGCAACGACCGTCTTGAAGGTGGCGCCGGGAACGATGCGGTACTGGGTGGCGCGGGCGATGACATCATCACCGACTCGTTCGGCGACAACCGTCTTGAAGGCAATGCCGGCAACGATGTGATCGTGGCCGGTAGCATGCTGGCTGGAGGCAATCTGATCCTGGGAGGCGATGGGCAGGACTTCATCGTCACCACCGAAGATGTCAGCACCACGTTTGGCGGTCAGGGTGACGATTTCATCCTTGGTGCCAAGACCAACCTGCCAGCCACCGGCAACGAAGGCGATGACTGGATCGAAAAGGGCACCCAGGACGGTGCACCTGGCGATAACGCCTCGCCCTTGCTCAGCGACGATGTGATCGGCAACGACATCTTTATAGGGGGTGCTGGCTTCGACGAAATGATCGGCGAGGGTGGCGATGACATCTTTGTCGGCAGCGATGCCCAGGACAATATGGACGGCATGTCCGGTTTCGACTGGGTGACACACAAAAATGACAGGGTCGGCGTGACCGTTGACCTGACCATGGCCGCGCTGGCGCAGCCACACGGCAACGCGCCAAACCAGAACAACGGGCCGTTCAATCCGGTCGGCGCATCGCCGGCCTCGATCCTCGACCGTTTTGCCGAGGTCGAAGGCTTGTCCGGTTCGAAATTCGGCGATGTGCTCAAAGGCGATAACATCGATGCGGCCACTATCCTCGACCACGGTGGTGCCAACGGCAGTGCGTTGACCAATGTGGCGTTGATCCGGGGACTGGCGCAGCTTCTGGCTGATGCCGGTTTGCCGACCACCGGCTTTGCCACTGGCAACATCATCCTGGGTGGCGACGGCAGTGACCTGATCGAAGGTCGCGGGGGCGATGACCTGATCGACGGCGACAAATGGCTCAACGTCAGGATTGCGGTTTATGACGCCGGCGATGTTAATCATACCGGTCCAGAGATCGCCAGTTTCGACAGCATGGTCGACATGATCCCCTTCATGTTGGACGGCACCTATAACCCGGGCCAGCTCAAGGCAGTGCGGGAAATCCTGCCCGGTACCTCGACGGGCGGGGCGGCTTTCGATACCGCGTTTTTCTCCGGCGTCCAGTCCGAGTATGTGGTGACACAGGACGACCGCGGCACGGCCAGCCTGGCGGACGATGTCTGGACAGTGGCCGATACCGTAGCGGGGCGCGACGGCGTCGATACCCTGCTGCATATCGAACGCCTGCAGTTCGCCGATACCCAGCAAGTGCTGGTGCCGGGGCTTAATGCGCAACCCGTCGGCCGGCCTGCCATCGCGGATGGAAACGGTGGGGCGATCACGGTGGGTGACACACTGGTTGTCAGCGTGGCCGGGGTGACCGACGCCAACAACGCCGGCGGGGGAAGTCTCAACAACTCGTCGGTGTCCTACTATTGGCAGTTCGAATCCGACCCGGGCACCGGCGTTTTCGAAGACATCATTCTGCTGCCTGCCGGTGACCTGGCATTCCAGAGCGCAGACGGCACCACCTTCAAGGTCTCGCCTGATCTTGCCGGGTTGTCACTGAGGGTCAAGGCGATCTACCAGGATGGGCATGGCACTACTGAAGTAGTGTTCTCGCAACCGACGGCCGTGGTGGCTCCCGGCGCGTTGGTTGTGCCGACGGCCCCGACACCCGTCGTCAATGCCACCGAGGGCGGCGAGGGCCTTCACATGGTCCGCTCCGACCTCAACTTCATTCTTGATCAGATCAAGATTGCCGAGGCTGACGCGGCCGGTCAGGACATCCTCTCGTTGATCCCGAATATCCGCGCACCCTTGGGCTTGCGTGCGGTCGATGGATCGAACAACAACCTGATGAACCTCAATGGCATCAACAACACCCAATATGGTGCTGCCGATAACGTCTTTCCGCGGCTGACCGATCCAGTCTTCAATCCGGCCGAAGGTGCTCCTGCCGGATTCTTCGGCCCCGGCTCGCCGGCCATCCCGGGATCGTCATATCAGCAAACCAGCGGGGCTGTGTTTGACTCGCAGCCGCGCACCATCAGCAATCTGATCGTCGACCAGACGTCGAACAACCCGGCGGCGTATGCCACGGCTTACGACGTGGGGGCGGACGGTGTACTCAATTACGGCGCGCTGAACAACGATGACGTGCTCAAGGATGGCGTACGGATCGTCGCCAGCCCCGGCATGGATGGTCAGTTCGGTACGGGCGACGACCACGATGTGTATCTGTTCGAGAACATCACCGCGGATGCAGGGTTGTCCGCGCCGTTCAATGCCTGGATGACCTTCTTCGGGCAGTTCTTCGATCATGGTCTGGACCTGCTGACCAAAGGCGGTTCGGGCACCATCTTCATCCCGCTGCAACCGGATGATCCGCTGTATGTGCCAGGTGGCCACACCAACTTCATGGTGCTGACCCGCGCGACCAACCTGCCAGGTGCGGATGGCGTTCTCGGCACGGCCGACGACATCCATGAGCACACCAACACCACGTCGCCATTCGTGGACCAAAACCAGACCTACAGCTCGCACCCGTCGCACCAGGTGTTCCTGCGCGGTTATGAGCTGACCGACAACGGCCCGATCGCGACCGGCAGACTGATCACTAACCGTGACCTGGGGGCGGATGGCACGTTTGGCACCGCAGACGACACCGAAATCGGAGGCATGGCGACCTGGAAGGTGGTCAAGGCGCAGGCCAATGACATCCTGGGTATCCGCCTGACCGATGCCGACGTCAGTAACTCGCCACTGTTGGCGACCGACGCCTATGGCAATTTCATCAAGGGGCCGAACGGCTTCCCGATGGTCGTGATGAAGGGGGTTGACGGTCTGGGCGGCACGGCTGATGACGTGCTGGTCGAAGGCAATCCGCTTTCCCCCATTAGCCTGACCAATGCGGTGCGCACCGGTCACCAGTTCCTCGCCGACATTGCTCACAATGCAGCGCCGGTGTTCAGCAGTGGCGTGCTCGTGCCTGACGCGGATTCCGATATTGGCAACGCAGTGCCGGCCAATCCGCACACCGGGGCCAACCTGGCCTACGACAACGAGTTGCTCGATGCGCATTACATCGCTGGCGACGGCCGGGTCAACGAGAACATCGGCCTGACCGCGGTGCATGCGATCTTCCACGCCGAGCACAATCGGCTGGTTGCGCAGACGATGGACACTGTCCTCGACTCGGCTGACCTGGCCTTCCTCAACGAGTGGCTGCTGACTCCGGTAAGCGGGTTGCCCGCCAACCAGGCCGAGATCGATGCACTGGTGTGGAATGGCGAGCGCCTGTTCCAGGCGGCCAAGTTCGGCACCGAGATGCAGTATCAGCACTTGGTGTTCGAGGAGTTTGCCCGGACCATCCAACCCCGAGTCGACCTGTTCTTCGCACCGACCCAAGTCTATGACGTTGACCTCGATGCCTCGATCGTCGCCGAGTTCGCCCACACCGTGTACCGGTTTGGCCACTCGATGCTGACCGAGACCGTCGATCGCTTCGATGTCGATTTCAACGTGGTCGGCGATCCGAACAGTGCTGATCCTGATCAGCAACTCGGCCTGATCGCGGCGTTCCTCAACCCGTTGGCGTACGCCGCCAGTGGCGTAACGCCCGAGGATGCGACCAGTGCGATCGTGCGTGGGATGACTCGGCAAGCCGGTAACGAAATCGACGAGTTCGTCACCGAGGCGCTGCGCAGTAACCTGCTCGGCCTGCCGCTTGACCTGCCGGCGATCAATATCGCCCGTGGCCGCGACGTGGGGATTCCTTCGCTCAACGCGGTCCGCCGCGACATCTACAGCCAGACCGGTGATACCCAACTCAAGCCTTACACCAGCTGGGTCGACCTGGTCCAACACCTCAAACATCCGGAGTCGTTGATCAACTTCATCGCGGCCTATGGCACGCATAGCACGATCACGGCGGCGACCACGCTGGAAGCTAAACGCGCCGCGGCGATGTTGCTGGTATTTGGCGATGGGGGTGTTAACGAGCCATCCGATCGGCTGGACTTCCTCAACGGCACTGGCACTTGGGCCAACGTGACGCGGGCGGGCAAGGACGGGGTGCTGGGGACTGCCGACGATCTGAAGGGTGTGACGATCACGGGTGTCGATGCCATCGACCTGTGGATCGGCGGCCTGGCCGAAGAGAAAACCCCGTTCGGCGGCATGTTGGGCTCGACCTTCAACTTCGTGTTCGAGAACCAGCTGGAAAAACTGCAGGACGGCGACCGCTTCTATTATCTGGAGCGTACCGCTGGCCTGTCGATGAATGCCGAACTGGAAAGCAACTCGTTCGCCAAGCTGATCATGGCCAACACCTCGGCCACGCACTTGCCAGGCCTGGTGTTCTCGGACCCGGGGTTCTATCTGGAAAGGGACCAGAGCAAGCAGTTCAACGAAGGCCTGGGCAACGCCGATCCACTTGGCGAGAACGGCGAGCAGGTGGTGTTCCGCGACAACCCGCTGACCGCAGGGGCGGACACCAACTACATCAAATACACCGGTGAAGAGCACATCGTGCTGGGCGGCACCAACAACGCAGACATCCTCATCGCAAGTGAAGGCGATGACACGGTCTGGGGCGACGGCGGCAACGATCGCATCGAAGGTGGTGACGGTAATGACCAACTGCGCGGTGGCGCCGGCGACGACATCATCAGCGACCGCGGTGGCGACGATAACATCCAGGGTGGCGACGGCAACGACGTGCTGCACGGTGGCAACGGCGTCAACCTGATCATTGGCGGCTTTGGCAATGACTTCATCGTCACCGGTGAGGACGCCTCCGAGGCCATTGGTGGCCACGGCAACGACTTCATTCTGGGCAGTAAAGCCAACGAACAAGACATGGGTAACGAAGGCGACGACTGGATCGAGAAGGGCACGTCGGACGGTGCGCCTGGCGACAATTTCGACCCGCTCGGCAACGACCCTGTAATCGGCCACGATGTGTTCATCGGCGCTGGCGAAAACGACAAGTTCAACGGCGAGGGCGGCGACGACATCATGGTCGGCAGTCTCGGCCTCGGTGACCGCTATATCGGCGGTTCCGGCTATGACTGGGCAACCTTCAAGGGTCTTGCCCAAGGCGTGTCCATCGATTTCACCGACCGCTTTTTCGATGTACCTCCGGTGCCGGGCTCGGGTGCCTCGGCGCTCGTGCGTTTCGACATCATGGAGGGGCTGTCGGGTTCGGCGCACGGTGACTTCCTGCGCGGTGATAACGAAGACGCGACGTCGCTACCGACCGCCGGCGCGACCGGCAGTGTGCTGACCAACATCAACCTGATCGACGGCCTGGCGGATGTGCTGCCGGCCGGAGCGACGTTCTTCGATGGCGGCAACATCATCCTCGGTGGCAGCGGCAGCGATCTTATCGAAGGTCGTGGTGGCGACGACATCATCGATGGTGACAAGTGGCTGAACGTACGCATCAGCGTGCGGGCAAACGCTGATGGCACTGGCCCGGAAATCGCCACGTTCGACAGCATGGAGCCGCTGGTGCCGTTCATGCTGAACGGTACGTACAACCCGGGACAGTTGATCATCAAACGGGAGATTCTGACCGGCAATGACCGCTTCGACACCGCGGTGTTCTCCGGTAATTCGACGGAATACATCGTCGAGGTCGAGGGCAATACTGTCATCGTGACCGACCTGGTGGCGGGGCGTGACGGTGTCGATCGCCTGACAGGCATCGAGCGTCTGCAGTTCTCTGACTTGGCGCAGTCGTCCGGCGTTGGCACCGCCTTGAACGAGGGCCCATCGGGTCATCTGGCGATCCTCGATGATGCTACCGGTCTGCGTGACGATACGCCTGTGGCCGGCCAGTTGCTGCGCGTCAGTAATCGAGCGGTACACGACGTGGACAACGTAAGCGGGGTCAATACGACCGGCGCGGTGACCGGTGCGGTGGCTTACTACTGGCAGGTGGAAAACATTCCTGGCACGGGCATCTATGAAGACATCACCGTTATCGCCGCCGGCGAAGCTTCGCGGGCGACCGGCACCACCTACCGGGTGGCGGACGATGTGGCGGGCCTGAACATCCGCGTCCGGGCGGTGTATCAGGATACCAAGGGTACACTGGAGATCGTCGACTCGTCGGGGAACAGCACACCGACCGCAGGGCCGAGCGTAAACGGACTTTTGGTGCAGAACCAACTGTTGACCGCTGACCCGTCGAGCATCATTGACCTTGATGGTCTCAGTAATCCGCAGTTCACCTACCAGTGGCAGGCGACCAATGGGGTCAGCTTCGTCAACATCGTCGGCGCCACCGGTAGCACCTTCACGCTGAGCCAGGACCAGGTCGGCGATCAGGTGCGCGTGGTGGTCAGTTACGTGGATGACTTCGGTGTGGCCGAAAGCGTGGCGTCCGACCCCTCGGACCCGGTCGCCAACGTCAACGATGCACCGACAGGCGCGTTGCTGATCAGCGACACGACGCCTGAACAAGGGCAGGTGCTGACCGCGCTGACGGCCGGGATTGCCGATGTGGATGGGCTGGGCACCTTCAGCTACCAATGGCAGCAAGGTACCGGTGCTTCCTTCACCGACATTAACGGCGCGACCGCTGCGACTTTCACCCCTGGTGGGGCGCAGGGCAATCTGCAACTGCGGGTGATCGTGAGCTACACCGATGGCTTCGGCACGCTGGAGTCGGTGACCTCTGCGGCGACGGCGGCGGTACCGCCCGGCGTGGTGCTTACGGGGGACGCTGCGGCGAACACCCTCACGGGCGGCACGGGTGACGATGTGCTGAATGGCCTGGGCGGGAACGATACGCTCAATGGCCTGGCGGGTTCTGACCTTTTGTTGGGCGGCACTGGCAATGACATTCTCAACGGCGGAGACGACAACGACATCCTCAATGGCGAGGACGGCAACGACACCCTCAACGGTGGGCTCGGCGCGGATGCCATGAACGGCGGCGCCGGCAACGACACCTTTGTGGTCGACAACGTCGGTGACACCGTCACCGAGGCGGCCGGTGGTGGTACCGATCTGGTGCAAACCAGTCTGGCTAGCTACGTGCTCGGCGCCAACGTCGAGAACCTGGCCTATACCGGTGCCGGTAACTTCACCGGTACCGGTAATGCGCTGGCCAACAGCATCACTGGCGGTGTCGGTAACGACGCCCTCAGTGGCGGGGACGGCAACGACATCCTCAACGGCGGGCTTGGCGCGGATGCCATGAACGGCGGTGCAGGCAACGACACCTTTGTGGTCGACAACGTCGGTGACACCGTCACCGAGGCGGCCGGTGGTGGTACCGATCTGGTACAAACCAGTCTGGCCAGCTACGTGCTCGGTGCCAACGTCGAAAACCTGACCTACACCGGAGCCGGTAACTTCACCGGTACCGGTAATGCGCTGGCCAACACCCTCACCGGCGGGGTCGGTAACGACGTCCTCAATGGCGGGGACGGCAACGACATCCTCAACGGCGGGCTCGGTGCGGATGCCATGAACGGAGGTACCGGCAACGACACCTTTGTGGTCGACAACGTTGGTGACACTGTCAACGAGGCGCTGGGTGGTGGTACCGATCTGGTGCAAACCAGCCTGGCTAACTACGTGCTCGGTGCCAACATCGAGAACCTGACCTTTACCGGAGCCGGCAACTTCACCGGTACCGGTAATGCGCTGGACAACACCCTCACCGGCGGGTTCGGTAACGACGTCCTCAATGGCGGTGCGGGTGCAGACCAGTTGATTGGGGGAGCCGGCAACGATACCTACGTCATCGATGCAGCGGACGTGGTGGTTGAAGCGGCGGGTGGCGGTACGGATACCGTGCAGACGACCCTGGCCAGCTACACACTGGGTGCCAACATCGAAAACCTGACCTTTACCGGCGTCGGCAACTTCGCCGGCAACGGCAACGCGTTGAACAACGTCATCACCGGCGGCGCAGGTAATGACACCCTCAATGGTGATAGCGGCAACGACATCCTCAATGGTGGGCTCGGCGCGGATGTCATGAACGGCGGTGTCGGCAACGACACCTTTGTGGTCGACAACGTCGGTGACACCGTCACCGAGGCGCTGGGTGGTGGTACCGACCTGGTGCAAACCAGTCTGGCTAGCTACCTGCTGGGTGACAACGTCGAGAACCTGGCCTTCACCGGGGTCGGTAACTTCACCGGTACCGGTAATGCGCTGGCCAACACGCTGACCGGCGGAGTCGGGAACGACGTCCTCAATGGCGGGGCGGGCGCTGACCAGCTAGTTGGGGGAGGCGGCAACGACACCTACGTCGTCGATGCAACCGCGGACGTGGTGGTCGAAGTGGCAGGTGGCGGTACGGATACCGTTCAGACTTCGCTGGCCAGCTACACGCTCAGCGCCAACGTCGAGAACCTGTCCTATACCGGAATCGGCAACTTCGTTGGCAACGGCAACGTGTCGAACAACGTCATCACCGCCGGGGCAGGTAATGACATCCTCAATGGTGGCAGCGGCGACGACATCCTCACCGGCAACGGCGGTAACGACACGCTCAATGGTGACCTCGGCAACGACACGCTGCTCGGCGGGCTGGGTGACGACAGCCTGGATGGCGGTACCGGCAACGATCTGCTCCAGGGTGGCGATGGCAACGACACGCTGCTCGGCGGTATCGGTAACGACACGTTGTTGGGTGGCATCGGCAATGACTCTATCGATGGTGGTGCTGGCAACGATACGGTCACGGGTGGTGCCGGCAACGACATCATGGATGCCAGCAGTGGCAACGATGTCTTCCTGTTCGCAGCGGGCTTCGGAACCGATCAGATCATCAGCTTCGATGCTAACGCGGCGGGAGGCCAGGACCTGCTCGATATTTCCGCGTTCGGCGTCACAGCTGCGACCTTTGCCGCCACCGTCATCATCACCGATGTCGGTGCGGATACCTTGATCAGCTCCGCAGGAGCTGAGTCCATCCGTCTGGTAGGTGTGGCGGACGCGACAACAGTCACTGCTACGGACTTCATTTTGGCTACTTGAGGTCCTGATCAGTATTTGCACAGGGAGCGTGTACAGATGAGGGAGGGCAATGGATGCCCTCCCTTTTTTTATCAGCCATCTTGCTGAGGCACGGAATAAGCGCATTAGTGCGCGTAATGATTTGCACCGGGATCGGCGGCAGGGGTTGTATGGATGCGGTCAGGGAATAAAGCGGTAACCCAAACCTGTTTTTGCCTGTTGCATCGACCGGTTGAGTCCACAGCCAAAAGCGGACGTTTAGCCTTCTCATTAAAGACCGCGAATAGTGCTAACGATGAAAGTTATGCGCGGAGGTTTGAATGTGGGCTTTAATGTCCGAGCTTACATGCAGCCACATTAGCGTCGACTCTGTACGAAGATGGATGCGCCTGACGGCGGGTTCAGGTTGCCATGCACTTGTCTAATCAAGGAAGAAACGACATTGAAAATAGCTTTCTGCGCCCTGTTGTTGAGCTGCCTGACTACCCTCGCACTCGCTGACGAGAACCCTGTCGGCTTCCAATCTTCCACACTGCCTGACTCGCAGAATGACCGCTCACTGGAGATGGTCGTCTGGTACCCCAGCGCAATTACCGCTGCCACGCAAATGATTGGCGATGATGTGGTGTTCGTCGGGGCGTCTGCCGTTCGTGAGGCGCCGCCCGCTGCTGGCAAGCATCCATTGTTGGTGCTCTCCCACGGGTACAGAGGTAATTGGAGCAACCAGATCTGGCTTGCCAGTGCTCTGGCTCAAAGGGGTTACATCGTCGCCGCAATCAATCATCCTGGCACCACCACTCATGACCGTAGCCCTCAAGCTGCGGCGCAGTTATGGCAGCGGCCCGTTGATGTGCGCCGAGCCATTGATAGCGTCACGACTCAACCTGAAAAATTCGGCTTGGTCGCCAATGACCGAATTGCCGTGGTAGGCCATTCACTCGGCGGCTGGACCGCCCTGGAAATCGCCGGTGCTCGCTTCGATCCAGACCGCTTCGCCCATGACTGCAAAGCCCACCCGCAGTTAGCAAGTTGCACCGTCTATGCAAAGATAAACCCTGCAAGCACCTCAGAATCAAAGGCCGCGTTGACCGCCGATTTGCGCGATAAACGCGTCACCGCCGTGGTTACATTGGACTTGGGCCTTTCACGGGGCATGACCGATGAAAGCTTGGCCGCGCTGCCGATACCAGCGCTGGTGATCGCCGCCGGCGTACCGTCGCGCGAACTCCCTGCTGAGTTGGAGTCCGCCAACCTGGCCAAACGCTTGCCTGCGGCATCAAGCCGTTACGTCGAAATCAGCGACGCAAGCCACTTCAGCTTCTTGTCGGTGTGCAAACCTGGCGCGGAAGTACTGCTCGAAGAAGACGTGCCAGGCGATGGCATTATTTGCCGGGATGGCGACGGCGCTCGCTCGCGTGGGGTGATTCAACAGCAGGTTGCATCGCTGATAGCAGAGTTTCTTCAGTCATCTATCTACAAACAAGGCAGTTTGTAGGATCTTGGTAGGAGAAGTGCTGCAGCTCAGCAAAAAAAAGCTGGAGCAGTTTCAGCGTCCGCGCAATTTGGCAGAACGGTTGGCCAGGGGGGAGCGCTCTGGGGTGGAAGCGGTTGGTCGCGAGCAGCTGCAATCGACCCAAAGCGGTCGCTCGCGAAAGACGGCTATGGGCCAGAAGCGTCCTGTATGCCAAGGGGGAAACCATGACAACGCAGAAATTAACCATTAAAGACTTGCAGTTGAACGTTTCAATCCGCGGCCAAGGCTCACCGCTGCTCTTGCTCAACGGCCTGGGTGGTTTGATCCGTACCTTTGATCCGCTGCGCGATGAACTGGCGGACTACAGGACCATCACGTTGGATGTGCCCGGGGTCGGCAAATCGCAAATGCCCCGCTGGCCGATGCGTCTGCCACGCCATGCCGACCTGATCGCCGAGATGCTCAAGCAATTGCAAATCGACCAGGTCGATGTGTTCGGCGTGAGTTGGGGCGGTGCGTTGGCGCAAGAATTCGCTCTGCGTTACCCGAGCATGGTGCGCCGGTTGATCCTCGCGGCGACTTCGGCCGGCCCGGCGATGCTGGTGAAGCCCGCCGACGTCCTGGATTTTTTTGGCCGGAGCAAAAGCGCCAAACTACCCAAGCAAGAGGGCTCGCGCAATTCGATACAGACGCTGCTGCGCTTTGGTGTGGTGAACGGCATGCTCACGGTCAACCCGCGAACCTATTACCACCAGCTCACCGCCTTGGTCGGCTGGACCAGCCTGCTGCGGTTGTTCCGTCTACGCCAGCGCACGCTGATCCTTACTGGCGAACGCGACACCCTAGTGCGGCCGTACAACGCGCACATCCTGAGCCGAACCATTCGCCGTGCCGAACTAAACATCTTGCAGGGTGAGGGGCATTTTTTCGTGGTGACCAGTGCTAGGCGAACCGCCGAAGCGATACGCGAATTCCTCTGCCAGCAGCACGGCGATGAAGAGCCCGCGCTGATGATCGCCAACGGCAAAACCAAACCACGCCTGCTGCAGTCCAAGCGAAATAATCGCTGATGGCCGTTTTCTGCCTGGAATGAAGGCCAGTAATCGGCCAATTGCGGTTATTCAGGAAGGCAGGAATCGACCCATAGCAGCCTAATGCGATTGGCAGCCTGCTGGTTGCGACGAGGCGATGGGCCGAAAGTTGACCATTATGTTCTGCGGCATCAACAATCGTAACTTCATACTGAATGCGTGAGACTTATGCGTTACGACGAACAAGCCTGTCTGACCGAAATTTACCTCGAAGATAGCTACGTGCTCGCGATCGAAGAGGGAGAGTCAACCTTGGTATTTGCCATGGATTTGGTGCTTCTTGAGTCGCACCCGTTTTATAAAAAACCAAGCGCAGGTGAACGCTACTGCTATCGAAGGGCCGAAATTCTGTTCCGTGAAACGGAGCGCGTGAGCTGGCAGAAGAGAAACGATCTTGTTTCCGTAGATGCAGACGGCGAGGTTGATTTGGGGAACGTAGACACGTTCGTGGCGGACGGCCGCAACTACTTGCTTTCCGGAGATTGGGGCACTGTATCGGTGACGTGCGACGCGCTCATGGTGAAATTCCACCATGATTGATGCTTAAGGCTGCTGTCACCAAGGTGAGTGAGTGCTTGCGACCCTTAGTCGTCCACCAGTTGCGGGCTGACGAACACTAGTGCTTCGATGCCTGAATGGCTTCTTCGAGCAAAGGTCCCGTAATTCGTCGACCGTTGTAATCATCGACAAAGTAATTGATTCTGTTAGCCAGGTGCTGAATGGACAGCCATCCCAAGCCATGGTAGTCACGCAGTTCCTCGTCGTTGAGCTTGATCAGGCATTCGTAACTCACAAAAGACGCTTCACACTCGACGAGAACATATATTGAGCCATCCTCTGCTTTTAGAAGGTGCCAGTAGCTGTCCGTTGTGTGGTATGCCGCAGGTGCGAGCCGAACCAAATCCATATTTGATTTCCATGCTTTACTTTTCGATTTCTGACCATAACACGGCTGCGAGCGCACGATTTTCGAATGTCTGCTTCTGGCCGATAGCGGACACTCAACTGTTCAGCGACATTGGCTTATCGCCACCCGGAGGCAAGCCAAACAGCTTCCGTACCCCGTTAAGAAACGCTCCATAAGGGCGTCCCAGAAAGAGCATCATCAAGGCCGCGCCGAAAATACCACGCACCAGGCCGCCTCCCGATGCACCACTGAAGGCAATGATCGCCGCATAGATGGGCACTTGGAAACTGACGAGGGCAATACTGTCCCATAGCAACATGGAAACCCGACTCTGACTGGCTCGCTTCATTAACCAATCCCGCCATATGCCGTAAGGTCTCGCGACTGGAACCATCAGCGCCGCTCCCAGAAGGCGAGCATGAAGGACCTGATCCCACGTCATGCCAGCAATGAAACGTTCATTGATGATGCCGGTGGTCGTGAAAAACAGGATCAGCGCAGTTGTGTCTGCAAAAAATGCAGTCCGACGCATGGGCTGTTGCAGGCGTTGATGCAAATCACATCTCCTATTATGGCTTGAGCAAAAAGCGAGTCCCGACCGAAAGAAGGGCATAAAAATATAGCGTAACAGGAGGCCGCCCCACTGGCCGTTTCTGGCCGATAGCCGACTGATTCAAGAGACCACGTTGCTGCCACCCTTGCGAGGGTCAGCCTTACAAGTGCGTCAGTGGCTTCCTGGGAGTTGTCGCAGCTTTCACAGCCAATAGGAGGAGCGTGTCAGCCTATTAAACAAATCTTGAGGGGCGTGTTTAAACGCCCTCAAGGTTACGTTCTGAAAGCTACAAAGCCTTGCGCCGTTGCCTACGACTGCACCAGAATCCGCCGGCTTGTGCGCTTTTAGGTCGCTCGGTAACTTGATCCGTGTCACTGCTCATCAGTGATCGGGTTTAGCAGCCCGCGAATAACCTAAGACGTACGACGCTTCCATCAGTCAGGTTTCGCCTGCAATTTGATGGTGGCTGTGCGCAGGGCGCCCTTGGGCGCGCCGGCTTCTTAGGTTTCCCGGTCTGCTAACCTGCGTGCAGCTGCCTCCCTCTTCGTTTAGCAGCAAGAGGGTTGGCACACCATTAGGAACCTAAGATATGTTCAAAGTTACGCCCAACCCACCAGACACCGATCCAGTTTCCCCATACGAACCCGATTCAAAAAAACTCCACGAAGCCGCCGAACGCGCCCTCGATTTCCACTTCCCATCAAACGCCGATATCAAAGCCACCCCGCGTACCTCCAGCAAGCTGTTTTCCGTGGACCCAGAAGCCACTGCCGAAACCCTGGCGGTTTTTTTGGTCGAGACGCTGGCGTCGGTCGATGTGATGGTCCATCAGTTGGTGGATCATTTGGAGGGTGAGTCGCGTTATGCCCTGCTGGGCATTTCGAACAGCATCATGGTGGCGGAGATTACGGCGAACCGGGTGCTGGATAAAGTTGAGCCACCTAAGTAGTCGCTGTTCTGTGGAGAGGGGGTTTGCTTTCGCTTTGCGGCGATGTGACCACAGCAAATGGGCCTGCTGCGCAGTCCAGCGGGAGCAAGCTCCCTCGCCACAGGTTATTCATCGTTCTATCTATCTATGTTCATAAAAACGGGGCGCTCAGCGTTAATGCCGACGGGTTAATTCAGAACGCGATCTGTAGCAGCTGGCGGAGCCTGCGTTCGGCTGCGTAGCAGTCGTAAAATCAGGCGATGCGGTGTTTCAGGAAGACCGCATGCTCAGGTTTTACGACTGCTTCGCAGCCGAACGCAGGCTTCGCCAGCTGCTACAAAGACCGCGTTACGGCTTAACTGACTGGTGGCCGCATTAGCCCCCAGCGCGTTTATTCAACGCCTCTTCCGCCGCAGCGATTTCCGCCTGGCGCTTGACGATCAGGTCACCCATCGGCGGTCCCTGAAAACGGCGGGCTTCAAAGCCGAACCAGACGATCGCCGTCAGCACCAGAAAGCCGATGGTGATGTACAGCGCCCAATCGTTCGGTGGCTGGATTCCGATGATGAAAATGATCACCATCGAGAGGATCGAGAGCAGAGCGAACACGGTGTACCAGAAGCGCCCCATATTCCACGGCCCCATGGTCGGCCATTTCGACGTCCCGTAGGCAAACAGGCCGAGCACGATGGGGATGACGAAGGAGAAGAACAGGAAGATCACCGTGCAGGACACCACGATGGTGTAGACCGGTGTTTCGCCGATGGCGATCACCGACGATCCCCAGACAAACAACACCGCGAGGGTGGCGCCGGTCCAGATCGCTGCCACCGGGCTGCGCAGGGTTGGCGAGACCGAGGCCAGCGCTTTGGAGAAGGGCAGGCCGCCGTCACGGGAGAACGCGAAGATCATGCGTGAGACCGAGGTCACGGTCGCCAGGCCGCAGAGGAACTGCGAGATGAAAATGGCTACGTACAGCGCCGTTTTTACCGTCGGATTCACTTGCGTGTCCATCGCCCAGAAAAACACGCTCCAGCCATGCTTCGCGGCCTCGTCCATGCTCGGCAGCATCAGCACAAACGAGCTGAGCATGACCCAGCCGAACAGCAGCGACCAGACCACCGACATGACCATGCCGCGGGGCACGGACATGGCGGCATTGCGGGTCTCTTCCGAGGTGTGCGCGGAGGCGTCATAACCGGTGATGGTGTAGATCGGCAAGAGCAGGCCGAGCATGAAGATCCAGCCGTTCGAGACCTGTGGCCAGACGCTGCCGCCCGCTTCGCCGGAATAGTTGCCGAAGGTCCATAACCGGGCGAACTCATAGCTGGGCGCCGAGATCAGGCAGACGATGGTCAGCGCCAGTGCCGTGGCGAAGATCAGATACCCCGAGAAGTCGGTGAGCTTCGCGGTCAGGCCGATGCCTAGGTGGTTACACAAGGCCTGGATACCGGTCAGAATCGCGAGGAAAATCATCCGTGTCGTGATGGTGTCTTCCATTCCCAGTGCCGGTCCGAAGGCGCCGAAAAAGAAGTAGTAAGTGCCGACGTTGATCGCGCCGAGCACGGTCACCAGCCCCAACAGGTTGAACCAGGCCGTCAGCCAGCCGGTGAAGCGGTTACCGAGAATCGAACCCCAGTGATAGAGGCCGCCCGCAGTGGGGTAGGCGGAGGAGATCTGCGCCATGGCCATGGCGAAGACCCCGGAGATCAGGCAGCCGATCGGCCAGCCGATGCCGATGGCCGCGCCACCTGCGCCTGAGGTGCCCTGGGCGAGTGAGTTGATGCCACCCGAGAGGATGCAGATGATCGAAAAGGAAATGGCAAAGTTGGAGAAAACGCCCATGCGTCGCGAGAGCTGCTGGGCATAGCCCATGCTGTGCAGCACCTTGACGTCATCGTCTTGCGGCGCGCTCGTGCCGGGCTGACTTGCTGGCTTCATGTTGTGTGCCCCTTCAGGTTTTGATACGCATCCATCCGGGTCCCGGATGGTCTGGCCTTCAACCCCTTGTCGTACTGCTCCTGTTTCCAACCCTGTCCATGCACCGATTTTTAGTCATGCGCATGCACAGGCAACTGCTCTAGAGACGGCCGTGATACGCCGCGTCGAAAATGTGTGCCGCGCCGTCCCGCGTCAATGGCAGCGGATTGCCGCCGGCAGAAGGGTCGACAATCGCCATGTCCGCGATCAGATCGGCCTGGCGATCATCCACACCCAACTCAAACAGCGTATGTGGTACGCCGATGTCCTTGCGCAGTTTGAGAATGAAGGCCAGAAAACTGTCGAACCCGGGCGAGGGCAGGCGTAAGTAAGCCGCCAGTCGGGTGATGCGTTCTTCGATGGCCGGGCGATTGAATTGCAAAACGTAGGGCATGAAGGTGGCGTTGGTCATGCCGTGATGGGTGTCGTACAGCGCGCCGACCGGATGTGAGAGGGCGTGCATCCCACCCAGGCCTTTCTGGAAGGCGGTAGCGCCCATGGCGGCCGCCGCGAGCATTTGCGCGCGAGCATCGAGATCGGAAGGCATATGAACGGCCCGCACCAGAGCGTTGGCCACCAAGCGTATGCCTTCCACGGCGATGCCATCGGCCAGTGGGTGAAAACCAGGCGCGCAGTAGGCTTCCAGGCAATGCGCCAACGCATCCATGCCCGTGCCGGCGGTGACTTTTGCCGGCATGCCGACGGTCAGGGCCGGGTCGCTGATGACCACGCGCGGCATCATTTTCGGGTGGAAGATGATGCGTTTGGTGTGGGTACGCTCGTCGATGATCACGGCTGCGCGGCCCACTTCAGAACCCGTGCCTGCGGTCGTCGGCACCGCGATGACCGGGGCGATTTTGCTTTCGTCGGCGCGTGTCCAGTAGTCGCCGATGTCTTCGAAATCCCAGACCGGCCGGGTCTGGCCGCTCATGAAGGCGATGAGCTTGCCCATGTCCAGGCCGCTGCCACCACCGAAGGCGACCACGCCATCGTGCTTGCCGGCGCGCCAGGCATCGAGCCCGCCCGCCAGGTTGGCTTCGACCGGATTGGGCTTCAGGTCGCAAAACAGCGCGACGCCAAGACCGGCGGCACGCAAGGAATCCAGCGCTGCCGTGGTGATCGGGGCGCGCGCCAGGCCGCTGTCGGTGACCAGCAACGGTCGCTGGATACCCTGGCTGCGACAGACCTCGGCCAGCTCGCTGATACGGCCGACACCGAAGCGAATGCTCGTGGGGTAGTTCCAGTTCCCGGTCAGGCTCATGGCTCAGATCTCGTGGCGCAAATGGAAGGATTTTGCTCGGGTCAGGTGTTCGTAACCCAGGCGCGACAGCGTCACGCCGCGCCCGCTGTTCTTCACGCCGGTCCAGGCCAGGGCCGGGTCGAGGTAATCGCAGCGGTTCATGAACACGGTTCCGGTGTCGATCTCGTTGCCCAAGCGTTCGGCGGCGGTGAGGTCCTGGGTCCAGAGGGAAGCGCTGAGCCCGAACTCGCTGTCGTTCATCAAGGCAATGGCTTCGTCGTCGCCGGCCACCGGCATGATGCCGACCACCGGGCCGAAGCTTTCCTCGCGCATCACCGACATTTGATGGCTGACGTCGACTAGCACCTGCGGCGCGAGGTAGGCGCTGCCCGGTGCGTCGAAGGGAAAGGCCTTCGGATCGATCAGTGCCTTTGCGCCCTTGGACAGCGCATCGGAGATCTGACCCCGCACGAACTCAGCAGCGCCCGGGTTCACCAGCGGACCGAGTGTGGTGGCTTCATCCAGTGGGTTGCCCAGCACGTATTGATTCGTGAGTGCGACGAATCGCTCGACAAACGCCGGGTAGATTTTCGCATCGACATAGATCCGTTCGATGGCGCAGCAGCTTTGCCCGGAGTTGAAGAAACTGCCGTCCACCAGGTTTTCCACTGCGTGTTCGAGGTTGGCGTCTGCGCGGACGTAGGCCGGGTCCTTGCCACCGAGTTCCAGGCCCAGGCCGAGGAAGCGGCCCGTGGCGGCGGTTTCCATGGCCTTGCCGGCGTCAACCGAACCGGTGAAGTTCACTTGGTGCACACGGCCGGAGGCAATGATCTCGCCGGTCTGGCGATGATCGAGCAGCAGGTTCTGGAACAGTCCTTCGGGCAGATTCGCACGGCGAAACGCTTCGGCGAACCGTTCACCTACGAGCAGCGTTTGTGAGGCGTGTTTGAGGATGACGCTGTTGCCGGCCATCAACGCCGGAATGATCGTATTCACTGCCGTCAGATAAGGGTAATTCCAGGGGGCGACGACCAGCACCGTACCCAGCGGTTCACGTTTGATATGCCTTCGAAAACCGGCGACAGGCGTGGGTTCAACGGCTGCCAACGCTTCAGGCGCAATGGCGATCATATGCCGGGCACGCTCTTCGAAACCGCGCAGTTCGCCCGCGCCAAAGCGCACCGGGCGGCCCATCTGCCAGGCCAGTTCCGGGACAATTTCGTCCTTCATGGTCAGCATCGCATCCACCGCAGCACTGCAAAAAGCGGCGCGCTCGCTCAGTGGCCGGCGTTTCCATGACGCCTGGGCGGTTGCGGCTGCCCTTAGCGCCTGTTCGAGTTGAGTCTCATCGGCACAGCGACGTTCGACATAGACCCGGCCATCGACCGGTGAGATGAGTTGAATCGTTGCAGTCATGATGGTGGTCTCAATAGCGCTCAAAACCGCGCTGCAGTTCCCAGTCGGTGATCCGTCGGTCGTACTCTTTCTGCTCCCATTCGGCGGTGTGCACGTAGTGGTCGATCACTTCATCACCGAACGCTTCGCGCAGCATCGTTGAGCTCTGGAGTGCGGCGGTGGCTTCGCGCAGGGTTTTCGATACTTCCGGCAAGTGTTCGTCGACGTAAGCATCGCCTTCAAAGGGCGGCACGAGGTTGAGCTTCTCGTCGATACCGGCCAGCCCCGCGGCGATTAAGGCAGCGAAGGCCAGATAAGGGTTGAGGTCGGCGCCGCCAATGCGGCATTCGATACGGATGGCTTTGCTGCTTTCTGCGCACAGACGAAAGCCTGCGGTGCGATTGTCGCGACTCCAGACTGCCCGGGTCGGCGCAAACGTACCGGCCTGAAAACGCTTATAGGAATTGATATAGGGCGCGAGAAAGCAGGTGATGTCGTTGGCATATTTCAGCTGCCCGGCCACCCAGGCACGCATCAGTTTCGACATGCCAAACTCAGCCTTGGCGTCGAAGAACAGTGGCTTCTTGGCGTTCTTGTCCCACAGCGAATTGTGGATATGGCTGCTGGAACCGGCGGCGTCATAACGCCACTTGGCCATGAACGTGATCGCCTTGCCCTGCAACTGCGCGATCTCTTTGCAGGCGTGCTTGATGATGACGTGGTGGTCGGCCATGGTCAGCGCGTCGGCGTAACGGATGTTGATCTCTTCCTGCCCCGGGCCCCATTCACCCTTGGAGTTTTCCACGGGAATGCCGGACGCTTGCAGATGTTTGCGAATCGCCCGCAGCACCGGCTCCTCGCGTGTGGTCTGGAGGATGTTGTAATCCTCGATGTAGTGGCCGGCGGTCTTGGGCTTGTGGTAGTTGCGCTCGTGGATCGCCTCGTAGCTCTCGTCGAACAGATAGAACTCAAGTTCCGAGGCGAACATGCCGGTGTAGCCGCGTTCGCGCAGTCGCTCGATCTGCTTTTTCAGGATCGCCCGAGGGCTGTGCGGCAGATCGCGCCGATGGTGATGATCGAGCACGTCACACAGCACCAGCGCCGTGCACTCAAGCCAGGGCACTCGCCGTAATGTGGACATGTCGGGCTTGAGGACAAAGTCGCCATAGCCTTTGCTCCAACTGGCCGCGGCGTAACCCGGCACGGGTTCCATGTCGATGTCGTCGGCCAACAGGTAATTGCAGCAGTGGGTTTCTTCATGTCCGCTGTCGATGAAAAACTCGACTTGGAATCGCTTGCCGACGAGTCGGCCTTGCATGTCGACCATGCACACCAGAACGGTATCGATCTCGCCGGAGGCGGCAGCACGCTTGAGTTGGTCAAAGCTGAGGAGGGGCTCGGTCATCACGTAGTCCTGCGTGAAATGGTTGGGCCGGTCTGAAATAGCTGTTGCAGACGCTCTCCAGAAAAACCCAAAACCTGCAGACGTGAGCATCGTGTGCAATAAGCTGCTCTTAGCTTAGCTTAAGGCCGATAAACGCAAGTTTCGGTGATCGAAACTTGATGAATCAGGCCGGCCTATTCACGGCACACCAGAGTTGCTGGTACGCGCCAACCAGTTGATCGAGAGTGAACGCGAGATTGCGACCACTCGGGCCGGGACCGGTCCGCACTCGGCTGTCGTCAGCAAAGGCGTGTGTGCCTATGCCGCCCAGCGCAAGGAAAAGCGCAATTTTTAAACCTTTCATGTCATTCACCGATTCGTCTTGGGTTGACCCGGTGTGAGTCGTTTGCTCACCGGGTAGAGACGATGCTAGGGCTTTACCGGTTCCTCAAATAGCGGCCCGTTGGACAAACACTGTTGACGGATTGCGCATGAATAGCAGCCTTCGAAAAAGCCAATGGCGCTACGCCTGCGCCTATGGCATCGTCGAAAAAAATACGTCGTATTGCGAACAGGATCAAAACGATGGAGGAGGGTGATGAGGTCGGCGCGCAGTCGTCGATGGCAACGCTCAAAGCGTTCAATCGTTGCGTGCTCCACCTGGGGCGGCTTGCCCGGGAGCGCGGCGCCTCGCAGTTCATCGCCGAAGGCCTGCAAGCGTTCCGTGAACTGGTGCCCTTTGCGTCGGCGTGGTGGGGCGAGATGTCCGCGTCAGCTGTCAACGCGCCGCCTAAAAGCTGGATGCACGGGCGGATCAATCTGCCCGAATCGTTTGCCGCCGAATGGCACAAAAGTGCAGGCCGCGACAAATTCTCCCATGACACCTTGAGTCAACCCGGTGAAGTCGTGCGCGACAGCGGGTTCACCGACCCCGATGAAGCCGTGGACGCATTCGCTCGGCGCCACGATCTCTACCACCCGATGTGCATCACTTTCGAATTGCCCGAAAGCGGCCTGATGTTCTTCGTGTGTCTCTACCGTGGCATTGATGCTCCGGCGTTCAACGACAGCGAGGCCGCTTTGTTTTCGGCCTTCTGCGACCACCTGTTCCAGCTGTGGCGGTTTCAGGTGCAAGACATGATCCGCATCGACACGGGCAACGGCGCGACCGACTTCGGCGTGGCGCGCATGGACGGCAGTCTGCTGTACGTGGGGGCCAGCCTGTGCGCCGCCATTCAGCGCGAGTTGCCAGGCTGGAGCGGTTCGATGCTGCCGGCCGAGGTGATCGCGCAACTGCAAAAGGCCCCATGCGTGATGCGTCTGGGCCGTTGTGCGCTGACCCTGAGTCCGAACGCGGAGCATGTGATTCTGTCGCTCGAAGCGCAGTCACGTGCGGCAGTGCTTGCGCCACGGGAGCGGACGGCGGCGATGCTGTTCGCTGCCGGGCATTCCTACAAAGAGATTGCCAAGATCCTGACCCTGAGCCCGGCGACAGTGCGCACCTATCTGCGCAACTGCTATTTGCAGCTTGGCGTGAAAAGCAAGGTTGAACTGGGTTCAGTCCTGCGGGACACAACGCGCCGCGATTAAGTCCCCAAATTTCACCCACTCAAATGCAATCCCCTGTGGGAGCGGGTGTCGTGGTCAACTAATTCCGGACACCTCGATAGGTGATTTCGACGCCATCTCCCGTTCGTAAACGGTCGGTGGCAGATACCCGAGTTTCGAGTGCAGCCGCTCGTTGTTGTAAAACCCAACGATGTATTCAGTAATGTCACGTATCGCTTCGGCGTGGTTGGCGTAATCGCGCCGCCATACCCGCTCCATTTTCAAGCTCAGGAAGAAGCGCTCCATCACTGAGTTG
>NZ_SISB01000038.1 GCF_004310295.1 Pseudomonas sp. BGI-2 | reverse complement strand
GTGCTGGAAGACCAGTACCGTGTACGACGAAAAGGTTTATTTACAGGCCTTGCTCCGGCACGGCTCACCGTTGACCAGCGAGCTGGACACAGCAAAACCGCGTTGACGGAAAGGCTCAGGGCGTGATGGCGTCATGTCAGTGACATCAATATTGGCTGACATGACGCTATCGCGAGCAGGCTCACTCCTACAGGGGATCGCGGTGATTTGATAGACAGCAAAAAGGCGCCTTTCGGCGCCTTTTGCTTTGTCGCGGTTAACGTCAGGCCATTTCGGCCGTGGTTTCGAACTCGAAGGTCAGCTCGCCGTCCTTGAGGTCGATGTGCACCACGCCACCATGGTCGGCCAGTTCGCCAAAGAGGATCTCTTCCGCCAGCGGACGCTTGATCTTATCCTGGATCAAGCGCGCCATTGGTCGAGCGCCCATCGCCGAGTCGTAGCCACCCGCCGCCAGCCAGCTGCGCGCAGCGTCGGTCACTTCCAGCTGCACGCGTTTGTCTTCCAACTGCGCCTGAAGCTCGGTAAGGAACTTGTCCACTACGCTTTTGATGACCTCATGACTGAGGCGACCAAACTGGATAATAGTGTCCAGACGGTTGCGGAACTCCGGCGTGAAGCTCTTCTTGATCACTTCCATCGCATCGGACGAGTGGTCCTGATGGGTGAAACCGATCGAAGCACGCGCCGCTGTTTCGGCACCGGCGTTGGTCGTCATGATGACGATCACGTTACGGAAATCCGCCTTGCGCCCGTTGTTATCGGTCAGCGTACCGTGGTCCATGACTTGCAGCAGCAGGTTGAAGACTTCCGGATGCGCCTTCTCGATTTCATCGAGCAACAGCACGCAGTGAGGCTGCTTGGTGATGGCTTCGGTCAGCAGGCCGCCCTGATCGAACCCGACATAGCCAGGAGGCGCACCGATCAGACGCGATACGGTGTGGCGCTCCATGTACTCGGACATGTCGAAACGAACCAGCTCGATGCCCAACGCCTTGGCCAGTTGACGCGCCGCTTCGGTTTTACCGACACCGGTCGGCCCTGCGAACAGGAACGAACCGACAGGCTTGTCAGGCGACTTGAGGCCGGCACGGGACAGTTTGATCGCGGTCGACAGTGAGTCGATGGCGGCATCCTGGCCAAATACTGTCAGCTTCAGGTCACGCTCAAGGTTACGCAGCAACTCTTTGTCGGAGCTGGTGACGTGCTTAGGCGGAATCCTCGCGATTTTCGCAACGATGTCCTCGACCTGAGGCACTTCGATGCGTTTCACGCGTTTCTCGATTGGCTGCAGACGCTGATAGGCGCCCGCCTCGTCGATGACATCGATGGCTTTGTCCGGCATGTGCCGGTCATTGATGTAGCGCGAAGCCAGTTCGGCAGCCGCACGCAACGCTTCATCGCTGTACTCGATGTTGTGGTGCGCTTCGAAACGCCCTTTCAGGCCGCGCAGGATGCCAATGGTGTCTTCCACCGAAGGCTCCGACACATCGACTTTCTGGAAGCGCCGGGCCAAGGCACGGTCCTTCTCGAAGATCCCGCGGAATTCCTGGAACGTGGTCGAACCGATGCAACGGATATCGCCCGACGAAAGTAGCGGCTTGAGCAGGTTCGAGGCATCCATGACGCCACCGGACGCGGCACCCGCACCAATGATGGTGTGGATCTCGTCGATGAACAGGATCGCCTGCGGACGTTTTTTCAGCTCATTGAGCAGCGCCTTGAAGCGCTTCTCGAAATCGCCGCGGTATTTGGTCCCGGCCAGCAAGGCGCCCAGATCGAGGGAATACACCACGCTGTTGGCCAGCAAGTCCGGCACCTGGTTGTCGACAATGCGTTTGGCCAGGCCTTCGGCAATCGCGGTTTTACCCACGCCCGCCTCGCCCACCAACAGCGGATTGTTTTTGCGACGACGCGCCAGGATCTGCGCAACGCGCTCGACTTCCAGCTCACGGCCTACCAATGGATCGATACGACCCTGGCGCGCGAGCTCATTGAGGTTGCTGGCATAAGCATCCAGAGGATTGCCTGAAGATGAAGACTCACCGCCCTCGTCGTCCTGCATATCTTGCTCACCTTCAGAGTGATCGCCATGCCCCGGCACTTTGGAAATGCCGTGTGCGATGTAGTTGACGACATCGATGCGCGCAACGCTCTGCTGTTTCAGCAGGAACACTGCCTGACTCTCTTGCTCACTGAAGATCGCGACCAGTACGTTGGCGCCAGTCACTTCGCGTTTGCCCGAGCTCTGTACGTGAAAGACAGCACGCTGCAGAACACGCTGGAAGCCCAGGGTTGGCTGGGTTTCACGATCCTCGTCATGCACGGGGATCAATGGCGTGGTGGAGTCGATGAACTCCTGCAGATCGTGCTTGAGTTTGTCGAGGTTTGCGCCGCAGGCACGCAATACGGTGGCGGCAGCCTCATTGTCCAATAGCGCCAGCAGGAGGTGTTCGACGGTCATAAACTCATGACGCTTCGATCGGGCCTCCTTGAAGGCAAGATTGAGGGTGACTTCGAGCTCGCGGTTTAACATAGCTTCACCTCATACCCAAGTGGTCGGCGATTAACCGTCCTTCTCGATTTCACAGAGTAGCGGATGCTGGCTTTCCCTGGCGTACTGGTTGACCTGCATGGCCTTAGTCTCGGCGATGTCGCGGGTAAACACTCCACATACTGCCCGTCCTTCTGTGTGGACGGCCAGCATGACCTTGGTCGCCAGCTCTCGATTCAGGTTAAAAAACACCTCGAGTACTTCGACGACGAAATCCATCGGTGTGTAGTCATCATTGAACAAAACCACCTTGTACATCGGCGGCGCCTGTAAAGCAGGCTTGGCCTCCTGAACAGCAATGCCTGCGGAATCGTCGTCGTGTTCCTCCGGATGATCTTTTTGGAGAGTCGGGCGATCCTGATTGAATGTTAGTCGAATCTGGCTGATTGCATGCATGGAAAGAAAGGTTCGTCAGTTGTGCAAATACAGTGGTGGGGGCGACCATTGCCGATTTCAACTCCGACTGCCTGGTCACCTTGACTATCGGCAAAACGGTGTTACAACCAATAGAGCCCACAGTGGGTAAAAAAGGTCCGCGGAGTCAATCTTATTTCTAAAGAACAGACTGCGGATGTACTGGATGATACTCCAGTGATGGAGTCTGTTGCAGAGGGATATGGGTATGTCAGGCGACAAGAACGCAGAGCCAGTCAAAGGCACTGTAAAAGGCAAGGTCAAATGGTTCAACAATGCCAAGGGTTATGGATTCATCAACAAGGATGGCGATAGCGAAGACCTGTTTGCCCATTATTCGGCCATCCAGATGGACGGTTATAGAACCCTGAAAGCCGGCCAAGCGGTCGTCTTTGACATCATCCAGGGACCCAAAGGTTTGCATGCCATCAACATCGGCACACCCGAGGACGCTCGGGCAGTCCCTGCGCCTGCCACTCAGCAGGCCGTTATGGCGTAAACCGGCACACGTCATCCAGTCATAAAAAAACCGCCCGACTCAATCACTGAGTCGAGCGGTTTTTGTCGTGCGTGAACTCGCTTACATGTGCGGTTTACATGTGCGAGATTAGCGCATCACCAAACGCCGAAGAAGACAACAGTTTCGCGCCTTCCATCAAACGGTGGAAGTCATAGGTCACGGTCTTGGCCGAAATCGCGCCGTTGGTGCCCTTGATGATCAGGTCCGCCGCTTCGGTCCAGCCCATGTGACGCAGCATCATCTCTGCGGACAGGATCAGGGAACCCGGATTGACCTGGTCCTTGCCAGCGTACTTCGGTGCAGTACCGTGGGTCGCTTCGAACATGGCAATGGTGTCAGACAGGTTGGCACCCGGTGCGATACCGATACCACCCACTTCCGCCGCCAGGGCGTCGGAGAGGTAGTCGCCGTTCAGGTTCAGGGTCGCGATCACATCGTATTCGGCCGGGCGCAGCAGGATCTGCTGGAGCATGGCGTCTGCGATGGCATCTTTGACGATGACGTTCTTGCCGGTTTTCGGGTTTTTGAACTGCATCCACGGACCGCCATCGAGCAGGGTCGCGCCGAATTCTTCAGCCGCCACTTCGTAGGCCCATTCCTTGAAGGCACCTTCGGTGAACTTCATGATGTTGCCTTTGTGCACGATGGTCAGCGAGTCGCGGTCATTGTCGACCACATACTGCAACGCCTTGCGCGCCAGACGCTTGGTGCCTTGCAGGGAAACCGGCTTGATGCCGATACCGCAGTTTTCGTCGAAACGGATCTTGGTGACGCCCATTTCATCTTTAAGGAACTTGATGACCTTGGTCGCTTCCGCCGAACCGGCTTTCCACTCGATACCGGCATAAATGTCTTCCGAGTTTTCGCGGAAGATCGTCATGTCGACGTCGCCTGGTTTCTTGACCGGGCTAGGCACACCTTCGAACCAGCGCACAGGGCGCAGGCAGACATACAGGTCGAGTTGCTGACGCAGGGCCACGTTCAGGGAACGAATGCCGCCGCCGACCGGCGTGGTCAGTGGGCCCTTGATGGAAACAACGTAATCTTTGACCGCGTCCAGGGTTTCCTGAGGTAGCCAGGTATCCTGATCATAAACCTGAGTCGCTTTCTCCCCGGCATAGACTTCCATCCAGGAAATTTTGCGTTCGCCGCCGTAAGCCTTCTTAACAGCAGCATCGACAACCTTGATCATGACCGGGCTGATATCAACGCCAATACCATCGCCTTCGATAAAGGGGATGATCGGGTTGTTAGGAACATTGAGAGAATGGTCCGCGTTGACGGTGATTTTGTCGCCGACTGCTGGAACCTGAATCTTCTTGTATCCCATGCTGAACTCCATTGTTTGGATTGAACATCTGGCTTCGTTCGAGCGTACCCCAGTTAAATCGGCACGCAAACCCTATGTTCCATTCATCTGCCGCAAAGCAGCACAGTTCGCGACGTACAAGCCTGAAAGCAAAGGGAAAAGCGCCAAACTCAAGCACGGTGCAAGACTCTACGCCCCACTCGCCCCTGCGACCTTTAGACCAATGGACGAGAATCGTTACGTATGAACCATCGGCAGATTGCCAGCTACCTATGTATAATGCGCCCGCTGACCATAGAGTCACGACGGCCGACCTCTCTACTACGAGACTCCAGGCCCGAAAAAGCCGGACTGTTACCGCAGTCCACCCGCTTGACGCTCGACTGATGCACCCAACATCACCGCGAAGAAACCTCGACATTCGGCTCATGGATGACTTTGAACGAACGCGCTCACACGGCGCCCCTCGAGTTTCTGCGCACGCTTAGCAAAGAAGAGAGAGTTAATCCGAATATGCCCACCCGCTCGAAGATCATCTATACCTTCACCGACGAAGCTCCCGCCCTCGCCACCTATTCACTGCTGCCTATCGTAGAGGCCTTCACCGCCTCCGCTGATATCGCCGTGGAAACCCGCGATATCTCTCTTGCAGGGCGTATTCTGGCCAGCTTCCCCGAGCAATTGGGTGACAAAGCCGTAGCCGACCACCTCGCCGAACTGGGCGACCTGGCCGTTACGCCTGAAGCCAACATCATCAAGTTGCCGAACATCAGCGCCTCGGTTCCGCAACTGCAAGCCGCGATCAAGGAACTGCAAGCCCAGGGCTTCGCACTGCCTGACTACCCGGAAACCGTAACCACCGACGCCGACAAGCTCGCCAAATCGCGTTACGACAAGATCAAGGGCAGCGCCGTGAACCCGGTTCTGCGCGAAGGCAACTCTGATCGTCGTGCACCGCTTTCGGTCAAGAACTACGCGCGCAAGCACCCGCACAAAATGGGCGCCTGGGCTGCGGACTCCAAGTCTCACGTCGCGCACATGAGCACCGGCGATTTCTACGGCAGCGAAAAAGCTGCCCTGATCGACGCCGCTGACGCCGTCAAAATCGAACTGATCGCTCAAGACGGCACCGCCACCGTCCTGAAAGAAAAAACCACCGTGCAAGCCGGTGAGATCCTCGATTGCGCGGTCATGAGCAAAAACGCACTGCGCAGCTTCATCGCTGCCGAGATCGAAGACGCCAAGCAAAAAGGCGTGCTGCTGTCGGTTCACCTCAAAGCCACCATGATGAAGGTCTCCGACCCGATCATGTTCGGCCAGATCGTTGCCGAGTTCTATAAAGACGCACTGGCCAAGCACGCTGACGTGCTGGCGCAGATCGGCTTCAACCTGAACAACGGCATCGGCGACCTGTATGCTCGCATCAAGGCCTTGCCGGCCGAGCAACAAGCGCAGATCGAAGCGGACATCCAGGCGGTCTACGCCGTTCGTCCGTCGTTGGCCATGGTCAACTCCGACAAAGGCATCACCAACCTGCACGTGCCGAGCGACGTTATCGTCGACGCCTCGATGCCGGCGATGATCCGTGACTCCGGCAAAATGTGGGGCACTGACGGTCAGTTGCACGACACCAAGGCTGTGATCCCGGATCGCTGCTACGCCACCATCTACCAGGCGGTGATCGAAGACTGCAAGGCTAACGGGGCTTTCGATCCGACTACCATGGGCAGCGTGCCAAACGTTGGCCTGATGGCGAAGAAAGCCGAAGAGTACGGCTCGCACGACAAGACTTTCCAGATCAAGGCCAACGGCGTTGTCCGCGTTACCGACAGCAAAGGCAGCCTGCTGCTGGAGCAATCGGTTGAAGCCGGCGACATCTTCCGCATGTGCCAGACCAAAGACGCGCCGATCCAGGACTGGGTCAAACTGGCCGTCAACCGCGCTCGCGCAAGCGCCACGCCAGCGATTTTCTGGCTGGACCCGATGCGCGCCCACGACGGCGTAGTGATCGAGAAAGTTCAGGCTTACCTGAAGGATCACGACACCTCCGGCCTGGACATCCGCATCATGTCGCCAGTCGACGCGATGGCGTTCACCCTGGGTCGCACCCGCGAAGGCAAGGACACCATCTCGGTGACCGGCAACGTACTGCGCGACTACCTGACCGACCTGTTCCCGATCATGGAACTGGGCACCAGCGCCAAGATGCTGTCGATCGTTCCACTGATGAACGGCGGCGGTCTGTTCGAAACCGGCGCTGGCGGTTCTGCACCGAAGCACGTTCAGCAACTGCTGGAAGAGAACTTCCTGCGCTGGGATTCCCTGGGCGAGTTCCTGGCCCTGGCCGCTTCCCTTGAGCACCTGGGTGTGACGTACAACAACCCTAAAGCTCTGGTTCTGGCCAAGACTCTAGATCAGGCCACCGGCCAGTTCTTGGACAACAACAAGTCGCCATCGCGTAAAGTCGGCAACATCGACAACCGCGGCAGCCACTTCTACCTGGCGCTGTACTGGGCTCAAGCCCTGGCGGCCCAGACCGAAGACACTGCACTGCAAGCGCAGTTTGGCCAACTGGCCAAGACCCTGACCGAGAACGAAGCAACCATCGTTACCGAGCTCAACGCTGTTCAGGGCAAGCCAGTGGACATCGGCGGTTACTACCACGCCAATGCCGAGCTGATCAGCAAGGCCATGCGCCCGAGCAACACCTTCAACGCCGCGATCGCTGCGCTGGTTTAAGGTTGTAAGGATGCAAAGAAGCCCCGGCCCTGTGCCGGGGTTTCTGTTTGTGGGCTTCACACCAATCAAATGTGGGAGCGGGCTTGCTCGCGAATGCGGTTTATCATTCAACATCTTCATTGGCTGACCCACTGCTTTCGCGAGCAAGCCCGCTCCCACATTAAACCGTGCTCCAACCTTCAAAATCGAGGAAGCGTCATGGACTGGAAACCCCACATCACCGTCGCCACCATCGTCGAAGACAACGGCCGCTTCCTGATGGTCGAAGAAACCAAGCACGGACGAACGGTGCTCAACCAGCCCGCCGGCCACCTCGACCCGGATGAAACCCTGATCGAAGCCGCGGTGCGCGAAACCCTGGAAGAAACCGGCTGGGACGTCGAGCCGACGGGCGTGGTGGGCATTTACCTCTACACCGCCCCGAGCAACGGTGTGACTTATCAGCGAGTCTGCTTCACCGCAAAACCCCTCAAGCATCACCCCGATTACCCACTGGACGACGGGATCGTCGGCGCAAAATGGCTGACACGTGACGAACTGCTGGAACAGCGCGCAAACTGGCGCAGTGAGCTGATCATCCGCTGTATCGATGATTATCTGGACGGCAAACACTTCAGTCTCGAACTGATCCGCCCTTCTCTTTAGCCTTGCGGGCTTCGGCCTGCTAGAATCGCGTCCTTTTTCAAGACACTCATTGAATCCCTATGCGTGATCCAGCCCCTTCTGACACACAAAAGAAGCGCGTCATTGTCGGCATGTCCGGCGGCGTGGACTCTTCCGTTTCCGCTCTTCTGCTGATCGAGCAGGGTTATGAGGTGGAAGGCCTGTTCATGAAGAACTGGGAAGAAGACGATGGAACGGAATACTGCACCGCCATGGATGACTTGGCGGACGCTCAAGCCGTGTGCGACAAGATTGGCATCAAGCTGCACACCGCCAACTTCGCCGCCGAGTACTGGGACAACGTGTTCGAGCACTTCCTGGCCGAATACAAGGCCGGTCGCACGCCGAACCCGGACATCCTCTGCAACCGCGAAATCAAGTTCAAGGCGTTCCTCGACTACGCCATGATGCTCGGCGCCGACCTGATCGCCACCGGTCACTACGTGCGCCGCCGTGATATCGAGGGTCGCACCGAACTGCTCAAGGGCCTGGACCCGAACAAGGACCAGAGCTACTTCCTGCACGCCGTCGGCGGTGAACAGATCGCCAAGACCCTGTTCCCGGTCGGCGAGCTGGAAAAACCCGAAGTGCGCGCGATTGCCGAGAAACACGACCTGGCCACCGCGAAGAAAAAGGATTCCACGGGGATCTGCTTTATTGGCGAGCGCCGTTTCAGCGACTTCCTCAAGCAGTACCTGCCGGCCCAGCCGGGCGAGATCAAGACCACCGAAGGTGAAGTCATCGGCCGTCACCACGGCTTGATGTATCACACCATCGGTCAGCGTCAGGGCCTGGGCATCGGCGGCCTGAAAGACGCCGGCGATGAGCCGTGGTATGTGCTGATCAAGGACCTGGAGCACAACGAGCTGATCGTTGGCCAAGGCAATGACCACCCTTACCTGTTCTCCCGCGCCCTGCTCGCTTCGGACATTTATTGGGTCAACCCGATCGACCTGACCGAGCCACGCAAGCTGACCGCCAAAGTACGTTATCGCCAAAGCGATCAGCCGTGCACGCTGGAAAAAACCGCTACCGGCTACCGCGCAACCTTTGATGACCCGCAGCGCGCGGTCACCCCGGGCCAGTCCGTGGTGTTCTATGACGGCGAAATCTGCCTCGGCGGCGGCGTGATTGAAGTCGCAGAGCCATGGAGCAGCAAGGCATGAGCCCCACTCAGGAGCAACTGACGGCACTGGGCGGCGTGTTTCTCGCCGCCGTCCTCGTCGACAAGATTGCCAAGACCGGCCAGACCACCGAAGCCGGCCTGACCTGCATGCTCGGCAGTTTGCTGATCCGCGACCCCAAGGACACCCTGGAAGTGTACGGCGGCGACGACATCAATCTGCGCGAAGGTTATCGCGCATTGATCGGCGCCCTGGAACGCGATCCGAGCACACTGCAGCGCGAACCGCTGCGCTACGCACTGGCGATGCTCGGTCTGGAACGTCAACTGGCCAAACGCGACGACATGCTCGACGTGATCGGCAAGCGTTTGCCGCAGATTCAATCCCAGGTCGAGCACTTCGGCCCGGCGCACGAAAACGTGATCGCGGCCTGCGGTGCGTTGTACCAGGACACCTTGAGCACCTTGCGCCAACGCATTCAGGTCCATGGCGACATGCGCAACCTGCAACAACCGAGCAACGCGTCGAAAATCCGCGCCCTGTTGCTGGCCGGTATTCGATCGGCGCGCCTGTGGCGGCAGTTGGGCGGTCATCGCTGGCAGCTGGTGATCAGCCGTCGCAAGTTGCTGAAAGAGCTTTACCCGCTGATGCGCAGCAGCTGAACCGCGCCCGCAAGACCTTTTGTAATTTGTAACGCGTAAGACGCTGGTCAGTTGGCAACGGACCTGCGGATTTTTTCATGTATGATACGCGCCCCATTTCGTTGCCCGACTGTCCGAGAACACCCCATGCAGCTTTCTTCGCTCACTGCGGTTTCCCCTGTTGACGGCCGCTACGCCGGCAAAACCCAGGCCCTGCGCCCAATTTTCAGCGAGTACGGCTTGATCCGTGCTCGCGTTCTGGTTGAAGTGCGCTGGCTCCAGCGTCTGGCCGCTCACCCTGGCATCAGCGAAGTGCCGGCGTTCTCCGCCGAAGCCAACGCGGTGCTGAACACCCTGGCGGACAACTTCGCTCTGGAGCACGCCGAGCGTGTCAAAGAGATCGAGCGCACCACCAACCACGACGTAAAAGCCATTGAGTACCTGCTCAAAGAGCAAGCGGCCAAGCTGCCGGAACTGGCCAAGGTCAGCGAGTTCATCCACTTTGCCTGCACCAGCGAGGACATCAACAACCTGTCCCACGCCCTGATGCTGCGCGAAGGCCGTGATGATGTGATGCTGCCGCTGATGCGCCAGACTGCCGAAGCCATCCGCGAACTGGCGATTCGTTTCGCTGACGTGCCGATGCTGTCGCGCACCCACGGTCAACCGGCCTCGCCGACCACCCTGGGCAAAGAGCTGGCGAACGTGGTTTACCGTCTGGAGCGTCAAATCGCCCAAGTCGCTGCCGTTCCGCTGCTGGGCAAGATCAACGGCGCTGTCGGCAACTACAACGCTCACCTCTCGGCCTACCCTGAGATCGATTGGGAAGAGAACGCTCGCGCCTTCATCGAAGACGAGCTGGGTCTGGGTTTCAACCCGTACACCACGCAGATCGAACCGCACGACTACATCGCCGAGCTGTTCGACGCGATCGCGCGCTTCAACACCATCCTGATCGACTTCGACCGCGACATCTGGGGCTACATTTCCCTGGGTTATTTCAAACAGCGCACCATCGCTGGCGAAATCGGTTCGTCGACCATGCCGCACAAGGTCAACCCGATCGACTTCGAAAACTCCGAAGGCAACTTGGGTATCGCCAACGCGCTGTTCCAGCACCTGGCGAGCAAGCTGCCGATTTCCCGCTGGCAGCGTGACCTGACCGACTCCACCGTGCTGCGCAACCTCGGTGTCGGCTTCGCCCACAGCGTGATCGCGTACGAAGCAAGCCTCAAAGGCATCAGCAAACTGGAGCTCAACGCTCAGAAAATCGCTGCTGACCTGGATGCGTGCTGGGAAGTATTGGCTGAGCCGATCCAGACCGTCATGCGTCGCTACAACATCGAAAACCCGTACGAAAAACTGAAAGAGTTGACCCGTGGCAAGGGCATCAGCCCTGAAGCGCTGCAAACTTTCATCGACGGTCTGGACATGCCAGCCGCAGCCAAGGCCGAGCTGAAACTGCTCACCCCGGCGAACTACATCGGTAACGCTGTAGAGCAAGCCAAGCGCATCTGATTGACCGCTTTACCCGTTTGAGACGCCCGGCAGCGCCGGGCGTTTTTATTCCCGTCTGAAAAGTGCTTTTTTTCAATAGGTTACACATGAATCCTGACATTCCTCTTCAACTTCTGGGCGGCATCACGGCGCGCGAATTCCTGCGCGACTACTGGCAGAAAAAACCCCTGCTGATCCGTCAGGCGATTCCTGAATTCGAAAGCCCGATCGACGCCGACGAACTGGCCGGCCTGGCGCTGGAAGAAGAAGTCGAATCGCGCCTGGTGATCGAGCACGGCGAGCGCCCTTGGGAATTGCGCCGCGGCCCGTTCGCCGAAGACGAATTCAGCAAACTGCCGGAGCGTGACTGGACCCTGCTGGTGCAAGCCGTTGACCAGTTCGTACCGGAAGTCTCTGAACTGCTGGAAAACTTCCGCTTCCTGCCTAGCTGGCGCGTCGATGACGTGATGATCAGCTATGCCGCGCCGGGTGGCAGCGTCGGTCCGCACTTCGACAACTACGACGTGTTCCTGCTGCAGGGCCACGGCAAGCGCAACTGGAAAATCGGCCAGATGTGCGACTCCGAGAGCGCGCTGCTGCCACATGCCGACCTGCGCATCCTCGCCGACTTCCAAGCCACCGACGAGTGGGTGCTGGAACCGGGCGACATGCTTTACCTGCCGCCGCGCCTGGCCCACTGCGGCGTGGCCGTCGATGACTGCCTGACGTACTCGGTCGGTTTCCGCGCACCGAGCGCCGCTGAAGTGCTGACCCACTTCACCGACTTCCTCAGCCAGTTCCTGACGGACGAAGAGCGTTACACCGACGCCGACGCCCTGCCTGCGGCTGATCCGCATCAGATCCAGCACGACGCCCTTGATCGCTTGAAAAGCCTGCTGGCCGAGCACATGAGCGACGAGCGCCTGCTGCTGACCTGGTTCGGCCAGTACATGACTGAACCGCGTTACCCGGAGCTGGTGGTGGGTCCGGAAGAGATCGAAGAAGACGACTTTCTCGCCAGCCTGGAACAAGGCGCGATACTGATCCGCAACCCGAGCGCACGCTTGGCCTGGTCCGAAGTCGATGATGACCTGCTGCTGTTCGCCAGCGGCCAGAGCCGTTACCTGCCGGGCAAGCTGCGTGAGCTGCTGAAACTGATCTGCGCTGCCGACTCGCTGCACACCGACAACCTGGGCGACTGGTTGAACGATGAAGACGGTCGCGGCCTGCTGTGCGAACTGATCAAGCAAGGCAGCCTGGGGTTTGCCGATGAATAAAATTCACGTACGTGTCGCAGACTGGCAGAAGGACATCGCCGAGATCCGGCGCATTCGTGAGACGGTGTTCATTGCCGAGCAATGCGTTCCACCCGAGCTGGAATGGGACGCCGATGACGCTACGGCGGTGCATTTCCTGGCCTTCGAAGGCGACTTTCCGATTGGCACCGCGCGCCTGCTGCCCGATGGTCACGTCGGTCGGGTGTCGGTACTGAAAGACTGGCGCGGCTTGAAGGTTGGCGATGCGCTGATGCACGCGGTGATCGGTGAAGCCGAGACGCGCGGGCTGAAGCAGCAGATGCTGAGCGCACAGGTGCAGGCCACGGCGTTCTATGAGCGCCTGGGCTTCAGCCTGGTCAGTGAGGAATTCCTGGAAGCCGGGATTCCACATGTGGACATGGTGCGTCATTCGGCTTGATTTCCTGTGGTGAGGGGATTTATCCCCGTTCGGCTGCGAAGCATTCGCCGAGACATGCGGTGCACCTGATGCACTGTGATTGATGTTTTGGGGTCGCTTCGCGACCCAACTGGGCGGTGCGACGTTTCGCTAAACCCCCTCGCCACAAGGCCCTGAAGAACACCACAAAACGCCCCGCCATCCTTGGATGCCGGGGCGTTTTGTTGTCTGCGATTCAACTTGCCCCACGCCGGGCCGACAAACTGGCAATATCAACACTTCAAGATGTCGGAGATAACGGATATGTCCCTACGCACCCTGCTCACCACGCTGTTGCTGACTTGCAGTTTTTCAGCCATGGCAGCCACCGAGATTGTGCCACTGAACTACCACACCAGCGCCGATATGCTGCCGATGGCACAGGATTTCATCGGCAAGGACGGCCAGGTCAGCGCCTACGGCAACCAACTTATCGTCAATGCCGATCAGCGCAAGATCGACGAACTTAAAGCCCTGATTTCGCAACTCGATACCCAACCCAAACGCCTGCTGATCACCGTCGACACCAACGAAAACAACTTCCAGGGCGACCAGGGTTACTCGGTGAACGGTGCCAAACCGAGCCAGACGCGCATCATCAATCGCAGCACCGACAGCCGCGATGGCGGCATCCAGCAGATTCAGGCCAGCGAAGGCGCACCGGCACTGATTCAGGTCGGCCAAAGCGTGCCGCTCACCAGCAGTCAAACCGACTCCTACGGTGATCTGCGCAGCCAAACTGAATACCGCAACGTTACCCAGGGTTTCTACGTCACTGCCAGCGTCACCGGCGACATCGTTCACCTGTCGATCAGTACCAACCGTGACCGCATCAGCCAGGAACGTCCCGATGTAGTGAATGTGCAAAGCACCGACACAACTGTCACCGGGCGACTGGGTGAGTGGATCACTCTGGCCGGCGTAAACCGCCAGACTCAGGCCGACAAACAGAGCCTGACCCACAGCTACTCGACTCAGGGCCGGGATGACATGACCCTGCGGGTGAAAGTCGATACTTTGGACTAAACCACCGAAAACTGACTGATTAGTCTTATTAGACCAAAGATGTAGTGCCTGAAAAAAAGCACTACAAAACGTTTGACGATCGAAAAAAGCAAAGGCATGATGGCCTCGCTCCCGCTAATCAGGGGCCCTGGCAAGGGCCTTCGAGGCGCTGCTCGCATCTACCCCGCGAGCCGTTTCGTGTCTGTACCGCCCACAAGGTGTGTTTGACGAGGTTGCCGACTGGAACGAAGTTGTCCCGAGGGACGGAAGCGTAATTAGGTAACCCGGCTCCACACTGAAGTTCGTATAAAGGCCCACGACGCCCGAATCCGCTCGCCAGTTCGCCCTTACCTGCTCACTTCCCCTCGAGCCCATCGTTCATCCCGTCGCCATCCCCGCCAAATCCGACTTGACCACCTAAGCTTCTGGTCAGCGAGCAGCCTTTTATGCCCTTTTACGCGTAACTGGCACGCAGGAATTGTCCACCCAGAACCACTTTCGATTAAAGACGCGACGAGGTTTATCTCCATGGCACTGACACGCGAACAGCAAATTGCAGCCCTCGAAAAAGATTGGGCTGAAAACCCACGCTGGAAAGGCGTGACACGCGCTTACTCCGCTGCTGACGTCGTCCGCCTGCGCGGTTCGGTTCAACCTGAGCACACCTTTGCAAAACTGGGCGCCGAGAAGCTGTGGAACCTGGTCACCCAGGGCGCCAAGCCATCCTTCCGCCCTGATAAAGATTTCGTCAACTGCATGGGCGCCCTGACCGGTGGCCAGGCTGTACAACAAGTCAAAGCCGGCATCCAGGCGATCTACCTGTCGGGCTGGCAGGTTGCTGCGGACAACAACTCCGCCGAATCGATGTACCCGGACCAATCGCTGTACCCGGTGGACTCGGTTCCAACCGTGGTCAAGCGCATCAACAACTCGTTCCGTCGTGCTGACCAGATCCAGTGGAAAGCCGGCAAAGGCCCGGGCGACGAAGGTTACATCGACTACTTCGCGCCGATCGTGGCTGACGCTGAAGCCGGTTTCGGCGGCGTTCTGAACGCTTACGAGCTGATGAAGAGCATGATCGAAGCAGGCGCCGCCGGCGTTCACTTCGAAGACCAACTGGCTTCGGTGAAAAAATGCGGCCACATGGGCGGCAAGGTACTGGTTCCTACCCAGGAAGCTGTACAGAAGCTGACCGCTGCTCGCTTGGCTGCTGACGTTGCCGGTACTCCGACCATCATTCTGGCCCGTACCGACGCTAACGCGGCTGACCTGCTGACTTCCGATTGCGACCCGTACGACAAAGAGTTCGTGACTGGCGAACGTACTCAGGAAGGTTTCTACAAAGTGCGCGCTGGTCTCGACCAGGCAATCTCCCGCGGCCTGGCCTACGCGCCGTACGCCGATCTGATCTGGTGCGAAACCGCCAAGCCGGATCTGGACGAGGCGCGTCGCTTCGCCGAAGCGATCAAAAAGGAATACCCGGACCAACTGCTGTCGTACAACTGCTCGCCTTCCTTCAACTGGAAGAAAAACCTGGACGACGCGACCATCGCCAAGTTCCAGCGCGAACTGTCCGCCATGGGTTACAAGCACCAGTTCATCACCTTGGCCGGCATTCACAACATGTGGCACAGCATGTTCAACCTGGCGCACGACTACGCCCGTAACGACATGACTGCCTACGTGAAGCTGCAAGAGCAAGAGTTCGCTGACGCTGCCAAGGGTTACACCTTCGTGGCTCACCAGCAGGAAGTGGGCACCGGCTACTTCGACGACATGACCACTGTGATTCAAGGTGGCTCGTCCTCGGTAACCGCACTGACCGGTTCGACGGAAGAAGAGCAGTTCCACTGATCTGATTCGCCTGAGCAAACGGCCGTTGCGGACCGAATAGAAAGCTAACCGCAACGTCGCACAACTGACGCCCCGACTGGTTCGGGGCGTTTTTTTGCCCGCGATTTAGTGAACACCACCACCCCGTAGGAGCGAGGCTTGCCCGCGAAGAATGCGCCGCGGTGCCACAGGGATACCGCGTCATCGTTCTTCGCGGGCAAGCCTCGCTCCTACGGGGTGGGCTGCGCGCTCAAAAAACATTGATCCAGAGCGGCATCACGATCAGAAAAAAGCGGTAAAACGTGCGTCGCCGCTACTTGCAATAACAGCTATATAAGACAACTTCCCGCTCACCCGCCCGTTAAACAGTTTAAAAACCATCGCAAACAATATTGATTATCATTTAGCCGCAACTATGTTCGTTACATTCCCTACAAAACAATATTGATGAAATCCCGGCTAATGCCCGCAACGCATGGGCTGCGAGGCTTTGGAGGTGCGCTATGTCCTTATTCCTATAAATAATTTCGCTATAGGAATTTTACTTGCACGGTGATGTGCCATAAAATCAGCGGGATTGATTGCTGCGACATATCGTCACTGCTTTGTTTCTTTTCAAGCTCAGAGACCTTTGCTCTCTGTTAAGGATTACCAGCATGCCCGAAGCGACAGGACTCATGGCCCACAACTGGGGCTTTGCTATTTTCCTTTTGGGCGTCGTCGGCCTTTGTGCCTTCATGCTCGGCGTCTCCAGCCTCCTCGGGTCAAAAGCCTGGGGCCGCAGCAAAAACGAACCGTTCGAGTCCGGCATGCTACCTACAGGTGGCGCCCGCTTGCGGCTCTCAGCCAAATTCTATCTGGTCGCGATGCTCTTCGTGATCTTCGATATCGAAGCCCTCTTTCTCTTTGCCTGGTCTGTGTCCGTCCGCGAAAGCGGCTGGACCGGATTCGTCGAAGCTCTCGTTTTCATAGCAATTCTGTTGGCAGGTCTTGTCTACCTGTTCCGAGTGGGCGCCCTTGACTGGGCTCCGGAAGCTCGTCGCAAGCGGCAGGCGAAGCTGAAACAATGAGGCTTTGGCAATGCAATACAATCTCACCAGGATCGACCCCGATGCTCCTAACGAGCAGTATCCGATTGGCGAACGGGAAACCGTTTCCGATCCGTTAGAAGATCAAGTTCACAAAAACATTTTCATGGGCAAGCTCGAAGACGTGCTTAACGGCACGATCAACTGGGGGCGCAAGAACTCCCTGTGGCCGTATAACTTCGGTCTTTCGTGCTGCTACGTGGAAATGACCACCGCCTTCACGGCGCCCCACGACATCGCGCGCTTTGGCGCCGAGGTTATCCGGGCATCGCCGCGTCAGGCGGATTTCATGGTTATCGCCGGTACCTGCTTCATCAAGATGGCGCCGATCATTCAGCGTCTCTACGAGCAAATGCTCGAACCTAAATGGGTTATCTCCATGGGTTCGTGCGCCAACTCCGGTGGCATGTACGACATCTACTCCGTCGTTCAAGGGGTGGACAAGTTCCTGCCCGTGGACGTCTACGTGCCTGGCTGCCCGCCCCGCCCTGAAGCTTTTCTGCAAGGCTTGATGCTCTTGCAAGAGTCGATTGGACAGGAGCGTCGTCCGCTTTCCTGGGTCGTCGGCGATCAAGGCGTGTACCGCGCCGAGATGCCTTCGCAAAAGGAACAGCGCCGCGAACAGCGAATCGCAGTCACCAACCTGCGCAGCCCCGACGAAGTCTGATCCAGATCTGCTTCTTTTATAGAACGAGACACTGGCTTCATTCTTTACGTTGACCGAAAGCGATAAATAACCATGACTACAGGCAGTGCTCTGTACATCCCGCCTTATAAGGCAGACGACCAGGATGTGGTCGTCGAACTGAATAACCGTTTTGGCCCCGAGGCGTTCACCGCCCAGCCTACCCGCACCGGCATGCCGGTGCTTTGGGTTGCCCGTGCCAAACTCGTCGAAGTCCTGACCTTCCTGCGCAACCTGCCCAAGCCGTACGTCATGCTCTATGACCTGCACGGCGTGGACGAGCGTCTGCGCACCAAGCGTCAAGGGCTGCCAAGCGGCGCCGACTTCACAGTGTTCTATCACTTGATGTCGATCGAACGTAATAGTGACGTAATGATCAAGGTCGCCTTGTCCGAGAGCGACCTGAGCGTGCCGACCGTGACCGGTATCTGGCCGAACGCCAACTGGTACGAGCGTGAAGTGTGGGACATGTACGGCATCGACTTTGCCGGCCACCCGCACCTGACCCGCATCATGATGCCGCCGACCTGGGAAGGTCACCCGCTGCGCAAGGACTTCCCGGCCCGTGCCACCGAGTTCGACCCGTTCAGCCTGACGCTGGCCAAACAACAGCTTGAGGAAGAAGCCGCGCGCTTCAAGCCTGAAGACTGGGGCATGAAGCGTTCCGGTGCGAACGAGGACTACATGTTCCTCAACCTCGGTCCTAACCACCCTTCCGCGCACGGTGCGTTCCGCATCATCCTGCAACTTGACGGTGAAGAGATCGTCGACTGCGTGCCGGACGTCGGTTACCACCACCGTGGTGCCGAGAAGATGGCCGAGCGTCAGTCCTGGCACAGCTTCATTCCGTACACCGACCGTATCGACTACCTCGGCGGCGTGATGAACAACCTGCCGTACGTGCTCTCTGTCGAGAAGCTGGCCGGCATCAAAGTGCCCGAGAAGGTCGACGTCATCCGCATCATGATGGCCGAGTTCTTCCGGATCACCAGCCACCTGCTGTTCCTGGGGACTTACATCCAGGACGTCGGCGCCATGACCCCGGTGTTCTTCACGTTCACCGACCGTCAAAAGGCGTACACGGTGATCGAAGCCATTACCGGTTTCCGTCTGCACCCGGCCTGGTACCGCATCGGTGGCGTCGCCCACGACCTGCCACGCGGCTGGGAAAAGCTGGTGAAAGACTTCATCGAGTGGATGCCGAAGCGTCTGGACGAATACCAGAAAGCCGCATTGGACAACAGCATCCTGCGTGGCCGGACCATCGGCGTCGCGGCCTACAACACCAAAGAGGCCCTGGAATGGGGCGTCACCGGTTCTGGCCTGCGTTCGACCGGTTGCGACTTCGACCTGCGTAAAGCTCGCCCGTACTCCGGCTACGAGAACTTCGAATTCGAAGTCCCGCTGGCGGCCAATGGCGATGCCTATGACCGTTGCATCGTACGTGTCGAAGAAATGCGCCAGAGCTTGAAGATCATCGAGCAGTGCATGCGCAACATGCCGGAAGGCCCGTACAAGGCGGATCACCCGCTGACCACGCCGCCGCCGAAAGAGCGCACGCTGCAGCACATCGAGACCCTGATCACGCACTTCCTGCAAGTTTCGTGGGGCCCGGTCATGCCGGCCAACGAATCCTTCCAGATGATCGAAGCGACCAAGGGCATCAACAGTTATTACCTGACGAGCGATGGCGGCACCATGAGCTACCGCACCCGGATTCGCACCCCAAGCTTCCCGCACCTGCAGCAGATCCCTTCGGTGATCAAAGGCAGCATGGTCGCGGACTTGATTGCGTACCTGGGTAGTATCGATTTCGTTATGGCCGACGTGGACCGCTAAGCATGAACAGCACGCTTATCCAGACAGACCGTTTCACCTTGAGTGAAACCGAGCGCTCGGCCATCGAGCACGAGCTGCATCACTACGAAGACCCGCGCGCGGCGTCGATCGAAGCCCTGAAAATCGTCCAGAAGGAACGTGGTTGGGTGCCTGATGGCGCGCTCTACGCCATTGGCGAGATCCTCGGCATTCCGGCCAGCGACGTTGAAGGGGTGGCTACTTTCTATAGCCAGATCTTCCGTCAGCCGGTTGGCCGTCACATCATCCGTGTCTGCGACAGCATGGTTTGCTACATCGGCGGCCACGAATCGGTTGTCAGCGAAATCCAGAGCAATCTGGGCATCGGCCTGGGTCAGACCACCGCAGACGGTCGTTTCACCCTGCTGCCGGTCTGCTGCCTCGGCAACTGCGACAAGGCGCCGGCGTTGATGATCGACGATGACACTTTCGGTGATGTGCAGCCTGCCGGCGTTGCCAAATTGCTCGAGGGCTACGTATGACCCTGACTTCCTTCGGTCCTGCCAACCGCATCAAGCGGTCGGCCGAGACTCACCCGCTGACCTGGCGTTTGCGTGACGACGGCGAAGCCGTGTGGCTCGACGAGTACCAAGCCAAGAACGGCTACGCGGCTGCGCGCAAAGCCTTCGCCGACATGGCCCAGGACGACATCGTCCAGACCGTGAAAGACGCCGGCCTTAAAGGTCGCGGCGGTGCAGGCTTCCCCACGGGCGTTAAGTGGGGCCTGATGCCGAAAGACGAATCCATCAACATCCGCTACTTGCTGTGCAACGCGGACGAGATGGAACCGAACACCTGGAAAGACCGCATGCTGATGGAGCAACTGCCTCATCTGCTGATTGAAGGCATGCTGATCAGTGCTCGCGCGCTGAAAACCTACCGTGCCTACATCTTCCTGCGTGGCGAATACACCACCGCCGCCAAGCACCTGAACCGTGCCGTGGAAGAAGCCAAGGCAGCCGGTCTGCTGGGTAAAAACATCCTGGGCAGCGGCTTCGATTTCGAGCTGTTCGTCCACACCGGCGCCGGGCGTTACATCTGCGGTGAAGAAACCGCACTGATCAACTCCCTTGAAGGCCGCCGCGCCAACCCGCGCTCCAAGCCGCCTTTCCCTGCCGCCGTTGGCGTGTGGGGCAAGCCGACCTGCGTGAACAACGTTGAAACCCTGTGCAACGTGCCGGCGATCATTGCCGACGGCGTGGACTGGTACAAATCGTTGGCACGTGAAGGCAGTGAAGACATGGGCACCAAGCTCATGGGCTTCTCCGGCAAGGTCAAGAACCCGGGCCTGTGGGAGTTGCCGTTCGGCGTCACCGGTCGCGAGTTGTTCGAAGACTACGCCGGCGGCATGCGCGACGGTTACACGCTCAAGTGCTGGCAGCCAGGCGGCGCCGGTACCGGTTTCCTGTTGCCGGAACACCTGGACGCACAAATGTACGCCGGCGGCATCGCCAAAGTGGGCACCCGTATGGGTACCGGCCTGGCCATGGCGGTGGACGACAGCGTCAACATGGTTTCCCTGCTGCGCAACATGGAAGAGTTCTTCTCCCGCGAATCCTGCGGCTTCTGCACCCCGTGCCGTGACGGCTTGCCGTGGAGCGTCAAGCTTCTGCGCGCCATCGAGAACGGTGAAGGGCAAGCCGGCGATATCGAGACCCTGCTGGGTCTGGTCGGTTTCCTCGGCCCTGGCAAGACCTTCTGTGCTCACGCACCGGGCGCCGTGGAACCGTTGGGCAGCGCAATCAAATACTTCCGCCATGAGTTCGAAGCCGGCATCGCGCCTACCAGCGCCGTCGTCCCCCCTCTGGCAAGGCCGATCGTAGTCGGCGCTTAACGCTTAAAAAAAAGCGAACGGTCCGTGCCGTTCGCTTTTCGCGCGATGACGCCTTTAACGGCTGTTTTGATTCGCGCGGATAACAAGATTCCATTAGCCACGCCCGCTGACACCGGGCCAACGAAGAACTTTGAACCATGGCCACTATCCACGTAGACGGCAAAGAGCTCGAAGTCGATGGGGCAGACAACCTGTTACAGGCATGTCTGTCGCTAGGCCTCGATATCCCCTATTTCTGCTGGCACCCAGCCCTAGGCAGCATAGGCGCTTGCCGCCAGTGCGCGGTCAAGCAGTACACCGACGAGAACGACAAGCGTGGTCGGATCGTCATGTCGTGCATGACGCCAGCTACCGACGGCAGCTGGATCTCCATCGACGACGAAGAAGCGAAAGTGTTTCGCGCCAGCGTCGTTGAATGGCTGATGACCAACCACCCTCACGACTGCCCGGTCTGTGAAGAAGGCGGTCACTGCCACCTGCAAGACATGACCGTGATGACCGGCCACAACGAGCGCCGTTATCGCTTCACCAAACGCACTCACCAGAACCAGCAACTGGGCCCGTTCATTTCCCACGAAATGAACCGCTGCATCGCTTGCTACCGCTGCGTGCGCTTCTATAAGGACTACGCCGGCGGCACCGACCTCGGCGTATTCGGCGCCCACGACAACGTGTACTTCGGTCGCGTTGAAGACGGCACCCTGGAAAGCGAGTTCTCAGGCAACCTCACCGAGGTCTGCCCGACCGGTGTGTTCACCGACAAGACTCACTCCGAGCGCTACAACCGCAAGTGGGACATGCAGTTCTCGCCGAGCATCTGCCATGGCTGCTCCAGCGGTTGCAACATCTCCCCGGGCGAGCGCTACGGTGAACTGCGTCGTATTGAAAACCGCTTCAACGGCTCGGTAAACCAGTACTTCCTGTGCGACCGTGGCCGTTTCGGCTACGGCTACGTCAACCGCGAAGATCGCCCGCGTCAGCCAAAGCTGGCCAACGGCGCCAAGCTGACGCTCGACGAAGCGCTGGATAAAGCCGCTGACCTGCTGCGTGGTCGCAACATCGTCGGTATCGGTTCGCCCCGTGCCAGCCTCGAAAGCAACTACGCGTTGCGCGAACTGGTCGGCGCCGAGCACTTCTACTCCGGTATCGAAGCTGCTGAGCTGGAACGCGTTCGTCTGGTGATGCAGGTGTTGAAAGACAGCCCGCTGCCGATCCCGAACATGCGCGACATCGAAGATCACGATGCGATCTTCGTTCTTGGCGAAGACTTGACCCAGACCGCTGCCCGTGTGGCGCTGTCCCTGCGTCAATCGGTCAAAGGCAAAGCCGAAGACATGGCCGATGCCATGCGCGTTCAGCCTTGGCTCGACGCTGCCGTGAAGAACATCGGTCAAAACGCGCTGAACCCGCTGTTCATCGCCAGCCTGGCTGAAACCAAGCTCGACGACATCGCTGAAGAATGCGTTCACGCCGCTCCAGACGATCTGGCGCGCATCGGTTTCGCCGTGGCTCACGCCCTCGACGCCAGCGCTCCAGCGGTTGAAGGCCTGGATACCGAAGCACTGGATCTCGCCAAGCGTATTGCCGACGCCCTGCTCGCAGCCAAGCGTCCGCTGATCATTGCCGGTACTTCCCTGGGCTCCAAAGCCCTGATCGAAGCCGCCGCCAACATCGCCAAAGCCCTGAAGCTGCGCGAGAAGAACGGTTCCATCAGCCTGATCGTGCCAGAGGCCAACAGCCTTGGCCTGGCCATGCTCGGTGGCAACTCGGTCGACGAAGCGCTGCAAGCCGTGATCGATGGCAAGGCCGACGCCATCGTCGTGCTGGAAAACGATCTGTACATCCGTACCGACAAAGCACTTGTCGATGCTGCCCTGAGCGCCGCGAAAGTGGTGATCGTGGCGGATCATCAGAAAACCGCTACCAGCGATCGCGCGCACCTGGTCCTGCCAGCCGCCAGCTTCGCTGAAGGCGACGGTACGCTGGTCAGCCAGGAAGGTCGCGCCCAGCGCTTCTTCCAGGTGTTCGACCCGACTTACCTTGACGCGAGCATCCTGGTTCACGAAGGTTGGCGCTGGCTGCATGCCCTGCGCGCAACCCTGTTGAACCAGCCGATCGACTGGACCCAACTGGACCACGTCACCGCCGCCTGCGCCGCCAGCACGCCACAACTGGCGCGCATCGTCGACGCGGCACCGTCCGCCGCGTTCCGCATCAAAGGCCTGAAACTGGCGCGCGAACCGCTGCGTTACTCCGGTCGCACCGCCATGCGCGCCGACATCAGCGTGCACGAACCGCGTACTTCCCAGGATAACGACACCGCGTTCTCGTTCTCCATGGAAGGTTACTCGGGCTCGGTCGAACCGCGTCAGCAAGTGCCATTCGCCTGGTCTCCGGGTTGGAACTCGCCGCAAGCCTGGAACAAGTTCCAGGACGAAGTCGGTGGTCACATCCGCGCTGGCGACCCGGGCACCCGCCTGATCGAAAGCACTGGTGACTCGCTGAACTGGTTCGCCAGTGTTCCGCGCGCGTTCAACCCGGCTCAAGGCACCTGGCAGGTTGTGCCGTTCTTCCACCTGTTCGGCAGCGAAGAGAACTCTTCCAAAGCCGCACCGGTTCAGGAACGCATCCCGGCCGCTTACGTCGCTTTGGCCAAATCCGAAGCCGACCGCCTGGGTGTCAATGACGGCGCCCTGCTCAGCTTGAACGTGGCCGGCCAGACCTTGCGTCTGCCGCTGCGCATCAACGAAGAGCTGGGTGCCGGCCTGGTCGCCTTGCCGGCCGGTATCGCCGGCATTCCGCCAGCGATTTTCGGCAAATCCGTTGACGGTCTGCAGGAGGCAGCTCAATGACCTGGTTCACGCCTGAAGTGATTGACGTGATCATCGCGGTCCTCAAGGCCATCGTGATTCTGCTCGCCGTGGTGGTGTGCGGCGCGCTGCTGAGCTGGGTCGAGCGTCGTCTGCTCGCCCTCTGGCAGGACCGTTACGGTCCTAACCGCGTCGGCCCGTTCGGCGCGTTCCAGATTGCGGCCGACATGATCAAGATGTTCTTCAAGGAAGACTGGACGCCGCCGTTCGCCGACAAAGTGATCTTCACGTTGGCGCCGGTCGTGGCCATGAGCTCGTTGCTGATTGCCTTTGCGATCATCCCGATCACCCCGACCTGGGGTGTGGCGGATATCAACATCGGTATCCTGTTCTTCTTCGCCATGGCCGGTCTGTCGGTTTATGCGGTGTTGTTCGCCGGCTGGTCGAGTAACAACAAGTTCGCCCTGTTGGGCAGCTTGCGGGCCTCGGCGCAAACCGTGTCGTACGAAGTGTTCATGGGCCTGTCGCTGATGGGCATCGTGATCCAGGTCGGCTCGTTCAACATGCGCGACATCGTTGAGTATCAAGCGCAGAACCTGTGGTTCGTGATTCCGCAGATTTTCGGTTTCCTGACCTTCTTCATTGCCGGCGTCGCCGTGACTCACCGTCACCCGTTCGACCAGCCGGAAGCGGAACAGGAACTGGCCGACGGTTACCACATTGAATACGCCGGCATGAAATGGGGCATGTTCTTCGTCGGCGAGTACATCGGCATCGTGTTGATTTCGGCGCTGCTGGTGACCTTGTTCTTCGGTGGCTGGCACGGTCCGTTCGGTATTCTGCCGCAGATCCCGTTCATCTGGTTCGCGCTGAAAACCGCGTTCTTCATCATGTTCTTCATCCTGCTGCGCGCCTCGATCCCGCGCCCACGGTATGACCAAGTGATGGATTTCAGCTGGAAGTTCTGCCTGCCGCTGACCCTCGTCAACATGCTGGTGACCGCTGCGATCGTGTTGCTCAACACGCCCGCCGTCGCGGCTCAGTGAGGATAGAGAATCATGAAGTACATTTTTGACATCGTGCATGGCTTCTTCACCCAGCTTCGCAGCCTGGTGATGATCTTCGGCCATGCCTTCCGCAAGCGCGACACGCTGCAGTACCCGGAAGAAGCCGTGTACCTGCCGCCGCGCTTTCGTGGGCGTATCGTCCTGACCCGCGACCCTGATGGCGAAGAGCGTTGTGTAGCCTGCAACCTGTGCGCCGTGGCATGCCCGGTCGGTTGCATCTCGCTGCAGAAAGCTGAAACCGAAGACGGTCGCTGGTACCCGGAGTTTTTCCGTATCAACTTCTCGCGCTGCATTTTCTGCGGCCTCTGCGAGGAAGCCTGCCCGACCACCGCGATCCAGCTGACACCGGATTTCGAGATGGCCGAGTTCAAACGTCAGGACCTGGTGTACGAGAAAGAAGATCTGCTGATCTCCGGCCCCGGCAAAAACCCTGATTACAACTTCTATCGCGTTGCAGGTATGGCGATTGCCGGGAAGCCGAAAGGCTCCGCGCAGAATGAAGCCCAGCCGATCAACGTGAAGAGCTTGCTGCCTTAAGGAAGAAAGATGGAATTCGCTTTCTATTTCGCATCGGGTATCGCTGTTGTGTCCACGCTTCGCGTGATCACCAACACCAACCCTGTGCACGCCCTGCTCTACCTGATCATTTCGCTGATTGCCGTGGCGATGACGTTCTTCGCCCTCGGCGCACCGTTTGCCGGTGTTCTGGAAGTGATCGCCTACGCTGGCGCCATCATGGTGCTGTTCGTGTTCGTGGTGATGATGCTGAACCTGGGCCCGGCCTCGGTTCAGCAAGAGCGCGTCTGGCTCAAGCCCGGCATCTGGCTCGGCCCGGTCGCCCTCGGCACCCTGCTGCTGGTTGAACTGCTGTACGTGCTGTTCAGCGACGCCAGCGGTCAGGCCATCGGCCACACCACTGTAGACGCCAAGGCCGTGGGCATCAGCCTGTTCGGTCCTTATCTGCTGGTGGTCGAACTCGCCTCGATGCTGCTGCTTGCCGCAGCCGTCACGGCGTTCCACCTGGGCCGCAACGAAGCCAAGGAGCAATGACGATGCCTGCTATCCCTCTCGAGCATGGACTCGCCGTTGCCGGCATCCTGTTCTGCCTCGGTCTGGTCGGCCTGATGGTCCGCCGCAACATTCTCTTCGTGCTGATGAGCCTGGAGATCATGATGAATGCCTCCGCACTGGCGTTCATCGTTGCCGGTAGCCGCTGGGGTCAGCCGGATGGACAGATCATGTTCATCCTGGTGATCAGCCTGGCAGCCGCCGAGGCCAGTATTGGCCTGGCGATTCTGTTGCAGCTGTATCGCCGCTTCCACACTCTCGATATCGACGCTGCCAGCGAGATGCGCGGATGAATCTTCTCTATCTGACTTTCGTATTCCCTCTCATAGGTTTCCTGCTGCTGTCGTTCTCACGCGGCCGCTTTTCGGAAAACCTGTCGGCGCTGATTGGCGTCGGCTCCATTGGCTTGTCTGCCATCGTCACGGCTTATGTGATCTGGCAATTCAACGTTGCGCCACCTGAAGGCGGTCACTACACCCAGGTGTTGTGGCAGTGGATGGCGGTGGAAGGCTTTACGCCGAACTTCGCGCTGTACCTGGATGGTCTTTCCCTGACCATGCTCGGTGTAGTCGTCGGCGTCGGCTTCCTGATCCACCTGTTCGCGTCCTGGTACATGCGCGGTGAAGCCGGTTACTCGCGCTTCTTCGCCTACACCAACCTGTTTATCGCCAGCATGCTGTTCCTGGTGCTGGGCGATAACCTGTTGTTCCTGTACTTCGGCTGGGAAGGCGTGGGCCTGTGCTCGTACCTGTTGATCGGTTTCTACTACAGCAACCGCAACAACGGTAACGCGGCACTGAAAGCCTTCATCGTCACCCGTATCGGCGACGTGTTCATGGCCATCGGCCTGTTCATCCTGTTCGCACAACTGGGCACGCTGAATATCCAGGAACTGCTGGTGCTGGCACCGCAGAAATTCCAGGCCGGCGACTTCTGGATGGTCATGGCCACCCTGATGCTGCTGGGCGGCGCTGTCGGTAAATCCGCACAACTGCCGCTGCAAACCTGGCTGGCGGATGCGATGGCCGGTCCTACTCCGGTTTCGGCACTGATCCACGCCGCAACCATGGTGACCGCCGGTGTTTACCTGATCGCCCGTACTCACGGTCTGTTTGCGTTGGCGCCGGACATCCTGCACCTCGTTGGCGTTGTGGGTGGTGTGACCCTGGTGCTGGCCGGTTTTGCCGCACTGGTGCAGACCGACATCAAACGTATCCTCGCCTACTCGACCATGAGCCAGATCGGCTACATGTTCCTGGCGCTGGGCGTTGGCGCGTGGGATGGCGCGATCTTCCACCTGATGACCCACGCCTTCTTCAAAGCGCTGCTGTTCCTTGCGTCCGGCGCGGTGATCGTTGCCTGCCACCACGAGCAGAACATCTTCAAGATGGGCGGCCTGTGGAAGAAACTGCCATTGGCTTACGCCAGCTTCATCGTCGGCGGCGCGGCGTTGTCTGCCCTTCCTCTGGTGACCGCAGGCTTCTACTCCAAGGACGAAATCCTCTGGGAAGCGTTCGCCAGCGGCAACCACGGTCTGCTTTACGCAGGTCTGGTCGGCGCGTTCATGACGTCGCTGTACACCTTCCGCCTGATCTTCATCGCGTTCCACGGTGAAGCGAAGACCGAAGCACACGCCGGTCACGGCATCGCTCACTGGCTGCCACTGTCGGTGCTGATCGTCCTGTCGACCTTCGTCGGCGCGATGATCGTTCCGCCACTGCACGGTGTGCTGCCACAAAGCGTTGGCCATGCCGGCGGCGAAGCCAAGCACAGTCTGGAAATCGCTTCGGGCGCCATCGCCCTGGCCGGTATCCTGCTGGCCGCGCTGCTGTTCCTCGGCAAGCGTCGTTTCGTCACTGCAATCGCCAACAGCGGCATCGGCCGCTTCCTTTCGGCCTGGTGGTTCGCTGCCTGGGGCTTCGACTGGATCTACGACAAACTGTTCGTCAAGCCCTACCTTGCGATCACCCACGGACTGCGCAAAGACCCGCTCGACCAGACTATCGGTCTGATCCCGCGTATGGCCAAAGGCGGCCACACCGCCCTGAGCCGTACCGAAACCGGTCAACTGCGTTGGTACGCGGCATCCATGGCTGCCGGCTCCGTGCTGGTCATCGGCGCCATCGTGCTGGTAGCGGTCTGATATGAACCTTGCGAACTTGCGAAAGGAATTGAGCCCGTCATGATTCTGCCTTGGCTAATCCTGATCCCCTTCATCGGCGGCCTGCTGTGCTGGATGGGTGAGCGCTTCGGCGCTACCCTCCCCCGCTGGATTGCGCTGTTGACCATGACCCTGGAACTCGCTCTCGGCCTCTGGCTGTGGGCCCACGGTGATTATTCATTTGCACCGGCACCTGGCGCCGATCCGACCTGGGTGCTTGAGTTCAAGCACCTCTGGATCGAGCGCTTCGGCATCAGCGTGCACCTGGCCCTCGACGGCCTGTCGCTGTTGATGATCCTGCTGACCGGTCTGCTGGGTATCCTCTCGGTACTCTGCTCGTGGAAAGAGATCCAGCGTCACGTTGGCTTCTTCCACTTGAACCTGATGTGGATCCTGGGCGGTGTCGTCGGCGTGTTCCTCGCCCTCGACCTGTTCATGTTCTTCTTCTTCTGGGAAATGATGCTGGTGCCGATGTACTTCCTCATCGCGCTCTGGGGTCACAGTTCTTCGGACGGCAAGAAAACCCGGATCTACGCGGCGACCAAGTTCTTCATCTTCACTCAGGCTTCCGGCCTGATCATGTTGGTGGCGATCCTGGGTCTGGTACTGGTCAACTTCAACGACACCGGCGTGATTACGTTCAACTACGCCGATCTGTTGAAAACCAAGATGTCGCTGACCACCGAGTACATCCTGATGCTCGGCTTCTTCATCGCCTTCGCGGTCAAGTTGCCAGTCGTGCCGTTCCACTCCTGGTTGCCTGATGCTCACGCCCAGGCGCCGACGGCGGGTTCGGTCGACCTGGCCGGTATCTTGTTGAAAACGGCGGCTTACGGTCTGCTGCGTTTCGCCCTGCCGCTGTTCCCGAATGCCTCGGCCGAGTTTGCGCCGATCGCCATGACCCTGGGTCTGATCGGGATCTTCTACGGTGCGTTCCTGGCCTTTGCACAAACCGACATCAAGCGTCTGATTGCCTACTCCTCCGTTTCCCACATGGGTTTCGTGTTGATCGGCATCTACTCCGGCAGCCAACTGGCGCTGCAGGGCGCAGTGATGCAGATGCTGGCGCACGGTCTGTCGGCCGCGGCACTCTTTATCCTCAGTGGTCAGTTGTACGAGCGCACCCACACCCGCGACATGCGTGAAATGGGTGGCCTGTGGTCGAAGATCGCTTACCTGCCGGCCATCAGCCTGTTCTTCGCAGCCGCGTCCCTGGGCTTGCCGGGTACCGGTAACTTCGTCGGTGAGTTCCTGATCCTGATCGGCTCGTTCCCGAGCGCCCCATGGATCACTATCATCGCGACGTCCGGTCTGGTGTTCGGTTCGGTCTACTCGCTGATCATGATCCACCGTGCCTACTTCGGCCCATCCAAATCGGACGCGGTGTTGCATGGCATGGATGGTCGCGAACTGATCATGGTGGTCGGTCTGGCGGCATTGCTGATTTACATCGGCGTGTACCCGCAACCGTTCCTCGATACCTCTGCTGCGACGATGCATGGCGTGCAGCAATGGCTCGGCACCGCCTTCACTCAACTCGCTTCGGCCCGGTAAGAGCGCTATGGAATTCACGACTCAACACTTTATCGCGCTTGCGCCGTTGTTGATCACCAGCGCCACGATCATCGTGGTGATGCTGGCGATTGCCTGGCGCCGCAACCACTCGCAGACCTTCCTGATTTCCGTGGCGGGTTTGAACCTGGCATTGCTGTCGATCCTGCCAGCCCTGAAAGTCGCGCCTCTGGCCGTGACCCCGTTGCTGCAGATCGACACCTTCGCTTGCCTGTACATGGCGCTGATCCTGGTCGCCACCCTCGCTTGTGTGACCCTCGCCCACGCCTACCTCGGCGATGGCGGTTCGGGTTATCCGGGCAACCGTGAAGAACTTTACCTGCTGATTCTGATGGCCGCCGCCGGTGGCCTGGTGCTGGTCAGCGCGCAGCACCTGGCCGGGTTGTTCATCGGTCTGGAACTGCTCTCGGTACCGGTTTACGGTCTGGTGGCTTACGCCTTCTTCAACAAGCGTTCGCTGGAAGCCGGTATCAAGTACATGGTGCTGTCGGCCGCCGGTTCCGCGTTCCTGTTGTTCGGTATGGCCCTGCTGTATGCCGACTCCGGCAGCCTGAGCTTCGTCGGTATCGGTCAAGCGCTTGCGGCTACTGGCCTGCCAAGTTCGCTGGCGCAACTGGGCCTGGGCATGATGCTGATCGGTCTGGCGTTCAAGCTGTCGCTGGTACCGTTCCACCTCTGGACCCCTGACGTTTACGAAGGTGCTCCGGCACCGGTGGCGGCGTTCCTGGCTACCGCTTCGAAAGTGGCCGTGTTCGCGGTCATGGTGCGTCTGTTCCAGATCTCACCAGCGGCGAGCAGCGGTGTACTGAGCGACGTGCTGACCATCATCGCCATCGCGTCGATCCTGTTCGGTAACCTGCTGGCACTGACCCAAAGCAACCTCAAGCGTCTGTTGGGTTACTCGTCCATCGCTCACTTCGGTTACCTGCTGATCGCCCTGGTGGCGAGCAAGGGTCTGGCCGTGGAAGCCATCGGCGTGTACCTGGTCACCTACGTGATCACCAGCCTCGGCGCGTTCGGCGTGATCACGCTGATGTCCTCGCCGTACAACGGCCGTGATGCGGACGCCCTGTACGAATACCGCGGCCTGTTCTGGCGCCGCCCGTACCTGACCGCCGTACTGACCGTGATGATGCTGTCCCTGGCCGGCATCCCGCTCACCGCAGGCTTCATCGGCAAGTTCTACATCATCGCCACCGGTGTCGAGTCGCACCAATGGTGGCTGGTCGGTTCCCTGGTACTGGGCAGCGCCATCGGCGTCTTCTACTACCTGCGTGTGATGGTCACCCTGTTCCTGATCGAGCCGAACCTGCGTCGCCACGATGCGCAACTGCACTGGGAACAACGTGCAGGCGGTGTGATGCTGCTGGCCATCGCCGCACTGGCGTTCTTCCTCGGGCTGTATCCGCAGCCGTTGCTGAATCTGGTTCAGCAGGCGGGGTTGGCGGGTTGATCGCTTAAGCGATACTCGGCAGAAAACAGAAACGGCACCTTCGGGTGCCGTTTTTGCGTTTGTGGGATTTGTTACTGCTGCCCTGCCCTTCTTCTGCAATCTCCGATGCTCTCGCCGAATTGTCCGCTTCGTCCTACAGCTTTATTGCCTAACCTGTGGCGCGCGGATAAATCGGATTTCCCCTACGCCTAAAACAGAATCACCCGGCATTCAAACTTGAGGCTGCTCGCCAAAGTCCCCCGTTTTACGGATCGGGACACGAACGTGACCAGACTCATCCCCAAAAGTGAACTCCATGGCCAACGCGACCAAGAACTCGACACCTCCCAAGCCATGGAAGACTTCCGACAGGCACTGAACCGCCCGGACGATCTGCCAGGCTTCGACGAACTGCTAAACGCAGTGGGCCTCAATCGCTCCAACTACATGCAAGGGGCCAACCAGCGAAAACTCATCGATGCCGTCAGTAACGGTGACTGGGCAATGGTGAAGCCGCGCGTCGCTGCGGATAACGGCGGAGCCTCCTGGAACGCCTTCAAACCTAAACCCGAGCCAGCACCGGCAGAGCATCTGGTGGAAGAACACGCCTTCACCCTGCCCAAACCGGCAGAGTCCGGCTTCCACATCGTCGAGACACCCATGACCCTCGAAGCGCTGGAACGCGCGCTGTACGAAATCACACCCAGCGATGTGCTGCGCCGCGAGTTCCGCTCGCTCAATCGCCATCTCGGTGAACGGGTAAGCCAGGGCAAATGGTTATCTTCAGCGAATCGCGCAACTACATGTGCCGTCGCGAAGAAGCGCAAATGATGGCGGCGGCGGAGAAAGTGAATGAAGCGCTTAAGGATCTGACGGATGAAGAGGCTTCGTTCATGGTTGAGCACCATGAGGTGATTGAGCCGTTTGTCGAAGTATCGGCAGGCTCACTGGGCGTTGCTTCTTATATGGTTGCACAGCATCTGGAAGGTTTGAAAAAAGCCCTACGAGATATGGAGGAACTGCACCAACAGCAATACCGCCAGCACGGGCATCTTCACTCTCCAGAATTTTTTGCACGGCGCAAACGTATTTTTGCGAAGCTTGGTAGCGGTCTTGGATCGCTGATACGCAGAGGAACCGGAATTGCGGATCATCCTAAACTCAAGCGAGCTCTGGGATTGTCGAGTCGCAGAACAATTCACCACTGGGACAAGGCAGGAGCGCCGACACAACTACCCGGGTATGCCTCCAACATCGCAGGTGTCTCACGGGCAGCAAAATTTATGCAGGCCGGAGGTTATGTAGGAATCGGCTTGGCAACGGGCGCCGCAGGCATGCGAATCAACGAAGTGTGCCGAACAGGAACAGACGAACAGTGCCAGAAAGTTAAATTCATTGAGGGGAGCAAACTGGCGGGCAATGTTGGAGTCACTGCAGCAGCAACCACCTACACCGCCCCCATTACCATGGAGTATTGCGCTGGCGTTGCTTTGAGAACACGAGGAATCGGCGGTGCGATTTGTGTATTGATCATAAGTGGCGCGACGGCCTCTATTGCAGGTAATACAGGATCAAAACTTGGCGATTCTGTAGGTGAGATTCTTTACGAAGCAAATACCCATGATTGACATGAAACTTTTGTTCGCTGCCATCGCAATTGCTTTAATGACAATGCTCCTGTCCAACTTCGTGATGATGTTGTACGTCATTCTTTTCAAGTTGGCAGAAATTGAGTCCCATCTCAAAAACTGTCACCTCGTTCAAAGTAACAGCCGGAATAGAGGAGACGGCTTTTGGGGGCGTCGGTACAGACTGACTCTGATCACTGCGATCCTGCGCAAGCGGCCCTCTCGACTTTTGCTGGATGATCCTCGCGCGATTGAAGATGTCAGGAAACTCCCAGCACATCTGCGACGGTGGATCGAGATCCCTTACCGGATGAATGCATGCTTCCTGATCGGCATTCTGGCTCTCTATGGATGGGCCGAATTTGCAGGTCTGGTTTAGTTGACTCCTCGGAAACATGTTCTCGGCCTATCTAAAAAAAAATGCGGCACTTCGTAGAGCCGCGTTTTTTGCCTCTTTGCGATCCGTCGTGGCGACTTACCCTGCCGGCTCAACGTTATCCAACGCCTGATTCACCGCCAACTCTCCCAGCATCACCACTTGCGCAATGCCCAGCAGGGTCTTGCGATGGGTGCCCTCCAGTAGCGCGGCGAAGTCACCGAGCATGACCGTAGCCGAGGACAATGACTCGCTGGCATTGGCCAGCAGGGATTCGGTGTCGGTTTTGGAGTTGGCGAAAAACATCTGATTGGGGGTGTAGGGCGTGGCCATGATTTCGGCAGCGGGATTGAGGTAGTCATCGAGCACGCGTTCGGCGGCGTCGGGGCGTTTTTGGGTGTCGATGGAGGCGTCGGGGGACGTTGCGTCGGCTTCTGTTTCGGGAGGGTTGGGTGTTGGTTTTTTCATGGTGAAACTCCACTGAAAAGTTGGAGCTGCCCCATTCGGTTTCCGGACGAAGAGGTGGCAGCTGTACGCAGGTTGGAAACCCGGGCAGCGGCGACCCGGTCGACCCGAAGGTCTCCCACGCACAGCCGCCATAACGGAGTGCACACATTCAAGGTGCGCAAGGATACGTTATGAAAGGCGTGTTGGCGCCACTGTTACTAATCGGGGTTTCCAGTCCCGGTCGCTGAATTGGCAGCGACGTGCACAGGCTAGAGACCGGACGTCCGACGGACAACCTGAAAACATTGTGGGAAGGTTCTGTATTTCCAACTCAACTTTTAAACATTCCGAATTGAAATACGCATTGTGTAGATACCGTTTTGAACCTCCCCGATATCCAGAATCGCCTCGCGGGTGAATCAGCCGCGTCCTACATCCCGATCCTGCCTTCGACTTTAACGTAATGGCTTGACCGAATTGGGCAGGCACAGAAGCCTTGACCTATTCGATTCTTGTGATAGAAATATACGCAGGTAACGTACAGAACATGGACGCTCTTTTTATCGAATTAACCGTATTTCAAAAGCATCGAAGTGACTACCTGGATGATGATCTGTTTCACCGGTTCCAGCAGGAGTTGCTGCAAAACCCGGAAGCGGGAGATGTCGTCGAAGGCACCGGAGGTCTGCGCAAAATTCGAGTGGTGGATGAGCGGCGAAACAAGGGCAAGCGCGGTGGGCTGAGGGTGATTTATTACTGGTGGTCCGGTTTCGACCAATTCTGGCTCTTTACCTTGTATGGCAAGAACGAGCAGGACGATTTGACGCCACAACAGAAAAAACTGCTTAAAGAAATGCTTTATCGAGAAATCAAAGCGAGAACGAGCGATGAAACGTGACATTTTTTCCGAGCTGGTAGAGGGTTTTGAAGCCTTGGCCGATGAGCGCCAAGGTAAAGTCACTCTACGCACGCACAAAGTAAAACTGGCCAAACTGGCTCCGATTACGGCAGAGGAAGTGATTGGCATCCGCCAGCAACTGAATCTCTCCCGGCCGGTGTTTGCGATGTACTTGCGCACCAACACCCGGACGCTGGAGAACTGGGAGCAAGGACGGGCGAAACCTAATGCCCAGGCGACAACGCTTATCCGGCTGGTTGAGCGCTTTCCGGAGACGGTTCAACAACTGGCGGCGTTGACTTAGGTTCAGGTGGTTTTTTCAGAATCAAAAGATCGCAGCCTTCGGCAGCTCCTACATAGATTTCGTATTCCCTGTAGGAGCTGCCGAAGGCTGCGATCTTTTGATCTTCATCTATAGAGACCGGCACAAATAAGAACGGCACCTTTCGGTGCCGTTTGCCTCACACAAACCCGCGATTACTTACGCGCCGCCTCCCACGATTTAAGCAGTTCGGCATAGCTCACGGTTTCGCCTTTAGGCTTCTCGTTCGCCAGTTTTGCTTTCGGCGCACCCGGCTGATCGAACCAGTACTGCGCATCCCGCTCCGGATTCATTTTCGGCCCGCAGGTCGGTTGTACCTTGGAGCGTTCCAGACGGGTCATGATCGCATCCTGATCCTTGGCCAGACCATCCAGTGCCTGTTGTGGCGTTTTCTCTCCACTGGCCGCTTCGGCGATGTGGCTCCACCACAGTTGCGCCAAGCGCGGATAGTCCGGCACGTTGGTCCCGGTCGGGGTCCATTGCACGCGGGCCGGGCTGCGGTAGAACTCCACCAGCCCACCGAGTTTCGGCGCCAGGTCGGTCATGGCTTGCGAGTTGATGTCCGACTCGCGGATCGGGGTCAGGCCGACGATGGTTTTCTTCAGCGACACGGTTTTCGAGGTCACGAACTGCGCGTACAGCCAGGCCGCCAGTTTTTGCTTCTCGGGCGTGGATTTGAGGAAGGTCCAGGAACCGGCGTCCTGATAACCGAGCTTCATCCCCTCTTCCCAGTACGGGCCTTTTGGCGACGGCGCCATCCGCCATTTCGGCGTACCGTCGGTATTCATCACCGGCAAGCCCGGTTTGGTCATGTCGGCGGTAAACGCGGTGTACCAGAAGATCTGCTGGGCGATGTTGCCCTGGGACGGTACCGGGCCAGACTCGGAGAAGGTCATGCCCGCCGCTTCCGGTGGCGCATATTTTTTCATCCAGTCAACGTATTTGGTGGTCGCATACACCGCCGCCGGACCGTTGGTGTCGCCGCCGCGGGTCACGCTGGAACCGACCGGGTGGCAGTCCTCGACGCGGATGCCCCACTCGTCCACCGGCAAACCATTGGGGATGCCTTTGTCGCCGGCTCCGGCCATGGAGAACCAGGCATCTGTGAAGCGCCAGCCTAGAGACGGGTCTTTCTTGCCGTAGTCCATGTGACCGTAAACGCGTTTGCCGTCGATTTCCTTGACGTCTTCGCTGAAGAACTTGGCGATGTCTTCATAGGCCGACCAGTTCACCGGTACGCCCAACTCGTAGCCGTACTTTTCCTTGAACTTGGCTTTCAGGTCCGCGCGTTCAAACCAGTCGGCGCGGAACCAGTAGAGGTTGGCGAACTGCTGGTCGGGCAACTGATAGATCTTGCCGTCCGGCGCGGTAGTGAACGAGATGCCAATGAAGTCTTTAATGTCCAGCGTCGGCGAGGTGTAAGCCTTGCCTTCGTTAGCCATCAGGTCGGTGATCGATTCGGTCTTGCCGTAGCGAAAGTGCGTACCGATCAGGTCTGAGTCGTTGACCCAGCCGTCATAGATGTTCTTGTCCGATTGCATCTGGGTTTGCAGCTTTTCCACCACGTCGCCTTCCTGCAGCAGGTCGTGGGTCAGCTTGATCCCGGTGATTTCGGTGAAGGCCTTGGCCAGCGTTTTGGATTCATATTCGTGGGTCGCGATGGTTTCCGAAACCACCTTGATGCTCATCCCGCGAAACGGCTCGGCGGCCTTGATAAACCACTTCAGCTCTTCGAGCTGCTGCTCTGGCGTGAGGGTGGACGGTTTGAACTCGCTGCCAATCCATTTCTTGGCGGCGTCTTCATAGGCATCGGCCCAGGCCGCAGCGCTCAACCCGCTGAGTGCCAGCATGGCTGCCAATGAAACGCTATGTCGCAGCTTATTGTTTTTGTCGAACATAGAGACCTCCTGTTTGAGTTTCGGAGCAACATTGCCGATCGATTTCGACTAGCCCCAACGCATCACAGCCAACAGCCACACCAGGGACAACGCGAACGCAACCCAGATGCTCCAGTCGGTGACGCCGATTACCAGCAAATGCAGGTAGGCGCTGCCGAGAAGACCGATAAACAGCCGATCGCCACGGGTGGTGGCAATCGGCAGAAAACCACGCCGAGGGACACTCGGCGAACGTAATTCCCAAGTCGTCATGCCCGCCAGAATCAGGCCAATGGCGATGAAAAACGCCGCTGTGGGGACAGTCCAGCTCATCCATTCCATCATCAGCTCCTCAGACCCGGCCCAGGGCAAAGCCCTTGGCCACATGGTTGCGAACAAACCAGATCACCAGCATGCCTGGCAGGATAGTCAACACCCCCGCCGCCGCCAGCACGCCCCAGTCGATGCCAGACGCCGAGACTGTTCGGGTCATCACCGCCGCGATGGGTTTGGCGTTCACCGATGTCAACGTTCGCGCCAGCAGCAGTTCGACCCAGGAAAACATGAAGCAGAAAAATGCCGTCACACCGATCCCGGAGCCAATCAGCGGAACGAAAATCTTCACGAAGAACTTGGGGAAACTGTAGCCGTCAATGTAGGCGGTTTCGTCGATTTCCTTCGGAACGCCAGACATGAACCCTTCCAGAATCCACACCGCCAACGGCACGTTAAACAGGCAATGAGCCAGCGCCACCGCAATGTGGGTGTCGAACAGACCAATCGAGGAATACAGCTGGAAGAACGGCAGCAAAAACACTGCCGGCGGCGCCATGCGGTTGGTCAGCAGCCAGAAAAACAGGTGCTTGTCACCGAGAAAGCGGTAACGCGAGAACGCATAAGCCGCTGGCAACGCCACGCTCAGGGAAATGATCGTGTTCAGGCTCACGTAATACAGCGAATTGAGGTAACCGGTGTACCAGGCCGGATCGGTGAAGATCACCTTGTAGTTGGCGAAGGTGAAATCCTGCGGAAACAGCGTCAGGCCGCTGAGGATTTCGGTGTTGCTCTTGAAGGACATGTTCAGCAGCCAGTAGATCGGCACCAGCAGGAACAGGATGTAGATCAGCAACGGAATAAGCTTTCTTTTACTCATGGCAGACCTCAGCGGTTGGCGTCAGAGTGAGTCATGGCGGTGTAGAACAGCCAGGACACCAACAGGATGATCAGGAAGTACACCAGCGAGAAAGCCGCCGCGGGGCCGAGGTCGAACTGCCCGATGGCCATTTGCGTCAGGGTCTGGCTGAGGAACGTCGTGGCATTCCCCGGACCACCGCCCGTGAGCACGAATGGCTCGGTGTAGATCATGAAACTGTCCATGAACCGCAACATCACCGCGATCAGCAACACGCTCTTGAGCTTGGGCAACTGGATATGTCGGAAAACCGCCCAGGCCGACGCGCGATCAATCCGTGCCGCCTGGTAATAGACGTCCGGAATCGCCCGCAACCCGGAGAAACACAACAGCGCCACCAACGACGTCCAGTGCCAGACGTCCATCACCAGCACCGTGACCCAGGCATCCATGGTGTTTGCCGCATAGTTATAGCTGATGCCCATCGCGTTGAGGCTCGAACCCAGCAGGCCGATGTCGGCCCGACCGAAGATCTGCCAAATGGTCCCGACCACGTTCCACGGGATCAGCAGCGGAATCGCCAGGATAATCAGCACCAGCGACGACCAGCGGCCCTTGGTCGGCATGGTCAGGGCGATGCCGATGCCCAGCGGGATTTCGATCAGCAAGACGCAGGCGGAATAGATGAATTGCCGCAGCAGCGAGTCGTGCAGGCGGGGATCAAGCAGCACCTGCTTGTACCAGTCGGCGCCGACGAAGTAGCGGCTGGACTGGTCGAAGATGTCCTGCACCGAGTAATTGACCACGGTCATCATCGGGATCACCGCACTGAACGCCACCAGCAGAAACACCGGCAGGACCAGCCACCAGGCCTTGTTGTTCTGCACCTTGTTCATGGCTGCGTCTCCAGCAGGTAATCGTCGGCATAGACCATCAACCACTGTGCCGGGAAGTTGATGTAGGCGATTCCCTCAGGCACTGGCTTGTCTTCGGCCAGGCGCACTTTCAGCGGGGCGCCATCAAGGTTCAGGGTCATGATCTTGTAGGTGCCGAGGTCCTCGACGTGTATGACGTGTGCCTGCATCGCGTCATCGAGCGGCTCGTCCCACACATGCACGAACTCGGGACGGATGCCGACCTTCAGGGTTTTCCATTGCGACTCGGCGATGCGTTTCTGTTGCGCGTCAGACAAAGGCAGAAGCGTCGACGCAAACCCTACGCCGCCCGGTTGTGGCTGCACCTCGATCAGGTTCATCCCCGGACTGCCAATGAAATAGCCGACAAAGGTGTGGGTCGGACGCTCGAACAACTCGCGCGGGGTGCCGAATTGCACGATCTGCCCGCCGTACATCACCGCAATTTTGTCGGCGAAGGTCGAGGCTTCGAGCTGATCGTGGGTGACGTAGACCATGGTGATGTTGAACTGCTCGTGGATCTGCTTGAGCTTGCGCCGCAGTTTCCACTTCAGGTGCGGGTCGATCACGGTCAGCGGTTCATCAAACAGGATCGCCGAGACGTCGTCGCGCACCAGCCCACGGCCCATGGAGACTTTCTGTTTTTCGTCGGCGGTGAGGTTGCGCGCCTTTTTGCTCAGCAGCGCCTGAAGGTCGAGGACCTCGGCGATTTCCTGCACCTTGCTGTGAATTGTCGCCTCGGCCATGCCCTGATTGCGCAGCGGGAAGGCCAGGTTGTCGAACACCGTCATGGTGTCGTAGACCACCGGAAACTGGAAAACCTGAGCGATGTTGCGCTTCTCGGGAGTCAGGTCGTTGACCGCTTTGCCATCGAACAGGACATGGCCCTGGGACGGGCTGAGTAACCCGGAAATGATGTTGAGCAACGTCGACTTACCGCAGCCCGAAGGCCCGAGCAAGGCATAAGCACCGCCCTGCTCCCAGACGTGGTCCATTTCGCGGATCGCGTAATCCTCGGGGCCGGTGGGCGTGCTGGTGTAGCTGTGGGCGAGGTTCTGCAAACGGATTTCGGCCATCAGGCAACCCTCGCGATGCGGCGACCGGGCGCCTGGACCAGCCGCCCCTGCGCATCGAACACAAACAGTTTATGGGTCGGGATATAGATGCGAATCGGCGCATCGACGTCGTATTCGTGGACCCCGGGCAAGTGCAGTACCAACAGGAAATGCTCGTTGCGCACGTGCAGGAAAGTTTCCGAACCGCTGATCTCGGCCACCTCGACAGTCACGGCGAGTTCGAGGTCATCGTCGTTGCTCGGCACCAGGGAGATATGGCTCGGGCGCACGCCGAAGCGGAACTCGCCCTCGCCGACCGGGCGCAAATCAACGTTTAATGGAAAGTGCACGAAATTGGCGAAGCTCACTTCGTTGCCGGCGATACGGCCCGGCATCAGGTTGATCGGCGGCTCGGAGAACAGCTCCGCCGCCAGCACCGTTTGCGGCTGGTGATAGACCTCGGAGGACTTGCCGCTCTGGACCACTCGGCCTTCGTGAAGAATGGTGGTGGTGCCGCCCAAGGCCAGCGCTTCATTGGGTTCGGTGGTGGCGTAAATCGCAATCGTGTGCCGGGCCTTGAAAAGCTCGCGCATTTCCTGACGCAGTTCTTCGCGCAACTTGTAGTCGAGGTTCACCAGCGGCTCATCGAACAGGATCAGCTCGGCATCCTTGACCAACGCCCGGGCCATCGCGGTGCGCTGTTGCTGGCCGCCCGAGAGTTCCAGCGGATAGCGCTGGAGGAATTTCTCGATGCGCAGCATCTTGGCGGTTTCCAGCACTTTGCTCTGGATCAGCTCATTGGAGACACCGCCCTGGCGCAAGGGCGAGGCGATGTTCTCGAACACGGTCATGGTCGGGAAATTGATGAACTGCTGATAGACCATCGACACATTGCGCAGACGTACCGGGCGCTGCGTGACGTCGACGCCGTTCATCAGGATGCGGCCGCTGTCGGGCTTGTCCAGGCCGGCCATCAGGCGCATGAGACTGGTTTTGCCGGACAGCGTGCGCCCGAGCAAAACGTTGAAGGATCCGGGTTCAAAACTAAGGCACGCATCGTCGATCCAGGTCTGGCCCTCGACGGTACGGCTGACGTGCTCCAGGGTTAATGACATGGCTCGGCCTTTTTATTATTTGGAGTCAAGCGACCGGAGCAGTAGAGCGAGTTTCATGCCAGAAATTGCAAGCTGTTGATCTGGTTTGAAAATCCTTCAATCAAATGAAAAACCGGGTTCGTTGCTGAACAGAAATGAACAACTGCGACTGAACAATTGAACAATCCAGCCGTTGACAATGAACAATAGTGAACAACACTCTATAAACACTTTTCAGCCGCACATTGCCCCTGTAGGAGCCAGGCTTGCCGGCGAAGGCAATTTCAAGGACGCCTTCGCCGGCAAGCCTGGCTCCTACAGTTATCTGGCGTTTGAACGAGATGCAAAACCCATAAAAACAATAAAAGCTTGCTCAGAGATCGACTGCCATGGCCGTACCCGCCTCGCCGCTCTCCCACGACGCCATCATCCAGGACTCCTGGTCCCGCTGCCGAGCGTTCGGCCTCAATCATCAAAGCGCACCAGCGTTCGATCAGTTGCCGGCCGAGGGCATCGCCCAGTTGCTGGAGAGCCAGCATTCCCTGGTGCAAACCACGCATCAGGAAGTCCTGCCGTATTACGAAAACATCCTGAGCAATTCCAACTGCCTGATCATGCTGGCCGACAATCAGGGCCAGGTGCTGACGTCCTGGGGTACCCAGCGTTTCATCGAACCGAGTCTGACCCGCGGTTTCAGCGCTGGCGCCAGCTGGATGGAGCGTTGCAGCGGCACTAACGCCATTGGCACCGCGCTGGCCTGCGAGCAAGCGGTGCACATCGAGCACGATGAACATTTCCTCAAGGCCAACCGCTTCATGACCGGTTCTGCCGCGCCGATATTCGATGCCGAGCGCAAGGTGATCGCGGTGCTGGACGTGTCCAGCGACAGCTACCTGCCGCCGTCCCACACCCTCGGCATGGTCAAGATGATGAGCCAGACCGTGGAAAACCGGCTGATCCTCAACCTCTTTCACGGCCAGCATTTCCAACTGACCTTCAACACCGGACTGAACAACCTCGACAGCCAATGGGCCGGTTTGCTGATCTTCGATGAAACCGGTCAGGTGCTGTCGGCTAATCGCCGGGCCGATAATTTGTTGGGTATCAGCCTGTCGCGTATCAGTGTCGAGAGCCTGTTCAAGGTCTCGTTGCTGGAACTGCTGAACCAGCCGGATGACCTGCCGTTCGCCCTTCAAGCCTCTGGACGCAACCGCTTTCAATGCCTGTTGAAACGGCCGAAACAGGTGCCGATTCAGGCCCGAGTCTTTGCGGAACCAGCGGTTATCGCCCCCACTGCGATCAGCCTCAACACCCTGCATTTCGGCGACAGTCGCGTGGAAAAAGCCGTGCGCCAGGCCGAACGCTTGCTGGAAAAAGACATTCCGCTGTTGATCCACGGGGAAACCGGGGTTGGCAAGGAAGTCTTCGTCAAAGCCTTGCATCAGGCCAGTTCCCGGAGCAAACAGTCATTCATCGCCGTCAACTGTGCAGCGATCCCCGCCGAACTGGTGGAGTCCGAGCTGTTTGGCTACGAGAAAGGCGCGTTCACCGGCGCCAACCAGAAAGGCAGCATCGGGCTGATCCGCAAGGCGGACAAAGGCACCCTGTTCCTTGATGAAATAGGTGATATGCCGTTGCCGACCCAAGCGCGGTTGCTGCGGGTGTTGCAGGAACGTTGCGTGCAACCGGTGGGCAGTAGCGAGTTGTTCCCGGTGGACATTCGCATCATCTCGGCGACCAACCGCTCGTTGCGTGAGCAAGTACAGTTGGGCCGGTTTCGCGAGGATCTTTATTACCGGATCGGTGGCTTGACCCTGGAATTGCCGCCGCTCAGGGAACGCAGCGACAAACAGGCGCTGTTCGAGCGCCTGTGGGAACAGCATCGCGAGCCATCGCAGTGGGCCGGGTTAAGTCGGGAGGTATTGGAGTTATTCGGCCGCCACCCGTGGCCGGGGAATTTAAGGCAGGTCAGCAGCGTGATGCAGGTGGCACTGGCCATGGCCGAGGAACAACCGGTGCGGCCGGAGCACTTGCCGGATGATTTTTTTGTGGACTTGGAGATGGAACCGGTGGATTCGCCAGAGCCACTGGCGGTGGATTTGAATGATGTGGAGGATTTGAATCGGCAGTTGCAGGCGGCTGGGGGGAATATCTCGCACCTGGCCCGCAGGCTTGGGGTTAGTCGCAATACCCTTTACAAGCGATTGCGCCAGGCTGAGTGACAGGTGAACCGCACCGTCGGTGTTCGGCTTGAGACCATCGCGAGCAGGCTCGCTCCTACAGGGGAATGGTGTCGAGCACAGAACTCAAACCTGGCGAAGACCCAATGTAGGAGCGAGCCTGCTCGCGAGGCGCCAGTCTAGGCGCCACCAGACTTGCAGCTGCCCAAAAACAAAAACCCGCACAAGGCGGGTTTTGTTTTGCAGCAAACACAGCAATCAGTCAGCCAATCGCCAGGTCGTACCACCCTTCCCGTCTTCCAGCACCACGCCCATCGCGGTCAGCTGGTCGCGGATACGGTCGGACTCAGCCCAGTCTTTACCGGCACGAGCCGCCAGACGCGCAGCAATCAATGCATCAACTTCAGCCGCATCAACTCGCCCTTCAGCGCCGGCCTGCAAGAAGTCATCCGCCTCAAGCTGCAACACGCCCAGCACACTGGCCAGTTCCTTCAAGCGAGCCGCCAGACCCGCCGCCGCATCGAGATCAGTCTCGCGCAGACGGTTGATCTCGCGAACCATCTCGAACAGCACCGCGCAGGCTTCCGGCGTACCGAAGTCGTCGTTCATCACCTGGGTGAAACGCTCGACGAACGCTTCGCCACCGGCCGGCGCCACCTTCGGCAGGCCTTTCAGCGCGTGGTAGAAACGCTCGAGTGCGCCTTTGGCGTCCTTGAGGTTGTCTTCCGAATAGTTGATCGCGCTGCGGTAATGGCTCGACACCAGCAGGTAACGCACGACTTCCGGGTGGTACTTTTCCAGCACGTCGCGAATGGTGAAGAAGTTGTTCAAGGACTTGGACATCTTCTCGCCATTGATGCGAATCATGCCGCAATGCATCCACGCGTTGGCGTAGGTCTTGCCGGTGGCCGCTTCGCTCTGGGCGATTTCGTTTTCATGGTGCGGGAACTCGAGGTCGCTGCCGCCGCCATGAATATCGAAGGTCTCGCCCAGGCAGCAGGTGGACATCACCGAGCACTCGATGTGCCAGCCCGGACGACCGTCGCCCCAAGGCGAAGGCCAGCTCGGCTCGCCCGGCTTGGCGCCCTTCCACAGCACGAAGTCCAGCGGATCCTGCTTGGATTCGTCGACTTCGATCCGCGCGCCGATGCGCAGGTCTTCGATCTTCTTGCGCGACAGCTTGCCGTAGCCCATGAACTTGGCGACGCGGTAGTAGACGTCGCCATTGCCCGGGGCGTAGGCGTAACCCTTGTCGATCAGGGTCTGGATCATCGCGTGCATGCCGGGAATATACCCGGTGGCGCGCGGTTCCATGTCCGGCTTCTTGATGTTCAGGCGCGCTTCGTCTTCGTGCATCGCCGCGATCATGCGCTCGGTCAAGGCTTCGAACGACTCGCCGTTCTCATTGGCCCGATTGATGATCTTGTCGTCGATGTCGGTGATGTTGCGCACGTAAGTCAGGTCGTAGCCGCTGAACCGCAACCAGCGGGTCACCAGGTCGAACGCGACCATGCTGCGGCCATGGCCCAGGTGGCAATAGTCGTACACGGTCATCCCGCAGACGTACATGCGCACCTTGTTGCCATCCAAGGGTTTGAAGACTTCTTTGCTCTTGGTGAGCGTGTTGTAGATAGAAAGCACGTTAGGTTCCTTGAATCACTGGCCCCACGAATCACGCAAGGTCACGGTACGGTTGAATACCGGAGCACCTGGTTTCGAGTCCTTGATATCCGCGCAGAAGTAACCTTCGCGCTCGAACTGGAAACGGTCTTCCGGCTGTGCATTGCCCAGCGAGGGTTCAGCACGACAACCGGTGAGCACTTGCAGCGAATCAGGGTTGATATTGTCCAGGAAACTGGCGCTGTCTTCGGCCTTCTCAGGGTTGGCCGAACGGAACAGGCGATCGTACAGACGCACTTCGCACTCGACGCTGGCAGCGGCCGGCACCCAGTGCACGACGCCTTTGACCTTGCGGCCTTCAGGGTTCTTGCCGAGTGTTTCCGGATCGTAGGAGCAACGCAGTTCGACGATGTTGCCATCGGCGTCCTTGATCGCTTCGTCGGCACGGATCACATAACTGCCGCGCAGGCGCACTTCGCCATTCGGCTCCAGGCGTTTGTAGCCTTTTGGCGGCTCTTCCATGAAGTCTTCACGGTCGATGTAGAGCTCACGGGCGAACGGCAGAACGCGCACGCCCATGTCTTCTTTCGGGTGGCATGGCAGTTCGAGGTTCTCGACCTGGCCTTCCGGGTAGTTGGTGATCACAACTTTCAGCGGACGCAGCACGCACATGGCACGCGGGGCGCTGTGGTCGAGGTCGTCACGGATGCTGAATTCGAGCATGCCGAAGTCGACCACGCCGTCGGAACGGTTAGTGCCGATCATGTCGCAGAAGTTGCGGATCGATTTCGGCGTGTAGCCACGGCGGCGGAAGCCGGACAGCGTGGACATGCGCGGATCATCCCAACCGAGAACGTGCTTTTCATCGACCAGTTGCTTGAGCTTGCGCTTGCTGGTGATCGTGTAGTTCAGGTTCAGACGGCTGAACTCGTACTGACGCGGTTGCGCCGGCACGGGCAGGTTCTCGAGGAACCATTCGTACAGCGGACGGTGGCTTTCGAACTCCAGGGTGCAGATCGAGTGGGTGATGCCTTCGATGGCGTCCGACTGACCGTGGGTGAAGTCGTAGTTCGGGTAGATGCACCACTTGTCGCCGGTCTGGTGGTGGTGAGCGTGACGGATGCGATACATGATCGGGTCGCGCAGGTTCATGTTCGGCGAGGCCATGTCGATCTTCGCCCGCAACACGCGTGCGCCATCCTTGAATTCACCGGCCTTCATGCGGGCAAACCAGTCCAGGTTCTCTTCCACGGAGCGATCACGGAACGGGCTGTTCTTGCCCGGCTCGGTCAGGCTGCCACGGTATTCCTTGGCCTGCTCAGGGCTCAGGTCGTCGACGTAGGCCTTACCGGCCTTGATCAATTCAACGGCCCAGTCGTGCAACTGGTCAAAATACTGCGAGGCATAGCGCACTTCGCCGGACCATTCGAAGCCCAGCCATTTGACGTCGCTTTCGATCGCGTCGATGTATTCCTGGTCTTCCTTGGCAGGGTTGGTGTCGTCGAAACGCAGGTGCGTGACGCCGCCAAACTCCTGGGCCAGGCCGAAGTTCACACAGATCGACTTGGCGTGACCGATGTGCAGGTAGCCGTTGGGCTCAGGCGGGAAACGGGTGACGATCTGCGTGTGCTTACCCGAGTCCAGGTCCGCCTGGATGATCGGGCGCAGGAAATTGACCGGCACGGCAGGGCCGGTCTTGGAATTCGAGGTAGGGTCGACAGTGGGCTTGCTCATAGGATCCTTGAACGTACAAGTGCGCGGCCAGTTGGCCAAATCAAAGCGGCTGTTAAAACAAAGGGGCTTATCATAGCCGATGCCGTCAAGTCGCTGACAGAGCAGGCCCGAAAACGGTTGCATTTAATCGGATGCAAATGAAAAACAGCCTCGAAATTCGCGCCCGGCACGCTAAACTGCGCATCTTGGCCAAAATTGGCCGGACCGGTTGAGGGCTGCAAAGCCCCGAAACCCACGAATTCATTGAAAGAGTACCGATCATGACCCAAGTCAAACTGACCACCAACCATGGCGACATCGTCCTGGAACTGAACGCTGAAAAGGCACCGCTGACCGTTGCCAACTTCATCGAGTACGTCAACGCCGGTCACTACGAAAACACTGTTTTCCACCGCGTCATCGGTAACTTCATGATCCAGGGCGGCGGTTTCGAGCCAGGCATGAAAGAAAAGAAAGACAAGCGCCCTAGCATCCAGAACGAAGCCGACAACGGCCTGCCGAACGAGAAGTACACCGTGGCCATGGCTCGCACCATGGAACCGCATTCGGCTTCCGCCCAGTTCTTCATCAACGTGGCTGACAACAGCTTCCTGAACCACAGCGCCAAGACCACTCAGGGCTGGGGCTACGCGGTATTCGCCAAAGTCGTTGCAGGCACCGACGTCGTCGACAAGATCAAAGGTGTTTCCACCACCATGAAGTCCGGCCACCAGGACGTACCTGCAGAAGACGTGATCATCGAGAAAGCCGAGATCATTGAGTGATACTGCTGATTTCAGACTTACATCTGGAAGAGGAGCGCCCGGACATCACCCGGGCGTTTCTGGATTTGCTCGCCGGACGCGCCCGCTCGGCGAGTGCGTTGTACATCCTGGGCGACTTTTTCGAGGCGTGGATTGGCGACGATGCCATGACGCCCTTTCAGCGTTCCATCTGCCAGGCCCTGCGCACCCTCAGCGACAGCGGCACGGCCATTTTTCTGATGCACGGCAATCGCGACTTCATGCTCGGCCAGGCCTTTTGCAAACAGGCCGGCTGCACGTTGCTGAAAGATCCGAGTGTCGTGCAGTTCAACGGCGAGCCGGTGCTATTGATGCACGGCGACAGCCTCTGCACCCGCGACGAGGCTTACATGAAGCTGCGTCGCTACCTGCGAAACCCGATCACCTTGTTTATCCTGCGGCACTTGCCGTTGCGCACTCGCCATAAACTGGCGCGCAAACTGCGCAGTGAAAGCCGTGCGCAGACGCGGATGAAGGCCAATGACATTGTGGATGTCACGCCGGAAGAAGTGCCGCGGATCATGCAGGAATATGGCGTGAAAACGTTGATCCACGGGCACACCCATCGCCCGGCCATTCACAAGTTGCAGGTTGGCGAGCAGGCGGCCAAGCGGATTGTGCTGGGGGATTGGGATCGTCAGGGGTGGGCGTTGCAGGTGGATGAGCAAGGGTTTGCGCTGGCGCCGTTTGATTTTATGCCGCCGCCGCAACTGGCATTACCCGGCAACTAACTACCGAACACAGAACCCATGTGGGAGCGGGCTTGCTCGCGAATACGGTTTTTCATTCAACATTAATGTCGACTGATCTACCGCCTTCGCGAGCAAGCCCGCTCCCACATTATTGACCGCGTTGTGCTTAGTGCCCTGCCGAAGCAGGCCCCGCCTTCGCCGCAAACGGCGGTTTCGCCAGCCACACCAGCACAATCAAGCCCATGAATGCCCACCCCAGCAACGTGAAGTAATCCACGGTGGAGAGCATGTACGCCTGACTGGTCAGCACATGATCCAATTGCGCATACGCCGGATTGCTCGCCCCGCCCAAGCTGTTCAGGGCCTCACGGGTCGCCGGCTCATAGGTGCTGATGCTTTCGCTCATATAGGCGTGGTGCTGATCGGCCCGGCGAATCCAGATCCACGTCGTCAATGACGCCGCAAAACTACCGCCCAAGGTCCGCAGGAACGTCGCCAGGCCCGCGCCGTCGGCGATCTGGCTCGGCGGCAGGTCCGACATCAGAATACTCAAGGTCGGCATGAAGAACAGCGCCACGCCAATGCCCATGAACAGCTGCACCAGCGCGATGTGCTGGAAGTCCACTTCGTTGGTAAACCCAGCGCGCATGAAGCAACTCAGGCCGATCGCCAGAAACGCCAACCCAGCCAGCAGCCGCAGATCAAACTTGTGCGCGTACTTGCCGACAAACGGCGACATCAGCACCGGCAGAATCCCGATCGGCGCAACCGCCAGCCCCGCCCAGGTCGCCGTGTAACCCATTTGGGTTTGCAGCCATTGCGGCAGGATCAGGTTGATCCCGAAGAACCCGGCGTAACCCAGCACCAACACAATGGTCCCGATGCGGAAGTTGCGGTAAGCGAACAGCCGCAGATTGACCACTGGGTGTTTGTCGGTCATTTCCCAGATCACGAACACCGCCAGTGCAATCACGGAAATGGCCGCGCCAATGAGGATGAAGTTCGACTCGAACCAGTCCAGGTCGTTGCCCTTGTCGAGGATCACCTGCAACGCGCCGACGCCAATGATCAGCGTGATCAAACCGACGTAATCCATCGGCTGGTAGCTGGTTTCCACCGGCCGCGCCTTGAGTTGCTGGCGCACCACCATCACCGCAAAGATGCCGATCGGCACGTTGATGAAGAAGATCCACGGCCAGCTGTAACTGTCGGTAATCCAGCCGCCGAGGATGGGACCTGCAATCGGTGCGACCACCGTGACCATCGCCAGCAATGCCAGGGCCATGCCACGCCTGGCCGGCGGATAGACCGCGATCAGCAGCGTCTGGGTCATCGGGTACAACGGACCGGCCACCAGGCCTTGCAGCACCCGGAAGCCAATCAGCTCGGGCATCGAGGTCGAGATACCGCAGAGAAACGAGGCCAGTACAAACAGAACAGTCGCCCAGAGAAACAGCTTCACTTCACCGAAGCGCCGGCTGAGCCAACCGGTCAGCGGTAGCGCGATGGCGTTGCTCACCGCAAACGAAGTGATCACCCAGGTGCCCTGCTCCGAACTCACGCCCAGGTTGCCGGAAATCGTCGGCAGCGCCACGTTGGCGATGGTGGTGTCGAGCACTTGCATAAAGGTCGCCAGCGACAGGCCGATGGTGGCGAGCAGCAGGCTGGGCGGCGTGAAAGACGCGTTATTGCTCATCGCAAATCCTTTGGAACCTGATTGGCGCAGCGCCTGTTACAGACGCAGCTGACCTTGTAGGAGTGAGCCTTTGTGGTGAGGGGATTTATCCCCGTTGGGTCGCGAAGCGGCCCCAGCACTTCAAAGTCCAATCGCATTAATGAGCTGACGTCTGCTTCGCAGCCGAACGGGGTGGTGCGGCATTCCGATAAATCCCCTCACCACAAAGGCTCGCTCCCACAGGGTCGGTGGTGTCAGCGCTGCACGGTTTTGCTGACCGCAGCGCTGTTGTCGTGGATCAACTGAGTGATCATCGCGTCGGCCTCGGCCAACTGACGGTCGTAGACGTTGGTGCTGAACGACGCCTTTTGCGGCGGCTGTTGCGCCAGCACCGGGCCGCTCTGGTCATGCAGATTCACGTCGACCTGGGTCGACAGCCCCACCCGCAACGGATGCTTGGCCAGTTCTTCGGCGTTGATGTGAATCCGAACCGGCACCCGCTGCACGATCTTGATCCAGTTACCGGTGGCGTTCTGCGCCGGCAGCAGGGCAAATGCGCTGCCGGTACCGGCGCCGAGGCTATCGATGGTGCCGCTGAATTTCACGTCGCTGCCGTAAAGATCGGCCTCGATGTCCACCGGCTGACCGATGCGCATGTCACGCAGCTGGGTTTCCTTGAAGTTGGCGTCGATCCACAGCTGATCCAGCGGAATGACCGCCATCAGCGCCGTACCCGGCTGGACGCGCTGGCCCAGTTGCACGGAGCGTTTGGCGACGTAACCGGTGACCGGCGCAATCAAGGTGCTGCGGGAGTTATTCAAGTAGGCCTGACGCAATTGCGCGGCAGCCGACATCACGTCCGGATGCGACGAGACCACGGTGTCATCCACCAGCGCGCTGGTGGTTTTCAGTTGCTGCTTGGCGTTGGCCAGGGCGTTTTGCGCCGAGGTCAGGTCGTCGCGGGCGTGGGACAGCTCTTCCTGGGAGATCGCGCCGCCAGCGGCGAGGTTCTTCCGGCGATTGAAGTTGTCCTGGGCCTTCTGTACTTCGGCTTGCTGGGCGTTGACCTGGGCTTTCATGCCGTCGACGTTGCTGTACAAGCCGCGAACCTGGCGCACGGTGCGGGCCAGGTTGGCCTGGGCACTTTGCAGAACGACTTGGGCGTCATTCGGGTCGAAATTGATCAGCACCTGGCCTTCATGGACCAGGTCACCATCATCGGCTCCGATGCTGACCACAGTGCCGGTGACCAACGGAGTGATTTCCACCACGTTGCCGTTCACATAGGCATCGTCGGTGCTTTCATTCCAGCGCCCGTAGAACTCGTGATAACCCCAGACGCCGACACCGGCGAGGATCACCACAATCGCCAGCACCACCAGCATGATTTTGCGTTTGCGCGGGTTGCTGGTGTCTGGTGCGTTGTCAGGGGTTTGTGTTGTCGTTTCGGCAGTGGCCATGACAAATACCTTGAATTAGTTGTGCTGCGTGGCTGGGAGTGCGTTGGCTGCGGTCAAGGTTTCGCCCTGGAAGCCGCCACCCAGCGCCTGCATCAGTTGGATCGTCAGGTCGATCTGCTCGGCATTCAGGTTGGCCAGCTGACGCTGGGCCTGGAGCAATTGCTGCTCGATGCTGAGCACGTCCAGGTAGTTACCGATGCCGGAACCGTAGCGCTGGACCACGGTGTTGTAAGAATCCTGGGCAATGTCGGTGGCGCGCTGCTGGGCGCCGAGCTGCCGGCCGATATCGCGCAGCTGGTTGATGGTGTCGCTGACATCACCCAGCGCTTTCACCAGGCTTTTGTTGTACTGCGCCACGGCGAGGTCGTAATCGGCGTCGCGGGAATCGAGGTCGGCGCGCAGGCGGCCGCCGTCGAAAATCGGCACGGAGATCGTTGGCGCTACGTTGAAGAAACGGCTCGCCGAACCAAACATCGCATCCCCCAGCAACGACTCGGCACCGGCCGCGGCACTCAGGTTGAGGTTGGGGTAGAACTGGGTTTTGCCGGCGGCGATGTTCTTGCTCGCAGCCTCGACTCGCCAGCGTGCGGCCACCAGGTCTGGTCGACGACCCAGCAACTCGGCCGGCAATACCGATGGCAACGCCACGGCGCTGGCTTGGAGGATCTTCGGCCGGGCGATTTCATTGCCGCGATCCGGGCCTTTGCCGAGCAGCACGGCCAACGCGATTTTCGCGCTTTGCAGGCGTTTTTCGGCGTCGATCAGGCTCGCTTCGGAGCTGGCTTCCAGGCTTTCGGTTTGCTGGAACTGGTACTGGCTGTCGATCCCCGAGCTCAGGCGACGCTGGCTCAGGTCGAGCATCTGCCTGGTGCGCTTGAGGTCTTCGTTGGCCAGGTCGTAGACGATGTGCGCCTGACCCAGGTCGCTGTAGGCGCGAGCAACGTCGGCGGACAAGGTCAACTGTGCGGCTTGCTGATCGACTTCGGCAGCACGGGCCTCGCCCAACGCGGCTTCCCAGGCATCCCGCTGACCGCCCCAGAGGTCGAAGTTGTAATTGAAACTGGCACCGATGTTACGCACGGTGGAATACGTGCCGCCCTGCCCGCTCGGGTCCTGGTCGCGGGCCAGACGCGAACGGCTGACGCCAGCGCTGGCATCGAGGGTCGGCATGCGCGCGGCGTCGGCGGCATACGCGGCGGCGCTGGCCTGGTGGGCGCGAGCGTCGGCGATTTGCATGTCGGGGCTGTCGTGCAGGGCTTCGCGGATCAGGCCATCCAGTTGCGGGTCGCCGAGGCTTTTCCACCAATCACTTTTCGGCCAGGCCGCGGGCGAGAGGGTCACGCCATTGAGCGATTGCCCGGCCTTGAGGTTTTTCGCATCGAGGCTGACGCCTTCGGTGGTCAGGCCGCTGTAACTGGCGCAACCGGCCAGGGTCATGGCCGCCAGCACCAGGCTCAGTCCGGTCCGCGGGGTTTTGCTGCTCATTTGTCACCTACCCGCAGCAACGTGATCGAGTCACCGGCCGCTACCAGGATTTTCTTGAGGATCTGTTCCAGGGTTTTCAATTCTTCCGGGGTGATCGCGCCGGCCAGTTCATTCATGGCGTCGGCGCCGATCTCCGGGAGGCGGTCAGCCAGTTGCTGGCCTAATTCAGTCAGCACCAGTTGAACCTGACGCCGATCCGCCTCGGAACGTTGGCGGGCGAGGAAACCTTTCTGTTCCAGACGATCGAGCATGCGGGTCATCGAACCGCTGTCCAGCGACAGGTGACGGCACAGCTCGGCCGGGGTATCGACGCCGAACTGGGCCATGATGATCAACACTTTGAACTGCGCCGCGGTGATGCCGTGGGGTTCCATGTGCGTGTCGATGATCCGGTCCTTGAGCAGCGCAGCACGCCCGAGCAGGAGGCCGAGATGGCAATTGTGGAATGCGTCTGGGGTGAAATGTTTCATCTGATCACCAAATAGCTGCCTAGGCAGAGAATGTGTGACGAGATGTTACTGCTTAGGCAGAGAATGTCAACGCAATAGTTAGGTTGCTTTCTATTTAGCTGATAAATGGCGCGGATTTTGTGGCGAGCACACTGACGCCTTCGCGGGCAAGCCTCGCTCCTACAGGGGTTACACCAAACCTGTAGGAGCGAGGCTTGCTCGCGAAGGCAGCGACTCGGTTCAGGAAGGAACGGGGATTTAGAAATCCCGCTTGTAGAAGATGTCCAGCGAACTGGCTACGCCGCCGGCGGCTTCGAGGTAGACCTTTTTGCTCAGCTTGTAGCGCAAGGCAATGGTGTTGGCCGGCTCGAACACGCCAACGCCGTAACGCAGGCTGAGTTTTTCCGACAGGTTGCCGCTGGCCACGACGCTGGTGGTGTTGCCGCTGCCCTGGGTGTCGAGCTGGAAATCCTGAATCCCCAGATCGTTGGCCAGTTTGCCGGTCACCCCGGAACTGCCCATCAAGCCCAACCCGAGCGCCGCCTGGGCCAGCATGTTGTTGTCTTCACCGTTGGTGCTCAGCGGACGCCCCAGCACCAGATAAGACAAGGCCTGTTCCTGGCTCATCGCCGGCTCGGAGAAAATCTGCGTGGTCGGCTGTTCGGCGCTGCCGCTGAGGCGAATGCCGGCGATCACGTCGTCGGTCTGGCGAATGGCTTCGATGTCCAGATACGGCTGGTCAATCGGGCCGGCGAACAGCAGCCGCGCACGCCGTACCGTCAGTCGCTGACCGTATGCCCGATAACGCCCATCGTTGAGCCAGAGCTCGCCACGGGTGTCCATGTTGTCGCCGATGTGCACATGCCCTTGCAGGTTGGCGGTCAGGCCAAACCCGGCAAAACTGAGTTTGTCCTCACCCACCACCACGTCGATGTCCATCTTCATGGCCAGCGGCGGCTTGCCCTCTTCGGTCTGCTGGCCGACGATCACCGTGTCATCGGAGACCTTGACCGTCGACGGCGGCAACTCGCGCACGGTGATTTCACCCTTGGGCACCAACACTTTGCCGGTGATCGCCAGTTTGTCGTCCTTCATCGAGATCTTCAGGTCCGGTGCCACTTCGAGCTTGGCATACGGTTCGACGGTGACGGGTAACTGCGTGCCCTTGAGCGTCAGATCCACCACCAGCGCCTGGCCCCAGGCGATGTTGCCGTTGAGACTGCCCTGCCCGCTTTTGCCGCTTTTCCAGCCACCGTTCAATTGCACGGTTTCGCCGGCGATCTGCGCTTGAAGCTGCAAGCCCTGCAACTCCATCGGCAATTCGGGTCCGGACACTTCCCCGTCAGTGAGTAGCAGGTTGCCGTTGACCAGCGGCGCCAGCAGATCGCCGGAGAGCGTGCCACTGCCGTTCAAACGCCCGGTGAGTTTCTCGACCATCGGCACAAACGGCCGCGCCACCGACAGATCCAGGCCACTGAGACGGAACGACCCCGTGAGCGGTTTGTTTTTCGGCAGCGGATTGATTTGCGCCTGCACCATCAGCTCGCCGAGCTTGCCGCCGACAAAGTTGAGGTCGGTGTCGATGCGTTTGGGCGTGAGTTTGCTGGTGAGCTTCAGGGTCTGGTACGGGAAGTCCAGCCACTGATCCTTTTCCTTCATGCGCAACGTGCCACCGCTGGCATCGACGCTGACCTGGCCGTTCGGGCCGCTGGCCGGCAGGTCCAGTTGCAGGTCGGCGTTAAGTTTGCCCTTCCAGGCGAAATCTTTCGGCAACCATTGCGCCAGGCTTTCGATCGGGAATTGCTTGAGGTGATAACGCAGCTTGGGTTCCGGCATCAAACGCTGGTCTTCGCCACACAGACTGGCCGGGCCGGAGATCCAGCAATGGGCGCCGAAGTTGATCTTGCCGTCCGCCAGCCGTTCAAGTTTCGCCGGGGCTTGCAGCTTCCAGTCCTGACCGCCGGCCTGGATATCACCGCTGGCCAGGCGTCCGCGCCAGTTGCCCTTGTCCAGCGAACCGTCAAGGCCGAGCGCCAGTTTCAGCTTCGGCCCTTGCAGATCGAGGGCAAGTTTCTGGTTTTTGATATCGCCCTGGCCGCTGGCCGTCAGTGTGCCCAGCGAGGTGTCGCCGGCCTGAATGCCGCTGCCCTTGAGGTCGACTTTCGCCCGTTGCGCGCCGTCGAGGGTCGCGTCCAGGTTCAGGCTTTGCAGGCGATTGTCCTCGAAGGCCAGTTGCGTGCCTTGCAGCTCGAGCTTGCCTTGCGGCGCCTTCAGCGTACCGGCGACATCGACGCGACCGTTAAGCTGTCCGCGCAGTTGCGGCCAGAGTTGAGCCAGCCGTGGCAGCTTGATGTCGATCTGGCCGGTGAGCTTCTGTTGCAGGCTGCCCTTGCCGTTGATGCTGTTGTCACCGAGGCGAATTTGCAGTGCGTTGAGGCTCCATTGCTCACCGCCACCATCGGCCTTGGCCTGGATCACCGCCGGTTGACCGCGCAGTTTGCCTTTCAAATCGAGGTCGGCGCTCAGGCTGAGTTTTTCATTCTTCATCTCGCCTTTGCTGCGCAACGGCCCGGCCAGGTTACCCGGCAACTCCGCGACCCAATACGCAGGGTTGATCGCCGACAGGTCAAGCGCGGTGTCCCAGGCAATGCCATCGGCAAATTGCAGGTTCAGATGCCCGACGGCCTTGCCCTGCCCGGCTTCGAGTTGAATCTGTTGCAGATAGATTTTCGTCAGATCGCCGCTGAACGGGCTCTCGAGGCTGAACGCACCTGCCGGGCCATCGAGGGCCGATTTGAAGTGGCCGATGTACTTTCCGTCGGTGTAGGAGACTTCACCGTTGAAACTGCGCAGCGCCACTTCGGGCTCGTCGATCAGCGGGTAGAGACGGTGCCAGGGGAAATCCAGCCAGTCGATCTTCGCGTCGGCGCTCAGGCCTTTGCTCCAGTCGAGGTTGCCGGTGAGCTTGAGGGTTTGCTTGTCGTTGGCGGTCAGGTCGAGGCCGGCAATCTGCGCACCGTTGGCGTCGACCTTGCCTTGCAGCAACAGGGCGACCGGGCCGAGCTCTGCGGGCAACGTGGCTTTGCCGAGCAACTGGTAACCGTTTTTCAGGTCGCCGTCGCCAGTGAGTTCCAGTTGATTGAGTTGCAGCGTGTCCGGCAGATCGGCGCTGGGTTTGAAGCCGTCGGCGGTGATCCTTACTTTGGCCGGAAGGTTGTCGACCAGCGGTTGCAGCTCACCGGTCAGTTGCCCGTTCAAGTAACCGCTGCTGGCGGCTTTCAGGTGCAGGGTTTTCAGCAGGTCGCCATCCAACTTCAGGGCCAACGCCCAAGGTTCTGGGGCCGGCAAGGTCAACGTGCCTTCGGCCTTCAGCGGCCAATTGCCGCTGGGTTGCAGCAGGCCGGACAGATTCAGGCTGAACTCATCACGCTGCAACTTCACCGAGTCGATCTGCAACCCTTGCGCCGTCCAGTGCGCGGCCAGTTGCAAGCCTTTGAGTTCTTCGCTGCCATTGAACAGCAGACTGCCGACTTGCACATCGCCCAGTTCGATCGCCAGAGGCAAGTTCAGGTCCGGAAGCGTGATCGGCCCGCTGCTTTCATCTTCAGTGCCCGGCGGGAACTGCAGGCTGACCTGATCGGCCTTCAATTGCTCGATGCACAAGGTCATGCGCGTCAGGCACAGCGGCGACCAGGCGAATATCGGTTTGCTCAGCTCAACCCGGCGGGTGTCCTGCTGCCACAACAGATGATCAGCACTCCACTGCCCGCCCAATCGGCCCTGGAAATTCTCCACGGTCAGGCCCGGCACAAAGCCAAGCGCCCAACGGCTGCCCGTCGCCGTGCCCAGCACCGTGGTCACGGCCAGGACAACCAGCATCAGCAGCGCCAGAATCGCCAGAAGCGCTATTTTCAAACCACGATTCACAGCTCAGGCCCCATGGAAAAGTGCAGTCGAATGCCGCCGTCGTCGTCCATCGCGTGGGCCAGGTCAAGGCGAATCGGCCCCACGGGTGAAACCCAGCGCACGCCGATGCCGACGCCGGTCTTGAGGTTCGGCAGTTCGAGTGTATTAAAGGAGTTGCCCTGGTCAACGAAGGTTGCGACCCGCCATTTTTCAGCGACGGAGTACTGATATTCGACGCTGCCGGCGATCATGTAGCGACCACCGATGCGGTCGCCTTCGGAGTTTTCCGGAGACAGGCTCTGATAGTCGTAGCCGCGCACGCTCTGATCGCCACCGGCGAAAAACCGCAACGACGGCGGCACGGACTTGTAGCCGTTGGTGGCGCTGCCGCCGACCTGCACCCGACCGAGGAAACGGTGTTTATCCAAGACCGTGGTCAAGCCTTTGACCAGGGCGGTGCCGTAAACCAGGTTGTTGTCCGAACCCAGACCTTCCTTGGCCACTTTGGTCTCGAATTCCAGGCGATAGCCGTTGTGCGGGTCGATGCGGTTGTCGCTTTTAAGGTAGGAATAACTGACGCCAGGCATCAGCAATGTGCTGAGCCCCGAGTCGTCGCCGAGCCGGTATTCCTCGCGCTGCCACTTGAGCGACACCACGCGCTGCCATCCGCTGGGCAACTTGCTGTGCCACTCGGGACCGATAGTCAGGAGTTTGCTGAGAGAGTCTTTGTCGGCGATTTCTTCGTTTTGATAACCGCCGGCAAAGCGCAGTTTGTCGGTCAGCGGCGGGTCCAGCGGGATGTCGTAGAACACCCCGACGTTCTGCCGTGGTGCCGAGATTTCAGTCTCCCAGCCGTAGCTGTGCCCCTGCGGGTTGACCCAGTGCCGCGTCCAGTTGGCCTTGACCCGAGGGCCGACGTCGGTGGAATAGCCAAGCCCCAGGCCCATGGTCCGTGGTTTGCGGGTTTCGAGTTTGACGTCGACCGGGATTACATCGTTCTTGGACGCCGTCGGTGCCGCATCCACCCGCACACTTTCGAAATAGCCGCTCGATTGCATGGCCTGATTGAGTTCGGCGATCAGTTCGGAGTCGTAAGGCGCGCCTTCCTTGAATGGCACCATGCGTCGCAGCAGGTCTTCATCGAACGGCGTGTCGCCCTCGAAACTGACCTTGCCCAGGGCATAACGCGGGCCGCTGTCATAGACGAGGTCGATGTCGGCGACGCCGGCGCGCGGGTCCACCGACAATGTCTGATGAGTGAAGTGACCACTGAAAAAGCCATAGCGCGAGGCCTGATTCTGGATCAGTTTCTTGGCGTCTTCATAACGGCCATGGTTTAGCACCGCGCCGGTTTTCAGCGCAGCGCTTTTGGGCACACGAAAGGATTTGAGCGAGGCTGCCGGGCCGTCGACGCGAATCGTGACATTGCGCAAATGCACCGGCTCGCCGGGATCGATGTTGAGTATCAGGCGCGGCGTCTTGCCGCCCTTCACGTCGCTGTCAATCTGCGGCTGGTAGTAACCCAAGGCCTGGGCGGCCTTGCGCGCCTGTTCCTCGGCGCCACGACTGAAGCGCAGCAAGGCTTCTTCGTCACGATCGCCGAGGCTGCCAATATAGCCCTCTATATTGGCTTTCAGTTCATCGTTGGACGGTTTGATCCGCACATCCAATTCACTTTGCGCCAGTGCCGCGCAGCTGGTTAACAGCATCAGCACGCCACTGGTAATTCTTCCTGGAAACTTCATAGGCGCGGATGCTATCACGAGCGTGGGAGCGTGATAGAGCCTGGCGTGGCTTGAAAGTTCTACCTTTAGGCCGTTGCTGTTTGTAACACCTGGGGATTGGCGTGGAAAAACACGTGTTCGCGAATGGGTCCTACGGCGACCTCGCCAATTTCCTCATAGCCCTGACGCTTATAAAACTCAAGATAACGAGGATTCCCGGTATCAAGGATCACGCCCTGGGAAGTTTCATCCACGGCGCACCAGTTGTGCACCGCTTGCAGCAGTTGCTCGCCGAAGTGTTTGCCCTGGAACTGCGGATGAATCCCCAGCAACGGCAGGACGTGCACCGAGTCGGACGGCACGCAGGCGGCAACGGCGGCGTGGTAATCGAGGTAACGGCGGGTGCAACGAAAGCCGGTGCTGAGCACCATGCGCAGACGCCAGGCCCAACTTTCAGTGATGCCCAGTCGACGTTGCGGCGGGGCAATCAGGGCGATGCCGATCAGGCGGTCGTTGACCAGCAGGCCGATGGCCGGCAAATCCTGAAGAAAGTGTTGTTTGACCAGCTCGCGCACAGTCGCCCGTACACGATGTTCATAGCCGGGACGCTCGGCCTCGAACAAGTAGCCAAAGGTCGGTTCGTGCCGGTAAGCGTGGTAAAGCAGGGAGCGCGCTTCGTGGGCGTAGCCGCTGTCGAGCATGTGAATATCGGCAATGGCGGTCGAGGTTTCGGGCATAACGGCAGATCTCCCCGGGGCGCCGCTCAAAATGGCGGCGCTCTTATTGGTACGAGCCTTTGGGTGGTAATACAGTTCCCCCACAGGTATAGACCAAGGCTGGATCTTCATCGACTGGACTGGCCTCTTTGCGGGCAAGCCACGCTCCCACAGGGTTCACGAGCGAACACAAAATTTGTGGACGCTACAGAAACCTGTGGGAGACCAAGGCTGGATCTTCATCGACTGGTCTGGCCTCTTCGCGGGCAAGCCACGCTCCCACAAGGTTCTCGAGCGAACACAAAATTTGCATACGCCATAGAACCTGTGGGAGCGTGGCTTGCCCGCGAAGAGGCCAGCGAAGACAACACATCTCTGACAGGACAAGGTAACTCCCCCTGCCTCAACACTGGCCCGATTCCTACAGGTCAGCTAGCATCGCCCTTTTGCCAGGACTGCCGACCATGAAGATCGTCTCCTTCAACATCAATGGGCTGCGCGCTCGCCCCCATCAGATGGCGGCGCTGATCGAAAAGCACCAGCCGGACGTGATCGGGCTGCAGGAAACCAAGGTTCACGACGACCAGTTCCCGCTGGCCGAGGTTCAGGCACTGGGTTATCACGTATATTTCCATGGGCAGAAAGGCCATTACGGCGTCGCCCTGCTCTCGCGTCAGGAACCGATTGCGCTGCATAAAGGGTTCGCCACCGACGACGAAGACGCCCAGCGGCGCTTCATCTGGGGCACTTTCGCCGACGCCAATGGCGTGCCGGTGACCATCATGAACGGCTATTTCCCACAGGGTGAAAGCCGCGATCACCCGACCAAGTTCCCGGCCAAGGAACGTTTCTACGGCGACCTGCAGCAATTGCTGGAAAGCCAGTTCAGCAGTGAACAGCCGGTGGTGGTGATGGGCGACGTGAACATTTCCCCGGAAGACTGCGACATCGGCATCGGCCCGGACAACATGAAGCGCTGGCTGAAAACCGGTAAATGCAGCTTCCTGCCGGAAGAACGCGAGTGGATGGCCCGCTTGAAGAACTGGGGCCTGGTGGACAGTTTCCGCCACTTGAACCCGGACGTGGCCGACCGTTTCAGCTGGTTCGACTACCGCAGCCGCGGCTTTGAAGACGAGCCTAAGCGCGGGCTGCGGATTGACCTGATCATGGCGTCCCATGGGTTGTTGCCACGGGTCAAGGATGCGGGTGTGGACTACGAACTGCGCGGGATGGAAAAACCATCGGATCATGCGCCGATCTGGCTTGAGTTGAGCTGATTCCCCAGGCATTACACAGAACAAATTGTGGGAGCGGGCTTGCTCGCGAAGGCGTCGTGTCAGTCGATACTGATGTTGAATGACACACCGCCTTCGCGAGCAAGCCCGCTCCCACAAGGGTAACTGTCATCTTGCGGACATCTTACTGACTTATTCTCCCGACACTTCCTTTGGCCAAATAAGGTGCCGGCATGACGCTGCGCATGTTGTTCCTGTTGATGCTGTGCGCCTGTTTGCCATTGACGGCGTCGGCGGGCGATTTGCCGACACCCGACAACGGCCCGGTGCTGCGCATCCAGGGCTCCAACACCATCGGCGCCGCACTGGGGCCGGCGCTAGTCGAAGGACTGTTGCGCGAACAGGGCCTTCTCAAGGTCCACAGTGAAGTCCCGGATAAAGCCAACGAACAACGCATCGTCGGCGAAACCGCACAGGGACGCCGGGTGGTGGTGGAAGTTGCGGCCCATGGTTCCAGCACCGGGTTCGGCGCCCTGAAAACCGCCTCCGCCGACCTCGCCGCCTCCTCGCGCCCGATCAAGGACAGCGAACGGGCAGACCTCAAAACCCTGGGCGACTTTAAAAGCCCCGGCGCCGAGCAAGTCATCGCCATCGATGGACTGGCGATCATCCTTCATCCACAAAATCCGCTGAATCAACTCAACACCGAACAACTGGCGCACATTTTCAGCGGTGAGGCAAAAACCTGGGAAGAACTCGGTAGCAGTGGTGGGACGATTCACCTGTATGCGCGGGATGATCAATCGGGCACCTACGACACCTTCAAGGAATTGGTCCTTAGTCGTCGTGGGAAAACGCTGCATAGCGCCGCGAAACGCTTCGAATCCAGCGAGCAATTGTCCGACGCTGTCAGCCAGGATCCGCAAGGCATCGGTTTTATCGGTTTGCCTTACGTGCGACAGGCCAAAGCCGTGGCGATTGCCGATGGCCAATCCCAGGCCATGTTGCCGCTCAACAATCTGATTGCGACGGAGGATTATCCGCTGTCCCGACGGCTGTTCTTTTACCTGCCGCCAAACAGTAAAAATCATTGGTCGCAAGCGCTGGTGGCGTTCGCGCAAAGCAGCAAAGGCCAGGCGATTGTCGCGGCCAACGGCTTTATCGCGCAGACCGTGCAGGCCATGAGCGTCACGCCCAACGCTTTGATGCCCGAGGGTTATCAGGCGCTCAGCCGCCATGCGCAGCGGCTGTCGGTTAATTTCCGTTTTGAGGAAGGCAGCGCGACGCTGGACAACAAGGCCCGACAGGATTTGTCGCGAGTGCTCGACTATATAAAGCAGCGCGACAAAACCAATCGACAGGTGACGCTGGTGGGGTTCGGTGATGCGAAGAGCGATCCGGCGCGTGCCGACCTGTTGTCGAAGCTGCGGGCGATGGCGGTACGACGGGAACTGGTGAAAAGCGGTGTGGTGTTTCGCGAGATTCGTGGCTTTGGTGCAGAGATGCCGGTGGCGGCGAACAGCGCGGATGAGGGGCGGATCAAGAATCGGCGGGTTGAGGTTTGGGTGTATTGAACCTGATGTTGCTGTGTTGAATGGGCGGATGCCTTCGCGAGCAAGTCGGATCGCCGCACCGCTCGCTCCTACAGGGTTCGGTGATCTGTAGGAGCGAGGCTTGCCCTAATGCCAGTCAGTTAAGCCCTCCAGCCCTCTTTTTGGGGTATTTGACTGGTCTAGGCTTGACCACTCTTGGGTAACTTCGCTCTCGTCTGGCTGGCAGTATGAAGTGCTGAGCCTGGATTCTCAGT
>NZ_SISB01000037.1 GCF_004310295.1 Pseudomonas sp. BGI-2 | reverse complement strand
CGGATTATCTGTCACTTCAATCGACCACAGAAACGCTGGCACAGCGCTTGTTGACGCTGGCAAGGAATATCAAGCCCAAACAGGTTGCCAAAAGCATACGCGGCCCCAAAATCGCCAAGCCCAAGGAATGGCTGGAGGGAAAGGCTGCGCATGCTCATGTGTCGACCGATCGGGTGCTAAAGGCCCACAAAGGGAAAACACCTTGAAAGGGCTGACCGTTAAGGGGACACCAATGAACATGCTTGCGTCTGAAACCGACCTCAAGTCTTCACCCGTCAACCACCTGCGCGTCGATCACTACACCCAAGGCATCATCGGCCCAAGCCAGCCGATGCTCGGGCCGCTCGCCGATGGCGGGACGCTGATCACCGGCACACCGCCGGGCTGCTGGGGCCCGATGATCACACCGGCGTTCGAGGGCGGCCACGAAGTGACGCAACCGGTGGCCATTGCCGGTGCAGAAGTCGGCGATGCGGTGGCAATCAAGATCAAAAGCATGCGCGTCACCTCGCTGGCGACGTCGTCCGGGGTCATGAGCTTCGTGGAGGGGCGCTACAACGGCGACCCGTTCGTCGCCAAATTCTGCTCCAAGTGCGGCACCGATCACCCGGCCAGTCATGTCGAAGGTATTGGCGAGGAGTCGATTCGTTGTAACAACTGTGGCGCCGAGGTCAGCGCGTTTCGCTTCAGCCATGGCTACGTGATCGTGTTCGACGCGCAAAACCAGGTCAGCCTGACGGTCAATCAGGAGGTCGCCAACCAACTGGCCGGCAATGCCTCGGAAATGTCGGCGCTGCCCGAGTTCGCGGCCCAGCATTCGATCCTGTCCCTGGCCCGCGCCGACATCCCCGGCGTTGCCGCGCACATGCGGCCGTTCCTCGGCAACATCGGCACCACGCCGTCCCGTGACTTGCCCGACTCGCACAACTGCGCCGACTTCGGCCAATACCTGATCAACGCGCCACACCGTTTCGGCATGACCCGCGAAGAACTGCACGCGGCCAAGACCGACGGCCACATGGACACCAACTCGATTCGCGAAGGCTGCGTCTTGATCTGCCCGGTGAAAGTGCCGGGTGCCGGTGTGTACATGGGCGACATGCACGCACAACAAGGCAACGGCGAGATCGCCGGGCACGCCACCGATTGCTCCGGGGAAACCGAAGTGGTGGTGGAAGTGGTGAAAAACCTCACGCTGGAAGGGCCGATCCTCCTGCAAAACCTGGACGATCTGCCGCCGATGGCCCGGCCCATGAATGCCGAGCAGCGGCAGAAAGTCCGTGAACTGGGCGAGCGCTGGGGCCAGACCGAGATCGAGCAGAGCGGCCCGATCACCTTTATCGGCAGCGGCGAGAACCTCAACGTCGCCGTAGAGAACGGCTTGAAGCGCGCCGCTTCGGTCACCGGCCTGCCGTATGACGAAGTGCTCAACCGCGCGACCATCACCGGTTCGATCGACATCAGCCGCTTGCCGGGCACCGTTCGCGTGACCTTCCTTTGCCCGATGAACGTGCTCGATCGCATCGGCATCGGCCATCTGGTGCGCGAGAAATACGACCTGGCGTAATGCCTGCCGAAGGGTCTGTACCGAAGTGTGTACAGACCCTTCGGCGATACAACCGCTGCGATTTACCGCCGGACCCGAACACAGACCCGATACACCGCTTCGGTTAACTGTGATTCCGTACTGGCAACCCTTGAGACCGACACCATGCAGACCCCCATCACCTCAGCGAAAGCGACCGTCGGGCTTGGCCTGCGTCGCGGTTTAATGAAAGACCTTCTGACCGCCCGTACCGGCGATTTCGATTTCCTGGAAGTCGCGCCGGAAAACTGGATCGGCATCGGCGGCGCCCATGGCCATGCGTTACGCGCCCTGGCCGAGCGTTTTCCGTTGTCCTGTCACGGCTTGTCCCTGTCGTTGGGTGGACCGTCGCCGCTGGATGTCGGGTTTCTGCAGGAAGTCCGCGTGTTTCTCGATCAATACAACATGCCGCTGTACAGCGAGCACCTGAGTTATTGCAGCGATGACGGTCACCTTTACGACCTGTTGCCGCTGCCCTTTACCGAAGAAGCGGTACATCACGTGGCCGCGCGGATTCGCCAGGCCCAGGACATTCTGGGTCGGCGCCTGGCGGTGGAAAACGTGTCCTACTATGCCGCGCCCCAGCAGGACATGGACGAAGTGACCTTCACCAACGCGGTACTGCGTGAAGCCGATTGCGACCTGTTGCTGGACGTCAACAATGTCTACGTCAACTCGATCAACCACGGGTTCGATCCGCAGACCTTTCTGGCGGGCATCGATTCGGGGCGGGTGGTGGCGATGCACGTGGCCGGGCACTTCGATGAGTCCGATACGTTGAAAATCGACACCCATGGCGCGTCGGTGAAACCGGTTGTCTGGTCGATGCTGGCGCAAGCGTACGCACGTTTCGGCGCGCAGCCGACGTTGCTGGAGCGGGATTTCAACTTCCCGGCGTTTTCTGAACTGGTGGCTGAATTGCAGACCATTCGCCGTTTGCAGGCCGAGGGGGTGAACCGTGGATAAGCCGAGTCTGTTTCAACAGCAAGCGGCAATGGGCCTTTACCTGCGCGATCCCGAGCACTGCGCGCCACCAAGCGAAATGAACACCGCGCGAGCCCAGGTTTACCGCGACCTGATTTTCGCCAACCTGTCGGCGCTGCTCAGCGGGACCTTTCCGGTGCTGATCAAGATTCTCGGTGATGAGCACTGGCGTTCGCTGGTACGGATTTTCCTGCGGGACTACCGCGCGCGCACACCGAAATTCGGTGAAATCGCCCAGGAGTTTGTCGAGTTCCTGGCCTCCGGTCCGCAAGCGTTGAGCGAGCGTGTGTGGCCGCCGTTCTTGGTGGAGCTGGCGCATTACGAGTGGGTCGAGATGGCATTGCAGCAGTCCGAGGCTGAGCCGTTACCGGCCAGCGATGCCGGGTTGTTGCTGGATCGACCGTTGCAGGTTTCGCCGCTGGCGTGGCCATTGGCGTATGCGTGGCCGGTGCAGTTGGTGGGGCCGGATCATCAGCCGGACGTTGCACCGCCTCAACCCACGTTATTGCTGGTGCGTCGGGCGGAGGACTGGAGCGTGAAGTTTTCCGAGTTGAGCCCGTTGGCGTGGCGGTTGTTGCAGCGCATTGAGGAGTTTCCCGAGCTGGACGGGCAGGCGCAGTTGGATGCGTTGGCGGTCGAGGCGGGGGCCGCTGGATCGCCAGAGTTTATGGCAAGTGGCACGGCGTTGTTGCGGCAGATGCACAGTGAAGGAGTGCTCGGCGTAACCGCCTGACCCACCACAATCTCCCAACCACCACTTGACCCTGTGGGAGCGGGCTTGCTCGCGAAGGCGGAGTGTCAGTCGTCAATGATGTTGCCTGACACGACGCCTTCGCGAGCAAGCCCGCTCCCACAGGGTTTAGTGGTGACTGGATACTTATTGGGCGGAGAAGAAATACCGCGTCAGGTGAAAGAAGATCGGCGCCGCAAAGCAAATCGAGTCCATCCGATCAAGCATGCCGCCATGACCTTTAATCATGGTCCCCCAATCCTTCGCGCTCAGGCTGCGCTTAATGGCGGACATCACCAGCCCACCCAGAAAACCCATCACCACGATCACCAGAGACATCAGCAGCGACTGCCAAAAACTGAACGGCGTCATCCAGAACATGCACCCGCCAATCAGCGTGGCCGACAGACCGCCACCCACCAATCCTTCCACCGTTTTCGACGGACTCACCAGCGGCGCAACCTTGTGCTTGCCGAACAGTTTGCCGAACACGTACTGCAACACATCGCTCAACTGAACGACGAAGACCAGATAAAACAGCAGCAGCGCGTTCTGACCCTTGATGCCTTCCAGGTCCAGCAGCAACAGAGCAGGCGCGTGGCTGATGCAATAAACGCAGATCATCACCCCCCACTGGATCTTGGCCGCCCGTTCCAGGAAGGCGTCCGTGTCCTGGCTCAGCACCGCAATCGCCGGCAACAGCAGGAAGGCGTACACCGGAATCAACAGCGTGAACAGCGAATACCAATGCGTGCCAATCAACACGTATTGCAGCGGGATCAGAATGAAAAACGCCGAGAACAGCGCGTTATGGTCGCCAGGCCGGGTCGGCGTCAGGGTGATGAACTCACGCAGCGCGAACAGGGAAATGAAGCCGAACAGAATGACCGTCGCGTTCCCGCCCAGCAGGTAGGACACGAAGAAGATGATCACCATGCCCCACCAGGCATTTACGCGCTGATTGAGGTTTTCGATGGTCGAGATCGAGCCTTCTGTCGTTGCCCGCTTGGCCAGTATCCGGCCAATGATCGAAGCGATGGCCAACAGGCCGGCAATGGCGCCGAAGAACCACAAAAACTTTTCATCAAGATTCATTCCGACAACCTCACAATCGCATCACGCGCCCGATCCAGAAACACCTGTTTTTCCTCGCCGATGATCCGTTGCAGCGGGTCGCCGATACGGATCGTGCAGATGATGGGCAGCGGAACGTGTTTGCCTTTTGGCATGGAGCGATGCAGGTTTTCCAGGTAGATAGGCACCAGATCCACCTCGGGGAATGTCTCGGCCAAGCGGTACAGGCCCGATTTGAAAGGGCCGGGCAACGCCTCGGTGCCGCGCGTGCCTTCCGGAAAGATGATGATCGAATGGCCGGCGCGCACCACATCGAAAATCGGCTCCAGCACGTTGACGCCGGGCGCCGGGGTACGGTCGATCAGCACGGCATTCAGGCCTTTCTGCGAGATGTACGACAGAAATTTGTTCTTTCCCCAGTAGTCAGCGGCCGCGACCGGTTTCACGTTCACCCGGGCTTCCGGTGGCAGGGCGGCGATGATTGCCAGGGTGTCCATATGGCTGGAGTGATTGGCGAAATAGATGCGCTGGCGTGTCAGGTCCGGCGGGCTTTCCCATCGGGCCGTGACGCCGATGAGGAATCGAAGAACAGAAATCAGCGCGTTACTGATCCACATGGTGATTCCCCTTCAGCTGACGCGAGATGGCCAGGGTTCGCGTGACGCAGGTCGCGGCGGATCCTGCCGCGATGATGACCAGCGCGATCAACAGCACGTAGTGAGTGCCATAAACGGTCGCTTCAAGCGCATTCAACACAAGGCCTGCGGTCATCACGGCCATTCGATGTTGCTTGGCCATGGGGCCCATGAAGCTCTGCTTCAGACCAATCGAGCCGCCGAACACCCTGACATACGCCGTGAGTGCCGCGGCCAACGCAGCGAACCAGCCGAGATCGGCGTAGCCGATGGCGTACCCCAGCGCGACGATCAGCAGGCTGTCGGCAATACGGTCGGGGAATTCGTTGTAAAGGCTGCCGATGTCGGATTTCTTGCCGCCCTCGATCGCCACCATTCCGTCGAAGAGATTGCACAGCAGGCGCAATTGAATGCCGAACGCGCAGAGGAGCGAGCCGACAAGACCGTTATCGATCATCAGCGCCACCGCCCCGGCGAGCGCGAAAGCGATGCTGGCGACGGAGATCTGATTGGGGGAAATGTCTCTTTTCACCAGGAGGTCGGTGATGTGTTTCGCCCAGCCCGCAGAGCGCGTCTTGATGGGCCGTCGGTTGTCATCCATTTGCCAATATCCATATATGTGTCGGTGGCTATCGGGTGCGCGCGACTGTGTCCGACAATATATAGGCTTTCCATTGCCTTCGGGTCGTTTGTAGGAGCGAGGCTTGCCCGCGAAGGCCGTTACGCGGTTTTAATTGAGAATCGCGTCATCGTTCTTCGCGGGCAAGCCTCGCTCCTACACGGGTCAAATCGGTAACTTCAGCTCCGCGCAGAGCCCGCCGCCCTCACGATTGCTCAACGTCAACGATCCCCCGAGCGCCAACGCCAATTGCTGCGCAATCGCCAGCCCCAGGCCGGTGCCGCCGGTGCTGCGGTTGCGCGAATTCTCTACCCGATAAAACGGTTCCATCACGTGGGCCAGTTCGTCTTCGGCAATGCCCGGTCCGCGATCCATGACCTTCACCGACAGGCTGCCGTTTTTCGCTTCCACCTTCAATTCCGCGGCCCCGGCGAATTTCAGTGCGTTATCCGTCAGGTTCACCAGTACCCGCCGCAACGCATGCGGGCGGGTGTCGATCACCGCGCCACATTTGCCACTGAGCTGCACCTCCTTGCCCACGTCCTGATAGTCAAACACCAGGCTGTCGAGGAACGAATCCAGGTCGGTGCGGCGACTTTCTTCGGTGGCGCCGTGAACGCTGCGGGCATAGGCCACGCCTTCGCGCACCAGATGCTCCATCTCGCCGAGGTCGTTCCACAGTTTGTCTTTCTCGCTGGAGTCGTCCATGAATTCGGCGCGCAGTTTCATGCGGGTGATCGGGGTTTGCAGGTCGTGGGAAATCGCTGCCAGCAGTTGCATGCGCTCCTTCAGGTATGCGGCGATGCGCGCCTGCATCGAATTGAAGGCGATGGCGGCATGAGCGACTTCGGTCGGGCCTTTTTCGTCCAGGTGCACCGCGTGGGCGTTGGGATCAAGGTTGTCCACCGCCTCGGCGAGGCGGGTGAGGGGGCTGATAGCGATTCTGACGGCCAGCCAGGTGCAAGCGATCATCAGCGCCAACTGGCCCAGCAAGACGATGGGTAACCACGGCGACAACGGTATCATCGCTGGCCTCACGTCGATGGTCACCGGGCTGCCGTCCGCGAGTTTCAGGTGGACCTGAAAGTGTTTCTGCGCGCCGGGAATGTCCGTCACGGTCATCGGGTAATCCTTGCCGATGGCGTCTTTGATCGATGTCATCGCGATGGGCGTATCGCTCATGGCCACGCCCGGTGAGCCTTCGTCCAGCAAATAACGGTAGTTGCGGCGGTTCAGTTGTTGCAGCCAGCTCATGCGTTCTTCGGCTGGCAAGCGGTCGAGGATCGCAATGGACGTCGAGACGTCGGTTTCCAGATTGCCGAGCATGGTGTTTTTCGCGCTTTCATAACGCTCGTAATACTGCGCGCCGAAGGACAACGCCTGGGCCAGGATCAGGCAGATCAGGAAGATCAGCGACAACCGTGAGGCGAGGGTGCGTGGCCAACGAAGCGACAGGTTCATGACGGCGCACCGAGCACTTCCACTGGCAGGGAAAACACATAGCCCTCACTGCGCACGGTTTTGATGTAGGCGGGTTCGCGGGCATCGTCCAGCAAGCGCTGGCGCAAGCGGCTCACCAGCAAGTCGATGGAGCGGTCAAACAGATCGGCGTCGCGGCCCTGGGTCAGATTGAGCAGCTGGTCACGATTGAGCACCCGCTGCGGGTGATCGAGGAACACCCGCAGCAAGCGATATTCCGCGCCGCTGAGCGCGACCATGGTGCCGTCTTCATCCAGCAGGTGACGGGCTGAGGTGTCCAGGCGCCAGCGCCCGAACGCCAAGGCGACCGCTTTCGGTGACCACCAGGTTCGGCGGCAGCATCCGCGTGCGGCGCAGTACGGCGTTGATTCGGGCGAGCAGTTCACGGGCGACGAACGGCTTGACCAGGTAATCGTCGGCGCCCATTTCCAGGCCGATGATGCGGTCGGTTTCGTCGTTGCGGGCGGTGAGCATCAGCACCGGCGTGGCCTTGTGTTTGCCGGCGCGCAACTCGCGGCAGAGCATCAGCCCGTCGTCGCCCGGCATCATGATGTCGAGTACGATCAGGTCCACCGGCGTGGACTCAAGGAAGGTGCGCATCTGACGCCCGTCGGCGACGACCGTGGTGCGCAGGCCGTTCTTCTTGAGGTAGTTGCCTACCAGTTCCCGGATCTCGCGGTCATCGTCCACGATGAGAATGTGATCGACGTGTTCCATGGGGCCAAGCCTCTATCAATGGGGGATGTTGCGCAGTCTATCGAGCCTTGGCCCGCTCACCCGCTCCCCTTTGTATTGCAGTGTATCTGGCGTAGCGGCGGATACACGTAAACGTAAAAATGCGGTTTTCCAGGGGTTTTGTATCGCTCTGTATCAGGGGCCGACGTTGATACGTACCGATTTACACGCGGCTGTTTTCGACACAGACGAGATACCTCGCGAGCTTCTAATAGGTTTCATCGAGGCAAACCAGAACGCCTCGGCTCAGTTGAACGACCTACCCATTGAAGCCTTGAGGAATCCACCATGAACACCAAAGCCGTCTACGCCGCTTGCCTGTTTGCCGCCCTGAACATCTGCACCTTGTCGGCCCGCGCCGAAGCTACCGATGTCAGCGCCAAAACCTTCACCTACGGCACCCACCTGGACATCAAGAAAGTGGTGTCGTTGAAAGAGGACGCCGCGCCTTCCTGCGGGATTGTGAATACCCAGCTGACCTACCTGGATTCCCAGCACAACACCCAGGTGCTGGATTACCGCAAATTTGCTGACGGCTGCAACGCGGACAACTGAGTCCTTCGCTGACCGATTGCCAACCCCCTTTGAAACAGGAAGAACACCATGAACAACGTCACCCGCTTCTTGACCGCTGTTGCTTTCTCCGTAGCCGGCGCGGCTGCCCATGCCAATGCCGCTGTTGAACAGAAAAGCTGTGGCAGCGCAACCTGCTTCCAGCTGACGCCCGTGGCGGAGCAGGGCGGTCATGCCTTCCTGGCACAGGACGGTGCAAGCCGTACGCCGCAGGGCCAGCAGCTGGAAAACCAGACGGCCTGAAACCCGGACACTGTTTCGTGAACACCACCGATCCACTGTGGGAGCGGGCTTGCTCGCGAAAGCGGAGTGTCAGTCGACATTAATTTTGAATGTACTGGCCTCTTCGCGAGCAAGCCCGCTCCCACAGGGATCGGTGGTGTGTCGCCCCTCTCTATTTTCAAGGTGATTACCATGTTTCTCATCGCTTTCCTGGGCGGCATATTGACCGTCCTCAGCCCTTGCATCCTCCCGGTCGTGCCGTTCCTGTTCGCCGGGGTCAAACGCACGCGTTCATCCATCCTGCTCACCCTTGGGGGCATGGTCCTGACCTTCGCCCTGATCTCCAGCCTGGCGGTGGTCAGCAGCGAATGGGTGGTGCAAGCCAACAACACCGGTCGCCATGTCGCCCTCATCGTGATGGCGCTGTTCGCCCTGTCGCTGATTTCCGCCCGGGTCGGAGACTGGATGGCCCGGCCGTTCGTGGCGCTGGGCAATCGCCTCGACCCCGACACTCGCAAAATGTCCGGCCCGCTGGGTTCGGTCATGATCGGCGTGGCCACGGGTCTGCTCTGGGCGCCGTGTGCCGGGCCGATTCTCGGGGTGATTCTCACCGGTGCCATGCTGCAAGGCGCCAACGCCCAGACCAGCCTGTTGCTGCTGGCGTACGGCTTGGGCAGCGCGTTGTCCCTGGGCACCTTGATCTTCACCGGTCGCGGCCTGGTCAATCGCTTGAAAGCGTCGATCCCGGTCACCGGTTGGCTGCGTCGTGGTGCCGGTGTTGCCGTGCTGGCTACCGTGGCGGTGATTTCCACCGGTGCCGACAGGACATTGCTCGCCGGCACTTCGTCCGAAGGCGTCAGCACCCTTGAGAAAGGTGTGTTGGAAAGCGTACCGAAAGTCGTCGACTACTTCGTCAGCAAGGTCAAGGCCGACTCCATGGACAACGCCCAAGGCGCCATGCCGTCGCTGTCCGGTGCCGTGCAATGGCTGAACTCGCCAGCGCTGAGCAATGACTCGCTCAAAGGCAAAGTGGTGCTGGTGGACTTCTGGACCTACGACTGCATCAACTGCCAGCACACCTTGCCGTACGTGAAGGACTGGGCGAAGAAATACGAGAAGGATGGCCTGGTGGTCGTCGGCGTCCACACCCCTGAATACGGTTACGAGCGCATCATCGACAACGTCAAGGATCAGGTCAAAGAGCTCGGCATTACCTACCCGGTGGCCATCGACAACAACTACGCGATCTGGCGCGCCTTCGACAACCAGTACTGGCCCGCTCACTACCTGATCGACGCCAAGGGCCAGGTGCGTTACACCCACTTCGGTGAAGGCGCCTACGAACCCCAGGAGAAAATGATTCAGCAACTGCTGGAAGAGGCCAAGGCACCTGCGGCGTAACCCGCGAAATCAATGGCTCACTGGCTGCGCGCCGTGGGCCATTGGTTTTTTCTCCTGATTGCGCCGCCACGCTGCCGAACCGAAGATTCCAGCCAGATACCGGCATTTGAGCCGCGCACATTGACCCGGACCACGGCCGGCAACCCCGTCAGCAACATGCCCGTCAATCGTGTGTCGCACGCCAGATAACCGCACACCAGACGCGTCACCGCACCGCCACCGCCCCCGCCGTAGCTCAGTTGCCGGGGACGGCGTGCCAGCACCACGTCCAGGCGCTTGCCGGTGACCGGTGTTAATCCGGGTTGAGAGCTCATGCGATGGGCGTCGCCCTGAGGGAACACCACCACATCGCCGGCCGTCAGCCGCAGCGGCGGATCGTTACCTATCTCGACATAGCACTCGCCTTCGGTGATCAAGTGAAAGATCACCACCCGCTCTGCGCCGGGCTCCAGAAACGGTGCCGCGGTGTCGGAGTTGGGCGACTGGTAGTACCAGGGCGCAGTGAACCTGGCATTGATGAAAATCGCACCGACCAGGCGGACGACGCGCAGGGTTTGGGACAGGGCGTCCATGGTGGTTTCCCGTGCGGAGGGCTTTCTGATTGTGAGCGCGTCTGCGCCAAACGTGAGTTCTCCGGACGATCGGGCAGTGTTGGCCGACGATCGGGCAGGACGCCGGCGTGCGGCAGGGCGATAGTTTGCCTACAGGGCCACTGCCGACCCTGTCATCAATAACAAGAATGAGAGGTTGCCATGCCGAAAATCGTTATCGAACGCGAGATTCCAGGTGCTGGAACACTGTCAGAAAGGGATTTGAAAGCCGCTTCGCAAAAGTCCTGCCGGGCTTTGCGCGAGTTGCCGCAGGTGCAGTGGCTTCAGAGTTATGTCACGGGCGAGAAGTTGTACTGCGTGTACATCTCGCCCAGCGAAGCGCTGATTCAGGAGCACGCCCGGCAGAGCGGTTTCCCGGCCAACCGCATTTCTCAAGTCATGAACATCATCGATCCGACCACGGCGGAATAAGCCGGGGCAGCGTTCCAACCTTACGGAGCTGACTTAATGAGTACACCCATTGATCTCACTGCCTTGAAAAACCGCCAGATGGCCTCCTGGGCCAGCGGCGACTATGCCGTGATCGGCACCACCCTGCAGATTGTCGGCGAGCAACTGGCCGAAGCCTGTGACTTGCTCTGCGACGAGCGTGTGCTGGACGTGGCCGCCGGCAACGGCAATGCGACGCTGGCCGCCGCACGCCGAGGCTGCAGCGTCACTTCCACCGATTACGTCCCCGCGCTGCTGGAACGCGGCGAAGACCGGGCCCGGGCAGAACGCCTGGACGTGACCTTCCAGGTCGCCGATGCCGAGGCACTGCCGTTCGAAGACGCGAGCTTCGATGCCGTGCTCTCGACCTTCGGTGTGATGTTTACGCCGGACCAGCCCAAAGCCGCCGCGGAACTGGCGCGCGTCTGTCGCCCCGGTGGCCGCATCGGCCTGGCCAACTGGACGCCTGAAGGCTTTGTCGGCCAGATGTTCAAGACCCTGGGCCGGCACATGCCGCCACCGGCCGGCGCGCAACCGCCCTCAAATTGGGGAAACGAAGCCTGGTTGCACTCGCAGTTCGATGAACGCAGCTTCCTGGTGCAGGTGACGCGGCGGACCTTCAACTTCCGCTACCGCTCGGCGGCGCACTTCATCGACATTTTTCGCACCTGGTACGGCCCGGTCCACAAGGCCTTCGCGGCGCTGCCTCCCGAAAGTGGCCAGGCCTTGGAAAGCGATTTGACCGGACTGATCAACAAGATGAACAGGGCGGGAGAGAAATCGTTGGTGGTGCCGAGTGAATACCTCGAAGTGGTGATCACCCGACGTTGACCAGACATCACAAAACCCCTTGTAGGAGCGTAATGCTGTTCACTTAAGACAATCATCAGTCGAGCGAGAACCTGTGGCGAGGGGATTCAGCGAAACGTCGCACCGCCCCGTTGGGCTGCGAAGCGGCCCCCTGCGCCCGTTCAGACAGACCGAGTTGTGTGGATTTACGACTGCTTCGCAGCCGAACGGGGCGGTGCGACGTTTCGATGAATCCCCTCGCTACAAATGAGTGCCCGCGCTTAAGTGAACAGCATTACTTGTAGGAGCGAGGCTTGCCCGCGAAGACGGAGTGTCAGGCAACATATTTGTCGACTGACACTGCGCCTTCGCGGGCAAGTCGGATCGCCGCACCGCTCGCTCCTACAAGGGGAATGTGGTGTTTTCAGCAGGCTCACTCATCCAACCGCTCGGTGTACACCACCCACACGCTGCACGGCATTTTGTACAGCAGATGCTCGACCGTGCTGCCGATCAACCGGCCCAAGCCGCGATGGCCGACCCGGCCCATGACAATCACGTCGACGTCATAGGCATCGGCATAACGGGTCAGCACCTTGGCCGGATTGCCCATGATCATGTGCCGTTGCTCGGGCGCGATGCCGTTGCGCTCGGCCAATTCGTTGAAGGCGTCTTCCTGGTAGTCGAACAGGGTTTTTGCTTTGCCCGAGGAGAAAAACGCCGAACCATTGTCGAAGCCGAACTCGTCCGCGCTGATGGATGAAAGGTCATAGGCATAGACCACATCCAGCTCGGCGTTGCAGGCACTGGCCAGTTTCGCCGCTTCGTGAAGGATCCGGTCGTTGAAGGTTTTGTAGTGATCATCGCGATGGAAGGGGTCGACCGCCGCGACGATCCGGCGTGGCAGGGCGTGAACGGCATGGCTGACGAAATGCAGCGGCACCGGGCATTCGCGCAGCAAATGCACGTCGAGCGGGGTAAACATCAGCCGCGACAGCAGCGATTCGTGCTCCAGTGCCTTGATCAGCACGTCCATCGGCTGCTCTTTGAGGTGAATCAGGATTTCTTCCAGCGGGCGTTCGACCCACGCCACCTCGGTAGTGACGTGCACGCCGATCTTGCGCAAGGGCCGGGCTTGTTCTTCGAGCCACTGACGGTGCCGATCGACGTAGCCCAGGCGCATTTGCTCCAGGGCCTTTTCGTTGACCAGGCTGGCGGTCGCCAGGCCTTCCAGATAATCGAAAGCCACGATGTGCAACGCCGCGTCTTCGGCCTTGGCCAGCGCCGCAGCCCTGTCGAAGGCGGGGCTGTGCTCCATCAGTGGCGAGGCGACCAGCATGAAGCGTGATTGACCAGACATGGCGAACCTCCCGTGGGTGAACGAAGAGACAGCGGTCATTCAATAGCCGTTCAATCCCTTAAGTATTGACCATGATCAACATCTCGTCCGGCGGCCCGGGGCAGGCGCAGTTCCATGATGATGGTGCGCTCGGCACCGTGGAATTCATCGCGGATCTTTCGAAAGCCCAGTTTGGAGTAGAAGGCTTCTGCGGTGATGGAGGAGGGGACGCGCAATACCTCGATGTTCGCATCGGTGGCGAGGGTTTCGATCGTTGCCATCAATTGCCGGCCGAGTCCGTTCCCTTGATGGGCGGGGTCGACAAATACGCTGCGCACGACATCGTGATCAAGGCTGGCGGTGGCGATTACGCGGTGATCGATGGTTGCGACAAAGACCTGGCGCTGGGTCAGCAAAGTGCAGATGGACTCGGTAGAAAAGCTTTTCTCCACCTGCGCGATGACTTCGGGTGGGTAGTCCAGGGCATTGGACTGGCGAAGCGAGTGGATGATGACCTGGCTGATGGTGGCCGCATCCGCAGGGGTGGCAGGCCGTATCTGGGGTTTCATATTGCTACTTCAATCCCTTGAACACACAAATCCCCTGTGGGAGCGGGCTTGCTCGCGAAGGCGGCGTGTCAGTCGACGATGATGTTGCCTGACACTCCGTTTTCGCGAGCAAGCCCGCTCCCACAAGGGATTCGCGGTGGTCATTTTCATTAAGCAACCTTGGCGCCGCGTGCTTTCAGCAGTTCCCGCAATACGGAACGATGGCAATGCGCCTCAACTTCGCAATAACACCCAACCGCCAGCGAGGTTTGATGGGAGAGGGCGGCCAACAGATCCAGCAACTGATTGGGCGCGGGATGGTTCATTTCAGCCTTGAACCTGCGCCTGAACGCCTCCCAGGCCTTTTCATCCTCGGCCGCTTTGGCCTCGGCCACCAGTTCCGCACTCGGCGAAAGCAGCGGTTGCCACACATCATAAAAGTCCCGACTGGCAAACTCGGCCTTCGGTACACCGCGAGGTGGGCGGCGTACCGTGCCGATCCGCAGCCCTTCATCGGGTGAGCGGGGTGAGCCGAGTCGTACGATATGGATGGCCATGCCAGGTTACTTTTGACGCGATCCGTCAAACCACTCCATCGCGGTGCGCCAGATGCAGATCCCCAGGAAGTAAGCGGACATCAGCAGCCAAAGCCCCATCACCATCGGGTTGATGACCGGATGGTTGACCACCAGCGACAAGCTGCACAGCAACCAGATGGCCGTTACGGCGATGTTGATCGGCATGAACTTGCGTACGCGGAACGGGTGCAGGAACTTCATGCGAGTCACGGTCAGCAACGCCAGGCCAATGACGGTCAAGAAGGTAATCCACGGCGACGGGGCGATGATGTACAGGCACAGGGCAACCACGTTCCACGCGGCGGGGAAGCCCTGGAAGTAGTTGTCCTTGCTTTTCATGTTGACGTTGCAGAAGCAAAACAGCGACGAGACCAGAATGAGCGACACGGTCAGCAGCAGCGTGTAGTCCGGCAACGGGATGTAGCGATAGATGAACAGCGCGGGGATGAACACATACGTCAGGTAGTCGATCACCAGATCGAGGATCGATCCATCGAAGCTGGGCAGCACCGACTGCACATTGACCTTGCGCGCCAGGGCACCGTCAAGCCCATCGACGATCAGGGCCACGCCCAGCCACAGCAGGCAGTTGGTGGCCTGGTTTTCGAGCAAGGCGAGGGTGGCGAGGAAGGCAGTGACCACGCCGGTGGCGGTAAAACCATGGGCGCCCCATGCTTTGAGCCTGGCGATGTGTAGGGTGGATATCACGGGGCGTTCTCCAAAAAGTGAAGCAAGCCAGTCATCACCCTCATCATCGAGGGCGGCGGCAAACCGGTTCGGTTGCAGGTATCGACCGGAAATCCGGGAATAAGGTTCACCGTCTGTGAATCTTAGCTGGGCCGGCAAGAAATACTCTGGATTAATCTGTGGTGCTGATCACTTAAATACGGTGCTTCAGGCGAGCAAGAACCTGTGGTGAGGGGATTTAGCGAAACGTCGCACCGCCCCGTTGGGTCGCGAAGCGGCCCTCAACGTCCGTTCAGACATACTGAATTGTCTGGATTTACGACTGCTTCGCAGCCCAACGGGGATAAATCCCCTCGCCACAGGGTTCTTGCTCGACTGAGATTGTCTCGTTTGCTTCGCCAGTCCGGTCGATTTCATGTCAGCCAAACGGTGGTGGCGCATTTGCCGGCGAGGACTATTGTTGCCTGACCGGGTCACTCCAATCGATGAGGACATCGTCATGAACACCAGCGATTTGCTCGAACAACTTCTGCGGGGCTCCGGGGCGCAACAGGGTGACGCATCCGCTCAGGGAGGCATCGGCGGCGGTCTCGGCAGATTGCTGGGCGGCCTGTTGGGCGGTGGCGCCGGCTCAAGCGAGGGCGAGGGCGGTGGCGGATTGGGTGGCTTGCTCGGTGGTCTGCTGGGCGGCGGCTCACCCATGGGCGGCGCGACCCGGACCCGCTCGGGTGGCGGCACCCACTATGCGGCCCTGGCTTCGCTCGGAATGATGGCCTTTCAGGCGTATCAGGCGTGGCAACGCAATCAGGCTGGTGCGCCGCAACAGGCACCGCGCACCGTGGATCTTCTATCCGGCCCGGAAGTCGAGGACCACAGCCATGCAGTCCTGCGCGCATTAATAGCTGCAGCGAAGGCCGATGGCCGGATCGACGACTCCGAGAAACAGATGATCAGTACCGAAATCGGCCGCCACACCGATGACCCGGAACTGCAGCAATGGCTGGACGACGAAGTTGCCCGGCCACTGGATGCTGCTGATGTGGCGCAGTCGGCGACGGATCCGGCGATTGCGGCGGAAATGTACCTGGCCAGCGTGATGCTGGTGGATGATCAGCAGGAGGCCGAGCGCAGCTATCTGGATGAACTGGCTGCCGCGCTGAAAATCGATCCGGAGTTGCAAGTGCATCTGGAACAGCAGGCCAAGAGTGGCGCGGCTTAAGGTGTGCCTGCAAAAATCAGGTTGCTTTTCCGGCCGCCTTCGCTAGCAGGCTAGCTCCCACAGTGAGATCTGCGGTGTGCACAAGATCCCTGTGGGAGCTAGCCTGCTAGCGAAGAACGTTAACGCGGTCAACCTGCAGGTTTCGGCACCAGGAAGATAACGCCATGCGCCTCGGCAATCTCCAGTATCCGGGGCAAATCCTCCGGCACTCGTAATTGATGCACGGCCGCAAAAAACTGCCCGCCACGCGGGTCGGACACCACGCCTATCATCTTCGCGGTAGGGCTGATGTTCTTGTAGGCATGGATGGAGCCCCCGGGAATATGCACATAACCTCCGGCGGAGACGGTGGTGGACTTGCCCGCCACGGTCACTTCGACCTGGCCGTCGACCACGTAAAACGCCTCGTCCCACGGATGAAAGTGCGGTGGCGGCCCTCCGCCTTGCACGCCTTCCTGGATATGCATTTCAAAGGGTTTGCTCAGATCGCCGCCCGCGAGGATCGTGATTGCCTCGCCCACGACGTTCACCGGCGCCGGCGATTGCTCGATGACGTGCACCGTTCGCATGATTGCTCTCCGAAGATGAATCCGACCCGCTGAGTATATGCCTGGCGCGCCGGCTGGACTTCGCCCCACAGGCCCGTCCGTCAGGGCATTTTCAACGCCGATTGAATTTTTTTCCGGGCAAATCGCTCTTCTGAAGTAGAGACGTGTTGATTCAGCGTCCTGCCACTGGCCTCAGACCGAGAGATGCGCCCATGACTGCCCTGACACGACTTGAATCGTGGCCCGCCCACGCACACCCGATCCCGGCCGCCGGGAGCCTGAAACAGGCCTATGAACAGCTGCTGCTGGGAGACGACCCCGAGCAACGGCGCGCACTCGCCCGGACCTTTCTCGAGGCGCAGCTCGAGCACGCCACCGACCTGCCGCAGGAAATGCCGAATGACCTGTCAGCCCTGCAATCGTTCGTCGAACAGCACAGCGTTGACGTCGCCCGCCAATACGCCGATTACCTGCAACAACGAAAAGACGGCGGGCCCCGGCAATTTTTCACCAACAAGGCGCACGCGTTGTTTTTCCTGCAAGCCGTTGCCCCGACCAAACTGGTCGACGGCGCGTGGCTGTATGGCCTGTTGCGTTATTGGCGGGACCCGCGTTTCGAAGGGCTGATTTGCACTTATCTAGAGGAGCTGGGCGACGGCAACCCGGCGCAGAACCATGTGGTTATCTACCGCAAGCTCCTTGCCGAACATGGCTTGCAAGACACTGGCGTGATTGCCGACGAACATTACCTGCAAGGCGCGATACAACTGGCGCTGGGCGAATCCGCCGATGAGTTTCTGCCTGAGGCGATCGGCTACAACCTCGGCTACGAACAACTGCCGCTGCATTTGCTGATCAGCGCCTATGAACTCAGCGAATTGGGCATCGATCCGTATTACTTCACCCTGCACGTGACCATCGACAATGCCAGCACCGGCCACGCGCACAAAGCCGTGCAGTCGGTGCTGCAACTGCTGCCGGTGGAAGGCGATCGAGAAGACTTTCTGCGCCGGGTCGCGTTGGGGTATCGGCTCAATGATCTGGGGCAGGGCAGTCGCGCGATCATCGAATCGTTCGACCTCGACGCAGAGTTGCTGAGCATGCTTGAGCGCAAGCGCCCGTTCGGCCAGCACATGCATTCCGACTACTGCCGTTTCGAAGGCAAGACCGTCAACCAATGGCTATCGGCGCCAGAGCAGTTGCCGGGCTTCCTCACCGCCCTGGAAAACAAGGGCTGGATCAAACGTCATCAAGACCCTCAAGACAGCCGTTTCTGGCAGTTGATCGAGGGGGACGGCGCCGCCATGTTCGGAGTGTTCAGCCCTTATGAAAAACAGCTGCTGCATGACTGGATTGCCGGCGAATGGACGCCTGAGCGCTCAGCCACAGCGGTTCGCCGGGGCACGAGTGTCGCGACAGAACCGCCCATGTCCGACAACGACCCGGATATCCAGAGCCTGCAAACCGCGTTGGACGGGCTCGCCGCGCACGAGCAGATGCAAGTGTTGATTCCGTGGCTGTCGGCCCATCGGCATTCCCATCCAGCCGGCCTGATGGCGACGCGACGGTTTATCGAACTCAAATCCAGCCTGCGATAGGAGCACTGCATGAATCAGGAAGAGCAACTGGACGCTGCCGATCTGGCGCTGGTGCAACTGGGGCGCCGCTTGCAGGCCGATGGCTACCGGTTCATCACCCCGACGCCGCTTACCCACCAGCGGGTGAATGACCGTGCCTTCGGGCAAAACGCGCGGACCTTGCGCGATGTGTTTGGCTGGTCGCGCTCGTTCGAACCTGGCCTGCTGTCGACGGATGAACAGCGGCAGTTGCAGCAGGCGGGCGTCCTTCAAGAAAGCAACGGCCGACTGAAAAGCCGCGTGCGCTGGTCCAGCCTGGACGATCTGCTGTTCGTTCACTCGGGGTTCCCCACCGATGCGGCTGATGCGGTGTTCTTCGGCCCGGACACTTACCGTTTCGCGCAGCTGATTCATGCGCATCTACAACAAACCTTCGCACCGATAAGACGCGCCGTGGACATTGGGTGCGGCGCAGGTGTCGGGGCGATTGTGATCGCCCGCGCACGCCATGAGGCTGAAGTGCTGGCCGTCGACATCAACCCGGCGGCGCTGCGCCTGACGGCCGTCAACGCGGCGCTTGCCGAAGTCACTAACGTCACCGTCGAAGCCAGCGATGTGCTGCAGGATGTCGACGGCCATTTCGACCTGATCGTCGCCAATCCACCGTACATGGCCGACCCTGCAGAGCGTGCATACCGCCATGGCGGTGGCGAATTGGGCGCGCAATTGTCGTTACGCATTGTCGAGCAGGCGCTGTATCGCCTGGCGCCCGGTGGTTCTTTGGTGCTGTACACCGGGGTGGCAATGATCGATGGCCAGGATCCGTTTCTGGAGGCGCTGATTCCGCGTCTGGAATCGGCAATGTTCGGCTGGACCTATCGCGAACTCGATCCCGACGTGTTCGGTGAAGAACTGCTGACCCCAGGCTATCAACGGGTCGAGCGGATTGCGGTCGTGGCCCTGATCGTTACGCGCATCGGCCCCGGTATTGGGGGAAGCGTTGAGTCAGCAGGTGCTCCATGAACAAGAATCTGGACGATTACAACCGCATGCGCGATTTCTCGGCGACTTCAGAACCTGCCGCGAAACGTTCGGCCCGGAAAACCGCGAAAGACCATGCCTTGCAGTTCTGTATCCAGAAACACGATGCCTCGCGGTTGCACTATGACTTTCGCCTGGAACTCGACGGAGCACTGAAGAGCTGGGCGGTGCCCAAAGGCCCTTCGCTGGACCCCAAGGTCAAGCGCCTGGCGGTCCACGTTGAAGACCATCCGATTGACTACGCCACCTTCGAGGGCAGCATTCCCGAAGGGCATTACGGCGCAGGCGACGTGATTGTCTGGGACCGCGGCGTGTGGATCCCGCAGGAAGATCCGGCCAAGGCCTATGCCAAGGGCAAGCTTAAGTTCGAGCTGCAAGGCGAGAAACTCGGCGGCCTGTGGAACCTGGTGCGCACGCACATGCCGGGCAAGCAGGAACAGTGGTTTCTGATCAAGCATCAGGACGGTGCGGCCAAACCCGAAAGCGATTACGACGTGGTCGTCGCCGAGCCGGACAGCGTGCTCAGTGACCGGACCATCGTCCCCAGGAAGGCGAAGACCGCCGACAAACCCAAACCGGTGAAGAAGCCGGCGCGCAAGGTCACGCCGAAGGAGCAGTCAGCCCAACTCACCGGCGCTCACAAAGCCAAACTGCCCGCCCAGCTCAAACCCGAACTGGCGACGCTGGTGGAGAAAGCCCCGCAGGGCGATTGGAGCTATGAGATCAAGTTCGATGGCTATCGGATCATGGCCCGCATCGACCACGACGAGGTGAAACTCTTTACCCGCAACGGCCACGACTGGACCCATAAACTGCCGAAGCAGGCCGAGGCACTGGCGTCGCTGGGCCTCGAATCCGCTTGGCTCGACGGTGAAATGGTGGTGGCGGACGAGCAGGGCGTTCCTGACTTTCAGGCGCTGCAAAATGCCTTCGAATCCAATCGCAGTGGCGACATCGTTTACTACCTGTTCGACATGCCTTACCTCAATGGCGTAGACCTGCGCGAGGTGCCGGTCGAGGAACGACGGGTCGCGCTGGCGACGGTGCTCAAACCCAACAAAGACCCGCTGCTGCGCTTCTCCGACGCGTTCGGCGAAGAACCGGAAGCCTTGCTCAACAGCGCCTGCCAGATGCAAATGGAAGGGCTGATCGGCAAGCGCCTGGGTTCGCCTTACGTGTCCCGGCGCAGCAGTGACTGGATCAAGCTCAAGTGCAAGCATCGGCAGGAATTCGTCGTGGTCGGCTATACCGATCCGAAAGGCTCGCGCAATGCCTTCGGTGCGTTGCTGTTGGGTTTGCATGACCGGGACAGCGGCGAGTTGCGCTACACCGGCAAGGTCGGCACCGGTTTTAACGAGACCACGCTCAAGCACATCTACGAACAGCTGAAACCGTTGCTGGCGAAAAAGCCCGCGGTGGTCAATCCGCCGGCCGGTTTTGAAGCCAAGGGTGTGCATTGGCTCAAACCGGTTTTGCTCGCAGAAGTCGCGTTCGCCGAGATGACCAAGGACGGTTCGGTTCGCCATGCGGTGTTCCATGGCTTGCGCGATGACAAACCCGCCGAAGACATCACTGAGGAGCGTCCGAAAGCCGTGAAAGCCCAGACCACCAAGAAAGCCGCCGCTGCCAAACCGACCGCCTCGGCGAAAAAGAAGCCTGCCAAGGCAGCGCCCGCGCCGTCTCAGATCGGCCTCGGTGCGGGCAAGGTGCGCATTACTCACCCGGATCGGGTAATCGACGCCAGCAGCGGCACCACCAAAGTGCAACTGGCGGAATATTACGCCAGCGTCGCCGAATGGATTCTGCCCGAACTCAAGGACCGGCCAGTGGCGCTGGTGCGCGCCCCGGACGGCATCGCCGGCGAACTGTTCTTCCAGAAGAATGCCGAGCGCCTGGCCATTCCCGGGATCACCACGCTGGACAAGGAGCTCACCGGCCAACCGGTGATGATCATCAACAACGCCGAAGCCCTGATTGGCGCCGTGCAGATGAGCACCGTGGAACTGCACACCTGGAACGCCACCTCGGACAACCTTGATAAACCTGACCGCTTCGTCCTCGACCTCGACCCGGACCCGGCGCTGCCGTGGAAAAGCATGGTCGAGGCGACCCAGTTGACCCTGTCGGTGCTCGATGAACTCGGGCTCAAGGCCTTCCTCAAGACCAGCGGCGGCAAGGGGATTCACCTGGTGGTGCCGCTGACTCGCAAGTTGGGTTGGGATGAGGTGAAGGACTTCAGCCATGCGATTGTCAGCCACATGGCCAAGTTGCTGCCGGAGCGTTTTTCCGCGGTGTCGGGACCGAAGAATCGTGTTGGGCGGATTTTCATCGATTATCTGCGTAACGGTCTGGGCGCCACGACCATTTGCGCCTACGCCGCGCGCACCCGCGAAGGGATGCCGGTGTCGGTGCCGGTCTTTCGTGATGAGGTGGCTGAATTGAAGGGTGGTAATCAGTGGAACATCCACAACGTGCAGGAACGCCTGGCCGAAGTGGGTGACGAACCCTGGGCGGACCTGAAGAAAACCCGGCAAGCGATCACCGCCGACATGCGTCGACGGGTCGGCATGAAAAAATAACCCCTGATTAGCCGCCCCTTTGTAGCAGCTGCCGAGCAACGCGTTGTGGCGAGGGGATTTATCCCCGTTCGGCTGCGAAGCAGTCGTGAATTAAGACGACGCGGTGCATCAGATAGACCGTGCGTTCAGGTTTTACGACTGCTTCGCAGCCGAACGGGGATAAATCCCCTCGCCACAGGGCAGCTGCTACAAGATTGCCGTTAGCGGAAAAACGCCTGCAAATCGCTGGTCAGTTTGTCGATCGCTACCTTGAAGTCTTTGGCGGTGATTTTCTGGCTGGCATTTTCCAGGGTGCTGCCAAACACCTTGCGCACAACCTTGGCCACGGTCTGGTTGTTGCTCGCATCGATAAACTCGGCCTCAATGAACAACGTGGTGTCCTGATCCCGATGCCCGCTGGCAGCGGAAACACCACCGACCACGGCCGCGACAGGCACCACTTCATACCATTTCATGCCTTCGTTTTCGGCGTTCACCCCGGTGATCGCCGAGCGCATAATCAGGGTTTTCGAACCGACCGGTGCTGCTTTTGCGCTCGATACCACCCGGTATTTCTGGCCCAGCACGCTTTTGGCCTTGCTGGTCATGTAGTTCTGCAGTTCATCCAGGGTTTGCCGATTGACCCGCTCGTTGGGCTGCGGCGCCGGGTACAGCTCAAGCTTGTTGAACGCGACGGTGTTGTAGGCATCCGGATTCCACGACGGGCTAACCCAGCGCATGGCGGTCTCGCCGCTGGTGGTGGTGACTTGCTGCAAGTTGTTGTAGTTGGACAGGAAGCCTGAGTACTGGTCTTTTTCGGTGATTTTCGAGGTGCACCCGCCGAGCAACAGGCTGGCAAGTGCAGCGCCGATGAACAGTCTCTGCGACAGGTTCATATGCTTTCTACTCCGTGGGGGGCAGTGCAGGGTCGGCCCGGCCAGTCCAGGCAAGAAAACCCTGGCTGAAAACCGGCTCCTTCGCGATGAGCGTAGGTTCGCCCGCCGAATTTTCCAGTCAGTCATGAACGTGTTTTCGGGTCGAGAGGCGGCGAGCAGTACCCGCCGCCCGATGACCTCTACTTGCCGACCGTGCCCGCCAGCAGCGGCGCCATCTGTTCATCGGTCAGTGCCGCCTGGACGTCCATCTTCATGATGTCGTTCCATTCCAGCACCCACTTCTGAATCGGCACCAGATCACTGGCCTCTGCTACGCCAAAACCGCTCGAACCACCGACGGCATGCCAGCGCCCGAGCATCTTGACGCCAGCAGGTGGAACGGCCCCGGTCTTGAGGAAACGCTCGATCGCCTTGTTACGGTTGTCCGAATTGATCGACCAACTGACGATGAATAACATTTGCCACCTCCTTCAACGGATTGGCACCTGTTTGTCTGTGCGCACCGGGTTGGCGCCGGGACCACGGTGACGCTGTGTCTACAGCTTCTTGCCCCTTGTGAAGGCATAGCAGCGCTTGGCCGTCTGTGTATGACCGCTGATCCTGTTAAAGGGCCTTTTCAAGGAATGGGCAACGTCGTGGCCGACACCTGTTTCACCAGCGAAACATGGGCAATGGCTTGAGTGGCGAACGAAGGAATTGGCGAGCGGTTTGCCTGAGCAGCATCCAGTGAAATCCATGATTGGGCAGGGCCGATTTCACCGTTTTGATGTAGACCCGTGGCAGGCCGAACGTCAGCAGCCCGAGGGACACATCAATGACATCGGCGCGCCGGAAGGGCTCGACGTTGAGCGCATGATCGGCAGCGTAGGGCCGCACTTTGTGGTGTTCCAGGATCAGCGCCGTCACTTCGCCGTTCAAGTGCGACAGTTGCCGGTTGGCGAGATAGTCGGTGGCCAGGCGAACCGAGGGTTCCAGGTAATCGATGGTTCCATCCGTCCAGATGCCCAGGTCATGAAACGCCGCCGCGATTTGCACGGCCTCGGAGGGCAGGCCTTCAATGCCGCTGATGGCGCTGTAGAAGTTCAGCACCCGATAAATGTGATTGCGATAACCCGGAAGGTCAGCGCCAATCGCCAAGGCATACGACGTCAGTATTTCGTCTGTCACGGGGAATTTGAGAACGAGGTTCATGGGGCTGACCTCAGGCGTCGCGCAACAGGTCGTTGGCGTTGAGAATCTCGTAGGCAATCTGCGGGCGCTTCTCGAGGCTGCGGCGGATGGCGGCGGGGATTGACTGTCGGGTTTTGCGGCACAGGCCGGGCAATTCGCCAAGGGTGATGCTGATGCCGCGCATGGTCCGCACTTCGTTGAAGCTTGGGGCGATGTCCACGCGGATGCCCAGTTGTGCGTACATGCGGTTTTGCAATTTTTCCAGTTCCGCCAGGCTCTGGAGGGTTTCCAGGCGTTCGATCAGGCGTTTTTCTTCCGCGCGGGTCAGCAGCAGGATGCGCACGTCCGCGCCCGGTGTTTCCAGCAGCGGGTCACGCCCGCAGTCGCAGGCGCCGGGCGGGCAGGGTTGGCGAATCGCAGGCAGGGTCGTCATGGGGTTTAATCATAGAGCGCTCCGATCCGGTTTGCCCATAGGCCAGCCTGTGACCTTCGCATTCATTCAGAAATATCGGTCACCGGGATGATCTGCTCCTGATCGACCGACGTGCTGGTGCTGCTTTTCTTTTCCCGACGATCATTCATCCAGGTGTCCACCTGGGCGCCGAAGTCGGCCGGGGCTTTACGTCCGACCCTTCGGGCCAGGTCGAGAATGGTCTGCTGGGCGAGGGCGTCTTCCATGCGTTGCTGCGCGGTCATCATCACCGCATGCACCGAGCAATGACCTTCCACGGCCCATGTCGGCGGTGAACCGTCAAACAGCGCACAACGCTCGCGGATATCACGGCAATCGAAGATCAGCTTTTGGCCATCGATGGCGTTAACGATATCCAGCACGCTGATTTCGTCAGCCGGCCGTGCAAGCTTGAACCCGCCGCGCACGCCTTCGGTCGCCACCACCAGTTTGGCCTTGGCCAGCTTGGTGAAGATTTTCGCCAGGTAATCCAGCGGCACGCCTTGCAGCTCAGCGAGGTCGCGCACGCTCGCCTCACGGCTATCGCCGTAATCGCCTACCAGAAAAAGCAGGCAATGAATGCCATATTCAACGCCTGCGCTGTAAAGAGACATGGTTATCTCCGACTGAATGATTCGCCAATGTTACCAGCCGATGGTTGCAGGTGCAACGAGCCATCGGCATGGGTTAAATCGTCTGTCTGTCCTGTGCTGCTTATAGACCATGGCTTTTGTCTGAATTATCGAGGTATCTGGATTTGTGATGACAAGCATCGATAGAAGGTCGTTGCTTCTCGCAACTCGGATCACTATAGTCGCCGTTGTCAGCTCGGCGACGGGTTCAGCCTTTGGTCTTCTTCGGAGTTAAACAATGAAACAGCACATTCTGGTCATCGGCGCAGGTTTCGGTGGCATGTGGACGGCATTAAGCGCCACGCGCCTGTTCGACATCCATAATCATAACGACGTAGAAGTCACGGTACTGGCGCCTCAGGCCGAGCTGCGTGTACGTCCGCGTTTCTACGAGCCGAATGCTCATCAACTCGCCGCACCGATCGGTGAGCTGTTCGATGCCGTCGGTGTGAAGTTCATCAAGGGCGCCGCAGAAACCATCGATGTGCAGCAAAAACACGTTGGCTACACCGATGCGTCGGGTGCCAAACAAGTGTGCAGCTACGACAAACTCGTTCTGGCCACCGGCAGCGGTCTTGCGTTGCCCAACACCCCGGGCGTGGCCGAACATGCCTTCGACGTGGACCAGATTGAACAAGCCATCCGCTTGGAAAACCATCTGAAATCCCTGGCCAAGCTGCCAGACAGCAAGGCGCGTAACACCGTGGTGGTGGCCGGTGGCGGTTTCACCGGGATTGAAACGGCGACTGAAATGCCGGCGCGCTTGCGGGCCATCCTCGGTGACAAGGCCGACATTGAAGTGAGCATCGTTGATCGCGGTGAAAAAGTCGGTGCGTCCATGGGCAGCGAAATCGCCCAGTCGATCGCCGAAGCCAGCACTGAGCTGGGCGTGCAATGGCGCTTGAAGTCTTCGGTGGTTGCCGTCGATGAAAACGGTGTGACCCTGGCCGATGGCCAACGCATCGACGCAAAGACTGTGGTCTGGACCACTGGTGTGCGGGCCAGCTCGCTGACCGAGCAGATCCCGGCCGAACGCGATCACCTCGGCCGCCTGCACGTCGACGCGCATCTGAAAGTCATCGGCCAGGACGACATTTTCGCCACGGGCGATGTGGCTTACGCCGCGTCTGATGACATCGGTAACTACGCCCTGATGACGTGCCAACACGCCATCGTCCTGGGCCGGCATGCGGGCAACAACGTCGCCGCGCAGATCCTCGGCGTGGACCCGACGCCGTACAGTCAGCCGAAGTACGTGACCTGCCTGGATTTGGGGGCCTGGGGTGCGGTCTACACCGAAGGTTGGGACCGCCAGGTCAAACTAGTCAAGGAGGAAGGCAAGTCGCTGAAAACCCAGATCAACACCGTGTGGATCTACCCTCCGGTGGCCAATCGCGAAACGGCATGGGCAGCCGCTGATCCGCTGATCCCGATTGCCTAAATTGTTGGCATAAAAAATCCCGCTCAGGTGTTCCTGGGCGGGATTTTTGTTGTTCAGATGCGGAAGGCTTGTCGGCCTATCAGCAACCCATCGTCGGTCATCGTACAGCTAGCCAGAATTTAATTGAATAGTGGCAAAACGACCGGCAAGACTTCCATGGGGTGATAGAAGTCTTGCCAGGAAAGGGGGCTCTGGATCACTGCTTCAGGCCAGCATCGACAACAAGGCACCTTGACGGTCCAGTTTGGCCAGGTCGTCGAAGCCTGCGACATGGGTGTCACCGATAAATATTTGCGGCACGCTGCGACGACCGCTGCGGGTGAGCATCTCCTGGAATCTGCGGGGGTCCGACTGAATGTTTATTTCCCGGGTGGCGATGCCTTTGCTGGCCAGCAATGCCTTGGCATTGCGGCAGTAGGGGCAGGTGTCAGTGGTGTAAAGCGTCACAGTGCTCATGGTGTGTACTCCTCGGATTCGAGATGCGATTCAAGCGTCGATCGCAGGGAAGTCGATCTCGGTCAGGGCCAGATTGTTGAGGTAGTTGGTCAGGGTCTGCGAGGCAATGTGGGCGACCACCTCGATGATCTTGGCGTCGGTGATACCGGCTGCACGCGCCGCTTCAATTTGCTCGTTGCTCAAGTGGCCGCGACTTTCAGTAATCTGCTGGGCCAGCGTGGCGAAGGCATTGAGTTGGCCCTGCCGGGCACTAAGGATGTCTTGTGCGGACAGCCCGACCTTGCCGGCAAACAGGGTGTGCGCCGCCAAGCAGTAGTCGCAACCATTGACCTGCGAAGTGGCCAAAAAAATGGCTTCTTTCTCAGGGCCGCTCAGGGACGTTTTGCCCAGGGCTACCGACTGTTGCAGATAGGCAGCAAGTACGGCGGGGGCATGGGCCAGTGTCTTGAAGACGTTGGGCAAGAAGCCTATTTTTTTCTACACGCCTTCCAGCAGCGGGCGGGTGGTGTCGGTGGCGTGTTCAAGGCTCAGGGTGGTGATTCAGCTCATGGTGATGCTCCGTAGATTCAAGCGCGGTATGCGCTGGGTACGGGGTCCATGCTATTGATCAACGCTGGCCTTGAGGGTGCAAAACGTCGAGGATATGCGACAGATCGTCCAGATATGTCCCCGGGAGTCGTTCCATGGATCGCTTGTCCACCTTGCTCACGCATTTCGGTGTCAGTGCCGGAACTTTCCACAGTGGGGATTTTTGTGGTGCCACGGCCTTTGATGGTTATCAGGCCACCGGGCACCTGCATTTGCTTCAGGCCGGCGAACTGACGCTCAGACTGGCCGATGAGCGAGACCTTCAGCTCAACGAGCCAACGCTGATTCTTTTCCGCGGCCTTATCGTCATCGGTTGTTCGCCAGCGAAGCGTCGGGCACTCAACTGGTGTGCGCCACCCTGGAATTCGACGGTGGGTCGGGCAATGCTTTGGCCGCCGCGCTGCCTGAGTACCTGGTGCTCAAACTCGACAGCATCCCGACGATGGCCGGTACGCTGGACTGGCTGTTCAGCGAGGCGTTCGGCGGCATTTGTGGTCGCGAAGCGATGATGGACCGACTGTTCGAACTGCTGGTGATTCAGTTGTTGCGGCACATTCTGACCAGCCGGGATCAGACGCCCGGCATGATGGCCGGTCTCGCCGACCCGCGCCTGGCGCGCCCCTTGAGCCTGATGCACGACTCGCCCGGCAAGGCCTGGACCGTGGCCGAACTGTCGGCGGCGGCCAACATGTCCCGCGCCAGTTTCGCCGAATACTTTCGCTCGGTGGTGGGGCAGACGCCGGTCGACTACCTGGTGAGCTGGCGGATCAGCCTGGCGCAGAAACGCTTGCGCGAAGGCAAGTCCATTGCGCTGATCGCTGATGAAGTCGGTTATGAAAGCCCCTCGGCGTTGGCCCGGGCTTTTCGTCGTAAAACCGGCACTAGCCCGCGCGAGTGGGTGCAGGAGGCCAAACGCCCGCGATGACCAGCGAGCTGGACACAGCAAAACCGCGTTGACGGAAAGGCTCAGGGCGTAATGGCGGTGTATCAGCCAACATTGATACCGACTGAAACACCGCCATCATCGCGAGCAGGCTCACACCCACAGGGATTGCGCTTTACCGGCGGGCTGTTTGGTGGGCGTGAGATAGACTCATCAACGGGCATCGAACCGTGGGAGTGGCACGTGTGGCGCATTTCAAATGGACTCGCTGATTACCGCTGCAGCGCACGCTCTCGCAGCGGGTGATCCCTTGGGTGCGCTGAACCGGGTTGCCCTACGCGACGATGCACCGGCATTGGCGCTTCGCGGTATCGCCATGGCGCAGTTGGGCGATCTGGTTCGGGCAAAGGAATTGGTGCGCAGTGCCGCGCGCGCCTTCGGTCCGAAAGCGCCAGTGGCCCGCGCGCGGTGCGTGGTTGCCGAGGCCGAAATTGCCCTGGCTTCACGAGATCTGGGTTGGCCGGTGAAAGCGCTCGAAGCGGCGCGAGTGACGCTGGAGGCGCATGGCGATGGCCTGAATGCGGCCCATGCGCGGTATTTGCAGATTCGACGGTTGTTGTTGATCGGGCATCTTGATGAGGTCGAAGGGCTGCTCGCCGAGCTTGACCCTGCGCCACTGCCACCGGCATTGCGCGCCGTTCATGAGCTGGTGGTGGCGGGGATCGCCGTGCGGCGACTCGAAACAAAAAGGGCGCGCTCTGCCCTCGAAAGGGCTCAGCGTGCTGCGTTCTACGCCGGTATTCCCGCACTGACCGCCGAGGTCGCACACGCCGCTCAAGTCCTCAACACGCCCGCAGCGCGCCTGATTGCTCGTGGTGAAGAACGCCCCCTGTTGCTGGATGAAGTGCAAGCGCTGCTCGGGTCAACATCCCTGGTGGTGGACGCGTGCCGATACGGCGTGCGCGGCGCTGGAATGTCGGTGTCCCTGGCCAAACGCCCGGTGTTGTTTACCCTCGTGCGGGCGTTGGCCGAAGCCTGGCCCGGGGATGTGGCAAGGGAAGCGCTGATCACCCAGGCCTTTCGCTTGAAGCTCACCGATGAGTCCCATCGAGCGCGCCTGCGCGTCGAAATCGGTCGACTTCGCGCGGCGCTGGATCCGCTGGCCGGTGTCAGCGCGACGAAACGCGGGTTTGCGCTGCAACCACGGGTTGCGGACGACGTTGTGGTGTTGGCGCGGCCCATCGAAGAACCGCAGGCGGCGCTACTCGCCTTCCTCGCCGACGGCGAGTCGTGGTCCAGTTCTGCGCTCGCCTTGGCGCTGAAAGCCAGTCAGCGCACCGTGCAGCGTTCGCTCGACGCGCTGGCCACCGCCGGAAAAGTGCAGGCGTTTGGTCGCGGGCGGGCCCGGCGCTGGATGACGCCACCGATGCCGGGATTCGCGACGACTTTGTTACTCACAGCGTGGGTGCCGGGTGACTAGGATCCATTCCACCCCCCCAACGAAGAGGATACAACCATGAAGCAATCATCCGCCGAAATCATCCGCGAATACGGACCCTTTCCGGGCGTCGACAGCGTGCATGGCGTTTCTTATGACGGTCAGCACGTCTGGTTCGCTTCCGGAGAAAAACTCAATGCCCTCGATCCGACTAGCGGGAAGACGCTGCGCTCGCTTGATATCGCCGCGCATGCCGGGACAGCCTTTGACGGCCAGCACCTGTTCCAGATCGCCGAGGATCGTATCCAGAAGATCGATCCATCAAACGGCCGGGTACTCGGCACCATTCCTGCGCCCGGCGGCGGCGGCGACTCAGGGCTCGCGTGGGCCGAAGGAACGCTGTGGGTAGGCCAGTATCAGGAACGCAAGATCCATCAGATCGACCCCGACACCGGCAAGATTCTTCGCACGATCGAGTCCAACCGCTTCGTCACCGGCGTGACCTGGGTGGAAGGCGCGCTGTGGCACGGTACCTGGGAAGGAGAGGAAGGTGAATTGCGGCGAGTCGACCCGAACACCGGCGAGGTGCTGGAAAGCCTCACGCTGCCAACCGGTGTTGGCGTATCAGGGCTTGAGTCCGACGGCGCGGACCGGTTTTTCTGTGGTGGAGGAAACAGTGGGAAGGTGAGGGCCGTTCGTCGGCCCGCCTCATCCTAAAACGTGAACTGACGCGAAGACCGGGGTGCGCTCTGAGCCAGCTCGATCTCCAGCAGATGCTCAACCAATACGTCATTGAGAAACCGGAACTGATCGTTGAGCCCGACCACTTCGTTGTTGAAGTGGTTCGCGGCTGCCGGGATCAGCAACGCCTCGAAGTTTTTGTCGAACACCAGCGACAGCACTTTGCGAGAGACGAATTCCTGCGAATAGAGGTTGTTGCCGAACACCGGGAAGCTTACGGAGAGGCTGATGGCGTGGATCATGATCTGCGCTCCTCGGCGAGGACGATGTAGGAGAAAACAGTCAGGGTAATGGCCGTCAGGGCCAGGCAGGTCAGGAGATGGATCAACATGATTTGCCCCTCCGGTGTGGGGTTGTGCCTTGGGATGGGGTGATCCTGCGCCTGGTGGTTTTTTTGCGGAAGGCAATAGCAGCAATGGTGAGTATCGATAGAGATGATGGTGATCTTCAGGGCCTCATCGCGAGCAGGCTCGCTCCCACATTGGATTGTGGTGAACTCGACATTGTGGGAGTGAGCCTGCTCGCGATGAGGCCATAAGCCGTCCATCAACCCCAAGCGAACAAACCCCGCCACCTATACTCAAATAAATAGGCTTTTCGAGCACCGGGCATACCGTCCGGGGATCACTGTAGGAAACCGCGATCTTGAACCTGCGTTCGCTGATCGTCGCCGTGATGGTAGTGTTGGCGGGATGCGCCACGCCCGTGCGTGCCCCGGTGGTGGTGCCGATCGTGGTGGTGGCCGAGAGCACTTGGCGGCAGGTGGACCAGGAGATTGTCGCAGCGTCGAAATCGGCCACCGAGCAGACCAAAATCTACGCCCGTGGTGCCATGGATTACTGGCGTACCCGCGTCTACCAACTGACCGAAGAGAACTTCATTCCCTGGTTCAGCAGTTATTGGACCCAGGAATGGCTCTCGGTGAAGGTCAGCTGGTACACCCTCAGCGCTGCGGGTGAACAGGATGCCTCGGCCAAGCGCCTGGCGGCCTACCTGCTGGAGCAATATCAGAAGCGCGTGCTGGCGCCGGTCGCGGTGGAGATCGATCCTGATGCGATTCTCAGCCTGGCGACGGCCTTCTACGTGGACATTCTTCAGGAAGAACTGCAGCGAATCTCCCAGCGCCACGGCGTGCCGATGGCCCAACTCAACGGCCGCCTGCAGAAAATTCCGGCGATTGCACTGGGCCCGCCGCCTGCTCGCGATGCGTCGTTGTATCAGGTCGTGCACACCCAACCGCTGAACACATTGCCGGCCTACGCGGCGTTGATCGAGAAGATCCACAAGGCGGGCGGCGACAGGGGCGTCGGGTCGACCGACACGGCGATGGCGCCGGTGGCCAAGCGCGCCAGCCAGCGGATGGAAGCCGAAATGGCCCCTCGAGGCGCAGCCAGTGCCGTTGCTGCGGCGGCCGGAAAACTCGCGGGGGGATTGATTACGGTGGGGGTGGCGGGGATCCGCGCGATGATTCAGGCCGCCGACCGGCCGGACAGCGAGGCGCTGATTCGCAGCAGCCTGGGCAATACGTTCGACAAGGCCTGGATGAAGCTTGTGCAGAACCCGACCACCGGCGTGATGGCGGGAACGTTTTACCTGGCTGCGCAGATCGAGGGCAGCCTGGCGGGGAGTGCCGATGTACCGCCTGTCAGTTTGGGCAACGGCGCTGTCGATTGGAGCCCTGCGGAATCGACTAACCAGCAGACCGTTCCATAACCGAAGGAGAAACACCATGTCCTACGTTGATGGCTTCCTCGCTGCCGTACCCACCGCCAATCGCGAGAAATTCAAGAAACACGCCGAAACCGCCGCCGTCATTTTCAAGGAAAGCGGCGCGCTCAGCGTCACAGAGTGCTGGGGAGACGATGTGCCGGACGGCAAGGTGACCTCGTTTCCCATGGCGGTGAAACTCAAGGAAGACGAAACCGTGGTGTTCAGCTGGATCATTTGGCCCGATAAGGCCACCCGTAATGCGGGCATGGACAAACTCATGAACGATGCGCGCATGCAGTCGGACGTCAATCCGATGCCCTTCGATGGTCAGCGCCTGGTCTTTGGTGGTTTCGAAGTGATCGTGAAGGCCTGATCCCGACCAAAGGATCACTCCGCCGACGGGGTGATCCTGCAACTTTTGCGGTTGCGGATCTCACTGTCCGTCGGCCGCTCCCTCACGAACTCGAAGCGCGGCTCACCTTCGCTATAGTGAACCAGCCAGCCCCATTCCAGCTCGGACTCATCCTGACCCGGTTTCGGTGGCATCGCCCACCATGGCTCTTTGCTGATGATTGCTCGCATGGCCCCCTCCCGTTGAATTCGGCTGGTTCAACTATAACGTGCATGTCAGGAGCTGCCAGGCATGACTGACGAATCCCATGAACCTTCCAAACGGCTGTTTTTCGCACTCCATTGCCCGCCCGAGCAACGCAAGGCCATTGCCCAGTGGCGCAGCGCACTTGAGCTGCGCAGCGGGCGCCCGGTGCCGGCGGAAAACTTCCACCTGACGTTGTTGTTTTTGGGGGCCGTGGCGGTGGCGCAAATCGGCGAGATCTGCACGGCTGCGGCAAAGGTTCGCGTACAGGGTGCGCCGTTGAGGTTGGTGCTGGATCGAATGGATGTCTGGCGCAGGGCAGGGGTTCTGGTGCTGGCGCCGGAGCAGGCACCGCCGGAGTTGCTGCGTCTGGTGTATGCGCTGGAACAGGCGATGTTGCCGTTCGGGTTTGAGGATGCGCCGAAAGAGTTTCGGCCGCATTTGACGTTGATGCGCGACTACCGAGTGCCGGTGCCTGAGTCCGCGACGCCGCCCGAGTTTTTCCTGCGGGCTGATCGCTTTGTCTTGTTTGAATCCCATAAGGGGCGGTATCGGGCACTGGCCGAATGGCCGCTCGTCCCCTCATAAAAAAAGGCGCCCGAGGAGGGCGCCCGAATTCACCTGAACCGAGGAAGCCAGGTGAGGCCGTTCGTCAGAGAGGCGTGCAGCGGTGGTAAGGCGCTGCGTGAACGGAAAACAGGTAAAACCCCAATATTTGTGTCATGCCTACGTCCCCGTAGGAGCGAGGCTTGCCCGCGAAGAGGCCATCACATTCAACATTGATGGTGACTGGCACACCGCCTTCGCGGGCAAGCCTCGCTCCTACAAAGGGCGCGCGCAATTACTTCCCGAGCTTCACCCGCGTCCAGCCCCGGGTCATCACCCGCTGAACGCCGATTGGCATGTCCGGAATCGCATACAGCGTCGCCATCACGTCTTGCGGCGGGTACGATCCCGGATCATCCCGGATCGCCTCATCCACCAGCGGCGTAGCCGCCGCGTTGGCATTGCTGTAGCCGATGTTGTTGGTGATCTCGGCGATGATGTCCGGGCGCATCAGGAAGTTCATGAAGAGGTAGGCGTTTTCCACGTTCGCCGCGTCCCGTGGGATGGCAACCATGTCGTAGAAGCTGCCGGCGCCTTCTTTTGGAATGCTGTAATTGATCTTCACCTTGTCGCCCGCTTCCTGAGCGCGAGCCTTGGCTTGCAGCACGTCGCCGGAGTAACCGACCGCGACGCAGATGTTGCCGTTAGCCAGGTCGGAGATGTATTTCGACGAATGGAAATACGCCACCGAAGGGCGAATCTTCATGAACAGCGCTTCAGCTTCAGCGATCTGCCCCTTGTCCTGCGAGTTCACCGGGTAACCCAGGTAATGCAGGGCCGCTGGGAGCATTTCCGTCGGCGAGTCGAGGAAACTGATGCCGCACGCTTTCAGTTTTTCGGCGTTTTCCGGTTTGAACAGCAGGTCCCAAGAGTTGGTCGGTGCGTTGGCGCCGAGCACTTCCTTGACCTTGGCCGGGTTGAAGCCGATACCGATTGAGCCCCACATGTACGGGAAGGCGTGGCCGTTATTCGGGTCGCTCGCGGAAGCGTTTTTCAGCAGCACCGGGTTGAGATTTTTCCAGTTCGACAGCTTCGACTTGTCCAGTTCCTGATAGACACCGGCCTTGATCTGCTTGGCCAGGAAACTGTTGGACGGCACAACGATGTCGTAGCCGGATTTGCCCGCGAGCAGACGGGCCTCAAGGGTTTCATTGCTGTCGAACACATCGTAGGTCACGCGAATGCCGGTCTCGTCTTCGAACTTCTTGACCGTGTCCGGTGCGATGTAATCCGACCAGTTGTAGACGCGCAGAACCTTGTCATTGGCCTGGGCAACCGTGGCAATCGCGCCCAATAAGGACAGTGTCAGCAGAGTCCTGCCAAACATTTTCATCGGTACAACTCCAATTCTTTTTATTCAAAATCACACAGCAAAAAGCAGTGAATACAGAACCCTGTAGTAGGGGATTTACCTGTAGTGAGGAGCTTTGCCTGTGGCGAGGGGATTTATCCACGTTCGGCTGCGAAGCAGTCGTAAACCTGTGAAGCAGGTGTATCTGATACACCTAGGTTGCAGGTTGTGGGGCCGCTACGCGACCCACGGGGATAAATCCTCTCGCCACAAAAATCCCTCTCACCACAGAAGCTCCTTCGCCACAGTTAACTCACCAGATGCACTAGGCTGTCGCTCCTGCCATTTTCTTTTCAGGTTGCTGCCACGATTCGCTGGCGGTCTGGTCCATCGCTTCCTGGATCGCACGTTTGCGGTTGGCTTCGGCGCGGCGGCTGAAGTACCAGACCATGAACGTCACGATCGAAACGGCCAACAGAATCAGACTTGCCACGGCGTTGATCTCAGGCTTCACACCCAGGCGCACCGCCGAGAACACTTCCATCGGCAAGGTCGTCGAGCCCGGGCCGGACACGAAGCTCGCCAGCACCAAATCATCCAGCGACAAGGCAAACGACATCATGCCGCCGGCCGCCAGTGAAGGCGCGATCATCGGGATGGTGATCAGGAAAAACACCTTGAACGGCTTCGCCCCGAGGTCCATGGCCGCTTCTTCGATGGACAAATCCAGCTCACGTAAACGCGCGGAGACCACCACCGCCACATACGCCGCACAGAACGTGGTATGGGCGATCCAGATCGTGACGATGCCACGCTCCATCGGCCAACCGATCAACTGCGCCATCGCCACGAACAGCAGCAACAGCGACAGACCGGTGATCACTTCCGGCATCACCAACGGCGCCGTCACCAGGCCGCCAAACAGCGTACGACCCTTGAAGCGCGTCACCCGCGTCAGCACAAACGCTGCCAACGTCCCCAGCGCAACAGCGGCAATCGCGGTGTAGCAGGCGATTTCTAGCGAGCGCACCACCGAGCCCATCAGTTGCGTGTTGTCGAGCAAACCGGCGTACCACTTGAACGACCAGCCGCCCCACACCGTCACCAGTTTCGAGGCGTTGAACGAGTAAATCACCAGAATCAACATCGGCAGGTAGATAAACGACAGGCCGAACACCAGCATCAACTTTGAAAATCCAAAACGTTTCATCCCCGTGCCTCCATCTCTTTGGCCTGGCTGCGGTTGAACAGCAGAATCGGCACAATCAGGATCAACAGCATCACCACCGCCAGGGCAGACGCCACCGGCCAGTCGCGGTTATTGAAGAACTCTTGCCACAGCACGCGACCGATCATCAGTGTCTCCGGGCCGCCCAACAGCTCCGGAATCACGAACTCACCGACCACCGGAATGAACACCAGCATTGCGCCTGCAATGATCCCGTTCTTGGCCAGCGGCACGGTGATTTTCCAGAAGTTGTTGAAGTTACTCGAACCCAGGTCAGACGCGGCTTCCAGCAGGCTCTGATCGTGCTTGACCAGGTTGGCGTACAGCGGCAACACCATGAACGGCAGATACGCATACACCACGCCGATGTACACGGCCGTGTTGGTGTTGAGGATCTCGATCGGGTGATCCGTCAGCCCGGTCCACATCAAAAAACCGTTGAGCAAACCGTTGTTGCTGAGGATGCCCATCCACGCATACACGCGGATCAGGATTGCGGTCCAGGTCGGCATCATGATCAGCAACAGCAGAACGTTTTGCGTTTCCTTGTTCGCCTTGGTGATCGCGTAGGCCATCGGGAAACCGATCACCAGGCACATCAGCGTGCTTAAAAACGCGACCTTCAACGAGCCGAAGTAAGCCGAGATGTACAGCTCATCTTGGGTCAGCAGCAAGTAGTTACCGATGTTGAGCAATAGCTGAAATTTCTGCTCGGCGAAGGTGTAGATCTCTGAGTAAGGAGGAATGGCCAGCGCCGCTTCCGAGAAGCTGATCTTCATCACCAGGAAGAACGGCAACAGGAAAAACAGGCAAAGCCACAGGAACGGAATCCCGATGACGAGCTTTCGACCACTCGGCATCAGCCGCATGAACTGCTGATTGAGTGTTTTCATGAGCGCAGTACCACGCCGCTGTCGTCTTCCCACCACACGTAGACTTTGTCGTCCCAGGTCGGACGGGCGCCACGGCGTTCGGCGTTGGCCATGAACGATTGCACGACCTTGCCGCCAGGCAGCTCGACGTAAAACACCGAGTGACCGCCGAGGTAGGCGATGTCATGCACTTTGCCTTCGGACCAGTTGTAGCGGGTGTCCGGCTTGAGGGTGCTGACCAGCATTTTTTCCGGGCGGATCGCGTAGGTGATCGACTTGTCCTGCACGGAAGTGCTGACGCCGTGACCGACGTAAATCTTCTGCTCCAGATCCGGGCTGTGAATGATCGCGTGACCTTCAAGGTCTTCCACAACGGTGCCTTCAAAGGCGTTCACGTTGCCGATGAATTCGCAGACCATGCGGCTGACCGGTGCTTCATAAATGTCGACCGGGCTGCCGATCTGCGCGATCCAGCCCAGGTGCATGATCGCAATGCGCTGGGCCATGGTCATGGCCTCTTCCTGGTCGTGGGTCACCATCACGCAGGTCACACCGACCCGCTCGATGATTTCCACCAGCTCCAGTTGCATCTGCGAACGCAGCTTTTTATCCAGTGCGCCCATCGGTTCGTCGAGCAGCAACAGCTTCGGACGTTTGGCCAGGGAGCGGGCGAGGGCCACGCGCTGACGCTGACCACCCGACAACTGATGGGGTTTGCGTTTGGCGTACTGGGTCATGTGTACCAGGCGCAACATCTCTTCAACGCGGGCGTCGATTTCGCTGGCGGGCAAGCGGTCCTGCTTGAGGCCGAAGGCGATGTTCTGTGCCACGGTCATGTGTGGGAACAGCGCGTACGACTGGAACATCATGTTGATCGGCCGTTCGTACGGCGGCATGTCGGTGATGTCCACGCCATCGAGGAAAATCCGGCCCTCGGTCGGGCGCTCGAAGCCGGCGAGCATGCGCAGCAGGGTCGATTTGCCGGAACCGGAACCACCGAGCAGGGCGAAGATCTCGCCTTGATGGATCTCGAGCGAGACATCGTCTACTGCGCAGGTTTCGTCGAATTTCTTGGTGACGCGGTCGACTTTCACCAGCACCTTTTTCGATGTCTGGTGACCTTCAAGAGCCTTCCTGTAGATGCTGGAGGCGTTTGCCATGTGAAACTCCCAACAGGTTTCAGTCGTCGGGCCAACGCGGCCTGACTTAAGAGTGGATTGCAAGCCCAAACCGTGCGATGCCAGCCAGAGCGCGGACCCTGTAGGAGCGAGGCTTGCCCGCGAAGACGGCGTGTCAGTCGACATCATCGTTACCTGATACACCGCCTTCGCGGGCAAGCCTCGCTCCTACAAGGGATTGCGCTCGCCTGATCCATACCGTTCGGGCTTATTCGGCGCCGCCGTCCTGGCTGCCGGGGTCGTACTTGTTGTTATTGCAGTGTGTTGTCATCGCGAAGGACGGACGCGCAAAGGCACGCCCGCCTGACTCGCGGGGGCAGTAAATTTGTGTTTTAGGTCAGCGGGTTTTACGCAGCGCGGCCCGTCGCCGGCACGCATCGCCGAACGCCTGGAAAATACTCAAGTAAGGCGGATTCGACAGGACCTGCCATTCCGGATGCCATTGCACGCCGACGGCAAACGCCTTGCTGTGTTCCACCGAAATCGCCTCGATCAAACCGTCCGGCGCGATGGCTTCCGAGCGCAAGCCTGGAGCCAGTCGATCAATGCCTTGGCTGTGAATCGAATTGACCATGAACTCGGCCGGCAACTCCAGCGTTTCGAACACGCCACCCGGTTGTACCGTCACCGCATGCGCCGGTGCGTATTGCACCGCCAGCTCCGGACTGTCGGCTTCCCGGTGATCGAGCATGCCGGGCAGTTCATGCACCTTCTGATGCAGGCTGCCACCGAACGCCACGTTCATTTCCTGGAAGCCGCGGCAGATGCCGAGCACCGGCACGCCCGCCGCAATGGCTGCACGCAATAAAGGAAGGGTGGTGGCGTCCCGCGCCGGATCGTGATCCGTGCCGGGGACGCTGGCCGGGCCTTGATAGTGGAAAGGTTCCACATTCGAGGGAGAGCCGGTCAGCAGCAGACCGTCGAGATGCGCGAGCACATCGTCGATTTCAGTCAGTTCGCCTAAGGAAGGAATGATCACAGGCAGCCCCAAAGCCGCGACGCTGACAGCACGCAAGTACTTGTCGCCGCTGACGTGGTAGGGGTGCAGGCCAATCTGTTTGACGCACGCAGTAACGCCGATCAATGGCTTGAATGCCATTTTTATCACCTCGAAGTTTCACACTTGAACGAGCTTTTCCGGAGCTTAGCCTTGTTGATTTTAATTAACAACTCTCATGTAAAAAATTCTAAACGCCGTGCGTCTGATCCTGAGGGTTTACGCGGTACGCAGGACTTGATTGGCACTCTCGTGCCCATAAAAGGCCCGAAAATAAAGGTTGAGCGGGCAAGTGTTCGCTATTGACTTCACTTTGCCGTTCGGGTTGACTGGGCTCGCAATAAGGTAGTGAACATAATAATTAACAGCTAATAGGTGCAAAATGTCGGTCCCTCTGCGTGCCGTTCAACTCAACGAAGCAAACGCATTCCTTAAGAAATATCCTGAGGTTTTGTACGTCGACCTTCTGATTGCGGATATGAACGGTGTGGTGCGCGGCAAGCGCATCGAGCGCACCAGTCTTCATAAGGTTTACGAAAAAGGCATCAACCTTCCGGCGTCACTGTTTGCCCTGGACATCAACGGTTCTACGGTGGAAAGCACCGGCCTGGGTCTGGATATCGGCGACTCGGACCGGATCTGCTTTCCCATCCCTGGCACCCTGAGCATCGAGCCGTGGCAGAAGCGCCCAACCGCTCAGTTGCTGATGACCATGCACGAACTGGAAGGCGAGGCGTTCTTCGCCGATCCGCGCGAAGTGCTGGCCAACGTGGTGCGCAAGTTCGACGAGCTTGGCCTGACCATCTGCGCGGCGTTCGAGCTGGAGTTCTACCTGATTGACCAGGACAACGTGAACGGTCGTCCGCAGTCACCGCGTTCGCCGGTGTCGGGCAAGCGTCCGGTGTCGACCCAGGTCTACCTGATCGACGACCTCGACGAATACGTCGATTGCCTGCAAGACATCCTCGAAGGCGCGAAAGAGCAGGGCATTCCTGCCGACGCCATCGTCAAGGAAAGCGCCCCGGCGCAGTTCGAAGTGAACCTGCATCACGTCAATGACCCGATCAAGGCCTGCGACTACGCGGTGTTGCTCAAGCGTCTGGTGAAGAACATCGCCTACGACCACGAGATGGACACCACGTTTATGGCCAAGCCGTATCCTGGCCAGGCGGGCAATGGTTTGCACGTGCACATTTCGATTCTCGATAAAGAAGGCAACAACATCTTTGCCAGCGAGGATCCCGAGCAGAACGCCGCGCTGCGACACGCGATCGGCGGTGTGCTCGAGACCCTGCCGGCGCAGATGGCGTTCCTGTGCCCGAACGTCAACTCGTACCGCCGCTTCGGCGCGCAGTTTTATGTGCCGAACTCGCCGAGCTGGGGCATCGACAACCGTACCGTTGCAGTGCGAGTGCCGACCGGTTCGCCGGACTCGGTGCGCATCGAACACCGCGTAGCCGGCGCTGATGCCAACCCGTACTTGCTAATGGCCTCGGTGCTGGCCGGTATTCACCACGGCCTGACCAACGAAATCGAGCCGGGCGCACCGGTCGAAGGCAACAGCTACGAGCAGAACGAGCAGAGCCTGCCGAACAACCTGCGCGATGCACTGCGCGAGCTGGACGACAGCGAAGTCATGGCCAAATACATCGACCCGCTGTACATCGACGTGTTCGTGGCGTGCAAGGAAAGCGAGCTGGCCGAGTTCGAGAACTCCATCTCCGATCTTGAGTACAACTGGTACCTGCACACGGTTTGACGGCTGGTGAATCACCTGTGGGAGCGGGCTTGCTCGCGAAGGAGGTATATCAGCCAACGATGATGTCGACTGACACTCCCCCTTCGCGAGCAAGCCCGCTCCCACAGGGGATTGCATTTCAAGTTTTAACTGACGATCAACTATTCCTCTGCGTCGAGTCACAACAATGACAAACACTCGCAGCGACTGGGAACAACGCTTCCAGTCCTTAACCATCGAAAGCCGCGCCTTCATCGACGGCCAATACCGCGCAGCACTCAGCGGTGACACCTTCGAATGCATCAGCCCGGTCGACGGCCGTTTCCTGGCCAACGTCGCCAGTACCGACGAAGCCGATGCGAATGAAGCCGTCGCCGTCGCGCGCCGCACCTTCGATTCAGGCATCTGGGCTAACCTTGCCCCGGCCGAGCGCAAGCGCATTCTGATCCGCTTCGCCGACCTGATCCTGGCCAACCAGGAAGAACTCGCCCTGCTCGAAACCCTCGACATGGGCAAGCCGATCAACGATTCGATGAACATCGACATCCCGGCGACCGCCAACGCGATCCGCTGGAGCGCCGAGGCCATCGACAAGATCTACGACGAAGTCGCCGCCACGCCACACGATCAACTCGGCCTCATCACCCGCGAACCTGCGGGCGTGGTCGCCGCCATCGTGCCGTGGAACTTCCCGTTGATCATGGCCAGCTGGAAGTTCGCACCGGCACTCGCCGCAGGCAACTCGTTCATCCTCAAGCCTTCGGAAAAGTCGCCACTGACTGCCATCCGCATCGCGCAGCTTGCTCTGGAAGCGGGCATCCCGAACGGCGTGTTCAACGTTCTGCCAGGCTACGGTCACACCGTCGGCAAGGCGCTGGCGTTGCACATGGACGTCGACGTGCTGGCATTCACCGGCTCGACTGCGATTGCCAAGCAACTGCTGATCTACGCCGGGCAAAGCAACATGAAACGCGTCTGGCTCGAAGCGGGGGGGAAGAGCCCGAACGTGGTGTTCGCCGACGCGCCGGATTTGCGCGCGGCAGCACAAGCGGCGGCCGGTGCGATTGCCTTCAACCAGGGCGAAGTCTGCACCGCCGGTTCGCGCTTGCTGGTGGAGCGTTCGATTCGCGAGCAGTTCATTCCGCTGCTGGTGGAAGCGCTGCAAGCCTGGAAACCGGGGCACGCGCTTGACCCGGAAACCACCGTCGGTGCCGTGGTCGATCAGCGTCAACTGGACAACGTGTTGCGCTACATCCAGGTCGGCAAAGACCAGGGCGCGCAACTGATCGCCGGCGGCAGCCGCACCCTCGAAGCCACTGGTGGCCTGTACGTGGAACCGGCGATTTTCGACGGCGTGACCAACGCCATGACCATCGCCCGTGAAGAAATCTTCGGCCCGGTGTTGTCGCTGATCACCTTCGACACCGCTGAAGAAGCCCTGGCGATTGCCAACGACAGCATCTTCGGCCTGGCCGCTGGCGTCTGGACCAGCAACCTGAGCAAGGCCCACACCTTCGCCCGCGGTTTGCGCGCCGGCAGCGTCTGGGTCAACCAGTACGACGGCGGCGACATGACCGCGCCGTTCGGCGGGTACAAGCAGTCGGGTAACGGTCGGGACAAATCGCTGCACGCGTTCGACAAATACACCGAACTCAAAGCGACCTGGATCAAGCTCTAATACCTCTACAGCGGCGGTCGCAGGCCATCCTGCGGCCATCGGAGAAACGTATGAAACAAACAACACATGTAAACAGCTACTACGCCGCCACCCGCAACTTCACCGGCGACTTTCCGGTGCTGGAACAAGCGGTCGATTGCGACGTCTGCGTGATCGGCGCCGGCTACACCGGTTTGTCCTCGGCCCTGTTCCTCTGCGAAGCGGGTTACAGCGTGACCGTGCTCGAAGCCGCCAAAGTCGGTTTCGGCGCCAGCGGTCGCAACGGCGGCCAACTGGTCAACTCTTACAGCCGCGACGTTGACGTAATTGAAGAACGCTACGGCGACAAAACCGCCGAAGTCCTCGGCAGCATGATCTTCGAAGGCGCCGACATCATCCGTCAGCGCATACAACATTACGACATCCAGTGCGACTACAAGCCGGGCGGCATCTTCGCCGCGCTGAACAAGAAGCAGCTCAAAGGCCTGGCCGAGCAGAAGAGCAGTTGGGAACGCTACGGCAACAAAAACCTGAAGATGCTCGACGCGGCTGACATCAAGCGCGAAGTCGGTTGCGACAACTACGTCGGCGGCCTGCTCGACATGCAGGGCGGCCACATCCACCCGCTGAACCTGGCCCTCGGGGAAGCCTCGGCCATCATCGGCCTCGGTGGCAAAATCTACGAACAATCTGCAGCGGTTGAAATCACCTACGGTGAACCGATCACCGTGCGCACCGCTAAAGGCCTGGTCCGCGCCAAGTACCTGCTGATCGCCGGCAACGCCTACCTGCCGCAAGACCTCGACAACCGCGTCACGCGCAAAAGCATGCCGTGCGGCTCGCAAATCGTTGTCACCGAGCCGTTGTCCGAGAAGGTTGCGCGCAGCCTGATCAAAAACAACTACTGCGTCGAAGACTGCAACTACCTGCTCGACTACTACCGCCTCACTGCCGACAACCGCCTGCTGTACGGCGGCGGCGTAGTCTACGGCGCCCGCGAACCGGACGACATCGAGCAACTGATCAAGCCGAAAATCCTCAAGACCTTCCCGCAACTGAAGGACGTGAAGATCGACTACCGCTGGACCGGCAACTTCCTGCTGACCATGTCCCGCATGCCGCAATTCGGCCGCATCGAGAAAAACGCCTACTACATGCAAGGCTACAGCGGCCACGGCGTCACCTGCTCGCACCTGGCCGGCAAACTGATCTCGGAAATGATCCGCGGCGACGCCGAACGCTTCGACGCGTTCGCCTCGCTCCCGCACATGCCCATGCTCGGCGGCCGCACCTTCCAGGCCCCACTCACCGCCATGGGCGCAGCGTACTACGCGCTGCGTGACCGGTTCGGCATCTAAGCCCGGAGCAGATAATGTAGTAACACCACAGATCAAATGTGGGAGCGGGCTTGCTCGCGAAGGGGCCCTGTCAGTCGCCATTGAAGTGGCGGACACACCGCTTTCGCGAGCAAGCCCGCTCCCACAGGAGATCTATGGCGAGTACAAAGCTTGTATACGACCGGGACCAAACCGTGGGAGCGAGTCTGCTCGAGAAGAGGCCAGCCCAATCACCTCCATTCGGCGCCATGCACAGATTCCAAAAACACCACCGCCCAAATGTGGGAGCGAGCTTGCTCGCGATGAGGCCAATTCAGCCGCCATCAATCCTACCGGGCACACCGCTATCGCAAACCAGCTCACCTGCCAAAATTTCCGCAGAATTGCCGGCTGGTAATAGACCGAACAACCTTTTCACCCACCCACACATCGAACCTGCTGAGCAACACCACCAAACGTGATTTAATACCCGCCTTTCACATTTCCGGGACAGGGAAGCGGTACTTTCGCGGCCAAAAGTCGCCCGCCATCCACCCCCATAACCCTTAAGTATTTCTCGCATAAGGCTGTCATGGACACGGGCTCACGACTCAAATTAGTACGCGAAAGCTACAAACTCTCCCAGCGCGAGCTGGCCCGGCGTAGCGGCGTCACCAATGCCACCATCTCCCTGATCGAACAGAATCGCGTCAGCCCCTCCGTCAGCTCCCTGAAAAAACTGCTCGAAGGCATACCGATGTCTTTGGCGGACTTCTTCACCTTCGACCAGCCGCCGCGCGAACATCAATACGTGTTCCGTGCCAATGAACAGCCGGATCTTGGGCGTCATGGGCTGCGGTTGTTGTTGATTGGCGCTTCGGTACCGAGCCGGCAGATGCGCTTGTTGCGCGAGCAATACGCGCCGGGGGCGAGTTCGGGGGAAGAGCCGATTGTGCATTCGGAAGGGGAGGAGTGTGGGCTTGTCACTCGTGGGACGGTTGAGCTGACGGTTGATGGACAGATCAGTGTGCTGAATGCCGGGGATGGGTATTACTTTCCGACGACGTTGCCTCACAAGTTTCGCAATATCGGCCAGGATGAGGCGGAAATCATCAGCGCCAATACTCCAGCCAACTTCTGATCTCAAAATGGACACTACCCTGTAGCAGTTGCCGAAGGCTGCGTCCGCGGCCACCATCCATGCCAAATGGAAGCACCCGCTACAGGGTTTAAACAAAGTAAATGGACTTCACTTCATGACTACACACCGCATCCGCCCCCTCGCACTCTGCATCTTCCATCACGATGGCAAGATACTGGTCAACGAAGCGTATGACCCCATTACTGGAAAGCCATTCTTGCGCCGGTGGCGGAATCGAGTTTGGCGAAACCAGCGCCCAAGCCGTAATACGTGAAGTCGATGAAGAACTCGGTTTATCCATCACCGATGTTCGCTTACTCGGCACACTCGAAAACATCTTCACCTTTGCCGGCACGCCAGGGCACGAAATCGTGCAGGTCTACGATGCGAAATTCGTGGATGCCAGCGTCTATGAACGGCCCCACTTGAACGCTCATGAAAGCGACGGTGCAGTCTTTATTGCGAAGTGGCTGCCGCTCGACAGTATTACTGGCGATACGTCGCTGGTTCCTGACGGGTTGTACGAGCTGCTGAAGAAGCTCGCGTTGCTGGACTGATGCTCGGTCATTAGCAATAGCGCTGTTTGACCTATTGATCGAAAAGAGGAAAAGGCAGGGAAAAGGTGACAGATGACAGATCTATTTAAATAAGAGAAGCGGCGGGTGGCCGTTTCTCTGGTTATGACGATCTCAGAGACTTTTAATGAACCATTTTTTATCCAGCTCTCGCAAACTCATTTCTGGCGTCAGTCGCAGCGCCGCTCTGAACGCCTTGATGAGTTCCGCATAGTGTTTAGCGATGTCCTTGACCTGGCCGTTAGCCTGCGTTGTAACGCTGATAGCGGCACCGTTCAGGACTCGACGATCCAGAACGGGGATGAGATTTATAAAATGCGCCGCCAGTAGCGCTGAAGCGTAAGACGGCCCCAGCCCTCGGATTTTACTTTTCGGTTTTGTTGTTAAAGCGAGGAAGTCTGTGCAACGACCCGTCAATTGAGTCAGCTCTTCTTCTGTCAGATCATTCAAGCCCTTTTTCTTAAAGGTTGTTTCGATGTCTCTGAGAACAATTTCGTATTGTTTCAGCTTCGGGGGCAGCGTAGCCATCGGCTCTGTTATAGAAGCATTTCCACCCTTGAAATTGCTTACGTGCAGGAGGTCGGTCAGCGAAAGCTCCCAGATTAACTTCTTGTTGCGAATGTGCTCCTGGAAATGGGACATGGCCTCATTCAGCATCTCCCAGGTTGTTTCAGGTCTTGTCGCCATATTTGTATATTTCCAACGCCAATGAATTACAAAGGGAATAGATGACGCCGCTCAATCGGTCAGCGCGCTCAACGCGTCGGCAGTGATAACCGATCCAGAGCACAGCCGTTGGCCGGTGACTGCTTAGCCTGAAAGAGTCGAGCTCTGGAATCCAGATCAACGATGTTGATCTGGCAGCCGCTCATGACATTGGGGCCATCGCTGATGCCACCCTTGATCACATAGCGGGCGCCCGGCATGAACTCACTGACAAAATCGACCGTGCATCTGCGGTTGCCGCTGGCTCCGCCCTCCAGCACCAGGTGGATCGGTTTACCCGCTTCGATAGCTCGAAAACCTTCGGGTTTCGAAGGGTGCCCACCGCTGACCGAGAATAGTTCCCGAGCGGGTGTCACGGGTACCGACCTTCCGTACTTGCAGGCCGTGGTCGGCGCTGCGCTAAGGGTCAGGTAGTTGCGACGGTTGGTTAGTGCGTCCATTTCACTGCGAATCTGCGCTTGGGGGGCATTGGCAGGGGTTTCGTATTGCGGGATCGGCGAGCAACCCGTAATCAGAAGCAGGAGCGAGCCTGAGTACAACGGTTTCATGGGGGGTTCTGTCTGTAGCGGTTTGAGGTGGGCACTCTAATACTATTTGTTGAAAGTGAAAAAATAGATCTGGTCCCTTTTTCCATGTCGCCCTGTCAGGTGTAGGCCAGCAGTCGACCGCAGAGCACCACGCTGATCCATAACATAATCGAAAAAACCGCCTGGATTTTCGCTATTCCAGGCGCCGCGGTGTCGGTGTTCCACCGGGCTACTGAACGGAAGACACCCACGTGAAAAAGAGCCGCATTGAGGCCCGCAATACCGATCAAGCAAAGCTTCAGAATAAAAACGCCGTTGGATGCGAAGTCGTGCGGATGGGCTGAAAACATCATCAGCCCAGCCGGGACTATCAATAGCAGGGCCGCTACTCCCCATGTCAGGAGGTGACGAGCCAGTGCCGTCACCGGAAGACCTTTCGACAGCCCGAGAACCCTCAGGTCGAACATGACGACAGAGCCGACAAGCACCACGAAACCAAGGATGTGAACCACCTCGACTATCGGATACAGCCATATTTCGCTTCGCATGGCCGACCCGAGTTGCGAGTCACCCACATAGTCCAGCCAGCCTTCCAGACCCGATCCACCGCTGGTGCCAGTTGATTGCATCAGCGTAACTCAGTGGTTTTGTTGTCGACCGTGATGCTTTCTGCGCGCAGTTCATCGGGTTTGTTGCGATTCTGATAGCCAACCACCATAGCCCGCTTGCCGACAGTCAGCATTTCCCTGGAAAGACCACGGTTCTCCATGCGCGATGGTGGCGCCAGCACGACGTTCCAGGTCTTGTCGTCAGTCTTCAGGCGAACAAACCCATGCGGGTGGGAATAACCGGATTCCTCGATCGTTCCGTCCAGCTGCAAGGTTTTGCTCGAGTCGTACTCACTCCAGCCGTGATGAGCGAACACCGCCGATGCCACCAGTAACGATGAGAATCCAAGGGACCCCAGCAAGCGCTTCATGATGCGATCTCCTGTTACGGATCTTTGATGACCGTCAGCCCGTTCTGATCAGGAGCGGTCAATCCAGAGAATCTATAAAAATAGTACAAAATCGTGACGTGAGGAGGCAGGGACGGCTTCGCCGTCCAGCGGGAGCAAGCACCCTCGCCACGGAGGCTGGTTTCTCGGAAAGGGAAAAAGGGGACGCATTTATTTCCCTCTTCAAAATTGACAACCCGGATCATCCAAAACACTATCGATCCATGACCTACATTTGCAGCATGAACATGATGTGCTCCTCCATGACCGCCTCTGGCGGGCCGTGAGGTCACGCGTTCACAGGATTTGACGTAGTTACCCAAGGCCCCGCCAGAAATGGACGGAGCTTTTTAGTTCTCCGCCCACAAATGGCTAAAGGAGAATGAAATGTTCGAGATCAGACGCGCCCAGCCCAGCGATGCCCAAACGGCATTCGATATCCGCCTTCAAGCGATACGGCACCAATGCATCGGCGCTTATACCGCAGAACAAATGCTTGCCTGGACGGCCGGAGCCGCCAAGGACGGGTACAGCGACCTTATGGAAAAACACTTTTACCTGGGTTGTATTCAGGGTGAACCGGTGGCGACAGGGATGCTTGATCTGGAGAACAGTGAAATCGGCGCGATCTTTGTGCTGCCAGGTTTCATGGGGCAAGGCATCGGCGTGGGAATCCTGAACTACCTTGAAAACCGGGCGCGGGAACTGGGGCTGAGGGAAGTCAATCTGGACGCCACATTGAACGCCGCTGACTTTTACCGGCGCTGCGGTTTCGTTGGTGACGAACCTGCTATTTACCATTCGCCCTCCGGGCTTCAACTGGCTTGTGTTCCTATGGTGAAAGGGCTTTTTTAGGCTAGACAGGGTTGATTGCTTGACCGACGGCAGACTCGGGGGGGCTCGTGCAGGCCGAAATATTCCTGATTGCCACGATTGACAGCCCTAACGACTTGTAGGAATTTAGCCGCCCGCAGGTAAGGAATATCTGCTGACGGCCAAAAAATGGCCGTTATTCACCACACAAGGGATTGTCTATGCAGGGTTCAAACACCGTTGCTCAACAGGTGTGCGGTCAGCTGGTGCATGAGCATCAGAACATCGCGCACATGAACATTGCCCAGCAAATCCTAGGATGCTTGTTTCAACGTCGTAACCTTGCCCCAGGGCAGGATCACGAACTTTCGTTACAGGTACTGGAACCCCATCTAGCGAAGGTAATGCAAGCGGTCGAGAGTGGTCGCAAGGTCGAAATGGTCTTGCCAGCCTTTCCCGGCAAGTCGCCCAGCCGCAAGAAAACCCTCAGCCATCTGCCTGATCTTGCGGAACATCATGCAATCGACGAGTTACATCGCCTGTGCAAGGAGATCCAGGAGATCTACGCACCGGGGGCGCTGATTCATATCTGCTCCGATGGCTATGTATTCTCTGACCTGGTGCATGTTCCCGATACGGATGTCAAAGCCTACACCGATGCTATCCAAGACTACGCCGAACAGCATTATCCCGGCACGTTCGCCCATTTCGACCTCAGAGATGCCTATCCTCCGCTTGATTGTCTGGACGCCATGCGTGAGGAGATGATGATCGAACATGGCCAGTCTTTGGTCTTGTTGCAGCAGCGCTTCAAGGATGATCCGCACATGATGTTGATGTACTGCGGCATCCATCGCTTTCTTTCCGAGGATTACTCGGGGCTCAAGGTATTCGCTGGCATGAGCCTTAATGCGGTGAAGAAAGTTGCCAAACCGGCCTCGCAGCGGGTGATCCAGCGCAGTGAAGCCTGGAGTGCCCTGTTACAGGCGCGCTACCCGCATTGCCTGCGCCTGTCGATTCACCCGCAACTGGCGGTCTCGACGAAGATCGGTATCCGGTTGGTGCCAACCAGTGATCTGTGGCGCACGCCCTGGCATTCGGTGGCCATCAAGCGGCGGGGTGTGGTCACGCTCGAAAAACGCAGCAATGTCGATGAGCGCTACCATCGCCTGGTGTTCCGCAAAGGGCGCCCTTGTCACTACGCCAGTGCTCAATGATGGCGTCTCGGTTGCGGGTGGAAGCCGTACTCTTCGATTTGGATGGGACCTTGGTCGACACCTTGCCTGACATCACCTGGTGCCTGAACCAGGTGTTGCTCGAACAGGGTTGCCCGGCGCTGACTGCGGAGACAGTGCGGGGTTATATCGGCGGTGGGGTCACGGCGATGATCGAGCGGGTTGCCACGCAGTTTGGTATCGCCGATGCGGTCGCTCTGCACCAGCGTTATGTGACGCTATACCAAAACAACCTGGTTCAATTTTCCCGGCCATTCAGCGGTGTGCTTGCCTTGCTTGAAGGTTGTCGCCAGCTACAAGTGCCGCTGGCAATCGTGACCAACAAGACCGAGGAAATGGCCCGGCAAGTAGCTGATGCACTGCTTCCACAGAATACCTTCGGAACAATTCTGGGGCATCGCGCGGGCAGGGCGCTCAAGCCTGAGCCGGAGGTGGCATGGGAAGCCGCCCAGCGATTGTCGGTTGATCCGCAACGCTGTTTGTTCGTCGGTGACACCGAGATCGATCTGAAGACCGCCCGTGCTGCAGGCATGTACTCGGCGGCGGTCACTTGGGGGTATGGCCTTACCCCTACATTGCAGGCCCAGGCCCCAAACTTCTGCTGCGAACAGCCGGCCGGGTTGCTGCGCATTCTGCAGCAAGTCTGCGGTACAGCGCATGTGTTCACCGATCATGGCGACACCGTTAAATCCTATTGATACACACACTCTCAAGGAAGTTGTTCTATGGAACATAGAGACGCATGGATCGCTGCCGTCAGCGATTTGCTCGCTGGTTATCTGCTCAAAGGCACCGATGATTGTTTCGACACACAAGGCAGGGCGCATCTCGCGCTACGCCTGGGGCATTGCTTCGATCAGAGCCTGCCGGTGCGTCTGGTACTGCCAGGCTTTCCCTGCAAGTCGCCAAACGCCATTGACCAGACATTCGGCGTGCTGCCGGACTACGGCGAGGTCATCGCCATCGAACGCCTCGACCAGCTCGGCCAAGCCATCGCCGCGCTGCACGCACCGGGTTGTGTGGTGTCGATCCTCAGTGACGGCACGACATTCAATGACATCGTCGGGGTGGCCGACGACGTTCGCGAGACCTACAACCGGGCTTTGCGTGAACTGTGCACCACCCATACGATTCAGTGGGTCAGCATGGAAGACCTGTTCCCACAGGCCCAAAGTGCCGAGTCGGTTCGCGCCAGCCTGATCAAGCAGGCCCGTCTGCCCTGGAAAAACCTTGGGGAACTGATCGAGCAGAGCCGGCACGATGAATCCCTCAGCCAGGCGCATGACGACCTCTGCAGTCACCTCTACAACGACCTGCGTTTGTGCCGTGAAGACGGGCAGAGCGAGGACGAGTACCTGCAGCATATCAATTTCAAAGCCTTCCAGATGATGTTTCGCGGGCAGGCATTGAATGCGGCAGTGGATCGTTTTTTCGGCGATGACATTCGATTGTCGGTCCATCAATACAGCAATGCCGGGCCCAAATTCACCTTTGGCTTGGCCGAAGGGCTGACTCGTGTCGACAGCCCCTGGCATGCCGTGCCGGTGTGCAACATCGATGGCAGCCAGAGCCTTCGCGCACGCGCCCAGGTCGACCTCGACCACCATGTGCTGGTCACCTGGCAGGGGCGGCCGTGGCTCTTCCACCAAACGGAAAATCCGCAGGCCAAAGGCTTCGAATACGAACTGCAAAAACTTCCGCTCTTTGGCCTAGTGGTGCGAGACCCGTTGGGGCAGGGTTTCGAACGACTGTCCACGGGCCTGCTGGAAGCACTGGTGGAAACCTTTGGTTTCGTCTGCCTCAAGGGCTGTCGCTTCGACGACCAGGACAGTTTTGCTCGCAGTTGCGAACGCTTCGGCACGCTGTACGAATGGGCCTTCGGCGCCGTGCATGTGGTCAAACCCGCGGACAAACCGCAAGGCGTGGTGCACTCTCTGGAGAAAACGCCTTTGCACTGGGACCTGAACATGCTGCCCGACAGCGACGCACAGGTTCAGCGCAACCCGAAATTCTGCGCCAGTAAATTCATGCTGTATTGCAAGACCGCGCCGCAGCCGGGCGAGGGCCAGACCACCATCGTCGACAGCCGAAACGTACTGCGAAAAGTCGGGCGGCAAGTCGCCCGGCAATGGCAGTCGGTGAACATCACCTACTACACCAAGATGACCTACTTCGGTGGCTCGCCGCGCATGTACAGCCTGGTGGATCATCACCCCCGCAGTGGCGAACTCATCCTGCGTTACCAAGAGGGCGCCGACTCGACACTGCAGACCCTGAGCCAGTCTGTGCAGGACCATGACGAGGAGGCTCAGCAAGTGTTGCTCGAACAGGTCAACGCGCTGGTTTACGACCCGGACTGCCTGATCGCCCATCAATGGAGCGAAGGTGATCTGGTGCTGATCGACAACTATCGAACGCTGCACGGTCGACTGCCGATGTCGCCGGCTTCTTCGTCGCGCGAGTTGTGGCGGGTGCAGGTTTACTGATCGCTGTTGTCATGGTGGCCCTGAAGACAGGGCCTTCTTCGAGACCTTTTCCGATCACTGCGCGATGAAGTGACGAATCGCTTGAACAGTCTGTGTTGGCGCTTCTTCCATCAGCCAATGTCCCGCCCCTCTTCGGAATCACCACTTCGGTGACCTTATTCGCCGCATTGCGCATCACGATCGCTTTATGGGTGCCAAAGGAGTTTTCGCTGCCGATGGCCCACACTGGCATCGTGAGCCGCGTCGCCATCAAAGCCTTGTTGTCCAACTCATTCTGACGAATGCTGCGGAACTGAGCGAAGGCTGCGTGCATGGCGCCGGGGCGGGCACGCGCGTGGCGTAATGCTTGCGGGCTTCTTCATCCACCTTGCTGGGATCGCCCGCGTACTCGTTCCAGAACTGGTCTATGTAAATGCGCTCTCGAACGGCGACCAAGTATGAAAACGGATGAAAAGGGGTTGATTTAGGTTCGTTGTTTTCTCGTAATGCGCTGATGAGTTATCGCAAACTAATATAAAAAACTGTCAGATTTTACAGTGGCTGTAATGATTCACTCCATTTGTATTTCACTTGTCAAGAGAAGGAAATTGAGTTGCATGGCGAGTATGTAATTTAGTTCCTTGGTAGTGGGTTTTGATAGGCGAGTTATATCCAATAAAGGAGTTTTAAAATGTCAGCCTCTGAAACGCAATACGCTTACATGCTACATTATATGCTGGAAAAGCTTCCATATTTCTACCTGAAAACAAAGGCGCATTTCAACGGGGATTATTCTTTCAAGGAGGATAGAGTAGAACCATGCTCACCGGAGTTTGTTGCTGTGCAAAACAAACTATGTGAATTAAAATCTATTTCTTCTGAGTCTGCGGAGTTGTATGACAAGTTGATTGAGATGATTGTCTCTATGCTTGAGTATCAGTTTAATGCAAGCCACCCTGATGAAGATAGGATTAGAGAGTGTGTTACTTTGGCTGACGTGGCGCGGTATGCTAATGGGTTTGCAAATGTAAATAAATTCACTACTCAGGCGGGTTAGCCAAAGCGGGAGTTTTTTTACTGGAAAGGTGAAAGACTTATTGGTTTGGGACGCGGCAAGATCGCAATTGACTGGTCTCGAACTATTCTGCGAGAAAATTGTTTTCAAAAAAATAACAGTATCTTAAAGAAAACATATAGGCATAAAAACCCGCATCAATGCGGGTTTTTTTGAGGTTGAAATGTTAGCTACGCCTTCGGCGTATCAAATGCTCTCTGTTCAATCACCCGAAACACATCGCTCACATCCTGGACCATGATCCGGGCGATTTTGTGACGTATGCTCATTGGCATATTCACAGGAAAAGGTGACAAATCTATTTGAATTACATGTTTGTTTTTCTATTTTTTAAGTGGTTTCGACTTTATCGACATAAGATTCGAAGAACCAATCCGGGACTTCGTTAGTTTGAAATTCAAGACTAATTCCATCTGTAATCTCCGCCAGAAGAACCGTACTGTCGCCGGAGTTATCGAAGATGTACGCCCGGTTGCTGACTGCAATGGCGTCTGGTAGAAGGCCCAGAGATTTGTAATACCGTTCGCTCACTTTTTCAGGAGCCACGGGATGTCCGCCTTCGCGTACTCTGATTCCTACGCGGTCTATGTTGATAGCCGGGTTTTCAGTTGAAACGAAGTAAAGGTATGTCCGGTAACCGCGAGCCTGGGCCTCTCTCATGAAGTCGACCTTGCTGCGATGTGACATCACCGTCTCGAAGGTAAAACTCACGCCTTTTTCCAGCAGGCGTTGGCGAAGGAAGTCCGATAGCACAGAGGCCAGATAGGAATTGACGTTGACGTTTCGGTAGTCGACTTTGGTGCCCAGCAATCCAATCTGTTCGGCTTGACCGCTGAGCCCTCTGTTTCTGATCAGATAGTGTTCGGTATGGAATGTGAGCAACTCGGATAATGTCGTGGCGACTTCAAAGGTAGCCAGATCGATGAACCCGGTCTCTTTTGCTTCCTTCTCGAGATCATCGGCATTCACGTACGTCTTGATAAGGGCGGGATCAATTTCTCCCTTGATGGTGCTCTTGCCAGACCCATTCGGTCCCGCAAATATTCGAAACCTAGGCATGACCACCAGCCGTTTGATCCTCGATACGGCGCACTTTGATTACCTCGCCTACCTTGACTTTGCGGCGCGGTTTTGCTTTGGCTACAACCGTCTTGCTGCCGTCAAGTGACATCCATACCAAATCGCCAGAATCGACACGCAGTACGCTATCGCTCACCAACAGTGCGCGAGCATATGCCGTCTTGGTAGCTATTTCAGCGAGATCCGGTACCTGGCGCTCCAGCGCGTCCATTTCCTGTTCCGAAAGCTTTTTGGTTTTTGCAGTCATCGGGATTCTCCGCTTGAGCGAGCGCTCTGGTGCTTCGTGCCCGGATAATACCGCAGCAACCGGGCTTTCGAATGTCATCAGGTCCATTTCAATCTCCTCGGTAGTCTACGCCTTGAATAATGGGTAAAGGGACAGATTTTCCAATATGAAATGCATGTCACTTCTGCCCTGAAGTATCCGTAACGATCCCTTGAAATCTGTTCACTGAAAAGTAAACGACTATGACGGCATGTGTTCAGGTCATCGGAAAACCGCAGCAACGGGTGTTGCTGCGGTTTAAAACGGGTCAGTGCCCCTTGGGCATATCAAACCCACGCTGCTCAATCACCCGAAACACATCGCTCACATCCTGGACCATGATCCGGGCGATGTTGGTGACGGTGTTGATGTCGTGTTCGGCGTAGTCGGGGAGGCTGGTGCAGGCCATGAGGTTGAGGTATTTGAGGACGGCGTTGAGGCGTTCGCTGAGGCAGTTGTGGAGTTCGCGCAGTGGGGCGTCGTAGTCGATGAGCAGTACGGGGTGGTTGGTGGCGAGTTGGGACATTGGGGTGAAGCGGCGAGGCGGGTTGTTCATGGTCATTGGTAGTTCTCTACGAGAATGAATAGAGGCGCCACTTTTTTGCTGCGAAACAATTGGGTGGCAGCTGTACGCGGGTTCGCAGACCGAGATGACCTAAACCCGGCAGACTCGAAAGTCTCCCACGCACAACCGCCATGAAATGAAATGCGGGCGAATTTTGCCAGATTTTTCATTCGACGGTTAAGGCCATCTCTTAGGGCTGCGAAACCCAATCGCTAACAGCGGTCAGCGACGGGTCGAATATAGGCGTCGATTTTTATGTCTGCAAACGGGTGTGTAGGACCAAAATCCGAGTTTTGTAGCTCGTGGTGGAGACTGCGCTAGGTTGAGCAGCTGACGTGAATTCAGAGGTTGTTTAGTGTCAGGCGGATCGTGTTTGCTGGATTCGCGGCTGCTGCGCAGCCGAACGCAGGCTTCGCCAGCTGCTACAGGGGTTTGTGTTGTTTAAAAACTTTGCAGGGTTTGGGGCGGCTTCGCCACCCAGCGGGAGCAAGTTCCCTCGCCACGGAGGGTGGTTTCCTACATGATTTTCGGATGGGAAAATCAAAAGATTTTGGCTTTCGGCAGTCCACACGCTGATCGGATGGCCAGAAACAACAAAGCCCCGAATCATCGGGGCTTTGTCATTTCAAATTGTGCAGTTTTCAAATCGTTATCGCGGACCACTCGACCTCATTGCCCAGCCTGCGGCGAATGCGGATTGTGTTCAGTGTGTTTCGGCCCCGCCAATGCCCACGCCACCACCCCAATCAGCGGCACAAACACGATCACCACGATCCACAGGAGTTTGTTGCTCGATTTGCCTTGGGCTTTGCGCACTCGGTTGATGGCCCATAGCTCGATCAGCAAAAGAGCTGCGGTCAGTACGATCCAGATTGTTTCGATTTGCATTAGTCACCCTCCAGATAGTCTTTTTGTTAGGTGGGTGGGCGCGGGAGGGGTTCATTAAATATCGCGGGAGGAAGATGAAAAGATCGCAGCCTCGTTTCACTCGACAGCTGCTACAGAGGGAATGGCCTGCTGGCGATGGCGTTTTTGAGGACGTCTTCGCCGGCAAGCCTGGCTCCTACAAGGAACAGCGGTGCTTCGGTTAGAGGCTGTTGGCGAGTTTTCCGGTGGAGAGGCGGCGTTTGTAGGCGGTGTCGCGGTTGGCCAGCCAGTAGTAGAGCGGGGAGGTGATGAGCAGGCCGACCAGCCAGGACAAGTCAGCGCCGTTGATGTGCTCGGAGATCGGCCCGACATACAGCGGCGTGTTCATAAACGGAATCTGCACCGCAATCCCGATCGCATACGCCAACAACGCCTGCGGGTTGTACCGGCCATAGATCCCGCCGTCGACCTTGAAGATCGAGCCGATGTCGTACTGACCTTTGTGAATCGCATAGAAGTCGATCAGGTTGATCGCGGTCCACGGCACCAGCACCACGAGCAGCACCAGCACCATGTCGACGAAGTGGCCGATGAAGTTGGCGGAGGCGCCGACGGCGGCGAAGCAGCAGGCGGCGAGGATGACGACCGAAAGCACGGCGCGGCTTTTGGCGGTGGGGATCCAGCGGTAGGCGAAGGTCTGGATCAGGGTGATCAGCGACAGCACGGCGCCGTAGAGGTTGAGGGCGTTGTGGCTGATGACGCTGAGCAGGAACAGCACGAGCATCAACGGGCCGATGGAGCCGGTGGCGAGTTTGACGGCGTCCATGGTGTCCATGCCGACGGGCGTGGCGAGGACGGCGACGGCGCCGAAGATGAACGAGAGGCTGGAGCCGAGGACGGTGCCCAGGTAGGTCGTCCAGAACGTTGCGGCGACGGGCATGTTGGCCGGCAGGTAGCGCGAGTAGTCGGAGACGTAGGGCGCGAAGGCGATTTGCCAGAGCGCGGCCAGCGACACGGTGGCGAGCCAGCCGGAGATGTTGAAGCTGCCGCGGGTGAGGAAGTCGGCGGTTTGCACGTGGGTGAAGATGTAGCCGAAACCGAGCACGATGCCGGCGCCGAGCACCCAGGTGCCGATGCGGTTGAGCACGTGGATGAAGCGGTAGCCGATGATGCCGATGATGCCCGAACCGAGGGCGCCGATGACGATGCCCACCGGCACCGGGACGCTGTCGACGACGCCGTGCAGGGATTTGCCGGCGAGGACGATGTTGGAGGCGAAGAAGCCGATGTACATGATGCCGGCGATCAACACCACCAGCAGCGCGCCGAGGGAGCCGAACTGGGCGCGGCTCTGGATCATTTGCGGAATGCCCATCTGCGGGCCTTGCGCAGAGTGCAGCGCCATCAGCACGCCGCCGACCAGGTGGCCGACGAGGATGGCGACGATACCCCACACCAGATTGAGGTGGAACATCTGCACGCCGAGGGCGCCGGTGACGATGGGCAGCGGGGCGATGTTGCCGCCGAACCAGAGGGTGAACAGGTCGCGGGTTTTGCCGTGGCGATCTTCGGGCGGCACGTAGCCGATGGTGTGTTTTTCGATGAGCGGGGCGGCGGTTGTTGCTGTGGTAACCATGACGGACTCCAAGGCATTTTGAGTACGTGGACGTACTTCGGTGAGCCCTGCACGGGGCGACGCTTTTCTTGTTGGAGTTGATGATGTGCGGTGGGGGCGGATAGATAAATTAGTAAGATTGTGGGTATAGACGTTAAAAAATGTATGTCGCCGGGTAGCCGAAAAACCTGTGGGAGCGAGCCTGCTCGCGATAGCGGTCTGTCAGTCAAAATTGATTTGGCTGACAGACCGCTATCGCGAGCAGGCTCACTCCCACAGGGATTTTTGAGTGTTCAAATTCTTTCGCGATTCAGGCTTACCGGATTGTTAAAGCACCGCGGACCCCGTAGGAGCGAGGCTTGCCCGCGAAGGCGGAGTGTCAGTCAGCCACGATGTTGGATGTTAGGCCGTCTTCGCGGGCAAGTCGGATCGCCGCACCGCTCGCTCCTCCAGGGATTAGTGGTTGCCGGGTCTCAAGCGCTGATCGATTGCAGCATCCGTTGCAACATGGCGTCGCAGGCGGTGAGTTGTTCTAGGCTGACGAATTCATCCGGTTTATGGCCCTGGTCCATGCTGCCGGGCCCGCAGACGACGGTGGGGACACCGGCGGCGTCGAACAGGCCGCCCTCAGTGCCGAAAGCGACCGTGCCGAATGCTCGGGAGCCGCAGAACATGGCGATCAACTCGGCCGCTTCGCTGTGTGCGTCGGTGGCCAAACCGGGATACGCCGACAACTGGCTAAATCGAATCTCGCTTTGTTCACTCACCGCACGCATGCGCGGTAGAACCTGCTGCTCGGCATAGGCCTTCAATGCCTGCGCAACCTCACTCGGATCATGCGAAGGCAACGCGCGGATTTCGAAGTCGAAGCGGCAATCGGCGGGTACGATGTTCAACGCTTTGCCACCGGAAATCACCCCGGTCTGCACGGTGCTGAACGGCGGATCAAACCGTGCATCGTGATGCTCAGGCGCTTTGAGGCGTTGACCAATCCGCCCCAGTTCACCGATCAGTTCGGCGGCGTATTCAATCGCATTGACCCCAAGCGGCGCGTACGCCGAATGGCACGCTTCACCATGAACATCGCAGCGCATCGCCAGTTTGCCTTTATGCCCGAGCACCGGTTTCAGTTCGGTCGGCTCGCCAATGATGCACAGCATCGGTTTGACCGGTCGCTGTTCCAACTCCGCCAGCAACGAGCGCACGCCGAGGCAGCCGACTTCTTCATCGTAGGACAGCGCGATGTGTACCGGCAGCCGCAGCGTGGCATTCACCAACGACGGAACAAGGGCGAGCACGCAAGCGATGTAGCCTTTCATGTCCGCCGTGCCGCGACCGTACAACTTGCCATCGCGCTCGGTGAGTTCAAACGGCGCAACCGTCCACGGCTGGCCGTCGACGGGCACTACGTCGGTGTGCCCCGACAGCACGATGCCCGGCCGATCCGCCGGGCCAATGGTGGCGAACAGATTGGCCTTGCTGCGCTGCTCGTTGTAGACCAGTTCGCAAGGCACATCGAAACCCGCGAGGTAGTCGCGGACGAACTCGATGAGGTGCAGGTTGGATTCGCGGCTCGTGGTGTCGAACGCCACCAGGGTTTGCAGCAAATCGCGGCTGCTGCTCATCGGTCGTCTCCGGCGACGCCGTAGCCAGGGGATTTGTCGGGGGCGAGGGCGCGGTCGATGTAGTCCTGCACTTGTGGGCGGTAAGCGTCCCAAAGTTTTTCCAACTGGCCGATGGGATTTTCGTCAGCCCAGTCGACCCGCAGGTTGATGATCGGCCAGGTCAGTTCACCGACCACCACCATCGCCGCCGAATGCACCGGCCCGGCTTCGCCACCGGCGGCGATGGCGGCTTTCATAGCCGCGAGCAAGCGGTCGGCGAGTTGGCCTTCGCCGTGTTCGAAGGCCTCGACCATGGCCTCAATCACCGCGCGGTCCGCGAGCATGTTGCCAGCGGCGACGCATTGCTCACCGGACACGGCGTTGTGGTTGCCGAGAGTTTGCGCGCCGCTGAAATGGGCGGTCTGGCCGAGGTGGTCAATCGCAGTGATCTGCCGGTATTGGCTGTAGCCGTTGCGGGTCAGGACTTTGTCCAACGCCTCGGCAGGGGCGAGGCCTTGCTCCATCAGGGCGAGGACTTCCGGGCCTAACGACGGCAGGGTGATGTTTTGTGTGGACACGGCGCCGACACCCGGCAGCAGCCACGGGCAACGGGCGCCGACGGCGATGCTGGAGGAACTGATCGCAATGCCGAACTGACCGGTTTCGGGGCAACGGGCGGTGATGGAGAAGGTCATGGTTTTGCTCCTTGGGTTGCCTTGGAGAGTGTGGTGCCTGGGCGGGCCTCTTCGCGAGCAAGCTTCGCTCCTACAGAGGATCGGGGTCGTGCATGAAACAGAGATCTAACGTAGGAGCGAAGCTTGCTCGCGAAGGCCGCGACTGGGTCTTACCTGCTTACTCAGGAATCACCGCAATCACATCAATCTCCATCAACCACTGCGGCTGCCCAAGTGCCGACACCACCAGCCCGGTCGAAATCGGAAATACACCTTTGAGCCACTTGCCCACTTCCTGATACACCGGCTCGCGATACCGCGGGTCAATCAGGTAAGTCGTGGTTTTCACGATGTGGCTGAGGTCGCTGCCTGCCTCTTCCAGCAACTGCTTGACGTTGCGCATGGCTTGCTCGGCCTGAGCACGCGGGTCACCCAGACCCACTAGTCTGCCCTCGAAATCAGTCCCGACCTGGCCACGAACATAAACGGTGTTACCGGCGCGGACCGCTTGGCACAGGTCGTTGTCCAGGCTCTGGTTCGGGTAGGTTTCCTTGGTGTTGAACATGCGAATGCGGGTATGGGTTGGCGTGGACATTTGAAGCTCCTGAAAAGAAAAAGGCTTAGGCACTGACCGTGGCTTTATGGGCGACCGGGGCCTGTTCAGCCTCGCGTTGCGCCGCATCGTGGTAGTCGAGATAAGAGCGCTGAATGGCGATGTGATCAGCCACGTACTTGGCGTCATGCCAGACACCCCAGATGAACGAAGAGCCGCGACGGGACTGCCACGGCAGGCCGAGGAAATACACACCAGCCTCGCTCGATACGCCGCGCTGATGCTGCGGCTTGCCGTTGTCGTCGAAGGCATCAACCTTGAGCCAGCTGTAATCCGTGGCAAAACCGGTGGCCCAGATGATCGAGGTCACGCCGACCTTGGCCAGGTCGAGTTCAAGGATCGGGTGGGTGACGCACTCCGGATCTGGGAACGCGTGGCGCGCTTCAGGTTCTTCCGGCAGGTCCAGGCCATTGCGTTCGATGTAGGCGTCGGCAGCATTCAGCAGCGCCAGATAGTTCTCATCGCCACGTGCAAGGTTGTCGGCCAGATTCGCCTGGAACGTCGCCACGCCACCGTTGAACGATTGAGTCAAACCGACCAGCGTCATGCCGCGATGGGCGAGTCCACGGAAGTCCACCGTGCGGCCGCCATGGGCACCGCTCACCGCGATGGTCACGTGCTCCCGACCCGGTTTCATCGCCGCTTGATCCCACTCGCCCAGCACACCCAGCCACCAGCAGAAATCACGGTTGCGATAAGCGCGAGGCGGGCGGTCGTGGGCGCCGACCGAGAGGTAAACCTTCTTGCCGGCACGCTGCAATTCATCGGCAATCTGCACACCGGACGAACCCGCGCCAACCACCAGCACCGCGCCATCAGGCAGTTGCGCCGGGTTGCGGTAGTCGGCCGAGTGGATCTGCATGAACGGCTGATCTTTCGGCGCAATCGGCGGGATGACCGGACGCTGGAAAGGCCCGGTGGCAGCCACTACGCGGTTGGCCTCGAACACGCCTTCAGAGGTTTCAATGGTGAAGCCCGGGCGACCGATGTTGCGCTCGACTTTCAGCACGTCCACGCCGGTGCGGATCGGAGCGTTGAACTTCTTTGCGTAGGCTTCGAAGTAATCGGCTACGCGTTCTTTCGGGGCAAACTCATCCGGGCTGAGGTCGTCAAAATCAAGCCCTGGAAAACGGTCGTGCCACGCCGGACCATTCGCCACCAGCGAATCCCAGCGTCCGGTGCGCCAGCGCTCGGCAATGCGATTGCGCTCCAGCACCAGGTGCGGCACGCCGAGTTTGCTCAGGTGTTCACTCATGGCCACGCCAGCCTGACCGGCGCCAACAATCAGCGTATCTGTTTTTATTTTTTCAGTGGTCATCTCAATACCCTTCGAAGTTGGAGTTAGGTCGCGAACGACCTGCCATTTCTTGGGTTCAAGACTAGGGATGACCCTGGTATCGGTAAAATATTATTAAGCTGGCATTTGAGTATAAATAACTGAGGCAGAGCGCTATCTGGCGTTCCATCAAGGCGCGTGGATACGCCATAGTGGCGCTGCGGGTTAACATGGCGCCTTATCAAGGCAATAGACAACCGGTTCGGTAACGTAATGGAGTGGGGCCAGCATTGATCGAACGACGCCAATTTAGCGGAGGCATGAAGGGTAAAAACCTTCGCTATCTGAATGAACACCCCGATGGGAGCCAGCAAACGGTTCGCGCGGGATTCCTGCTGCTCGAACATTTCTCGCTGCCCGCGTTCACTCAGGCGCTGGATACGGTCATCACGGCCAATCTGCTCCGACCTGACTCATTCTCTTCACGGACATTCGGCTTGAATGCAGGCGAAGTCGTCAGCGATCTGGGCCTGGTCATCCGACCCGATGCGCGCATCGATAGTGCAGCGATAAAAGCGCTGGACCTGCTGGTGATTTGCGGCGGCTACAGGACAGAACTCAAGGCCAGCGAAGGCTTGATCAGCCTGTTGAGGACGGCATCAGACCAGGGCGTCAGTCTGGCCGGGTTATGGAACGGAGCATGGTTCCTGGGGAAGGCCGGTTTGCTGGACGGTTACCGTTGCGCGATTCACCCCGAGCATCGCCCCGCGCTCGCGGATTTCTGCAAGGCGACGCAGGTCAGCAGTGAGCCTTACATCATTGATCGAGACCGGCTGACGGCGTCCAGTCCTTCCGGGGCATTCCATATGGCGCTGGACTGGATCAAAGGACTGTACGGTAAAGCGCTCGTCGAGGGGATCGAGGACATCCTGGCCTTCGAGGAGTCCCGCTACCGACGCATCAAGCCGACTGAAAATGTCTGTGTGAGTGCGCCCTTGCGCGAGGTGGTGAAGCTGATGGATGCCAACCTCGAAGAGCCTTTGGAATTGGAGCAGCTGGCGGTTTACGCCGGCCGTTCCCGTCGACAACTTGAGCGTTTGTTCAAGGAGCAACTGGGCACCACGCCACAACGGTATTACATGGAATTGCGGATCACCGAAGCGCGGCGGCTGCTCCAGCATACGGAGTTGTCCCAGGTGGACGTGTTGGTGGCGTGTGGGTTTGTGTCACCGAGCCATTTCAGCAAGTGCTACAGCTCGTATTTCGGCTACAGACCTTCCAAGGAAAAGCGACTCGTCAAATAAGAGTCGCTCGCCCACAGAAACCCCAACTGTTAATGAAATGCTGTTCACTTAAGACAATGTTCAGCCGAGCATAAACCTGTGGTGAGGGGGCTTATCTATGGTAAGGGGATTTATCTGTGGCGAGGGGATTTAGCGAAACGTCGCACCGCCCCGTTCGGCTGCGCAGCAGTCGTAAATCCGGACAACTCGGTCTGTCAGAATGGACGCTGGGGGCCGCTTCGCAGCCCAACGGGGCGGTGCGACGCTGTCTCTTTTACCCTTCCCCGAGCCCCCGGGACTCGACGCCATCTCTTTGGCGGCTTTCTCTTTGGAAAAATAATTACTTAAGCGAACGTTGTATGCTTC
>NZ_SISB01000036.1 GCF_004310295.1 Pseudomonas sp. BGI-2 | reverse complement strand
AGACCACCCCGGCCCCCCCCACCCCGCCACCCCGCCCGGGACCCAAGCCCCCGCCAACACGGGGGTGGGCGAGACGGGGGAGAAAAAAAAAAATTAAAATTAACGCCGCGGGGGGTTGGGGAAGGCGCTTATAACAAAATCCGGTAAAAAAAAAGGGGGGGCGCGGGTTGGGGGGGCCCCGCCATCGCAGCGATGCGGCGACCCGACAAGCCTGCTCCCACATTGGATCTTACTCGCCCTTAACCCAGCTGTGCGGCCACCGACTCTGGAATGTCCGCGTTGGAGTAGACGTTCTGCACGTCATCCAGGTCTTCGAGCATGTCGATCAGCTTGAGCACCTTCTCGGCGCCTTCCAGATCCAGTTCGGCGCTGGTGGTGGGCAGCATCACGATTTCCGCGTCATCGCCTTTGAAACCCGCTGCTTCCAGCGCGTTACGCACGGAGTAGAAGCCGGCGAACGAGGTGAACACGTCAATCGAGCCGTCTTCATGAGTGACCACGTCATCGGCGTCGGCTTCCATGGCCGCTTCCATCAGCGCATCTTCATCAACGCCCGGCGCAAAGGAAATCTGCCCCTTGCGTTCGAACAGATACGCCACCGAACCGTCGGTGCCGAGGTTGCCGCCGCACTTGCTGAACGCATGGCGAACAGCAGCTGCGGTGCGGTTACGGTTGTCGGTCATGCACTCGACCATCACCGCCACGCCGCCCGGGCCGTAGCCTTCGTAGCTTAGCTCGACCATGTCGTCGGTATCGGCAGCACCGGCACCGCGGGCAACTGCGCGATCAATGATGTCGCGACTCATGTTCGCGCCAAGGGCCTTGTCCAGCGCCAGACGCAAGCGTGGGTTGGAACCCGGATCACCGCCACCCTGACGGGCAGCAACGGTCAGTTCACGAATCCACTTGGTGAAAATCTTGCCCTTCTTGGCATCCTGACGTTCTTTGCGGTGCTTGATGTTCGCCCACTTGGAATGACCCGCCATATCTCGCTCCGAATTCTCTTTGAAACATTGCCCGCCGCGCACGCTGTGTCGGCCAGCAACAAAAAATCTCGACCTAAAGAAAAGGCGCATCCCGGAAGGATGCGCCTTTGCGGTCAGCCTTACTCAGCCTTTGGCGTTTCGCGCAGACGAATGTGCAGCTCGCGCAATGCCTTGGCATCTACAACACCCGGGGCTTGCGTCATCACGTCGGCAGCACTCTGGGTTTTCGGGAAGGCGATCACTTCACGGATCGACTGGGCACCGGTCATCAGCATTACCAGACGGTCCAGACCGAAGGCCAGGCCACCGTGGGGCGGCGCGCCGTATTTCAGGGCGTCGAGCAGGAAGCCGAATTTCTCTTCCTGTTCTGCTTCATTGATACCCAACAGGCGGAACACCGTCTGCTGCATTTCCTTGCGGTGGATACGGATCGAACCGCCACCCAGCTCGGTGCCGTTCAGGACCATGTCGTAGGCACGGGACAATGCGGTTGCCGGGTTGGCTTCCAGTTCTTCCGGGGTGCACTTCGGCGCGGTGAACGGGTGGTGCAAGGCGCTGAAGCTGCCGTCGTCGTTCTCTTCGAACATCGGGAAGTCGACGACCCACATTGGCGCCCACTTGCAGGTCAGCAGGTCCAGATCGTTGCCGACCTTGATCCGCAGGGCGCCCAAGGCTTCGCTGACGATCTTCGACTTGTCGGCGCCGAAGAATACGATGTCGCCGTCGACCGCGCCAACGCGATCAAGGATCACATTGAGGTTGGCTTCAGGGATATTTTTGACAATAGGCGATTGCAGCCCCTCGACGCCCTTCGCGCGTTCGTTGACCTTGATGTACGCCAGGCCCTTGGCACCGTAGATGCCGACGAACTTAGTGTAGTCGTCGATCTGCTTGCGCGGCATGCTCGCCGCACCCGGTACGCGCAAGGCGGCGACACGGCATTTCGGATCGTTGGCAGGACCGCTGAAAACCTTGAAGTCGACTTCTTTAAGCTGGTCGGCAACGTCCACCAGTTCCAGCGGGTTACGCAAGTCCGGCTTGTCGGAACCGTAGCGACGCATGGCTTCTTCGAAGGTCATGTGCGGGAATTCGCCGAATTCCAGGTCCAGCACTTCCTTGAACAGGTTGCGGATCATGCCTTCGGTAAGGCCCATGATGTCTTTTTCATCGAGGAAGCTGGTTTCGATGTCGATCTGGGTGAATTCAGGCTGACGGTCGGCACGCAGGTCTTCGTCGCGGAAGCACTTGGCGATCTGGTAGTAACGGTCGAAGCCGGCCACCATCAGCAGTTGCTTGAACAGCTGCGGCGATTGCGGCAAGGCGAAGAACGAACCGGCGTGAGTACGGCTCGGTACCAGATAATCACGTGCGCCTTCAGGTGTAGCGCGGGTCAGGATCGGCGTCTCGACGTCGAGGAAGCCGTTCTCGTCCAGGTAGCGACGGATGCTGGTGGTCATGCGCGAACGCAGACGCAGCTTCTCGGCCATTTCCGGGCGACGCAGGTCAAGGAAGCGATAACGCAGGCGGGTTTCTTCGCCGACGTCGGAGTACTCGTTCAACGGGAACGGCGGGGTTTCCGATTCGTTCAGCACTTCCAGCTCGTAGCCCAGGACTTCAATCATGCCCGACGCCATGTTGGCGTTGGTGGCACCGGCCGGACGCAGGCGAACCTTGCCGGTGATTTTCACGACGTATTCGCTGCGCACGCGATCGGCGGCGGCGAAGCTCTCAGCGCGGTCCGGGTCGAACACCACCTGGGCCAGACCGTCACGATCACGGATATCGAGGAAAATCACCCCACCGTGGTCACGGCGACGGTGAACCCATCCGCAAAGGGTAATTTCCTGGCCTTCCAGGGCTTCGTTCAGTTGGCCGCAATAATGGCTGCGCATCATGGTAGTGGTTTCACTTCTCGTAATTCGAAATTCGGTTGGAGGCCTTGCAGAGGTTGCAAGAGCTCGCGCGTAGTCGTTCAACTCAGGTTCCAGACCTTAGTCAGCTTTGTCGCCGCCGGCCAGATTCTTCTTGGAACCGGTCTTGAAATCGGTTTCGTACCAGCCGCTGCCGCTCAGGCGGAAGCCCGGCATGGACAGCATCTTTTTAAGCTCTGGCGCCTGGCAGGCAGGGCAGTCGACCAGCGGTGCTGCGCTGATCTTTTGAATGGCTTCCAACTGATGACCACAGGAAGCACATTGATAGTCGTACATCGGCATGGGGATTGTCTCGGCGATCAGATTGCTACCGCGCACGCTGGGTTTTGCGGCAAAGAGCGGGATTATATCCATTAAATGCAGCCTGTGCAGCCGTAAGACTGCACAGACCGACACTCTGCCCGATCCACCGCTGTGGCTAGGGCATTACGGCGCAGCCCCCTTCTTTCAGGCTGTGCACGACGCAGACAACCCGCACCAGCCCGGTGAAGTTCTTGACCCCGCCATGACGCAAGTGCACTTCGCGGTCCACATGGGACAGCAGCGCGCTGACCGTACAGCAATTGACCTTGGCCATATCGCCCAAAATATCCCAGTACACCTGTTCAAGCCGCAAGCAGGTGGCAAAGCCATTCAACCGCACCGACCGGGACAGCGGCTGGGCCAGCCCCATATCAAATTCGCTGACAAACGGATCAATCCTTATGTCCTTGACCGGACCGACCCTCCCCTCGCTTCGCCTGTCTCCATAATCCATATCGCTGACACTCCTTTGTCATCCCTGGCTTCTGTAAGAGCACTCTCCGTGGCCTTATAAAAGCGCAGGCGCAAAGGTATATCCAGATGACTTTATGACCATCGACGTAGGATAAGCCAACAGCTGAAGGGCGATCATGGAGAGCGTCCTAGGCCGGCCGTTTTCCTACACAACCAGACGAGTTTTAACGAGCGCAAAAGCGATTTGAGGAAGTCAAAGACCGCGAACAACACCCTATGGGCATCATTCGCGTACTGACGATTACTGATCCAGCAGAGACCGCAACATCCACGCGGTTTTTTCGTGGACTTGCATGCGCTGGGTCAGCAGGTCAGCCGTCGGCTCGTCGCAGACTTTTTCCAGCAGCGGAAAAATCCCGCGCGCCGTCCGTGTCACCGCCTCTTGCCCCTCGACAAGCTGCTTGATCATGTCTTCGGCGCTGGGTACGCCGGCTTCTTCCTTTATAGAAGACAGCTGCGCGTAAACCGAATAGGCGCCTGGCGCCGGAAACCCGAGGGCGCGAATGCGCTCGGCAATCGAATCGACGGCCAGGGCCAACTCGTTGTATTGCTCCTCGAACATCAGGTGCAGGGTCCGAAACATGGGACCGGTGACATTCCAATGGAAGTTATGGGTTTTCAAATACAGAACATAAGTGTCCGACAGCAGACGCGAGAGCCCGTCGACGATGGACTTGCGGTCCTCTTCACTGATACCGATATCGATTGCCATGTTTATCCCCTAAAGGTGATGAGTTCATCCAACAGGTGCAAGACCACTCTAGCAAGCCTGCCACCCCATCGCAGCCCGGGATTGCACAATGGCCTGCGACAAATCGCCCCGCGAAGCACCGCCGGACTGCCTGATTTGAGTAGCTGCAGGCTTTGCTGTTAAATAGACAGTGTGTCGCGACCACCTATTTTCCGGGGGCTGCGCATAGGCTGGTACCGGGTACGTGTCCAACGCCTCTTATTGTCCTGAAGCGAACCGTGCTCAATCAGCTCTTCCTTGTGATCCGTCTTAACGTGAGTTAATCAAAATGTTGAAAATCGTCCACCTGCTAATGGGCGCAGCAGCCCTGCTGCTGTCCTTCATCCCTAGCCTGCGATCCGAAGCAGTACCTTACCTGCAACAACCCGATGCACTGTACCTGGCCTTTTTCGGCTTGCTCAACCTCACCCTTGCTCCCGTTATCCCTTACTGGAACAAAGGCCCACGTCATCAACTGCAAAACCTGGTCAGCGCCTTGCTGGTCCTGGCCGTCGTCCTGCAAACCCTGACGTTGCTCGCGCCAATGCCTGTCATTGCCGGTCAACCTGCCGTTCTGTTCAGCCTGGTAGCGGCCCTGATCGCCGTTCTTCTGCACCTGGCTATCAGCTTCTACAAATCTTCACCGGCCGCCGCCTCGCCAAGCTACGACATGAGCAACCGCGATACCGGCACCGTCAAGTGGTTCAACACCTCCAAGGGCTTCGGCTTTATTTCCCGTGATTCCGGCGATGATATTTTCGTGCATTTCCGGGCCATTCGTGGCGAAGGTCACCGTGTGCTGGTCGAAGGCCAGCGCGTGGAGTTCTCCGTCATGAATCGTGACAAAGGGCTGCAAGCCGAAGACGTGATCGCCGCATTGCCGCGTCGCTGATTCAAGGCTAAAAAAAACCGCGAGCAGCTAAGCTGTTCGCGGTTTTTTATTGCCTGCGGTTTCAATAATGCGGTGGTGGCGCTTCTTCTTCGAAGGTTTCGAACTGGCCGGCCATTTCTTCCTGGCGCTTGAGCAATGCGGCCATCTGCAATTGCAGACGCTCAACGGCGCGCTGCTGCGTCGCCAGCACATCGCTCAACGACTGGATGGTGTCATCCTGAAACGCCAGTTGGCTCTCCAGATCGGTAACGCGATCTTCCAGGCTCATGATTCAACCCTCCAGAAACGTAAAGTCTTCGGTTAACACCAGACGCAGCCGCTCGAAAATCGACGCGACCTGCGCTGCGCTGTAAGGAACGGCCGGGTGTTTACCCCAGACCGGGGCTGGCCAGGCGGCGTCCTCGCGTTTGCGCACAATGACATGCATGTGCAACTGACTGACGACATTACCCAGCGCCGCGACATTCATCTTGTCGGCGTCGAACGAATCCTTGAGCAACTGCGCCAGCGCGGTCGTTTCCTGCCACAGCTGCTGTTGATCTGCGACACCCAACTGAAATATCTCGCTGATATCGTTGCGGCGTGGCACCAGGATGAACCAGGGGTAGTTCGAATCATTGGATAACAGCAGCCGGCACAGCGGGAAATCCCCGATCGGTAGCGTGTCTTGTTGAAGTCGTGGATCTAAAGCGAACACTCTGCGCACTCCCGCCTGGTCATCATTTTTCAGCTTAGCGCCCATCCAGAAAGGCTGCGCACCAAGCGACAGGACGGCAGCATACCCGTGATCACCGCTGGTATCACGCTGAACGGATGCCCCGAGATGGGCCGTTTTCGGTCGAGACGCACCAACACAGAACCGAAGATCGCAACCGGAAAGGCGAAATGACTGATATCCAATGAATAGTTCCATTCGTCGTTACGAGCGCACTGTGTGATTTCAGCACAGTGATTAAGATTTTTTGCACCAAAACCGCACAGTGCGTCTACGCTGAATGCGTCAGCATCCGTGAATTACTCACCGAAGGGGTGAACCGGTAACATTTTTCATTGTCATGCGATCGGCTCCAGGGTTGCAACACTATGCAATGCACGGCGTCAAGCGTACAAAAAACGCGCTCGAAGCCCCCGGTTTTACGAGGTTTTTACAGCGGCAGGCAGGCTCCCAGAAAAAAACAGCAGCAGAATTCTGGTTTGTGCACACTTGTTGCATTCACACCCACATCGCCCTGGAAGCCTCCGCTGGAAGTGGAAGCCCCAAGGCAAATAAGAACAGTGGCAGGGCTGCCCAATGGAGATTCAAACGTTTCACCAGGGACTCTTTTTACCGATGCACAAGCCTTGGAAAACAACGCCAAAGTTGCCAATCCGCTTGCGTCGAGGCTTTAAATTTGCGACATCTACCCAGCTGTTTGCGACAGGGTCGTAAAGAAGCTGCAAGGTTAGATACGCAAGTATCGCCAACATGTTCGGCGTGATATAAGTTTGCGCCGACACAAAAAGAAAGAGCCGCCCAGATAATAAAACAGGTGGGACGGCAGTACTCTTCTAAAAACCAAAGGAGCAAATCACGATGCGCGTGATGAAGTGGAGCATGATCGCAGTTGCTGTTGCAGCAGGCACCTCGCAGTTCGCAATGGCCTCTTCCCAGGAAGAATCCAAGGGTTTCTTCGGCGACCAAAGCCTGAAACTCAAAACCCGCTTTGAGTACATGAACCGCGATTACAAAAACGGTGCACGCAACAACGCAGACTCAGGCTATCGTCAGGACTCCGGTCTGAGCCAGTTGCTCACTTACGAGTCGGGCTTCACTCAAGGTACTGTTGGTTTCGGTCTCGACGCCATGGCGATGGGCTCGGTAAAACTGGACGGCGGTTCGGGTCGTCGTGGTAACGGCCTGTTCGCAGTCGATAGCGATAACAACCCTGAAAAATCTCAGGGCAAAGTTGGCGGTGCGGTCAAACTGCGTCTTTCCGACACCGTCCTGAAATACGGCCAGCAATTTGTTGCCAGCCCAGTATTCGCTACCGATGACAGCCGTATGCTGCCAGAAGTTGCTACCGGTACCCTGGTCACTTCCAAAGAGATCAAAGGCCTGGAACTGAGCGCTGGTCGCTTCACCTCCCTGAGCGCCCAAACGGGCATGGGTCGTGACAGCATCGCCGGTCTGCCAGATGAAGATGGCAACCACGACAAAGGCCTGAGCAAAGGCATCAATATCTTCGGTGCCAGCTACGCTTTCACCGACAGCTTCACCGGTGCCCTGGCTGCGTCGGATGCTGAAGAGTACTTCAAAAAGTACTACGTCAATCTGAACTACACCCTGCCGATCGCTGACAATCAGTCCCTGAACTTCGACCTTAACGGTTACAAAACCAAAGGCGACACACGCGGTGACCTGGTAGACGCCCTCGGCGACAGCCACCTGGGTGTTGACAACAACCTGTGGTCCCTGGCAGCTGCGTACAGCCTCGGCGCCCACAAGTTCACCCTCGGTTACCAGCAATCCAGCGGTGACAACGCTTACTACTATGGCGTTGACGGCAACGGCACAATCTTCGTTTCCAACTCCATTCAGATCTCCGACTTCGTGGGCCGCGAGGAGAAATCCTACCAAGCTCGCTACGACCTGAACATGTCGACCTACGGCGTGCCTGGTCTGAGCTTCATGACCCGTTACGTAATGGGTAACAACATCAAAACCGACAACGGTTTGGGTGAAGGCAAGGAAAACGAGTGGAACATCGAGTCCAAGTACGTTGTGCAAGAAGGCCCGGCCAAAGACCTGTCTTTCCGTGCTCGTTTCGCCAACTACCGTGCAAACGGCGCATACCAGAACTACTCGCGTGACAACTACGACACCCGTCTGATCATCGAGTACCCGCTGAACATCCTCTAATCAGGGTGTAAGACCGGTAGTACTGTAGAGCTTTGCTCTAATCAAAAACCGCCCACCTGATCAGGTGGGCGGTTTTTTTATGCCTGCACAGCACTAATTCGTAAGCAGGCTAATAACATTCATAGCAATAACATTAGGCAGCTAACTTCCCTCAAGGGCAGCCACAAAAAAACCCAAGCGTTTTATCGACGCTTGGGTTTGTGCATTTAACTTGACCGAGCAGCCAAGTAAAAACGTTTTTACTGCGCTGTCGCTTCCTGAACCACACGAATAACCCGCTGTGGAAAGGGAATATCAATACCGGCCGTTTTCAAACGATCCCGGGACTGTTCGTTAAACATGAACATCACATCCCAGTAATCAGCTGTTTTTACCCATACGCGCAGCGAAACAGTGATCGAACTGTCGCCCAGCGTAGAAATGACTGCCTGCGGAGCCGGCTCAGTCAGAATACGTTCGTCATTGGCCAGCTCCAGCAATACTTCACGGGCCTTCTGCAAGTCCGCTTCGTAGTCCACGCCCACATCAAACACTACTTTGCGGGTTGGCTGACGATTTGTATTGGTAATGATACCGTTCGACAGGTTGCCGTTAGGTACGATGATGGTTTTGTTATCACCAGTACGCAGTACGGTGTGAAAAATCTGGATGCTGTCGACTGTACCCGCGACACCTTGAGCTTCGATCCAGTCACCAATACGGAACGGGCGGAACAACAGAATCAACACGCCGCCGGCGAAGTTCGCCAGGCTGCCTTGCAGGGCAAGACCGATGGCCAGGCCCGCTGCACCGATGGCCGCAACGAACGACGTGGTTTCTACACCGATCATCGAGGCCACGCTGACGATCAGCAGCACCTTGAGAATGATATTGGCCAGGCTGCTGATGAAACCTTGCAGTGCCAGGTCGGCATTACGCAGTGCCAGCAGGCCACCGAGCTTTTGCGCCACTTTGTTGATCAGCCACCAGCCGATGGCCAGGGTGATCACCGCCAGCAACACGCGGCTGCCGTATTCCATGATCATTGGAATCCAGGCTTGGGATGCCTTGACCAGGTTGTCCACTTCAGTATTCAAATCCATCTACTTTCTCCTGATTCCCGGCCATCCGGCACGCGAAAAATAAACGGCAGAAAAGGCCCGCCGGTTAAACACAATCAAGGTGGGAGCGGCGGTGCGGCGATCCGACTTGCTCGCGAAAGCGGTGTGTCATTCAACAGTGATGTCGACTGATACGCCCTCTTCGCGAGCAAGCCCGCTCCCACAGGCCCCACAGGTTCCCGCATCAGTCGCGGAAGTTGTTGAACTGTAGCGGCATATCGAAAGTCTTGGCGCGCAGGGCTGCGATGGCTTCCTGCAAATCGTCACGCTTCTTGCCAGTAATGCGCACTTGCTCGCCCTGAATGGAAGCCTGGACCTTGAGCTTGGCGTCCTTGACGTGAGCGACGATTTTCTTCGCCAGCTCTTTGTCGATGCCTTCCTTGAGGACCGCTTCCTGTTTCATCAGCTTGCCCGACGCGTAGGCATCCTTGACCTCAAGGCACTGCACGTCGATCTTGCGCTTGACCAGGGACAGCTTGAGGATCTCGATCATCGCTTCCAGCTGGAAGTCGGCCTCGGCGGTCAGGTTGACGGTCAGGTCCTTTTCCTTGAATTCAAAGGTGCCCTTTCCTTTCAGGTCATAACGACGATCGAGTTCCTTGACGGCGTTCTCGACCGCGTTGGTGACTTCGTGTTTGTCCAGTTCGGATACCACGTCGAACGACGGCATGTAATCTCTCCAATAAAAGGCGCGCTCGATAGCGATGGAGCGCGCTTGGCTTGCGGTTAAAATCGGGCTCATTATAACGGGTCTTTTCCAACCGATACTGCGAGCCTCACATGCCTGCACCAAACCGAGCAAAAAGCTGATGTCCACCACTTGGCATGTATTGGGCGCCGGCAGCCTCGGCACTTTGTGGGCCACCCGCCTGGCGCGGGCCGGAGTGCCGGTCAAATTGATCGTGCGCGACGAACAACGCTTGCAGGCGTATCGAGCGGCAGGCGGGCTGACGCTGGTCGAGCACGGCGAAGCCAACACCTATGACATCCCCGGTGAAACACCGCACAGCAGCGAACCGATCCACCGTCTGCTGGTGGCCTGCAAAGCCTACGATGCCGAAAAGGCCGTCGCCCAACTGGCGCCGCGTCTGACGCCTGATGCCGAGCTGATCCTGTTGCAGAACGGCCTCGGCAGTCAGGACGCCGTCGCCGCGCAGGTTCCACAGGCGCGTTGCGTATGCGCTTCCAGCACCGAAGGCGCGTTTCGCGACGGCGACTGGCGCGTGGTGTTTGCCGGTCACGGCTACACCTGGCTGGGGGATGCCGGCCATCCGGTGGCACCGATCTGGCTGGACGACTTGTCTGCCGCTGGTATTCCTCACGAGTGGAGCATCGAGATTCTGACAAGGCTGTGGCGAAAACTGGCGCTCAACTGTGCGATCAACCCGCTGACGGTGCTGCACGATTGCCGCAACGGCGGTTTGCAGGAACATCATTGCGAAGTCGCCACCCTCTGCGATGAACTGACTGACCTGCTGGAACGTTGCGGTCAACCGGCAGCGGCCGAGGACCTGCAACAGGAAGTCGAACGGGTGATCCATGCCACGGCGGCCAACTACTCCTCGATGCACCAGGATGTCGCGAGCCAGCGCCGAACCGAAATCAGCTACCTGTTGGGCTATGTCTGCAAAGTGGCCTCGCGGCACCGGCTAAACCTGCCTCATCTCAATCAGCTTGAATCGAGGTTGATCACCCATCTGCACAGCCTTGGATTGCCCAGCGACTGAGCAGCGGCTACGCTGGCCACTTGTTCCTTTTCTGCGATGAACCTGATGCCATTGCGCCAGCGTCTCGAAAACCTTCCCGTCGGCCAGAAACTGCTGGCCGCCCTGCTCGTGTTGTTGATCACCATCCTGCTGGTCGCCAACCTGACGTTTATCAGCGCCGCGTATTACATCTCTCAGGAAAGCATGGCGCCTCAGGCCTTGCAGACCATCGGCCGACTCGTCTCCAATCCGAGCCTGGTGGCCGACGCCTTGACGTCGCCGCAAAGCGCCGAACGCCTGCTCAACGAACTCAACAGTTATTCACCGCTGCGAGCGGCCGCCCTGTATGACGGCAAGGGTGAGCGCCTGGCGCAATTGCAGCATGGCGAAAAGCTGCACCTGCCGGATCGCTATCGGCACATCGAATCCTGGCAGGCCACCGAGTTTCGCAGCAACCAAGTGATCACCCTGCCCCGCCCCGGTACCGCGCCGGGGCATCTGTTGTTGGTGGCCAGCAGCGAATTGCCGGTGGCGTTCTACACCGGGACCCTGACCGCCAGTTTGGGCATTCTGATCTTCAGTGTGCTGTTGTGGCTGGTGATCGCCCGGCAGATCAAACGCCTGATTACCCGGCCGATCCATCAGCTCGAAGAGTTGTCCCGGCAAGTGACCCGCGAGGAGAACTACGCCCTGCGCGCCTCCCGTGGCAACCACGACGAAATCGGCAGCCTCGCCGAGGCGTTCAACACCATGCTTTCGCGGATCGAAGCCCGGGAGCAGCAGCTCAAGCGTGCCCGGGATGACTCCCAGGCAGCCTACGATCAGGCGCAAGGCCTGGCCGAAGAAACCCGCCACACCAATCGCAAACTGGAACTCGAAGTCCAGGTGCGCAGCAAGATCGAGAAGAAACTCACCGGTTTCCAGAACTACCTCAACAGCATCATCGACTCCATGCCGTCGGCGCTGATCGCCCTCGACGAGCAGCTCTACGTGACCCAGTGGAATCAGGAGGCCAGCGCCCTGTCCGGCACCCGTCTGGACGAAGCCTTGAATCAGCCGATCTTCCTCGCTTTCGAGCCGCTGAAACCGTTTCTGCCGCAGCTCAAGCAAACCGTCGAGCAGCACACGGTGGCGAAGATTGAGCGCGTCACCTGGTTCAAGGACGATGAACCCAAGCATTACGCGCTGACCTTCTACCCACTGATGGGCGGGGCCGGGCGTGGTGTGGTGATCCGGATCGACGACATCACCCAGCGCCTGTCGCTTGAAGAAATGATGGTGCAGTCGGAAAAAATGCTCTCGGTCGGTGGCCTCGCCGCCGGCATGGCCCACGAAATCAACAACCCGTTGGGCGCGATCCTGCACAACGTGCAGAACATTCGACGACGACTGTCGCCTGACCTGCCGAAAAACCTCGAGCAGGCCGAGCAAGCCGGCATTTCCCTGGAAACGGTCAACAGATACCTGCAAGCACGCGAAGTACCGCAGCTGCTTGATGGCATTCAACAGGCTGGCGCCCGGGCGGCGAAGATTGTCACCCACATGCTCAGCTTCAGCCGCCGCAGTACCCGGCAAATGGCCCCGTGTGACCTGCCGGCGCTGATTGATCAAGCAGTGGAAATCGCCGGTAACGACTTCGACCTGGCCATCGGTTTCGACTTCAAGGGCCAGGCGATCACCCGTCAGTTCGACCCGGCACTGGGTCCGGTGCCCGGCACGGCCAACGAACTGGAACAAGTGCTGCTTAACCTGCTGAAAAACGCCGCCCAGGCCATTCACCAACGTGAAGACGACCGCGAACCGGGGCGAATCATTCTGCGTACCCGGCTGAACCCGCCGTGGGCCGAAATCCAGGTCGAGGACAACGGCATCGGCATGAGCGAGAACGTGCGCAAACGCACCTTCGAGCCGTTCTTCACCACCAAGGAAATCGGTCAGGGCACGGGCCTTGGCTTGTCGGTTTCGTATTTCATCATCACCAATAACCACAAGGGTCAGATGGAGGTGCAGTCGACATTGGGCCAAGGCACCTGTTTCACCTTGCGCCTGCCGCTGGCGGGCAGCCCCGTCATCTCTCAAGAACTCAATCAGCTATCGAGGTAACCCATGGGCTTTCGCTTGTCGAAGATTTACACCCGCACCGGCGACAAAGGCGAAACCGGACTCGGCGATGGCCGCCGCGTGCCCAAGGACCACCCGCGGATCGAGGCCATTGGCGAAGTCGACACGCTGAACAGCCAGGTGGGCGTGCTGTTGGCCGGATTGGCGGCAGAAAGTGCTGCGTATCCGGGTTTGAACGAGGTAATTGAGGTTCTGGCGCCCTGCCAGCATCGGTTGTTCGACCTGGGTGGCGAGTTGGCGATGCCGGTGTATCAGGCTTTGAATGCAGCGGAAATCGAACGCCTGGAAGCGGCGATCGATGTGTGGAATGAAGAGCTGGGGCCGCTGGAGAATTTCATCCTGCCGGGTGGTTCAGCGCTGATTGCCCAGGCCCATGTGTGCAGAAGCCTGGCACGAAGCGCGGAGCGGCGGTGTCAGCATTTGAATGCGATTGAACCGTTGGCCGGGGTCGGGTTGGCGTATATCAATCGGTTGTCGGATGTGTTGTTTGTGGTGGCAAGGGTGATTGCCAAGCGCCAGGGGATTGCGGAGATTCTTTGGCAGCCGGCCGCTAAGCCTCACGAATAATCGGCGCCTTTACAGACGCCTTCGCGGGCAAGCCTCGCTCCTACGGAATCACCCGCGACCCAATGTAGGAGCGAGGCTTGCCCGCGAAGAGGCCAGTGGCTACACCAAAGAATCAGGCCAAAACGCCCGAATCCCCGCCACACCTTGGGCGCCTGCCGCCCAGGCTTTATCAACCTGTGCCGGGCCAACACCACCGAGCAAGAACACCGGCTTGCTAAAGCCTTCGATCAGCGCCGAAGCCTGCTCCCAACCCAACGGCAGCGCATCCGGGTGAGTCAGCGTCGGCTGCACCGGCGACAAGGTCACAAAGTCCACGCCCATTTGCTCGGCCAGCGCCAGTTCTTCAGCGTTGTGGCATGACGCCGCCAACCAGCGCGAAGCCGGTAATGGTCGACCCGCTGCCGCGTATTTGCGCAACTGTGTTGCTGTGATGTGCCAGCCCGCGGACGGGAAGTCGCCCAACCACTCGAACGGCCCCTTGATCATCAACTGCGCCTTGCCGGCACACAGCCCCGCCGCATCCACCGCCAGATCCCGGTATTTCGGATCGTAGCCGTTGGGCGCGCGCAGCTGGATCAACTTGATGCCGCCGGCGATGGCTTTCTGGATACCGCGCAGCAAGGCCGGGGTTTCCAGGTCTTCCGGGGTAATCAGGTATTCGCCAGGCAGACGTGCAGCCGCAACGATCGGCTGGTTGGCCGCCGGGAACTCGTAATTCAGCAGATCGCGCTGAGCCACCCACTCCAGTGGCTGGCCTTCGGCACCGTGGGGTTCGCCGGTAAAGGCCGAGACTTCCCAGACGTCCAGCAACACTTGCTTGTCCGGGTAATCGTGGCGAACCTTGATTAACGGTCGCGCGGCGCTGACCACAATGCCCAGCTCTTCCTGGAGCTCACGAGCCAGGGCGGTTTCGACGGATTCGTCACCCTCGACCTTGCCCCCGGGGAATTCCCACAAACCGCCCTGATGCTGGGTGTCGGCACGCCGTGCGATAAGAATCTTGCCACTGCTGTCACGGATAACGGCGGCGGCTACGTGTACTCGTTTCACTGCCCAATCTCCTCCAGACCTGCCTTCTGCCAGGCCTTGAACGACGGCCATTGGTAAAGGGTTTCGACATAGGCTTCGTCCACTGCCGGCAACTTCACCTGATAAGTGCGCAGGCGTACGGCAATCGGTGCGAAAAAGGCGTCGGCGAGGGTCGCGCGGCCAAACAGGAACGGCCCGGACTCAGTCGCCACCGCACGGCATTCTGCCCACAACGCCAGCATGCGCTTGATTTCCGCCTGCACGTCAGGAGGCGTCGGCGACAGCGGAGCATCGCGGCTCAAGTCGAACGGCATATTGCCCCGCACGGCAAAGAACCCGGCGTGCATCTGTGCACAGGCCGAACGCGCCTGGGCACGGGCGGCGGTGTCTTTGGGCCAGAGACCGGCATCGGGGAATTGCTCCGCCAGGTATTCGGCAATCGCCAGGGAGTCGGCGATGGTGCCGTGCTCGGTTTTCAGCAGCGGGACTTTACCGGTCAGCGAGTGCTTGAGCAGTCGTTCGCGGGTGTCCGGCTGATTCAGCTTGATCAATTCTTCGGTGTAAGGGGCGCCGGTGAGGTCAAGGGCCAGAGCGCCGCGCAGGGACCAGGAGGAAAGCAGTTTGTCGCCGATGATCAGGTGGAGGTTCATGTTCGGACGCCTTTTGGTAAGTGGAACAGGCCAGAAGCTTTAGTGTCTGGTCGGCCGCCTTCGCGGGCAAGTCGGATCGCCGCACCGCTCGCTCCTACACGGAACAGGCCGTTCGCGAATTATGTGAACGACATCGATCCTGTAGGAGCGAGGCTTGCCCGCGAACGGGGCGACTCGGTCTTAAGTACGGTATTCGGCGTTGATCTTCACGTATTCGTGGGACAGGTCGGTGGTCCAGATGGTTTCGCTGCAATCGCCGCGACCCAGTTCGATACGGATGGTGATCTCTTCCTGCTGCATCACCGCCGCGCCCTGGGCTTCGGTGTACGTCGCGGCGCGAGCGCCACGGCTGGCGATGCACACGTCGCCGAGGAACACGTCGATCTTGCTCACGTCCAGGTTCGGCACGCCGGCACGGCCGACGGCGGCGAGGATGCGGCCCCAGTTCGGGTCGGACGCGAACAGTGCGGTCTTGATCAGCGGCGAGTGCGCCACGGTGTAACCGACGTCCAGGCATTCCTGGTGATTGCCGCCGCCGTTGACTTCGACAGTCACGAACTTGGTCGCACCTTCGCCGTCACGCACGATGGCCTGGGCCACGTCCATGCACACTTCGAACACGGCCTGTTTCAGCTTGGCGAACAACTCACCGCTCGCTTCGGTGATTTCCGGCAGTGCAGCCTGACCGGTGGCGATCAGCATGCAGCAGTCGTTGGTCGAGGTATCGCCATCGATGGTGATGCGGTTGAACGACTTGTTCGCGCCATCCAGCAGCAGGTTTTGCAGCACGTCGCGGGAGACTTTGGCGTCGGTGGCGATGTAGCCGAGCATGGTCGCCATGTTCGGGCGGATCATGCCCGCGCCTTTGCTGATGCCGGTGACGGTGATGGTCACGCCGTCATGCTGGAACTGGCGGCTGGCACCTTTGGGCAAGGTGTCGGTGGTCATGATGCCGGTGGCGGCAGCTTCCCAGTTGTTGACCGACAGATCATCGAGCGCCGCTTGCAGCGCGCCTTCGATCTTCTCGACCGGCAGCGGCTCGCCGATCACACCGGTGGAGTACGGCAGCACGAGGCTGGCATCAACGCCGGTCAATTCAGCCAGTTTGGCGCACGTGCGCTCGGCAGCGGCCAGGCCAGGTTCGCCGGTGCCAGCGTTGGCATTGCCGGTGTTGGTCAGCAGGTAACGCACCGGGCCTTGCACACGTTGCTTGGCCAGAATCACAGGAGCTGCGCAAAACGCGTTCAGGGTGAACACGCCCGCGACCGTGGAGCCTTCGGCGCAGCGCATGACCACGACATCCTTGCGCCCCGGGCGCTTGATGCCGGCCGAGGCGATACCGAGTTCAAAACCGGCAACCGGGTGCAACGTTGGCAAAGGACCAAGACCAACAGCCATGAATGCGCTCCTTAATAAATGATGTCAGCACCGCTTTCAGGAAGAACGGTGGTTTAAATGGCAAAACGCCGCGACGGCTGATGCCGGTCGCGGCGCGGGTATTTCAGCGTATGAAACGGGTTTTACTGGATCTGCCCGTGGCAATGCTTGAATTTCTTGCCCGAACCGCAGTAGCACAGTTCGTTACGACCCAGCTTCTGTTCGTTGCGAACCGGTGCGGTGGCGAGGGCTACGTCGACCTCTTCACCAAGCAATTGCGGTTGCTCAAGACCCGGCGCTTCGTCGTGCTGGAACTGCATGCGCGCCGCCAGTGCCTCGGCTTCCTGACGCAGGCGTTGCTCTTCTTCGATCGGATCTTCACGGCGAACCTGAACGTGCGACAGCACACGGATCGAGTCGCGTTTGATCGAATCCAGCAGCTCGGAGAACAGCGTGAACGACTCGCGCTTGTACTCTTGCTTCGGGTTCTTCTGTGCATAACCACGCAAGTGGATGCCGTGACGCAGGTGATCCATGGTCGACAGGTGGTCTTTCCACAGGTCGTCGAGCACACGCAGAACGATTTGCTTCTCAAAGGTGCGCAGCGCTTCGGCGCTCGCCTGCTCTTCTTTCTCGTTGTACGCGGCAAGCAGCTCGGTCATGAGCTTCTCGCGCAGGGTTTCTTCGTACAGGTGGTCGTCTTCGTCGAGCCATTTCTGGATCGGCAACGCCACACCGAAGTCGCTCTGCAACGCGGCTTCCAGACCGGCCACGTCCCACTGCTCAGGCAGCGATTGCGGTGGAATGTGCGCGCTGACGGTGGCGTTGAGCACGTCCTGACGGAAGTCGGCGATGGTTTCACCGATATTGTCGGCAGCCAGCAACGTGTTACGCATGTGATAAATCACTTTACGCTGTTCGTTGTTGACGTCGTCGAACTCGAGCAGTTGCTTACGGATGTCGAAGTTACGACCTTCAACCTTGCGCTGAGCCTTCTCGATGGCGTTGGTCACCATACGGTGCTCGATCGCTTCACCGGACTGCATGCCCAAGGCCTTCATGAAATTCTTCACCCGGTCAGAGGCGAAAATGCGCATCAGGCTGTCTTCCAGCGACAGGTAGAAACGGCTGGAACCGGCGTCACCCTGACGACCGGCACGACCACGCAACTGGTTGTCGATACGGCGCGATTCGTGACGCTCGGAAGCGATCACCTGCAAGCCGCCCGACTCCAGCACTTGCTGGTGGCGTTTCTGCCAGTCGGCCTTGATCTGGGCAATCTGTTCAGGGGTCGGGTTTTCCAGGGTCGCGACTTCCACTTCCCAGTTGCCGCCCAACAGAATGTCGGTACCACGACCGGCCATGTTGGTGGCGATGGTCAGCGCACCCGGGCGACCGGCCTGGGCAATGATCTCGGCTTCTTTTTCGTGGAACTTGGCGTTCAGGACCTTGTGTTCGATGCCTTCCTTCTCGAGCAGACTGGACATGTGCTCGGAAGTTTCGATGGTTGCAGTACCCACCAGCACTGGACGGCCCAGGGTCATGCATTCCTTGATGTCGGTGATGATCGCCGCGTATTTCTCTTCGGCGGTCAGGAACACCAGGTCGTTGTAGTCTTTACGCGCCAGCGGTTTGTTCGGCGGGATAACCATCACCGACAGACCGTAGATCTGGTGGAATTCGAACGCTTCGGTGTCCGCAGTACCGGTCATGCCGGACAGCTTGTTGTAAAGACGGAAGTAGTTCTGGAACGTGGTCGAGGCCAGGGTCTGGCTCTCGGCCTGGATGTTCAGGTTTTCCTTGGCTTCGATGGCCTGGTGCAGGCCTTCGGACAGACGACGACCCGGCATGGTACGACCGGTGTGTTCGTCGACCAGGACAACCTGACCGTCCTGCACGATGTATTCAATGTTGCGGTTGAACAGTTTATGAGCGCGCAGACCGGCATAAACGTGAGTCAGCAGACCCAGGTTATGCGCCGAATACAGGCTCTCGCCTTCAGCCAGCAGGCCGACGCGGGTGAGCATGTCTTCGATGAACTGGTGACCGGCTTCGTTGAGTTCGACCTGACGGGTCTTCTCGTCAACGGTGTAATGGCCAGCCTTGGTGACTTCGCCTTCCACTTCTTCGACGTGCAACTCCAACTGCGGGATCAGTTTGTTGATCTCGATGTACAGCTTGGAGCTGTCCTCGGCCTGACCGGAAATGATCAGCGGGGTACGGGCTTCGTCGATGAGGATGGAGTCTACTTCGTCGATCACGGCAAAATTGAGTTCGCGCTGGAATTTTTCTTCCATGCTGAACGCCATGTTGTCGCGCAGGTAGTCGAAACCGAATTCGTTGTTGGTGCCGTAGGTGATGTCGGCGGCGTAGGCCAGACGTTTCTCTTCCGGCGGCTGGAACGGCGTCACCACACCGACCGACATCCCGAGGAACTCGTAGAGCGGACGCATCCAGTTGGCGTCACGACGGGCCAGGTAGTCGTTCACCGTCACAACGTGCACGCCCTTGCCAGACAGTGCGTTGAGGTAAACGCCCAGTGTTGCCACCAGGGTCTTGCCTTCACCGGTACGCATTTCCGCGATCTGGCCTTCATGCAAGGTCATGCCGCCGATCAGCTGGACATCGAAGTGGCGCATACCCATGACACGCTTGCCGGCTTCGCGGGCGACCGCAAAGGCTTCGGGCAACAGCTTGTCGAGGGTTTCCCCTTTGGCGATGCGGGCCTTGAACTCATCTGTCTTGGCACGCAATTGATCGTCCGAAAGGGCCACCATTTGCTCTTCGAAGGCATTGACGAATTGCACCGTCTTGAGCATGCGTTTGACTTCACGCTCGTTCTTGCTTCCAAAAAGTTTCTTTAACAAAGGCGCAAACATATCGGCAGGATCTTCCACACTAAAGGGATGGAGGGCGGCCCCGTGAGTCGCCCGTGCAGCCCTCATGGCCGCATGCGAACGAGTATTCTACCCGGAAACGATGGTGAGGAAAGTGGCGTTATTCCACGATGCATGCACTGCGTTGTAACGGGGCTCACTTAAAATAAGGGCTTTTTGCGCAACTTCAAGCCATTCACGGCAGAAGTTACTTGTTGATTTAATGGGTAAAGCGCTCGCAAAGCAATGGGTCGGGTGCAGGTGGTGCTTTCTGCTACCATGGCGGCTCTGTTACTTCAGGTGTCTGATCATGGCATTTCGCCCTCTCACGGCCAGAGCACCCGCCGTTCTGCTTCGCGAAGCCAAGCCGCTGAAAGCCATTTTCAGCCACGCTCAACGCCTGGGTCATTTACAACGTCTGCTCGAAAGCCAGTTGCAGCCTGCTGCGCGCGAGCATTGCCATGTGGCCTCGTGGCGCGAAGGCAGTTTGTTGCTGATCGTCACCGACGGTCATTGGGCCACCCGCCTGCGTTATCAGCAAAAACGTCTGCAACGCCAGTTACAGATGTTCGACGAATTCGCCAGCCTGACGCGGATTTTGTTCAAAGTGCAGCCGCCGACCGTCCAGCAAGGGGCGGCGGGCCATACCATCAGTTTGTCGACCGATGCCGGCGCGACCATTCAGGCCACAGCCGATGGGATCAGCGATCCGAATCTGCGGGCGGCGCTGGAACGCCTTGCGGCGCACGCCAAACCCAAAACCTGAAATTAACACCGCCCCTGTAGGAGCGAGCCTTGTGGTGAGGGGATTTATCCCCGTTGGGCCGCGAAGCGGCCCCTGCTCTTCAAAGTCCAACCGCATGTAATGGGTTGACGTCTGCTTCGCAGCCGAACGGGGATAAATCCCCTCGCCACAAGGCTCACTCCCACATTTTTACTGTGCCCGCTTGTCAGCGGCGTTTGCTGCCGCCGAGCAGCGACCCCATCAACCCGCGTACCAGCTGTCGGCCCAATTGATTGGCCGCCTGGCGCATCGCCGATTTCAGCGCCTGCCCCGCCGCCGTGCCGAGGAATTCCCCGGCCTTGTCGGTGAAACTTGGCTCTTCGGCCGCAGGCTTGCCCGCAGCGACGTCAGGTTCTGGGGCCAACCCTTTACGGCCCATTAATATTTCATACGCCGATTCCCGATCAACCGGCTTGTCATACCGCCCTTTGAACGGCGACCCGGCGATCAGCATCGTGCGCTCGGTTTCGGTCAACGGCCCGATCCGCGATTGCGGCGGGGCGACCAATACACGCTGGACCATCTCCGGCGTGCCCTTGTCCTGCAAGGTGCCGACCAGCGCCTCGCCGATCCCCAGCTCAGTCAGCACCGACAAGGCGTCGAACGCCGGGTTCGGCCGGAAGCCTTCCGCCACCGCTCGCAGGGATTTCTGCTCCTTGGCGGTGAAGGCGCGCAAACCGTGCTGGATACGCAGGCCGAGCTGAGCCAGCACGTCATCCGGCAAGTCACCCGGCGATTGCGTGACGAAATACACGCCCACGCCTTTGGAACGAATCAGCCGCACCACCTGCTCCAGACGATCCTGCAAAGCCTTGGGCGTGCCAGCAAACAATAAATGCGCTTCGTCGAAAAACAGCGCCAGCAGCGGTTTGTCCGAATCGCCACGCTCCGGCAGTTGCTCGAACAACTCAGCCAGTAGCCACAGCAAGAACGTCGCATACACCTTCGGCGCTTCGTGGACCAGACGACTGGCATCCAGCAAGTGGATACGCCCACGTCCATCGGACGTCGGCTGCAGAATGTCTTCGAGTTGCAGCGCCGGTTCGCCGAACAGCGCTTCGGCGCCTTGTTGTTCCAGGGTCGCCAGACGCCGTAACAGCGCCTGACTGGAACCGGTGGTCATCAACGCCGCGTCGTCCCCCAGCAATTCGGGGTTGTCACGCAGGTGATTGAGCAGCGCCTTCAAATCCTTGAGATCCAGCAGCAACAGCCCTTCCCGGTCCGCCACCTTGAACGCGGCATACAGCGCCGACTGCTGACTGTCGGTCAGCTCCAGCAGGCTGCCAATCAGCAACGGCCCCATTTCACTCAAGGTCGTGCGCAATGGATGACCGGACTGACCGTGAATGTCCCACAAGGTCACCGGATACGCCGCAGGTTTGTGGTTCAGCCACGGCATCCCGGCGATCCGCTCGGCGATTTTGCCTTGAGGGTTGCCGGCGGCACCCAGGCCACACAGGTCACCCTTGATGTCTGCCGCAAACACCGCCACGCCAGCGTCGCTGAACGCTTCGGCCAGCCGCTGCAACGTAACGGTTTTACCGGTGCCGGTAGCGCCCGCGACCAGACCGTGACGGTTCGCCAGGCGCATGGCCTGAGAGACAGGCTGGCCGGCAAGGTCAGCGCCGATAACGAGTTGCGATGAGTCAGGCATTTTGTCACCCATGGTTAATCTTTGATCCTGCACGGCCGATACAAATAGTTGTAAGACCAATCCGAAAATAGCGTCGGTAATTCCCTAAGGAGAGGATGGAAATATCAGCTTTTTTTCAACATTGCCCATTTTGCGTGCCTATATAAAAGCACGCTCAGGACATTAAGACCTTAGCGGAACCCCAAGCCATGAACAAAAACCTGCGCTTCAGCCATAAAATTTTGCTTGCCGCCGCACTCATCGTTATTGCCGCCTTCGCCTCGTTCACGCTGTACAACGACTACCTGCAGCGCAACGCCATTCGCGAAGACCTGGACAATTACCTCAATGAGATGGGAGACGTCACCGCCAACAACATCCAGACCTGGCTGGCCGGTCGTATCCAGCTGATCGATAACCTTGCTCAAAACATAGCCATCAATCCTGAACAGTCCAATGTCGCCAGCCTGCTTGAGCAGAAAGCCCTGACGTCGACCTTCATGGCGTCCTACCTGGGCGATGCCACCGGCAGCTTCACGATTCGCCCGGACGCAAAAATGCCCGCCGGCTTCGATCCTCGGGTGCGCCCTTGGTACAAAGGCGCCGAAATCAGCAGCACGGCGACCCTGACCGAACCTTACATCGATGCAGCGACCGGCCAGACCATCATCTCCATCGCCACCGCCTCGAAAAAGGCCGGACAAAGCGTGGGCGTGGTGGGCGGCGACTTGAGCCTGCAAACCCTGATCGACACCCTCAGCGCCCGCGACTTTTCCGGCATGGGCTACGCCTTCCTGGTCAGCGCCGACGGCAAGATCCTGGTGCACCCGGACAAAGCCCTGGTGATGAAGTCCCTGAGCGAGGCGTACCCGAAAAACACCCCGCGTATCAGCAGCGACTTCAGTGAAGTGGAGGTCGACGGCAAGACTCGCATCGTCACCTTCACCCCGATCAAAGGCCTGCCGTCGGTCAACTGGTACATCGGCCTGTCGATCGATAAAGACAAAGCCTTCTCGATGCTCAGCGAATTCCGCGCCTCGGCGGTCGTCGCGACCATCATCGCCGTGGCGATCATCATTGCGCTGCTGGGCATGTTGATCCGCATCCTGATCCAGCCGCTGCACGTCATGACCCGCGCCATGGCGGACATCGCCGACGGTGAAGGCGACCTGACCAAGCGCCTGACCATTGAAAACAACGACGAATTCGGCGTCCTCGGCACCGCGTTCAACCGTTTCGTGGAACGTATTCACGGTTCGATCCGTGAAGTGTCCTCGGCCACCGGCCAGGTCAACGAAGTCGCGCTGCGGGTGGTAGCCGCCTCGAACTCGTCGATGTTCAACTCCGACCAGCAAGCCTCGCGCACCAGCAGCGTGGCTGCGGCGATCAACCAGCTCGGCGCCGCCGCACAGGAAATCGCCCGCAACGCCGCCCAGGCTTCCAGTCAGGCCAGCGATGCCCGCAGCCTGGCCGAGGACGGTCAACAAGTGGTGGATCGCAGTATCAAAGCGATGAATCAGCTGTCGAGCATGCTCAGCGCTTCGAGTACCAACATCGAATCGCTGAACAGCAAAACCGTGAACATCGGGCAAATTCTCGAAGTGATCACCAGCATCTCCCAGCAAACCAACCTGCTGGCGCTGAACGCCGCCATCGAAGCGGCCCGTGCCGGTGAAGCCGGACGGGGTTTTGCCGTGGTTGCAGATGAGGTGCGCAACCTGGCGCATCGCACGCAGGAATCGGCGCAACAGGTGCAGACCATGATCGAGGAGCTGCAAGTCGGCGCTCGTGAATCCGTCAGCACCATGAGCGACAGCCAGCGCCACAGCCAGGACAGCGTGGAAATCGCCAACCTGGCGGGCGAGCGGTTGAACAGCGTGACATTGCGTATTGGTGAGATTGACGGGATGAACCAGTCGGTGGCGACGGCGACTGAGGAGCAGACGGCTGTAGTCGAGTCGATCAACGTGGATATCACTGAGATCAATACGCTGAATCAGGAAGGTGTGGAGAACTTGCAGTCGACGTTGCGGGCTTGCTCGGACCTTGAGCAGCAGGCGGCGCGGTTGAAGCAGCTGGTGGGCAGTTTCCGTATTTAGTGTCTGAACCGGCCCCTTCGCGGGCAAGCCTCGCTCCTACAAGGATTCGTGTGAACCTGTAGGAGCGAGGCTTGCCCGCGAAGACGGTCTGAAATACACCGCAAAAACCTCGCTGGATCCCCCCGCCACAAAACCCCAACCGAACATCTATCCTTCATAAAGGTCAACCAAGGGAGAACAACGGACCGGAGGGATGCTCATTGTGCATATCGCGGACATAACCATGTTCTACGCCCCTGCCAGCGGAGGCGTGCGCACGTATCTGGATGCCAAGCACCGTCGCCTGAGTATCAAGCCAGGCATTCGCCACAGTTTGCTGATCCCGGGGGCACACCTGAGTGAACAGGATGGCGTTTTCACCGTTCCAGCCCCGGCCCTGCCCTTCGGCAAGGGGTATCGTTTCCCCCTCCGTCTGGCCCCCTGGCGAAATGTCCTGCAAGACTTACAGCCCGATCTGATCGAAGTCGGCGACCCTTACCTCACCGCATGGGCGGCTCTGGATGCGCGCCGGCAACTGGATGTGCCGGTAATCGGGTTTTATCACTCGGACCTGCCACTGCTGGTCAGCAATCGCATGGGCAATTGGGTGACCCCGAATGTCGAAGCCTATGTCAGAAAATTGTACGGCAACTTCGACCGGGTGCTGGCGCCGAGTCAGGTCATGGCCGACAAGTTGATCGGTCTGGGGGTGAAGAATGTGTTCGTGCAGCCGCTGGGCGTCGATCTGCAAATATTTAATCCCGGAGCAAGGGACAGCGGCTTGCGGGCTGAACTGGGCATCGATGAAAACACCCATCTGCTGATCTTCGCCGGCCGTGGCTCCAAGGAAAAGAACCTGCCGGTCCTGCTCAGTTGCATGAAGCGTCTCGGGCCTCGTTTTCACTTGCTTCTGGTCGGCTCGTCGATGCCCGCCGTGGTGCCGGACAACGTTACCGTCGTCGATGAGTTCTGCCCGGCCACCCAAGTCGCGCGGTTAATGGCCAGCGCTGACGCGCTGCTGCATGCCGGAGATCAGGAAACGTTCGGACTGGTAATCCTCGAAGCCATGGCCAGCGGCATTCCGGTCGTGGCCGTGGCTGCCGGGGCTTTTCAGGAAATCGTGACCGATCAATGCGGCCTGCTGTGCGCGCCGAACAATCCCCTGGCGATGGCCAACGCCGTCCGCGAGCTGTTCAGTCAGGGGAGCGCCGCTCTAGGCAAACGAGCTCGCAGTCATGTTGAACAGCATTACGCCTGGGACACCGTGGTCAACAGCCTGCTGGGTCACTATCACGCTGTTCTCGGCAGCCCATGGCCGCTGACCGCCAATGGTTGAGCCCATGAACCCGCCCAGCGTGTTACTCGTGCTGCACGACGTTGCGCCGCAAACCTGGGCCGATTACCAGCCTTTTGTCGAAGCCGTGGATGCCTTGGGCGAGGTGCCGATGACCTGGCTGGTGGTGCCGAATTTCCATAAGCACAACGATCTGGACGAGAACCCGGGATTCAGACGATTGCTCACCAGCCGAGTCGCCCGAGGTGACGAACTGGCATTGCACGGCTACTTTCATTGCGATGAAGACCCTCCTCCCAGCAACCCCAGAGACTGGTTCATGCGCCGGATCTACACCCACGAAGGCGAGTTTTACAGCTTGTCGCAAGCCGCCGCCCTCGCCCGTCTGCGGGCCGGAATAGAAGTGTTCCATCGCTATCGCTGGCCGCTGGAAGGCTTCGTCGCCCCGGCCTGGCTGATGAGCGAAGGCACTCGTCAAGCGTTGCGCCAGTTACCGCTGAGCTACACCAGCGATCCTCAGCATCTCTATCGTCTGCCGGATTTCACTGCCATCGATGCGCCGGGACTGGTCTGGAGCGCGCGCAGCGCCTGGCGTCGGGGCCTGTCGAAACTCGTCAGCGATCAGCGGGAACAGCGTTGGCGGCAAGCGCCGGTGATTCGTCTCGGCCTGCACCCGGTGGACATGCGTCATGGGTTTTCGCGCCATTACTGGCTGCAAACCCTCAGGCGCTTGCTCGATCAAGGTCGCGTGCCGATGACCAAGGCCCAGTGGCTCTCGCGGCACAGTGACCGTCTTGGTCGCGTCGCATGAGCCGGGGGATTCTGCTGTTTATCGCCCTGCTCGCCGCAGTGTTGATTCCGTTGCTGCTGGGCGGCAACCAGACATGGTCACGGCTGCAAAACTTTCCATTGAATGAATTGCTGATCATGTTCGGCATGATCTTGCTGTGCTGGGGGGTGAACACCCAGCGCCTGCGCCTGTTGCTGGGCGATCAGTGCGACAAGGTGGGCCGGATCAAAAGCCTCGGCGTGGTGATGGCCGCCGAGTTCGCCTACTGCGCCACACCCGGCGGCAGCGGTGGCCCGCTGACCATCATGGCGCTGCTGGCGCGCAACGGCGTGCGCCCGGCAAGGGGCAGCGCGGTGTTCGCCATGGACCAGCTCAGCGACCTGCTGTTTTTCCTCTGCGCGTTGAGCGGGATTCTGATTTATGCGCTGTTCCAGCACCTCAGCGAGCGCCTGGAATGGTTGCTGATCGTCAGTGCCATCTCGATGTTCGGCGGGTTGCTCAGTTGCGTGGTGGTGGCCCGCTACCATCGACTGCTGATTCGCCTGAGTGGGCGGCTGCTCGTTCGCCTCAATGTCGAAGGCACCACGCGCCTGCGCTGGGCGCGAAAGCTGCTGCACTTTCTGGCGGCGTTCACTGACACGCTGAAGTTGCCGGCTCTGACATTGATCAAGGTATTTGCCCTGACCTGCGTCCATTGGCTCCTTCGTTATAGCGTGCTGTATCTGGCGTTGCGCGGGCTCGGGGCGGATTTACAGTGGGCCTGGTGTTTCCTGATCCAGATGCTTTCGCTGAGTGCCGGGCAATTCAGTCTGTTACCGGGCGGTGCCGGTGCGGCGGAGTTGACGTCGGCGGCGCTGTTGGCGCCCATGGTGGGGAAATCCACCGCCGCGGCGGCGATTCTGATCTGGCGGGCGGTGACGTATTACTTCTACCTGGTGGTGGGTGGCCCGGTGTTTTTGCTGATGCTGGGACGGCCGCTGCTCAAGAAGCTGATGAAGTTCAAGCAGGCTTAGGCTTGTCGTCGGGTTCTTGCTGCAACTGCTCCCACAACTCGGCGGCACCGGGGAACTCCGTGCCGTCTTCGGCGCTCATGTCATCCGGATCGTAGCGACTTAGGCAGCCCTCCCCCAACGTAGCGGGGGCCTTGGAGGTGGCTTTGTCGAGTGGATCGGCCATGGTCATGTCCTCAGTGCAGAAACGGCGAAGGGCCTGAGGCGATTGAACGCCCAGGCCCTTCGAATTTCAACCGTGTTGTGTGACTGTCAGAACACCACGGTCTTGTTGCCGTGCACCAGCACCCGGTCTTCGAGGTGATAACGCAGACCGCGGGCCAACACCATCTTTTCGACGTCACGACCGAAACGCACCATGTCTTCGATGCTGTCACTGTGGCTGACGCGCACCACGTCCTGCTCGATGATCGGACCGGCGTCCAGCTCTTCGGTCACGTAGTGGCAGGTCGCGCCGATCAACTTCACGCCACGCAGGGAGGCCTGGTGATACGGCTTGGCGCCGACGAACGACGGCAGGAAGCTGTGGTGAATGTTGATGACCTTGTGCGCATACTCACTGCACAACGCGGGCGGCAGGATTTGCATGTAACGGGCAAGTACCACCACTTCAGCATCGTGATGTTTGACCAGCCGCGAGACTTCGGCGAAGGCTGGCTCTTTGTCCTGTGGATTGACCGGTACGTGGTAATAAGGAATGCCGTGCCACTCGACCATGCTGCGCAAGTCGTCGTGGTTGGAAATCACGCAGGAGATTTCGCAGTCCAGTTCGTCACTGTGCCAGCGGTGCAGCAAGTCAGCCAGGCAGTGGGACTCACGGCTGGCCATCAACACAACGCGCTTTTTCTGCGCGGTGTCGGTAATGCGCCAGTTCATCGAGAACTCTTCGGCAATCGGTGCAAACGCTTCGCGAAAGGCTTCAATACCGAAAGGCAGCGAATCGGCACGAATTTCGTGACGCATGAAGAACCAGCCACTCAGATTGTCCGAGTGATGGCTCGCTTCAGTGATCCAGCCGTTATGTGACGCCAGAAAGTTACTGACTTTAGCAACGATGCCGACGCGGTCCGGGCAAGCAATCACCAGCCGAAAAGTGCGCATGAGGGGGAAACTCCAGAACTTCGCAAAGGCCGCCATTCTAGCGATTGCGCAGCAAAACTGCAGTATTGATGACGCATTGCGCTGCACACGGGTCAGTGGAACAGCTTTCGGCAGCACCTCGCCGCCCGCGCGATGGTGTTCTTGTAGTCATTCTTCAAGCGTTCAATTGTGAATATCTGTGATGACTGCATCACACTTTTAACTCTGCGTTCAATTTGCGCCCTATTCACCACAACTAATTTAACTAAAACACCGGTTAAATGTTTACTTGATGAAACACCCTGACTATTATTGCGGCACTGTCACCCTGCCATCCCGCGCCCAACATAAGGTAGTCCTCATGTCCTTGATCAACGAATATCGTGCCACCGAAGAAGCTATCAAAGAGCTGCAAGCCCGTTTGAAGAACCTGTCCCAAGACGACAAACTGCAAACCGAGCTGGAATTCGAAGGCAAACTGCGCACCCTGATGGGCGAATACTCCAAGTCCCTGCGTGACATCATCGCTTTGCTGGATCCAGAGTCCAAGACCAAAGCACCACGCGGCGGCGCAGTAAAAACTACCGGCACCAAGCGTGCTCGCAAAGTTAAACAATACAAAAACCCGCACAACGGCGAAGTCATCGAAACCAAAGGTGGCAACCACAAGACTCTGAAAGAGTGGAAAGCCAAGTGGGGCGGTGACGTGGTTGAAGGCTGGGCTACCCTGCTGGGCTAATCCCCAGAGGTTGTCAAAGACTTATCCGCGACAAAAAATAACGCCAGCTGATGCTGGCGTTTTTTATGCCCGGTATAAAGCACCGGGCATTTTTCATTTTCAAAGATTCAAACGTTTGCGTAATCCCTGGACATAATTCTGCCATTCATTCAGCACCTCTCGCTGAAACGATGTAGCAGTAATGTTCAATTGGGCCGCGGCGTCTACAAAACTTTCAAGCGTATTTGGCGCGCCCCACTCGGGGGTCGACAAACGTTGCTGACAGAATATTCGCCAGCGCTCTTGCTCCTCGAAACTCAACGTATCAGGGAAGTTGCGTGCTCGATATCGAAACAATAATTCCGGTAAACGTTCGTCATCGAAAGGCCATTGCTCTTGTGATAATTGGGCAGGGTCGGCGGCCCTGACTTGCTCACAAAGTCGACGATCACGATCACCGATAAAACCATCGTATAACTGTTGCTCGGGGTCCTGGCTCGGAGTGAAATCTTCGCCGGCATAAATCGCCAACACTTTATCCCGCCAAACTTGTTGTGCGTCACTTAGCCGCAGTACGCGATCCTGATAAAGCGCCATGTCCAGCCCCAGCCGTTGCTGATCGTCAGGGCGAAGTACCGACAACGGCGCCACCACCGGGCACTTGTTGATATGAATGAGTTTGAGGGGCACCGGCAGTTCGCCGTCGGCCAGGTCATCGCGGCGGGTATACAGCCGCTGACGCAAGGTGTCTGCATCCAGATCGAGCAAGCCCTGGGGATCCAGATGCAGATCACAGACAATCAAGGCGTTTTTGTTGCGCGGATGCCAGGCCAGTGGCAGCACGACCCCCACATAACTGCGAGCCGCCGAGAATCGACCGGAAATATGCACCATTGGCTGTAACAGCCGAATCTGATCCATCACCTTTTGTTTGCCGCGCAACTGAAACAGCCAGTCATACAACTTCGGCTGCTTCTCGCGAATCAGACGCGCGAGGGCGATGGTGGCGCGAACGTCCGACAGCGCCTCGTGGGCATTGCCGTGGTCAATGCCATTGGCGGCGGTCAGCCGTTCGAGTTTGAGCGTCACCCGCCCTTCATCATCGGTTGGCCAGACGAGGCCATCGGGACGCAAGGCGTAGGCCGCACGCACCACATCAATCAGGTCCCAGCGGCTGTTGCCGCCCTGCCATTCGCGCGCATACGGGTCGAAAAAGTTTCGGTACAGGCTGTAACGGGTCATCTCGTCATCGAAACGCAAGGTGTTGTAACCCGCCCCGCACGTACCCGGCGCCGCCAGTTGAGCATGCACCCGGGTCATGAAGTCGGCTTCGCTCAAACCGTGTTCGGCCAACTGGCCGGGCGTAATGCCAGTGATCGCGCAAGCGGCCGGATGCGGCAGGATGTCGTCGCTGGGCTGGCAAAACAGGTTGACCGGCTCGTCTATTTCATTGAGATCGAAGTCGGTGCGAATCCCCGCCACCTGCAGCGGGCGGTCGCATCGGGGGTTGATGCCAGTGGTTTCATAGTCGTACCAGAAGATCGAGGTCACGGGCTGTTCCTGAACTGAAGATCGGCAAAGTCTAGGCGTTCACATCCCGCCCCGGCCAGTAATCTGTCATTCAACCACCTCTGGCCACTCACCGTGCAATACATAGTTATGTCGTTTTCCCCCGAGAGGCTGCTAGCATCGGACGGATATCGAATCCCGAACAGGCCACATCAAGGTTGCCCATGCTCGAGACCACAGCACTGCCAAGGAAAGCGACGCTGTCCCCGCCACTGGACACGCGGTATCAAGTCGAAACGCCCGAAGGCATCGACTTGCCACTGCGCCCGGCCGGGTTGATGGCGCGTGCGCTGGCCTTCTCCATCGACCTCGGGTTGCGCGGGCTGATTCTCGGCGTGCTGTTTATCGTTCTGGCGTTTCTCGGCAAACTTGGCGCAGGGCTGGGCTCGATTCTGTTGTTCGGGGTGAGCTGGTGGTACATGGTGCTGTTCGAGGTGCTCAATCAGGGCCGGTCGCCGGGCAAACAATGGATGGGGTTGCGCGTGGTACAGGACGACGGCACCCCGATCGGTTGGTCTGCTTCGCTATTGCGTAACCTGTTGCGATTCGTCGACCTGTTGCCGTTTGGCTATTTCCTCGGCGCCATCAGCTGCCTGCAACACCCCTCCTTCAAACGCCTCGGCGACCTCGCCGCCGGCACGCTGGTGATCTACCGCGAACAACCGTTGACCCGCCCCCAACTGCCCGACGTCCCGCCTCGACGCCCGGCGTTTACCCTGACGCTGGCTGAACAACGCGCCATCCTCGGGTTTGCCGAACGCCAGGTTGAACTCTCTGAGGCGCGGACCCATGAACTCGCGTCCATCCTTGCCCAACCGTTGCAGGTTTCTGCACCACTCGCCGTAGCGGAACTCAACGGCATCGCCCGTGGTTTGTTGGGGCCCGCATGAAGCAAAGCCTTTTCGAAAATCGCCACAAGGCCGAATGGGAGCAGTTTTCCCTGATGCTCGAACAGCTGGAGCGCGGCAAGGAAGCTCCAGGGATCGCCGGTTTCCCGAAAGACTACCGGCGGCTCTGCCAGCATTTGGCATTGGCTCAGGAGCGCGGCTACAGCAGTTTCCTGATCGACTCGTTGCAGCAACAAGTGCTACGCGGGCATCAACAGCTTTATCGGCATCGCAGTCGATTGGGTGCCAACATACTGAGTTTTATCCTTGCCGGATTCCCGCGACTGGTGCGCGAACAATGGCGCTTCGTGCTCGCCGCCGGCCTGATGTTTTTTGGCAGCCTGATCGGCTTCGCGCTGCTGGTGTATCTGTTCCCGGACCTGGTCTACAACCTGATCCCGGCCGAGCAGGTTACTGAGATGCAGAGCATGTACGACCCGGTCGCCGGTCATTTGGGTCGCTCGGCGGAACGCGCCGCCAGTGAAGACTGGGTGATGTTCGGTTACTACATCATGCACAACATCGGCATCGCCTTTCAGACCTTCGCCAGCGGTTTGCTGTTTGGTCTGGGCAGCGTGTTTTTCCTGCTCTTCAACGGTTTGATGATCGGCGCAGTGGCCGGGCACCTGACGCACATCGGCTTCGGGCAAACCTTCTGGTCGTTCGTGATCGGTCACGGCGCGTTCGAATTGAGCGCCATCGCCCTGGCCGGGGCCGCCGGCCTGCAACTGGGCTGGGCGTTGATCGCACCGGGGCGACTGCCCCGCGCCGAAGCCTTGCGACTGGCAGCGCGTAAAAGCGTGTTGCTGATCTGCGGTGTCATGCTGTTTCTGCTGATTGCCGCATTCATCGAAGCCTACTGGTCGTCGATGACCGCGCCGGCGCCCATGACCAAATACCTGGTCGGCGTGGCGCTTTGGTTGTTGGTGGCCACTTACCTGCTGTTTGCCGGACGAACCCGCCATGCGCCTGAGTGACGCCACGGTTGTGATCCGCCCGCGCACCTCCTGGGAAGCCATGGACCTGGGCGTGCTGCTGAGCCAGCGTCATCGACGATTGCTGATGACCAGCTGGGCCATCATCACCGTGCCGATCTTCGCCCTGCTCACCTTGTTTCTGTGGGACTCACCCTCCCTCGCCGTGTTCATTTTCTGGTGGTTGAAACCAGCGTTCGAGCGACTGCCGTTGTACATACTGTCCAAAGCCATGTTCGGTGAAACGCCCACCTTGAAACAGGCGCTGCGCCAATGGCCGCGCCTGCTCAAGCCACAACTGCTGGCCAGCCTGACCTGGCGACGCCTGAGTCTGAGCCGCAGTTTTCTGATGCCGGTGGTGCAACTCGAAGGCCTGGCGGGTGACGAACGACAACAGCGCTTGAGGGTGCTGCTGCAGCGCAACGCCGGCGCCGCGCAGTGGTTGACGATCATCGGTGTGCATCTGGAAAGTGCGCTGTGGATTGGCTTGATGGTGTTGTTCTATATGTTCCTGCCACAGCAGGTCGAACTCGACTGGAGCTGGCAGACCTTGATCACCGCCGCCACCCAGGACTGGCACTGGCTGGAACACCTGACCAATGCCTTTTATGTGCTGGTGCTGATTGTCTGGGAACCGATCTATGTAGCCTGCGGTTTCAGCCTTTACCTGAATCGGCGCACGGTACTCGAAGCCTGGGACATCGAACTGGTGTTCCGCCGATTGCGCCAACGCCTCAACACCACGGCGATCACTCTGTTTTTGGCGGCGCTCCTGCTGGTGCCGGCCGCACAAAACGTCTGGGCCGCCGACCCGATCATTACCCCGGACAGCCCACGCCTGCTGGACCAACCGCTGACCAGCCAGGCCTCCAGAGACAGCATCAAAACCCTCCTCGATCAGCCGCCGTTCAAGAACAAGGAAACGGTGACCCGCTATCGATTTGGCGAAGACAAACCCGACACCAAAACCCCGGACGACGGGAAAACACCTGAATGGCTGAAGGCACTCGCCAGCCTGCTCGACAGCCAGCGTTTCGGCTTTCTCGCCAACCTGATTGAAGTACTGTTATGGGGGGCGGTAATCGGTGGCATCGGCTTGCTGATCTGGCGTTACCGCGACTGGTTGCTGGCATTCGTCAGCCGTCGGCCGACATTAAACCGTAAAGCCGCACGCCCGTTACCACAGCAAGCGTTCGGCCTGGACCTGAGCCGCGAAACCTTGCCCGCCGACATTGCCGCCAGCGCCGAAAGCCTCTGGCAAACCAACCCGCGCGCGGCGCTCGGGTTGCTCTATCGCGCCCTGCTCAGCCATTTGTTGCACGACCACAACATGGCGCTGAAACCCGCCGACACCGAAGGCGAGGTGCTGCAACGCGTAGAGCAATTGCACCAACCGGCCTTGCTCGCCTTCAGTAAAACCCTGACCGGGCATTGGCAGAACATGGCCTACGGGCATCGCCTGCCACCCGCGCATTTGCAACAGGAACTGTGTGACGGCTGGCGAACATTGTTCGGCCCGGGGGTGGCCCGTTGAGCCAGCGTTTGTGGCTTTCTGTCGGCGTGTTTATCACCGTGCTGGTGGGTGCGTTGAGTGTTTATCTGTACCTGAAGGCCACGCCCTATCAGGCAGAAATCGATCACGGCCCCACACCCGAAGCCCAGGCCAATCCCTATCTGGCCGCCGAGCATTTCCTGCGTAAGCAGGGCCTGACCGTCGGCCATGCCAACAGCCTCGACGTGCTGCCCACCCTCGATCCGCATCAGCACAGTCTGTTGTTGCTGGGTGATCGCTACAACATGACGCCACGCCAGATTGATCAAGTGATGAACTGGACCCGGGCCGGCGGGCGTCTGCTGTTTGTCGCCCAGTCGCTGTGGGATGAAAAGGCCAGCCAGAGCAATGACCTGCTGCTCGATCGCGTGCAGTTGCACCAGTCGCTGAGCAAAGACCTCAAGGATCCACCGCCGGATCCCCTCGACGACCCCTACCCCAAACTGACCAAGCTGTACCTGGAAGATGAGGACGCGCCCGCCTACGCCAGCTTCGATACCGCGTTCCATCTCGAAGACCCGAAAAACCTCGCCCAGGCCTGGGCCAACAGTGGCAAAGCCACGCACATGATGCAGCTGAACCACGGGCTCGGTTCGATCATCGTGGTCACCGACGCCGACCTGTGGAAAACCCCGGCCATCGGCCAATACGACAACGCCTGGCTGCTCTGGTACCTGACCGCCGACACGGGCGTGACCCTGCTGTTCAACACCGATCACGACAGCCTCCTGACGTTGCTGCTGCGAAATTTCCCTCAGGCGTTGGTCGCCCTCATCGCCCTGATCGGTCTTGCCCTCTGGCATGTCGCGGTGCGCCATGGTCCGCTGCTGGAGCCTGCTGCGAAAGGTCGCCGGCAACTTCAGGAACACCTGCGCGCCAGCGCCGATTTCATGTTGCGCCGCAACGGCCAGCAGCACCTGCTGCAAGCCTTGCAACAAGACATCCTGCGGCGTGTGCGGCGCCGTCATCCCGGTTTCGAACAACTCGGCGTTGCCGAGCAATGGCTGGTGCTCGCGCGCCTGACCGGCCAACCCACTCGCGCCATCAGCCAGGCGATGAGCCCGCGACCGAAACAGCGACTGTCCAGCGCTGACTTCAGTCGTCAGGTCGCCCACCTGCAAACCTTGAGGAACACGCTATGAGTCAACAGATCGAGCCCGGCAGCGCGACCCACGCCGCCCAGCAACGCCAGCGCGCCAGTCAGTTGGCCCAGGCCGTGCGCAATGAGTTGCAGAAAGCCGTGATCGGCCAGAACAGCGTGATCGACGACGTCCTCACCGCGCTGATCGCTGGCGGCCACGTGCTGCTCGAAGGCGTGCCGGGTTTGGGCAAAACGCTGCTGGTGCGCGCCCTCGCCCGCTGCTTCGGCGGTGAGTTCGCGCGCATCCAGTTCACCCCGGACCTGATGCCCAGCGACGTCACCGGGCACGCGGTCTACGACCTGAACACCGAGCAGTTCAAACTGCGCAAAGGGCCGCTGTTCACCAACCTGCTGCTGGCCGACGAGATCAACCGCGCCCCGGCGAAAACCCAGGCCGCGCTGCTTGAAGCCATGCAGGAACGCCAGGTCACCCTCGAAGGCCGCGCCCTGCCCATCGTGCAACCGTTTATGGTGCTTGCCACGCAAAACCCGATCGAACAGGAAGGCACGTATCCACTGCCCGAGGCCGAGCTCGACCGCTTCATGCTCAAGGTGCGCATGGATTACCCCGACGCCGAGCAAGAGCTGAACATGGTCCGTCAGGTCAGCCGTTCGACCCGCGCCGACATGCTCGACGTGCAACCGCTGCGCACCGTGTTGCAAGCCAAGGACGTACTGGCCTTGCAGCGCATTGCCAGTGATCTGCCGCTGGACGATCAGGTCCTCGATTACGCCGTTCGCCTAGCCCGCACCACCCGCACCTGGCCAGGCCTAACCCTCGGCGCCGGGCCACGCGCCTCCATTGCGCTGGTGCGATGCGCCCGCGCCCGGGCGCTGCTGCGCGGTGGCGACTTCGTGATTCCCGATGACATCAAAGGTTGCGCCCTGGCGGTGCTGCGTCATCGCGTGCGCATTGCGCCGGAACTCGACATCGAAGGACTGGACGTCGATCAAGTGCTCAAGCAATTGCTCGATCAAGTGCCGGCGCCACGTTTGTGAAACCGTCACGCCTGTTGCTGATCTGGCTCGCCATCCTGCTGGCCATCGGCATCGTGCTGGGCACATTGCGGGCACTGGAATTCGACGTACCGTCGAGGCTGTTGTCGATCAACTGGGGATTGTTGCTGGCGCTGCTGGCCCTGGCCGTTCTCGACGCTGTTCGCCTCAAGCGTTTGCCCTCGCCTCGCGTACACCGGCAAATGCCCGGTAGCCTCGCACTCGGTCGATGGAGCGAAGTGCGTTTGGAGGTCGAACATGCTTTCAGTCACCCCTTGAACATTCAGATTTTCGACTATGTACCGGATGGCCTGAGCTTCGAAAACCTGCCACTGGAGGTCGAACTTCAACCCGGCGAACAAAGCCAGGTCGGCTATCGACTTCGCCCACTCAAGCGCGGCCACTTCACCTTCGAACACTGCGAAATCAACCTGCCGAGCCCAATGGGCCTGTGGTCCGGCAAACGCCTCATTAACGTGACTGACAACACCCGCGTCTACCCCGACTTCGCCCGACTCTACGGCGGTGAACTGCTGGCGGTGGATAACTGGCTCAGCCAGCTCGGCGTGCGCCAGCGCCAACGTCGCGGCCTCGGTCTGGAATTCCATCAACTGCGCGAATTCCGCGAAGGCGACAGCCTGCGCCAGATCGACTGGAAAGCCACCGCCCGCCAGCGCACGCCCATCGCTCGCGAGTATCAGGACGAGCGCGATCAGCAGATTATTTTCATGCTTGATTGCGGTCGACGGATGCGCAGCCAGGACGGCGAACTCGCCCATTTCGATCACGCACTCAATGCCTGCCTGTTGCTCAGCTACATCGCGCTACGCCAAGGCGATGCCGTGGGCCTGAGCACCTTCGCCAGCGACCGACCGCATTACCTTGCCCCGGTCAAAGGCACGGGCCAGCTCAACGTATTGCTCAACACCGTCTACGACCTCGACAGCACCCAACGCCCGGCCGACTATCAGGCCGCCGCCACCCAACTCTTGGCCCGACAAAAACGCCGGGCGCTGGTGGTGCTGGTCACCAACCTGCGGGATGAAGACGACGAAGAACTACTGACCGCGGTCAAACGCCTGAGCAAACTGCATCGGGTGTTGGTGGCGAGCCTGCGCGAAGACTTGCTCGACAGCCTGCGACACGCGCCAGTGCAAACCTTGCCGGAGGCGCTGGCTTATTGTGGGACGGTGGACTACTTGAATGACCGGGCGCAGCTCCATGAGCGGTTGAGTGCTCATGGAGTGCCGGTGGTGGATGCCCGGCCCTCAGAGCTGGGGGCCGGGTTGGTGACGCGGTATCTGGGCGGGAAGAAGGCCGGAGAGCTGTGAGCAATTACGTAAATAAATGAACATCATGGATCTACGAAACTGATGCCTGCACGTTGTTCAACGTTAACTGTACCGTCAGTGTTTTCGACTCGCATGCGTATCTCGAAATGCCCAAATCGGTCCGCTTGATAACTTTTTCTCACGATGCCTCGTTCAGACGATCTTACGATGCCATCGGGTACACCATTCTTGGTAAAGGCGACATTAACACCTTCGACACCTTCTCCAGTGGAGTTAACAACCAGCCGAAAGTAGAGGCGTGCAGTTTCCCCTACCTTGTATTCGCCATTGCCACTGAGATCAACAATGGCTAGCTCCCGATCCTCAACAGTAAACAATAGCAGTGCAGAATCCCACCCCGCCATTCCACCTCGCACAGAGGCGCCCAAAACACTCGGCTGGTCCGCTGAAAGCCTGAACATCACAGTTGCTTTCCCTTCTTTGTCTGTTCTCGTCGGTGCAATCGTCACGCCCGGGAAGCCCCACATTACCTCTACATCCGACAAAGGTGTGCCAGTGATAGCTGAGACTACGATAGCGTTGGCCGAGACCACCTCTCCGGGAAATCCGGCAGGATCCGGGCTAGAGAGCGACAGTATTTCCCGAGGGTCGTTCAAGAAAAACGGCAACAGAATCGACTCAGAATAATCCTGATCTCCGACAGTCGCAGTCAGTTGACCTAAACCCACCTCAGTCGGCGTAAAGCTGATCGTTGCATCACCATAGAAGTTGGTTTTGGTGGACACATGCTCCAGCCCCATGCCCTCCCAGACAACATCCAACCCTGCTATTGCCTTGCCTGACAGCGTCGACACAGCCTTCACTTGAGCGGTGATCTTCGAGCCCCAATCGACGACGTTTAGGAGACCGGCCGGTCCAGAGAGTTTCACTGCTTTCGAGGCCGTCCCCAACGACACGGCAGTGGGAGGTGACAACTCCAACAACCGCGAAGCAGCCAATTGAAAATACACACTGCCATCTTTCTCGCCGTCAGCGTTCAACGTAAAGGGCAAGGCATCAAGAAACGGCCGCCATTGCCCGAACGGAACCGGCCCAATACTCAATCCCAGACCATTGGGACTTGTGCCGGTGCACCCCAACGCCAGGTCTTGACCATGCAGGTAATTGCCATCGTTTGCCGATACAGTAAAACTGAATTCATGACCGCGTCGCGGGAACATCGTCTTCGCCGCCCAAAGATGCGACGGCTCATCCTCGGTCTCAACCCAAAGCTTCTCCCAAGGATCATCTTCTAACGCAACGACCTCGAAACTTTCTTCGGTACGACTGCCGTCATATGGATTTTCGAACCAAACGGGCACGTGGTTCGGGCCGGCGGATTCCGGTTTGCAGTCATTTATCGCCCAACCATTGTCGTCAGTCACCGAGAAAATTGGTGGGGTGCCCCACTGCACTTTCATACCGTTGGCCGGCATATTGGTAAACACTGACAGGTATTGAATTTCCAGCCGGGCACGCTCGCCTTTGCTCAGTACCGGGTCTACTGCGGCCTTTCGTACCGCTCCCACTTTAAGTTTGTTGTGGTCAAGTTTGAAAGATCGGTCCCAAATGGGAAGCAGCCCGCCATAGTAAGTATGAAAGGCGATACCAAAGTCCGCTGCTCCCACATCGGCCGGACACTCAATCTGGTATCGCACACCGCCGGCGGTTATACGTTGTGCAGTTCGCATACCGGGGGTAACGATCACCGGCGAACTCAATGGAGTGCTGTGTAAACGCAATCCCATTGCCCCGCTGAACGCATGAGGCCTTAGCGTCACTTGGTGCTTTGCACCTATGCAAGGGTAGCTCTTCTCACCCAATGGGGAGGTCCTGCTATCGAAAACAAATTCCATCTCATGCTCTAGCCTAGCTCCAATCAAACGACCGGATAGCTCGCGTTTTTCAGCAAGGAATTCGCTTGCTATCTCCAACTCAAACAGACCGCTAGTACCCACATCAGACGTAATCTGAAACTCCTGGCCTTCCTGTGTCAGTAACTCGGAATAAGGAAGCGGCGGATCGAATTTCAGCAGCCCCGATGTCTCTGACCGCAAGTTAATACTTATCCGGCGTCCGATAAATGAACTCCCCTCACGCGCCTCGATTCTGAATAAATGATTAGCACCGACTGTGCACATCATGCTCCGTTCGTCTCTCACGATAGGGCCGCCATCAAAGGAGAAGACGATGTCATTCGCCCACTGACTGGTAGCCAGCGGTTCAACCTGAAAGAGGTACTTCAAGGGTGCAATTTCTTCGCGAATCCAGACCTGCGCCTCGATGCCATAAGCAGCAGCATCCGTCGGTATATCGAACTCGCTCGCCCAGCCCCCCGTACCGGTGTAAGTCGTGGTGGTTATGCCACCCGGGCGGACCCAATCAACCCGAACGTCGAGTGCCGGCTCGTCATTGAGCGTCAGCACCTGCAACATGCAATGCACGCGGTCACCCTCGTCCACCACGGGGCGCTTGTTGGCCTCACGCACCTCTCCGATCTTGAGCTTGTTGCGTGCCAGCGACATGGCATTGTCACGAGAGCTGCGCAAAAGCATCGGGCTAGTGAGATACAAGCCAAAGACTGCGTCCCGCCGGTCACCGCAATCGAGCGTCCACACACATTCATTGCCCGCAATATCCACAAACTCATCAAAGTCAGGATCTGCGCTGACCTCCAGTTCGCCAGGCAAGTGATGTCCTTCACCCCAGCACAGCGCCACTTGAGAACCCAGGAACGGGCTGCCCTCGGGAAACATAAGTGTAAAGGGATAGAGTCCACCGCGACCGGGATGACCGGATTTGTCTCCCCAGACAGCGGCCTGCATGTCCTCGAAGCGGACCTGAACAGCTTTCCAGGGATCGTCCTTCAGCACACGGATCTCGAATGTCTGAACCTGATCTCCGGACGTGTAATAAGGGCTCGATACCGAGGCGGTTATCACCTGAAGGCCCTCATGGGTAACGGTAGGCTGCCAGCTAATCCCGGCCTTCCCCTCTCCATCCGTCTTGCCGGAATGCAATATCTCTTCCCCCCATCGCCAGGTAACCTCCTGATCCGGGACCGGCGATTCGGTGTAAAAGGACAGCACCTGAACCTCCAAAGGCACCGATTGCCCGTATTCCAGAACCGGAAAAAATGTGGCGTCTTTCAGTACATTCATTACCAGTCGGTGGTGCCCCAGCGATACCCGTATCGGGAAAGGAGCAGCGGTATATTTACTGTAGAAATTCAGGTCGAACAGGGAAGGCTCGGCCAACTTCAGGTCAGGGCAATCGAGACGCCAAGGCAAATCGATCCGCTGGTTATCGCCAAGCTCGGGCGAGGTGATAATTGCCTCCAGTGGATTGTCTTCGATCCACAATGCAGCTTCGGTATTGTTCCATGGGCTGTCGGGAGCCACTGTTAAAGCCAAGGTATGCGATTTAGTTCCTGTGGCCCCCAGGCACAAGGGAAGAACCTGCCCCGGATCAAACTCCCGCTCTTCATTGAACAGTTTCACCAACCGCAACGGCTCAAGCTCCACGTGCAGTTCGATTCGCGTCAGGCGTATGGCGGCGAATGCGCCATCTTCCGGCGTTTTTTTAGGGCTGATCAAGGTAATCTCGATCTCGTCATCCTTGTTGAAGGCGAGTTCGAGCGGAAGATAGCGTTCTAGGTCCAGCAGGATGAGCGCCGCCGGCTCTGTGTCAGCCGACGAGCCGATGGCAGGCAATTCGATTTCCAGCGTTTCGCCACCTGACCCCGTCTTGCCGACTATTACCGTGCCAGGGGACGTCTTGAAAGTGTTTTCGTATAGAAAACGCAGGTGATAACGCGCACCAGGGAGATTCAGATCAATCGGAACTTTGAGCGGTTGAAAAACCTTACCGCCATTGGTGAGCCTCATGACAGCGATGGGTTTTCCCTCCCAGGTATCCCCTTCGATGGCTACACCAGACGGATTCGCTAGCTTCCAACACTCATATCCCTTGGAAAAATCCCCATTGCACACCAGATTACTGTTCGAGTTGATCATGAGGTCGTTCATAATTTTTTATCCTTCAGTTCGGGTTCCGGATCAGCCAGCGTTACAAACTCTTGAACCTTTTTGGCAAACGCTGCATCTCCGACCTTGGCCGTGTAACGGATCTTGATCATGATGTCTGTCAACGACGCGAGCATTCCCACCTGTGGTTTACGCTGCGGCCAAGGGAACCTGATTTGCCAACGCGATACGGCGCCGGAATTCTCGAATGAAGCAAGCAAACGATCCTCAGGCCTCAAAACAGCCTTGCCGTCGTCGTCCAACCCGGTGGACAGGGCAACTGACTGGCCGCTACCCATGTTGGTCAGTACGTCCGCAGGGGGCATGACATCATCAGAACGGTATAGGAACTCCAGCGACTGCACCGACGGTTTGATCGCAATGTGGCTGCTGACTTGCAAAAGCGTTGCCTTGACATTTTCGAAGGCAGACGCAAGTAGGGGCAGCGTCACTTCTACGGACTTGATCTGCCGACAGTAATGATCATCGTAATCACGGTCGAACAGCAGTTGGCGTAGCTCGAAGTTCAGAGTGCCTGTGGTTATCAACTGGGTGTACGCCTCACTCCAGCTACTGTGACCCGTTTGTCCGCTGGTGTTATCGTCGAATAACTGCCTCAGGGAAATGGTTTTGACCAACTCAAGACGCCGCTGGAAGCGCAGCAAATAATCGGACTGCATGCGCGACAAATCCGCCTGCAAACAAGCACCCGAGGTCAAACCGTGACGATGATCGAGCCAGACATTAGTACGTATGTAATTTGAATCAAATTCACAGGTCTCCACCTGCAATGCCGCCTGAGCACTCAGGCACAGCCCAACTGCCGCGTCATTGGCTTGAAAATGCAAGGTTTTCAGCTGGCCGACCAGCCAGCGATACAAGTCTAGATTGGTCGTTCGTGTTTTCAGGAAATCAAAAAGGCTCAATGCCTGGGCATTAACCATCACGGTGTGATTCAGGTTAGCCTCGGCCGCCGAAATACCGTGTCCCTGAGCAATGATCTGAGCCTCGATGGCCGTGATTTCGCTGGTAGCCTGCTTCACTGCCAGCTCCCATTCCTGCCGACGACGCGCATAACCAGCAGTGACGGCAGCCTTGTCGGCCTTCGATTGCGCAACACCAGCCGCCAACTGAAAGGCAGACCCGAGCACTGTTATCAATTGGCCAAGCTTTGCGTTGCCAACGGCCATGCCAAAGACGGTGGGAATGGCCCCCACGGCAGCCCCCGCTATTTCAAACCCGCCCACGAGATTTCTAAAAACCACGGCATCTTCGGTGTGCTCCATGACTTTATATTCGAGATCATTGATATTTTCGTCGAACAGGGATTGGTAATGCTCTCGACGCTCTTCGGCTTGCGCTTTACTGACTTGCAACGCGGTCAAGGTGACCCGCTGTTGTTCAAGGGATTGCTCTTGTATTTGACGGGCGAAGTCGCTTAGTTGCGTTAACTGCTCTTGCCGAATCTGTTCTAGCTCGACCTGATCCTGTTGTTCGAGCAAGCGCTGTAGGTCATTACCAAACCCCACGAGCATCAACACCGCACTCATCGCCGCGTCGTACAAGACCTCCCAGCGGAACGCGGCGACATGCATTTGCCCGCCTATTGGTCGCACGGGCCCTGTGGCGCCGGCCGCCAAATGATTCAGTAACGCCCGGGGATCCATCGCAGCGAAAAGCGGAATCGACAATGGCTTGCCATCGAGTGTCATGTTATTGCGAAGGCTGAAAATGCGCTGGCCTGGCAGGGAAAAAAACGCCAGCAACCGTGGGCTGACCGGTATTTTGAAGGATGTTGTGCCAATGACACCCGGGTCCAGAAAACGTTTGGCCGTTACGGGTAACTCGTCAATCTCCAGCGACAACGTTTTTTCGAAGCTGGCCAACATCGATCTTTCTTCGACCTCTTTAACCAGATCCTTCAGCGTCTGAGGTGACCAGCTGTTGACCGTGCGGGTGTCTGGCGTTTGGCCCATCAGTTGCTGGGCCCGCAAGTACAACAGTTTAGCCTCCACAAGGCTGTCGCGAGTCAACTGGCGGTAGAGCCAGTCACCCCAGGAGATGATGCTGTTCACATACTCCATAAAGATCACGATTTGATAATGCACGGGCGATGAGTAGGCAATGGCATCCGGGTCGGTCGGCGCATTGGCTTCGTAGTCGATCGTGCTCGTTTTCACTGCCAATGGCCGGCATTGCCAGTATTCGGGTTGAGCACCAATGATGCCGTCCGCCGGCCTGGCCGGAGCCTGGGGATCGAACAGGTAGTGAAGCCACTGCTGAGCCTCGAGAAAACGCTGTTCATCGCGCAGGCGAGCAGCCACCAAATGAGGCAAATGAAAGAACAATTCCCAGAAAAACAGGCCGTTGCTGCTGTCGAACGGCCCGTTGGGTTCAATCAGACCGCCTGGAAACGGCGGTTCATCCGGGAACTGGGTGGACCAGTGAAGCAGCGCTGCGATTGATATATTGGAGCGGAACACCAGATCGGCACCGATCAGTGTGTTCAAACGAACGTACTTGAGTGCCAGCACGTTGGCAGGTTGGTTAAAGGCCAGAAACTGCGCGCCTTTATCCGTGTTGCCAACTTCACTGGCATCATCTTTTTTATGGATGTATGGCAGAGGACCAGTAGGGGCAATCGCGGCAGGAACTTTTAAAACAATGGTCCTGCTCCCGCTGCTACTGCTCAGTCTGCAAGTGATTTGAGCATTGGCAAATGAAGTTCTTGTCAGCATCAGCCATCCCGTCGACCACCCCCCATTTAAAGAAAAAGTTGCCTTAACTGGAGCGGGATCGTCTTGGGCACCGGCGAGCACTTCCAGTATGAATTCAGCTTGCGAAGCGTTCGTTTTGCCAGGTTCAACAAGCGCGCAATATCCCTGAACAAATAATTGGTAACTTGATCCATCTGATTTGATACAGGCAGCGATGCCCAGGTGACCAGCCAAATCACCTTGCGTCACGCTGCTGGTAACTGAAGGGAAATCACCAGGGGCTATCTTTTGCTGAACCGTCAGCGGGTCAACAAAAAGCGCGTTGGCCAGGTAGTCCATGGTCGGCGATTCGTCCGACACTTTACGGAGCAACGGATCCCGTGTCTCATAGATGGCAACATGGCCCTCCTGCATAGGGGCAAAGGCGGTATTTGTCACATGCACAGCCAGCCGGCCTTTGGGGTATCGCGTATCTATAACATCACGCAAGACCACCGCCACCAGACGGCAATTCTTTGCTACAGGCTTGTCATAGTGGGACAGATGTAAACGGATAGGTGGCGACCAGCTTCCGTTCAGCGCAATAAACGACAGTTTGATCTCCAGCTCATAGGGCTTGTGCATCTGCCCCCCGGCCTTGTCAAACATCGCCGCATGCGACTCGACCCACACCATGCACAAACGCCCTTCCCAAAAAACCAGGCGGCTGTCCAGTACATTCGCGTCAGCGGGGATTTCAGCCAGCTCCCACGAATACCAAGAGGTAGGATTGACCGACTTGGAGTCGGCTGCCAGCTCTATGTCTGCCTTGCGCCAGAAATAGCGATAAGGCGCAACGCGCTCTTGTCCAACAAAGTAATAGTCACCCTTTAACGGATCCGGACTGTCCCGATAACAGGTCAGTACATTCAGGTTGCAGGTTTCTTCAAAGGCTCTCAGGTATTGCCGCACTCCCGTGAGTACCGAATCCTGGGTGATACGCGCCTGGTTCAGATGACTCTCAAGCGTCTGGAACAAAGCAGTTTTGCGAATGCGCGTAAAAGGCGTGATGTAATCTTCGGGCAGGCACCTGAGCAACTGGCTCGCAGACCATGAGCCGTAGCTTTTGGCATAGAGCCATTCGGCCAGGTCATCAGAATCGAATTCGCGCCCTGTATAACCCGGTTCCAGCTTCTGATACACCGAATGGATGTACTGCTGAAGGCAGCTCACCGCTTCCGCCCCCCATGACGTTTGTACCAGTTCGCTGTCCAGCGGATCCGAGCGCAGCAGTAAAAGCAACTCATTGGCCGTTTGCATTCTAATCAAAGAAGGCAACTGCTCTTTGATGTGCTTCTCGCCGAGGCACAAATCAATCAAGGCATCGCGCCGCCGGGCCGCCACTTTATCGAGCTGTTGGGTGATCATCACCGCCTCCTTTCAGTATTGAGTCGCCACGGCTCGAGTCGCGTGCGCATGGCATTGAACGGGCAAAACCTTATTGCGCTGGATCAGACGAAACGAATTCGATTGGGTGAAAGGTGATATAATCCGGACCGTCTTCTCTCTCGACCTTTACGCTGACACTTGCAGCGTCTGCGCTGGTAAACGTTATTTCAGCGAAGCCCCTGCTGTTGGTCAGGGTTTCGATTGCGGGTTGTGACAGAGTACCCAGCGTCCACTTCAACCGTTCGTTCGCGACACGGTTCTCGTATTTATCCATCACTGTCACAAACAAGGTGACAGCGGTTTTCACCAAAACAGAGCCAGTGGGCACTGGGGACATGTAATCGTCTGGAAACTTCGCCGACGTTCTGTCCGGACCAATCTCGACCGGCGAAGCAACCCGGCGAATGCCCAGATCGAGCCAGAAGTTCACCATGGCGTTGCCCATCTGTTTGCCCGCTTTCAGCTTGACGGTGGCGGTCCCATTCTCCGCAGTAAGGACCAACTGCTTTTCAAGCTCACCCAGCGCAGAGCGAAAATGCACTCGAACGTTTTTCAGAGGCACAGCTGCGCGGTTCTTGACCGTCACAGTCACCTTGGCTTCGTCACTAGGTTTGTTCGCTACAAGCTGGGATGGCGTAACAGTGCAAGCGACCTGCACATCCTGCCCGGCCGCTTCAACATCTTCTGCCAGGATTGGATCAGATGAATTATGCAAACTGGCTTTGACGTGGCCCGCGACTACTGCATATTTTTCGAAAGTGCTGTCCGCGGGCAGTGTTCCCACCTCGAGAATGGTTTCGGCTTCCAGACCACTTTTCGCGGCAAAGAGGCGTACACGCGTCAGCAAATCAAGGTGTTCGATGGTACGAATAAATCCGCCATCCGGATTCACATGCTTGGCGCAAGCACGCACCTCACGGGCGCTCCAGGTAAAAAGCTCTGCCAGAATGCTCGCTGCTCGCTCCACGACCAGCGTACGTCCATCACCACTAAGGTCGTCGGGCAAGGCACTGACACGTTGCATGTAATCGAGCAGTTTTTCTTCGGGTTGACCGCTCAATTTGACCGCTCGCTTGTAGACGGTCAGGTGATACAAGGTCGAGATAGAGAACGCTTGAACCTGCTGCAACCCGAACCATTGGCTGTAACCGGTAACCATGAAATACATCAAGAAACCGGGGCTCAATTGCAATGTCGTGACCACGGCACTGCGGCGCTGGAACTCGGCCAGCATTTGCAGCAGAGGGTCGCCTGGCAACTCAGGCTCACGACGCCGGGCCGTGCTATCCATGTCGAGCGGCAACCGACTGAGTACCTGAGTCAATACGCCATGTACCGTCCCGCCGGACCATGTCAGCACAGGCCCCACTAACGCCGAGGCAAGCCCTGCGTAGCCGCCCAGATTTCCCTCCACCACGGCGTACTGACCATTTCTGATGCGCAAAAGCACCGCCAGAATTTTCTCGACGACGATCAACCTGGATTCGCTGTCGATACCACCGATGGCCGCCGTTACCGCTCGGTCGATCATCTCCCGGGCGTAGGTTTCGTAAGGCTGCTGGGCAGTTTCGGTGAAATGAAGCACCAGGCCCTGTTCATCCACCAGCGCCCGCAGTGCATGGAGCCATTGACGATTGTTCGTCAAGGGCACTACCCCGGCCATCGACAAAGCGTCTTCAGTAAACAAGACGGGCTGCAGCTGATTACGCAGTTGTGCGAACAAGTCGACTTCCGCCTCGCCCGGCTGTGCAGCAGCCACCGTCGGCATCACATGGCGCACCACCCAATGCACGGGTAATTCGGCATCGCGGCACCAGCGAACGCAGTCCATAAGGGCGTGAACGACGCTGAGTGCATCAGGCGCTCGTTTCGCCTTGACGTTATTGATCCACGGGCTTGCAGCCAGCGGAATGACCCAACTCTCGCCTCCCAACCCCCCTAGCAACAAGATGGCCTCAATCGGTGAGATGCCCAGCAAGCGAGGCAGCCTGGCCAATCGATAGAAACTGGAAAGGATCGGTAAACTGCGCTTTAACTCAGTGATTTCATTCGCACTGGCAATCAGATGCGCGAGAAAAAAATAAGTCTCCTGATCAATGCCCAGGCCACTGCGTATCTGGTTGGCCGTGAGTTTGTCCGCGTCGGTCACGGGGACAATTGCAAAGTTGGTATTGTCTATTTTCAAAGGCTGAGCAAGAAACGTCCGGTCGTTGAAAATACGGTCAAATTGGGACTTTTGGGTACCTCGACCAAAAATCGAAAGCACACCGAAAATGACCGCGAAATCTTCGCCCGTACAGTCGTAACGTTCTCGCAGTTCCTGGAAAAGCCCCAAGGCCCTTATCGTATCCTCCGTTATCGAGTAGGCCGGTTTTTCTGGCAGTGCCTCTTCAGCCTTCATGGCCGCGACGATCACATCATCCACCTCGTCACTGCGCATTCCCAACCACTTATCTAGGCGCACCTTTCGATTCATGCGCACCACGCGCTCGTAAGGCATTTCCACAAAGTGATGGAAGGATGCGTCGCTCCCACTGCCTTTCACATACTCAATGGAGATGGGTGGCGATTTACCCGCATTAACGAATACAGAACCCGCATGCGCTCCCGAAACAGTTTCAGGTTCAGGTTCAGCCTCCGCGCCAACAATCGGAGCAGCGTTTTCAGACTGCGTGATCGAATGCCCTACAAGCGATAGCAACTGTTCAAGGCTCTCAGCGCTCGTATTTGTCCTCTCGGTGAACATATACATGAGCCTGATATTCGAACCTTCCGGTGGTTTAAATCCGAAGTAACGCTGATAGAAGCCATCGGTCTCTTCCTCTCCTTCAGTCAGTATTTTCCGCTGACTGGGGCTGAGTCTCGCAGCCTGGATGAATGCCATACGGGATACGTCGGTCGATTGCGCCGACCGAGTGAAATACGGATAAAACCGGTCACACAGGCGAACCACACTACCGACCGATTCCCCGGCATTTTGCATCACATAATTGATCGTCTCCCAATGGAAATGAAACGGCAACTGAGTGGGGAAAAATCGCTCGTTCAGCACCTTGTCGATGTCTGTGATAGTGGTGTTCAAATTCTTGACGAAGGACTCCATCACCCGAGTAATCACCTCGACCGAAGACACCGAGCCATTGATCGCCTGTATGTCGACCAATAGCTTTTTGAGATCGGGGCGCCGATCTTCCAGGGGTAATGCCTGGTCATCCGTCGCCCCCAACCGATGCATAACCCAGTGCATGAGATGAACCAGATACGCCGCAGGCGAATGGACGGCCTCGATCGCTGTGGGTGGGCAAAGTCCATCGAAATGTGGATTAAACAACAGTTGATAGGTCGGACCGCTGTTAAGTCCTCGCCCCGGTTTTTCGGCTGAATCTTTACCGACCTGGCTGAACTCAATGAACTCACGCAGCACTTTGGTCGCCAATCCGTTAACCCGGCTTAAAAAATCACGGGCCTGCCGTTGGCTCAAGCCATACTCGAGTGTCAGCCCGGCAACGCCCTTTTGCGCCAGTACACAGACCGATCCGCCGTTGCCCAGATAGTCGGAAAGCGCTGGAAGCCTGCCACGTTCGGGCTCGTCGAAGAGTCGCTGAAACAGCTTCAGTGCGATTTCAGAGGGAGATCCGTTCATCCTGACACTCCTGCGTTCAGCCTGTGTTCAAGGGAAAATCGTCGGCGAAATAGTGGTTGCCACGAGAGACATTGGGCATCACCGCAACCAAGGCGTCTACTGTCAGAAATGACAGTAGACGCGACCGTTCGTCGATTTGTTATGAGGTTTTATCGTCAACGTGGAGCGTCGTCATTGACGAGACTTCAAATCGATGGCTCTCGCCAACGTCCGACGCTTTCCCGGCAACCGTTTGCCAGGCCCTGACCCAGCCGGGCCCATCGCGAAGTGATTCACTGGGTGGAGTTGCCCACTGTCCATCAACCACTGGCACGTCCGTGGCCAGTGTCACGTCCGGGTCGTACCAAGCGCATAGGTGGACAGTCGCCTCCTGCTTGCCCGTGCCTTCGACCGTCGGCATTGGCGACACCCATTCACCTTGCTCCGGCCGGGTGAACGTCGGTGGATCCGTGCGCAGCACAAAGGGGCGTGCGGCCGTCCAGGCAGAAACAAACTCGCCGAACGACTGTTGGGCCACGAGGGCGTGTGGACCGGCGGCTTCACTGAACGTGATCCACAACGACCAACTCCCGTTCGGCTGGACGACCGTTGTTCCAAGGATGACATCGAGTGCATGGGCAAAGGCAACGGCTACGGTATCGCCTGCGTAACCAAAACCGGCCACCACTATTCGCTGCCCGACCGGTTCATCCTGCGCGGGGATTTCGATCATCGGTGGGGCGGGGGCCACCTTTATCTGATGATCTGGCCCGAAATCGGACGCTCGCTCGCCGAAAAACTGTTTCGCCTTGAGCGTGTAATGCCCTAATGGCAGGGTCGCCTGGTACCACCAGAAGCCGTCATATCTCACTCGGACACGAGACAAGGGCTGGTCGTCCAACCACAACTCGATCTCTGACCAGACCTGCGATGTCGTCGGTCGGGCTTTACCTTCAATCCTGAATGTTCGTGCCACCGTGTCTGTGGGTTGCAAATCAATTAGCGGCGGCATGAGCACCACCTCGACGGTAATCCTGTCACTTGGATTGGAGACCACGCCGTTAAAGGTTGCCTGCGCAAAGAAGGAGTAACGGGCGAATTCAAGATCCACCAATCGCACTGCCCAGACACCGCCCTCGCCCACCAGCGCCTCGCCGAGCGTTTTTTCGGTGACCCAATCGACGATTTTCATCATGCTGCCCACATAGCCGCCGCTTCCCTGGACGACGATCTGAAAATCGACCTCTTCTCCATCCGCAGGCCAAGTGATAACGGACTGGGGCAAGCCGATGTCAAACTTGCCAGACGCCGGATTTGAGGTTTCCATGCCGAAGGTCTGCGTGACCGTGACGGTATGACTGCCAGGCACGAAGGGAACAGGACGGGTGTACTCCCAACGCCCATCCTTATCCGTATCCGATACGGTGTAAGACGCTTCGCCGTCACTGAACAAAAACGTGACCTCTGCACCCGGCCAGCAAGTACCGGAAAAAGCGGGGGTAAAGCCGTTATCTACGATGGGGTCGAGGACAGGAGACTGGGGGATGATCACCACCGTAATGGTGGGTTCAATCCAAACGGACCACAGCGAATTGACACCTTGCCTGGCTGAAACTTCATGGCGCCCCGGGGCCCAGCGCTCGATTGCCCTGCTGACCCAGTTTCCATTCTTTACTTCGGCAATCGGAACACTCGGCCCTGCAGACCCACCCAGACGGACCTCAACATGCGACGGGTTATCGGGCCAGTTCTTACCAGTACCGTAGAACTCCGGCGTATGAGCATCGATAAGTTTGAAGGAGAGCGTAGGCGGCGGGACGGGGACGGTGAAAGTGAGATGATTAAGCGACCACCCAGAAAATATCGGGGCGTTACTAAGCCCTGGAACCCATTGACGTGCACCAATAATGAAAGTACCGGGCAGCCAGTTATCGAACGTCTTGACCCACGAAGCAGCGTCTACTTTAAAGAATTTCAATACGTTGGGATCGTTTACGTAGTGAATATTCAGCTCAGCGGTAACATATCCTTTTCCCTTGATCGTTACAGTTCCATCAGCGGCTGCAACGGCCTCAAGCAACTCCACTTGGGGTGGCCTTACATTAAAACCTTGTATGGTTGCACGTTCGGATTTAACTCCGCCATAGAGTTGTACCGCTGTAAGATTGTGGGAACCAGGAGTCAACTTCACATACGCAAACCATCTGCCATTTACAACCCACCCGCCGCCGATCTTTGTTTCCGACAAGTCGAAGTGTACATCTACGCTATGTCCAAAAATACCTGTATGCCCCGTTCCCTCTATAGTGGCGTCCATTTCTACCTCTAGCGTGGCAGCATCGATCGCCGGAGGGGCCAGTAGAAAAAAGGTGCGGAGGGCTGACCAACCATGACCTGCCATACTGTGTTTTGCTTGCAGTCTGACTGAACCGCCACCGGGGTAATTTGACTGGTCAAACGTCAACGTCCAACTCCCGTACGTTTCAACAGTAGCCTGTCCGTGATAGACACCGCCACCATCAGTCATAGCGTCTATTTTTTCAAAAGGAGCTCCTCTTCCTCTAATTAAAATTGTACCGCCGAGCGGTATTACAGCATTTAGTACTGGAGAGTCCACAGCAGGCGCTTTGAGGCAATTTATTACCTTAGGCGCGGAATAAACAACGGGGAAATTCCCAACAACCTGCGCAACAGTAATACTTTGCTGCCCCCAAGGCACTGTATCCAGCAATCCAAGTGACCACCTATTATCACGACCAACTACTTTCGTTTCACTCAAGACAGTGCCCGTATTTGTTCGCACAACCGTCACTTGACTTTCATAACCCGCAGTACCTGTAATGGAATCGACAAAAATTTGAACCGTGTCATTTCCATCAACAACTGGCGCAGCTCGAACGTCGAGATTTTTTCTCCCTAATACAGACCAGTGGCCTTTGTAATTCCACTGAGTAGAATAGTAACCAACTCCCACTGGAAGATTTCGAACTACAAGGGTATTCCATTGCACACCTTTGTACCAAGCACCGGTAATTAAGTCTGTAACGGTAGCTCCAATGTGATACTTAATCCATACTTGATGTGAACCATCACTTTGCGGAACATTAAATATAATTCGCGAAGTCGTCCCACTCACCTCCGTAAACGAATCGCGTTGAACTTGCAACTTGGCCACATCCAAATCTACTGTTTCGCTATTAACAGAAGGTTCACTTACGGCATTTGACTGAAGCTGCTCCTCATCAATGCTTTTAAGTAATGAAGTAGTGATTGGATTTTCTTCGTCTGACATGATTCTGCTCCGTCGCCGCTCGCAGTGGAAGTTCCCAAGGCTCCTTTCTACGCCGCGAAGCAGAGCAAGCCTACCTGTAAAATCTGACAGTTCCGACGAACGGCGCAGTCGTCTATTATCACGTTCAGCCCGATCCTTCAGGCCCTTTCCAAGTGACTACAGCGCCTTGCGCAACGGACTACACATCCGCCAGAATCCGCCGGCTTGTGCACCTTGGCCTTGCCCCGTAACTTGATCCGCGTCGCTGCCAATCAGCGATCGGGTTTAGTCGCCCGGTGGTGAAAATGATGTGTATAAGCGTCATCCAGTCGGGTATTCCCTATCCCCGCACTTGATGGTGGCTGTACGCAGGGCGCCCTCGGGCGCGCCGGGCTTCATTTCTCCACCGGTCGACTAACCTGCGTCCAGCCGCCACCCTTCGTTTAGTCGCGAGCCAGGTGGCAGCCCTATTACGGAGAAATGAGATATGTTCAAACCAACACCCAATCCCCCAGAAACCGACCCGGTTTCCCCCTACGCCACCCTCGATTCAAGAAAGCTCCACGCCGCCGCCGACAGGGCGCTGGACCATTACCTCAAGCCCAACGTCGAATCCCTTCGCTCTTCCCAGGACCGTGCCATGAAAATGTTCACCGTTGTCGCCGATGCCAACCCCGAAGCGTTGAACATCGAGACCTACGAAACCTTTTCCACGGTCAGCACGTTGCTGCTCGACCTGGCCGACAGCCTGGAGGACAAGCCGCGGCATCTGGCGATGGCGATTTATCGGATCAGTGAGTTGGGGTTGATGCTGGTGGAGCGGTCGCTGGATAACGAGAAGGCGATCAAGGTGACGTAGCGTTTAGCCTGTCATTTTTGTTGTCTGGGCTGACGCCATCGCGAGCAGGCTCACTCCCACAGGGGATCTTTGGTGACCACAATATTTGTGAACACCCGATGCCCATGTAGGAGTGAGCCTGCTCGCGATGCTTTTGACGATTCACCTCACGCCGAGGCAGGCAACGGCTGAAAGCTGAAGTACTGCGTCAACGCCTCCACCAATTGCCCATACTCCGGCGGTGCCCGTTGCAGGCTGAACCCGGCGTCGTAATGGTGGGGGGTTTCGTCTTCGTGGCACCACAGACAACACACCGTCAGGTCAATGACCAGCTGGCAACCGTCGCGGGCGGGGATTTTCAGACGCAGGTCAAAGTCGACGCCCACCATCATGGGCAACTGGCTGATGAGCATCAGCCCGTCGGCGGACACATTGCCCAGGAAGCCGATGGGTTTGTCGGTGACGCTGTTGAACACTTTCAGAAAATACGGCAGTTGATGCCGCTCGATCCGGCGGTCGGTAATCATGCGCAATGACCCAGCAAGGCCCTTAAGCAGGGCCGAACTAATGCTTCGGAACGTGCCGTTTTTGCTCTTGTCGAAAAGCCTGGCTCGCTCTCCCCGATCCCGGTGCGTCAGTCCATGAAACCGCTGACGCTTATTGCTGCCGATCACAGGTATGACCTCGGTTTAGAAACAAGGCTCTAAAACCGATCTCTTCGACTATAGCTCACCACCGCAGGGCGGCCAGCCTTTGCATGAGCGCTGCAATCAGAACCGCGTCGGGCGCACGGCCGCCGCACTGCGCATCGGGTAATGGCCCAGGCTCTGCAAGGTTTCCAGACGCGCACGGGCGCGGTAGGCGTATTCGCTCTGCGGGTAGGACGCGATGATGTACTGGTACGTCTGCGCCGCATCGATGAACAACTTCTGCCGCTCCAGGCACAGGCCGCGCATCATCGACACTTCCGGCCACACATAAGGCCGCGCTCTGCTGGCGCGCTCGACTTTCGACAGTTCAAGCATCACCTGCTCGCAATTGCCGCGATCGTACGCGCTGTAGGCGTTATTCAAATGATGGTTCATCGACCAACGGGTGCAGCCCGTGACGCTGAGGACGCTGAGGGCAAGGGCGGCAATGGGCACGAATCGCATGGGGGTTCTCCTGTCTTGAGCTCTGTATCGACCCGTGAGCAAAAATCTTCAGGAATGTTCGGTTAAAGATATAAACGAATAACAAAGCTCTTCACAAAAAGTAGTGCAGATGAACAATGACTACACCCCGAGAGCATAGTAGCCTCACTCAGCGCTTGAACTCAGGAGTCTTTGCATGTCCGTCCGTCGTACCAAAATCGTCGCTACCCTTGGCCCGGCCAGTAACTCGCCGGAAGTTCTCGAACAGCTGATTCTGGCTGGCCTGGACGTCGCCCGTCTGAACTTCTCCCACGGCACCCCCGACGAGCACAAGGCTCGCGCGAAGCTGGTGCGTGACCTCGCTGCCAAGCACGGCCGCTTCGTCGCCCTGCTGGGTGACCTGCAAGGCCCGAAAATCCGTATCGCCAAATTCGCCAACAAGAAGATCGAGCTGAAGATCGGTGATCAATTCACCTTCTCCACCAGCCATCCTCTGACCGAAGGCAACCAGCAAGTGGTCGGCATCGACTACCCGGACCTGGTCAAGGACTGCGGCGTAGGCGACGAGCTGCTGCTCGACGACGGCCGTGTGGTGATGCGCGTTGATACCGCCACCGCCACCGAGCTGAACTGCACCGTGCTGATCGGCGGTCCGCTGTCCGACCATAAAGGCATCAACCGTCGCGGCGGTGGCCTGACAGCGCCGGCCCTGACCGAGAAAGACAAGGCCGACATCAAGCTCGCCGCAGAAATGCAGGTCGACTACCTCGCCGTGTCCTTCCCGCGTGACGCCGCCGACATGGAATACGCCCGTCAACTGCGCGACGAGGCCGGCGGTACTGCCTGGCTGGTGGCGAAGATCGAACGCGCCGAAGCCGTGGCCGACGATGACACCCTCGATGCCCTGATCAAAGCATCCGACGCCGTCATGGTGGCTCGTGGTGACCTGGGTGTGGAAATCGGCGACGCCGAGCTGGTGGGCATCCAGAAGAAAATCATTCTGCACGCACGCCGCCACAACAAGGCTGTGATCGTCGCGACCCAGATGATGGAGTCGATGATCCAGAACCCGATGCCGACCCGCGCCGAAGTGTCCGACGTGGCCAACGCCGTGCTCGACTACACCGACGCCGTGATGCTCTCGGCGGAAAGTGCTGCCGGCCTGTACCCGCTGGAAGCCGTGCAAGCGATGGCGCGCATCTGCGTCGGCGCGGAAAAGCACCCGACCAGCAAGACCTCCAGCCACCGCATCGGCAAGGTCTTCGAAAGCTGCGACCAGAGCATCGCCCTGGCTGCCATGTACACCGCCAACCACTTCCCGGGCGTGAAAGCGATCATCGCCTTGACCGAAAGTGGCTACACGCCGTTGATCATGTCGCGCATCCGTTCCTCGGTGCCGATCTACGCGTTCTCCCCGCACCGCGAAACCCAGGCCCGCGCGGCCATGTTCCGTGGCGTCTACACCGTACCGTTCGACCCGGCATCGCTGCCGCCTGAGCAAGTCAGCCAGGCCGCGATCGACGAGTTGCTCAAGCGCGGCGTCGTGGAGAAAGGCGACTGGGTCATCCTGACCAAGGGCGACAGCTACCACACCATCGGCGGCACCAACGGGATGAAAATCCTGCACGTTGGCGATCCGATGGTCTGAGTGACCGGCTGCTGAAAAACAAAAGCCCCGCCATGTGAATGGCGGGGCTTTTTGGTTTCCAGTTTGGGATGTGTGGTGTTTAGGCGGGCCTCTTCGCGGGCAAGCCTCGCACCTACAGGTTATGTGAGCGCCGAAAATCCACTGTAGGAGCGAGCGGTGCGGCGATCCGACTTGCCCGCGAAGGCGTCAGCTCGGTCACCGCATCTTCAATGTCGGCGAATAAAGGCCGACAACGCCGCCATCGCCTCAGGCGACCGCAACCGCTGGGTAAACAACGCACCCTCTTCCTCTATCACTTTACGCAGCAATTCCCGGTCCGGCGCTTTCATCAATTGCTTGCTGATCCGCACCGCTTCCGGCGGCAACGATTCGAACCGCAACGCCATCTCCCGTGCCTTGGCCAACGCGTCTTCGCCACTGTCCAACGCTTCGGTCGCAATGCCCCAAGCGGCGGCTTGTTCACCGCTGAAGCTCTCACCGAGTAGAAGCAACTCCGCGGCTTTGGCATGCCCGAGCAGACGCGGCAGGATCAGGCTGGAACCAAACTCCGGACACAATCCAAGGTTCACGAACGGCATCCGCAACCGAGCATCCCGGCTGACATACACCAGATCACAATGCAGCAACATCGTCGTGCCAATGCCCACCGCGGCACCCGCCACAGCGGCAATCACCGGTTTGCGGCACTCCAGCAAGTTGAGCATGAAGTGGAACACCGGGCTGTCGAGGTTGCTCGGCGGTTGTTGGATGAAGTCGGCGATGTCGTTGCCGGCGGTGAAGCACTCGGCGCTGCCGGTGATCAGCACGGCGTTGATTTCGGGGTCGGTGTCGGCCTGTTTCAGCGCTTCGGCCAGGTGGCTGTACATCGCACGAGTCAGGGCGTTTTTCTTGTCGGGGCGGTTCAGGCGCAGGGTCAGCAGGCCGCGTTCGCGTTCAAGCTGGATGGCATCGGTCATGGCGAGTCTCGCGTCGTTAAACGGTCAGCGCTCAACCACGGGGAACAAAGACATCCGCCAGCAGTTGGTTGCGCGGCAATCCGGCCAGGTACAAACGCCGGGCGAAGGCGTCGACACTGTCGGGGGCTCCGCAGACTAAGGCCAGTGTTTGCCGGGAAACAAGCCGCAGTTGCGCCAACGCCTGCGGCAACTCGGCCGGGGTCCAGCATTCGAGACTGAGGTTTTCACGCACATCGCACATGGCTTGCAGGGGTTTGGCCAGGTAATGCTCACTGGCGTCATGGGCGAGGTGAATGACGCGGATGGCGCCTTGGTGATCCTGACGCAACGCTTCGCACAACACACCGAACAGCGGCCCCAACCCCGTGCCAGCGGCCATCAGCCAAAGGGGCCGGGTGTTCCAGTCGGGATCGTAGTGCAGCGCCCCGCCGCGCAGTTCGCCGAGGCGGATCGGGTCGCCGATTTTCAGCTGTCGGGCCGCGTCGCTGAATTCCCCCGGCTGCCGACAATCGAGGTGAAACTCCAGAAAGCGGTCTTCTTCCGGCAGGCTGGCCAAGGAGTAAGGCCGTGCGACGTTGCCCGCCCACAACACCAGATGCTGCCCGGCGCGGTAGCGCAACGGTCGCTCAGGTGTCAGACGCAAACGCAGCACGCTGGTACTCAACCAATCGACCGCAGCGACCTGGGCCGGGCGGCCGTCGACTTGTGGATCGAAGGTGTGCACTTGCAAGTCTTCGACCACCTGACACTGACACGCCAGGCGCCAGCCTTGCTGTCGCTGATCAGCGCTCAAGGCATCGGGACGACTGTCACTGGGCAAGCCTCGAACGCATTGCACCAGGCACGCATGGCAACTGCCGGCACGGCAACTGTAAGGCACGACCACGCCGTTCTGATTCAGGGCGTCGAGCAGGTTGCTGCCCGGCGCCACCGACCAGCGGCGCTCGCCGACGCGCAACTCAGGCATCGACGTTCTCCCACGCCGCCGCGCATCGGTTGCGACCGTCACGCTTGGCGCGGTAGAGCGCCTGATCGGCGCGCTGCAAGGCGTCGTCGAGGTCATCGCCCAGCTCCAGCAAGGTCATGCCCGCCGACAAGCTGAGATGGGCGACGTTGAGGCCGATCAGCTCGACATCGGTGAACGCAATGCGCAGCCGCTCACAACAGGACGTCAGGCGTTCGGCGTTGCAGTCGGGCAACAGCACCACGAACTCTTCGCCACCATAACGGGCCAGTACGTCACCCTCGCGCAGGCAGGCGGTGGCCACGCCGGCAAAGGCTTGCAGCACCTGATCGCCCGCGGCGTGGCCGTGAATGTCGTTGATGCGTTTGAAGTGGTCGAGGTCGATCAACGCCAGGCCATGCACCACGCCCGCTTCCATCGCATTCAGCTCGCGAGAGGCCAGGCGCAGGAAATGTCGGCGGTTGAACAGCCCGGTGAGTTCGTCGGTGGCGACCAGGTCTTCGAGCTGGCGCATCATCCCGCGCAGGGTGTCCTGGTGCGCTTGCAAGGCAAACCGTCGTTGGCGCATACGCTGGCGCGAAGCCTGAACATAACGGGCGTAGAGCTCCAGCCAGATCAGCACGATAAACAGCACGCACACCTGCAACGCGGCGAGCGCCGGGTCGGGCAACCGGAAGTGGTAGCCCTCCCACAGCGTGATCGCGCTGAAACTGAAAAACACCAACAGCGCGCACCGCACAAACGCACGACGGGAAAGATGGAACAGCCCGAACAACATGATCAGCAGGTAGAACACCAGGAACGCACCGCGTGCCTCATCCAGATTGGCAATCAGCCATGTCTGCCAACCCAGGCCCATCAACACTTGCGCTTCGGTCAGGCTCGGGTCGGAGAATCGCAGGTTGCAGCCACTGTAAAACACCGCGAACAACGCCGCCTGAGTGATGACCACCAGCGCGCTGCCGATGGCCACGCTGGCCAGGGGTTCGTCGTAATGTCCGGTGAAAAACGCCAGCCACAGCAATACCAAAGCCAGGGCGTAGGTGCCGGCTGCGAGGGCAAAGCGTTTGAGCAAAAGCCGTTGGATGGCGTTATGGGTCAATCGTTGACTCACCGTGCGAAAGGAGGCTGATCGAGTGTCCTACTCTACAGACCGAATGCCACTTTAGTGGGGTGTCTGATAAATGACCATTCAATTTTCGGGGCAGAAAACTGGCGTCAAAAGCATGTCCCTGAATGACGCAAAACCTGTGGTGCGGGAGCTTCCTGTGGCGAGGGGATTTAGCGAAACGTCGCACCGCCCCGTTGGGTGGCGAAGCCGCCCCGAAAGCCGCACCTTGGTGCATCAGGCATACCGCGTGTGTCGCATTGGCGACTGCTTCGCAGTCGAACGGGGCGGTGCGACGGTTCGCTAAATCACCTCACCACATGATTGACTGCCGGCGGGTGTGCCCGGAACCGAGGCGCGCTATACTGCCGCGCCTTTTTAGCGTCGCGCCAGCAGCCCCGGCGTGCCTTGAAAGGTGCTTGCAACCGACCGATGCACCCCAGCTGCAAGCACCTTATTGAATGTTCCCGAATTTTAGAGGAGCGCGACTCATGACCGTGATCAAGCAAGACGACCTGATTCAGAGCGTTGCCGACGCCCTGCAGTTCATTTCCTATTACCACCCCGTTGACTTCATCCAGGCGATGCACGAGGCCTACCTGCGCGAAGAATCGCCGGCAGCTCGCGATTCGATGGCGCAAATCCTGATCAACTCGCGCATGTGTGCCACCGGCCACCGTCCGATCTGCCAGGACACCGGCATCGTCACCGTCTTCGTCCGCGTGGGCATGGATGTGCGCTGGGATGGCGCCACCATGGGCCTGGACGACATGATCAACGAAGGCGTGCGCCGGGCTTACAACCTGCCGGAAAACGTCCTGCGTGCCTCGATCCTCGCCGACCCGGCGGGCGCTCGTAAAAACACCAAGGACAACACCCCGGCCGTTATCCACTACTCCATCGTTCCGGGTAACACCGTGGAAGTGGACGTGGCGGCCAAGGGCGGCGGTTCCGAGAACAAGTCGAAAATGGCCATGCTCAACCCGTCCGACTCGATCGTCGACTGGGTATTGAAGACCGTTCCGACCATGGGCGCCGGCTGGTGTCCACCGGGCATGCTCGGCATCGGCATCGGCGGCACCGCCGAGAAAGCAGCCGTCATGGCCAAGGAAGTGTTGATGGAGTCCATCGACATTCACGAGCTGAAAAAGCGTGGCCCGTCCAACCGTATCGAAGAGATGCGCCTGGAGCTGTTCGAGAAGGTCAACCAACTGGGCATCGGCGCCCAGGGCCTGGGTGGCCTGACCACCGTGCTCGACGTGAAGATCATGGATTACCCGACCCACGCCGCTTCGTTGCCGGTGTGCATGATCCCGAACTGCGCTGCTACCCGTCACGCGCACTTCGTGCTCGACGGTTCCGGCCCGGCGTCCCTCGAAGCGCCACCGCTGGATGCCTACCCGGAAATCGTCTGGGAAGCCGGCCCGTCGGCCCGTCGCGTCAACCTCGATACCCTGACCCCGGAAGACGTGCAGAGCTGGAAGCCGGGCGAAACCGTCCTGCTGAACGGCAAAATGCTCACCGGTCGCGATGCTGCGCACAAGCGCATGGTCGAGATGCTGAACAAGGGTGAAACTTTGCCGGTGGACCTCAAGGGTCGCTTCATCTACTACGTCGGCCCGGTTGATCCGGTGCGCGAAGAAGTGGTTGGCCCGGCTGGCCCGACCACTGCAACGCGGATGGACAAGTTCACCCGTCAGATCCTCGAGCAAACCGGCCTGTTGGGCATGATCGGCAAATCCGAGCGCGGCCCAACCGCGATCGAAGCGATCAAAGACCACAAAGCCGTTTACCTGATGGCGGTGGGCGGCGCGGCTTACCTGGTGGCGCAAGCCATCAAGAAATCCCGCGTGGTGGCGTTCGCCGAACTGGGGATGGAAGCGATCTACGAGTTCGACGTCAAAGACATGCCTGTGACAGTTGCTGTCGACAGCAAGGGCGAGTCGGTACACATCACCGGTCCTGCCATCTGGCAGCAAAAGATCAGTGAAAGCCTGGCGGTCGAAGTGCAGTAAGCGCTTCAACTGACCGACACGGCCGGCTCGTCTGGATGGACGACCCGGCCGTTTTTTTGCCTGCAAATAATCCTAATGGCATTAAAAGCCTTCTTCTTACAGCCATTTGATCTAGAAAAACCCTCCTGACCTGTCAGATCTGACAGGTTACGCAGGGCTCCCATCTTGTTAGCGTCTGATCCATCAAGCGACACCGTTGCCACGGGCGAGCGCAAGGCCAAAACAGGATCAGCCCCATGAAAGACCAAGCGTCCCTGAGCATTATTGAACCCTCGATAACCAAGAGTGCTTCAGTCACCAGCATCGGTAAAGAATGGGGCAAGGTCGGCTGGACGGGAGGCGCTTCCTTCGCACTGTCGCTGCCGTTGTCACCCGGGCGCGGCTGGGATCCCGACCTCTCATTGAGTTACAGCAGCCAGTCGGGCAACGGACCGTTTGGCATCGGTTGGCTGTTGAACTTCAGCGCCATCACCCGCCAGACCAGCAAAGGTGTGCCCCGTTATACCGATGATGATGTGTTCATCAGCCAAATGGGTGAGGAGCTCATGGCCGAGCGCGACGACAACGGTGAGGTCAAGGCCAGGGAAGTCACTGAATACCGTGGCATGCCTATTGGACAGCACCGTGTGGTGCAATATTGGCCACGGGTCGAAAGCACTTTTGAACTGATTGAATACTGGAGCGCCGATACCGACCCCACAGGTTTCTGGTTAGTGCACGGGGCCGATGGCAGTTTGCACCTGTTCGGCAAAATCGAAGGCGCGCGCAAGGCTGACCCGCTGAATCCGGAGCGAGTTGTTGCCTGGTTGTTGCAGGAGAGCATGAATGCCCGTGGCGAGCATATCTGCTACGAGTACCTGAAAGACGAGTATCCTGACGAAGAGTCTGGCCCGCGTGACTACCGGGCCCAACGCTACTTGCATCGCGTGCTGTATGGCAACGTTGCGGCGTATGACCAATTGTATGGTTGGGACACACCGCAAACGCCTGCGCCTGCATGGCATTTCCACGTGGTGTTCGACTACGGCGAACGCACGGGGGACCTGACCGAAAAACCTGTTTATGACGGCCCGACACTCAAGCCATGGCTGATCCGTAACGACCCCTTTTCGTCCTATCGGCAGGGCTTTGAAGTGGGTACTCGCCGCCTCTGCCAGCAGGTTCTGATGTTCCACAATTTCGCGGAATTGGGTGACGAGCCTGTGCTGGTCCGCCGCTTGCTGCTGGAGTACGCGGCCAACACAGCCCCCTGGTCCTATAGCCAGATCGCGGCGGCGCATTATCAGGCGTATGACGCCAGCGGCACCGTGGAAAACATGCCACCGGTGGAGTTCGACTATTCGGCGTTCGAACTCAATAAAGAGCCGAGTGCCTTCTTCCCGTTCGAGAACATGCCGGGTATCGAAGACGGCCAGTTCTATCAATGCGTCGACCTGTTCGGTGAAGGCCTGCCGGGCTTTCTGTGTCGTTATGACCAATGCTGGTACTACCGCGAGCCCTTGCGCGCCGCAACAGGCCCCGACGACATCCACTACGGACCGTGGACAGCGCTGACGAAAATCCCGGTGGCCGACCGCAATAAACCCGCGCATCAAGCCCTCATGGATATCACCGGCGACGGTCGTCTGAACTGGATTGTCGCTCAACCCGGAATGTGCGGTTTTTATACGCTGAACCCGGATCGAACCTGGTCAGGCTTCATACCGTTTTCGGCCTTCCCTATCGAGTTTTTTAATACCCTTTCGCAGCTGGCCGATTTGACGGGCGACGGTCTCAGCTCGCTGGTGCTGATCGGTCCCAACTCCGTGCGCCTTTACGCCAATCAGCGTGAGGTTGGCTTTGCCAAGGGCGAGGATGTCCCTTATGAGCCGACAGACGACCGTTTGCCATTGTTCAGCAACTCACGCAGCGAACTGGTGTTTTTGAGCAATCTGCTGAGCAGTGACATGACCGAGTTGTGCCGCATTCGACACGACGAAATCAAATGCTGGCCAAACCTGGGGCACGGACAATTTGGCAAGGGCTTTGTCATCAGCGGCCCGAGTTTCGAATACGCAACGTTCGACGCAGGGCGGGTGCGAATTGCGGATCTGAACGGATCCGGAGCCCCCGCGCTCATCTATCTGAAATCCGACAGCTTCGACATTTACCTCAACCGCGGTGGCAATGGTTTTGAACCGACCCCCATCTCAGTCCCCTGGCCCGAAGGCGTGCGTTACGACAACCTGTGTCTGGTCACCTTCGCCGACCTGCAAGGGCTCGGCTGTGCCAGCCTGATCCTGACCGTGCCGCACATGAAACCCCGACACTGGCGTTATGATTTTGTCAGCGCCAAGCCGTACTTGATGATCTCCAGCAATAACAACATGGGGTGCAGCACTGAGGTGGTGCACAGGAGTTCCGCGCAGTACTGGCTGGATGAAAAACAGCAAACTCTCGAACTCAATCGCCTGCCCGTCTGTTACCTGCCTTTCGCGGTGCAAGTCGTCAGTCAACAAACCCAGCGGGATGAAATCACCGGCAATAGCCTGAATCAGTTTTTCAGTTATTTCGAGGCCTGGTACGACCATCAGGATCGGGAATTGCGTGGCTTCGGGCGGCTGCATCAGACCGACAGTGAAACCGGCTCGGGCGAAGACGATAGCTTTACCGCGCCGGCACTGGTGTGCACCTGGTTTCATACCGGCAAACAGATCGACAGGCCTCGCGACGGTTACTTCGATCTTGATGATGAGGCACCTCCGCTGGGCGACACGCTGTTTTGTCGATATCACCCGGGCGACGAGGTCGAAGAACTCATTACACCTGCCGATGAAGCCACCGCTCACGAAATCGCCCGAGCCCTCGCAGGCTCTGTGCTCAGAATGGAAACCTATGCCGCGGATGACCAGCCGCCGACGCTTCCCTTCCTGGTTGTCGAGTACCGATACATCGTCCGTGAAGTACGTGAGCGTGGCGAACACAATCCCGATGCGGTGTTGATGGCGTCGCCATTGGAAGAGATCAAATGCCACTATGAACGTTTTGTCGACGACCCGCTGTGCCATCATGTCATCAACTTGAACCGGGACGCCTATGGGCTGACGACCCACAGCATCACAGTCAGCTATGCCCGGCGCAGGACCGAGACAGACGAGCCACCTTTTACCGACGTCGATGAACGGAAATGGTGGACTGATGCTCATGATCAGGCTCAGCAGTTCTACTACTTGAGCGAAACCCGTGCCGAGTTTATTCACCTGTTCAATCTGCAAGGCTGGAGGCTTGGTCTGCCCTGGCGGCAACGCGGTAATGCGCTGGTATTGCCCAAAGGCGCTGCACCTGCGGGTTTGAGTCCGGAAACGATTTCCTATGAACACTTCATTGTTCTGTTCCCCTCAGCCGAATGGGTGGCGCAGCGGGAGTTGACTTCACAATCGGTGCAACGCTACGTCACCGCGGCCAACGAAAAGTTACCGGATGGCACTGCCGGGTTTGAGGCCTTGAAGTGGGCGCTGGAAATCGCTCAACTGAACAAGGCTGCGCTGGAAGTCTACGGCGACGTGGATCCGCCGATCGATATCCGGGCAGAGCTGACGAAGATTGGTTATCTGTGCATGAAGCTGTTTCTTGGTACGGACAAAGAAGCCGACGAAGAAGAGGATAAACAGCAAAATCTTTGGTCCGCCCTCTACACGTTTGCCACGTACGCAGACCTCAATCACTTCCACAGAGTGACGCAATACAACGAAACGCTCAGCCACGGCATTACCAAGGCGCAATACGACGACTACGCCCTGAAGACCATCAGCGTCGAGCGGCCGGATGGCTGTAACACGCGCGTTGTGTTCGATTACTGCTCTGGGCAACCGAGGCAGATCACCGATGCCAACGACAACGTTGAAGAAGCCCTTTACGACCCGTCAGGTCCGCACACCGTCACCCATCACGGAACAGAGTCCGGCGTTCCCGCCGGCTTCAAACCCATCGCCGACTACATCCGCCCCGTCGACGCGAGCCCGGGCACGGCCATCGAATTCCCCGAGGAAGCGCTTCAAGACGCCGCCAGTACCTTTCGCAAGGACTTGTTCAGCTGGATGTGCCGTCTCCCCGACTCCGTCAGGCAAACACTCGACTGGCTGAACGAATGGACCGCTAAAGGTTATGTGTTGCCAAGCCTGCACATCCGCGCCAGTGCCCGACTGCGCCTGAGCAGGCTCAAGTCCCGGACGCCGGCCGAACAGGCGTTGTGGGACCTGCTGCTCAGCGTCACGCGCATTCCGGTGCACAGCGTCGTTCTTAGCGCTGATCGTTACTACTACGATCAAGACGAACCGCACCAGATCCACATCATTCTGACAATCGTCGATGGCTTCGGCCGCACCCTGCAAACCCAGCAAAGGGTTGAGCCGGGGGATGCCTATGTCGTAGAAGGCGGCGAACTGGTGATCGAAAACCGCAAACCAAAGGTGGCACCTGCCAACTGGCGCTGGCGCATCAGCGAACGCGTTGAATACAACAACAAGGGATTACCCGTACGCACCTATCGCCCCTATTTCGCCGATGCTTATGGCTACATCGATGACGCTTGCTTCAAGGAATTCGGCCATCACGATAAAAGTTTCTACGATGTGCTGGGGCGCCTGATCAAGATCATCAACGCCAAAGGCGACGTCGCGTACACAATCATCCACCCCTGGTACACGACCCGTCTGGACTTTAATGACACGTACATTGCGCCACCGCCGAAAGCGAACAAGCCAGCTATGCAATGACCACCGGTTACTGGAACACACCCTCAATATCGTCCAATGATTCGCGTGGATTGGCAGTGCGCCATATTGCCTATCTGCGCCAAGGCCCCAGTGACGCTCTTGAACCCCTCATCACCCGGCAATGTCATGACGTTATCGGGCGGCTGGTGGAGCAACGGGGCGCGCGGCTGGCCGAGGCGCCAAGGCCTAACCTAGCCAAGGTCTATGGCCTTTCCGGGCAACCGCTCAAGGTCGACAGCGTCGACTCCGGTTGGCGGATAAGCCTGCCGGGGCTGGCCGGTGAAATCCTCCGGCGCTGGGATGGACAGGGCGACTATTGGCGCACCGTTTACGACGATCAGTTGCGCTTGCTCACCCTTGAAGAGAACGATCAAGGCATCGTCGAAACCTTCAGCTATGCCGATGCCACAGCCGACAAAGCGTTCAACCTGTGCGGCCAGTTGATCAAACAGGTCGATTCCTCCGGCACACTTGAGTTGCGCGGCTTCAGCCTGCACGGCCAACCGTTGCTCGACCGCCGAACGATCACCGATGTCGGCACCTTCCCCGGCAGCCGGACCTACAGCCCGCTCGGCACGCTGCTGACCCAGACCGATACCGCGGATCATCAGCAACAGATGTTTTACGACCGCGCCGGGCAGCTGCAAAAGGTTAAACTGCGGCTCGCGGCCAGCGAAGCCTGGCTGCCCGTTCTTGAAGGCGCCCACTACAACGCCGTCGGCCAGATCATCGAGCAACACGCCGGCAACAGGGTGGTCAGTACCTGGACTTACGATGACGCCGATGGCCGACTCACCACGTTGAAGGCCGGTGTGCCCGGCCAGGAGCCGCGGCAGCATTTTCAGTACCGGTATGACCCGGTCGGTAACGTCGTGCGCATCAACGATCTGACGTTTAAACCGGTGTACTTCAAAAATCAGCACATCGATGGCCACCGCACATTCACCTACAACTCTCTGTATCAGCTGAGCAGCGCCACCGGCCATGACGCCGCCCCAAGCGTTGATCTGCCTGGCCGCCCTTCGCCGAGTGACCCCAACAACCACCTCAACCACACACAGAAATACGAGTACGACACCGGCGGCAACCTGATCAAGTTGATCCATGAACGTGCGGTGGGCAACTACACCCAAGCGATGTTCATCGACCCGACCAGCAACCGTGGAGTGCGCTGGAAAGAAGGTGACAACGAACCGGATTTCGACACCTTGTTCACCCCCAATGGCGGCCTCAAGGCTTCGGCCCCAGGACGCCCCCTGCACTGGAACAGCCGCGATCAACTGGCCAGTGCGACACTGGTTGAACGTGACGGCGGCCCCAACGATGAAGAAGTCTTTCGCTACAGCCAGGGCGTACGGGTGTTCAAACGCCATGAATGGCAAGCCGCGACCCTCACGCATTTTCGTCAAGTGGTCTACTTGCCGGGGCTGGAAATCCGCACCCGCGACAACGGCGAAGGACTGCACGTCATCACCGTGCCGGGGGGGCGTGGCAGCGTGCGTTGCTTGCATTGGGTCAGCAAAAAACCCGACGGTATCGAACAGGATCAGTTGCGCTACAGCCTCGACGACGAGCTGGGCTCCTGCCTCATCGAACTTGACCAGAACGCCCGACTGATCAGCCACGAAGGCTATTACCCGTTCGGCGGTACCGCTTGGCTGACGGCGGCTTCCTTACTGGAGGTCGGCTACAAAACCATCCGGTATTCGGGCAAGGAAATGGATGAATGCGGGCTGTATTACTACGGCGCTCGTTACTACGCGCCGTGGTTGCAGCGTTGGGTGTGCGCCGATCCTGCTTGGGAGGTGGATGGCCTGAACTTCTACAGATTTGTGAGGAATAATCCGATGCGTTATGTCGATAGCGACGGAGAGGAAAGCGGCGAAGCCGTCATTCGCAACTATTCAGGTTTTATTTCCGCCGTTGGTGGCCACGCTGAGCGGACACTCGGACAAATCGACAACATCATTCATCAAAAGAACCTTAAAAGAAATTTGGCGGCAAATTTTGTAGTCGAAGTAGCCAACGGCGTCGCCGGCTATGAGGCCGGACTTGTCGGCACTGAACTAGCGAGCCACATTCTTCCGAGTGTCCCTCATACACTCCAGTTCCTGGACCCAAATGCGTTGATCGGTGGCAACATTGCCGGGGATATTTCAGGTGCGGTGGCAGCTCCGATAACAAACCGCTTACCGATGACGGGACCGCTCATACCGCAAACCTCGACGATGTCCGTTGAGGCGATCGACAGCTCATTGGGTATCTCTGAACCCGTTGAAAAAAAAATCAACAGCTGGAAAGACGTAAAAAATAAAGTAATCCATCCGGCACTCAATAAAGTCCTCAATCCTGATTTCATAATGAACAGGGTGATGTCGTCGTGGATATCGATCATTCCCGCCACCCTCAGTTTGTTCGCCCGGGCTGTGGAAGCCGAAGACATCAAGAACCGGCTCGACCCGGTCAAAGTTGGCAAAATCGAAACGATGCTTGCTGATTGGAAAGAGGCTGTCGAGCAACGTTGGGCCGGGGCAGAAGCGGCTTTCGATGCATTGGGCACAGATGGCATCAGCCATGGGGGCATGCCTCCCAAGCAGACGATTACGCGATCAGGGTTGCAGCAAACCACTAAAAAAACCCTCGATTACATCAATCGTGCTCAAAAAGGCATGGCCTATTACAAAGAGATGGGCACCACGGACAATCAGTTTCTATCACGGCAATCGCGCGCAGCCTCTCGATCGCAAAAAAAGGCCGCATGACCCATGACCGACACTGTTTCTGCCAGAACCCCGGACCTTACGGCCATAGATCCCAGAGGCCTGCCAATTCGACAGGTTGCCTACCTGCGCCAAGTGGTCGGTGGTGAAGTGGAAACACTCATCACCCGACAAACATATGACACCCACGCAAGCCTGTCTGAGCAATGGGATGCGCGGCTGTTCGACACGGCCCTGACGCCTAATCTGAGCAATGTTTATCGACTCACCGGCGACGCGATCAGAATCGACAGCGTCGATGCCGGCCGACGTGTGAGCCTGCTGGGATTGACAGGCGAAGAGCTTCAACGTTGGGGCCAGCGTGACAATCATTGGCGCACCACCTACGACAATCAGTTGCGCGTAGTCGCCGTTGAGGAAAACGGTCAACCGGATGATGAAACCTTCACCTACGCCGACACATCAGCCGACCCCGCCTTCAACGTGCGCGGCCAGATGATCAAGCATGTCGACCCAGCAGGCTCACTCGAATTGAGCAGTTTCAGCCTCCAGGGATCGCCGCTGAGTGAAACCCGAACGATTGCCGATGCCGGCGCCTTCAGCAGCAGTCGCACTTATGGCCCTCTGGGCAACGTGCTGATCCAGAGCGACGCAGGTGGCCATCAGCAGTGCTTTCATTACGACATTGCCGGGCAGCTCAAGCAGGTTGTTCTGCAACTGCGCGCCGACGACCCGCAATGTGTCCTGCAGGATGCGCAGTACAACGCTGCCGGTCAGATCACGATGCAAACGGCCGGTAATGGTGTGATCAGCCGATGGACTTACTGCCCGGCGGATGGTCGCCTAAGCACGCTCAAGTCCGGGAAACCCGACGAGGCCTTGCAGCAAAACCTCCATTACTTCTATGACCGGATGGGCAACATCCTGCGCATCGAGGATCACACCCTGACCACGGTGTACTTCGCCAACCAGCGCGTCGATGGCCATCGAGAATTTACCTACGACTCACTGTACCGGCTGATCAGCGCCAGCGGTTTCGAGGCAGAAGTCCCCAATCCACAAGCCGGTTTGCCAGAGTTGGTTCAGCCTGTCGATCCCGGCCGCCGCTATGGCTACATCGAGTACTTCACCTACGACAAGGGCAACAATCTGACCGAACAGCGCCATCAGCGCGACGGCCATAACTTCACCCTGCACATGCGCATCGACCCTGGCAGCAACCGTGGCGTACGCTGGAAAACAGACGACCCGGAGCCCGTTTTCGAGGAGCAATTTGACCCGCATGGCAACCAGCGGTATCTGCAGGACGGCGCACAACCCATGACCTGGAACGCCCGCGATCAATTGGAAAAAGTGACCTTGCTCACCCACAGCAATGGCCTGGCGGATGATACCGAAAGCTACCTCTACAGCCAGGGTGAACGGGTCTGCAAACGCCATGTCACCCACACCCGGTCAATGACACACAGCCGGGAGGTCCTTTACCTGCCGGGGCTGGACATTCACACCCGCGACGACGGTCGTGTGTTGCACGTCATCACCCTGCCGCTCGCCTTTGGCAGCGTTCGATGCCTGCACTGGGCCAGCGGGGGCCCGGGTGATCTGGAACCTGATCAGCTGCGCTACAGCCTCGACGACCATCTGGGTTCCTGCGCACTGGAACTGGATCGCCATGGTGCCTTGATCAGTCTTGAGTTCTATTACGCGTTTGGAGGTACGGCGTGGTGGGCGGCGCGTTCAGAGGTGGAAGCCGATTACAAAACCATTCGGTATTCAGGCAAGGAAATGGACTGCAGCGGGCTTTATTACTATGGCGCCCGGTATTACGCGCCGTGGTTGCAGCGCTGGGTCTGTCCCGATCCGGCGGGGGATGTGGACGGGCTGAATCTTTATGCGTTCGTGAAAAACAATCCCGTGACCTTTGTCGACATCGGCGGGCTGGGGCTAGGCGACTTCATGGATCAGTTTATTGAAACGCCTGAACAACGGGATTCACGCAAAACCGACAGCGGCGCCAAGCAAGCGCAATCTGTCGCCACAAGGGGTTTGTCGGACGGCATTGACCGCCATATCAACATTCTCGGGATATCGAAGCGGCGGGCGCTGGATGCTCAACAACAGATCCTCAACCACCGCTCAGCCGGCGATCACGCACTGTCTTCGGCCCGACGCACTACCGTGCATCTGGTCGGACAGGGCGTGAGTTACGGCGTCGGCATCGCGGTCGGCGTCGGAGCACAGGCGCTGGGTGTGGTAGCACCGGGGGTGGGCAATGTGGTGGGCACTGCACTGGGTTTCGGTGCCAAGAAAGCGGTCAGCCTGGCGGTGGATTATGTGGCTGAGCGCACGGGCGCAAGCGCTTCGGTCAAGCTCAAGGCGAGCAAATTGTCCCCCGAAAAAATCATCAACAAAGCCGAGTATAAAACCCTTAACTTCATGGATTACGTTAAGCAGAAATTCGCCAACATGAACCTATCCTCGCAAAAAAACATGCTCAAAGGCGCCAAGGAGGCAACCGGCACTGGGGCGGGTCTGATACTCAAGGCTGCCGCGCCTGACGTTGCCGGCGGCGCCAGTGCTGCGGTCGGCGGGCTACTGGGTGTCGTGGAAATCGTGCATGAGGTCGCGGGCGCGAGCACCGAGTTGTCTCCAGAGAAAATAGCCAAGGCCGACAGCAATCTGTTGAAACTGATCGAGGCGTTGAACGGGAACATGGACAACCTTGAGAGAGAATTTGCCACGGCAGGTGTTAGCGCCATGCACACGTTCAGTTACTTTGGCGACAACGGCGATACCGTCGATAGCCTGCGAAGCGCAACCAACGCGGTGGTCAACGAATTGGAATACACGCGAACCATGCTGCACTCTCGATCAAAGTCGTTCAGCGCAGTCTGAACGGGCGATAGGTGAAATGAGAGCGACAAGCGCCCCCATGGTATGGTGCCTGCCCGTCCTTTTTCCGTTCATCCAGCATGCTGCCGATTCCCCGCCCCTTGCGCTTGTTGTTGTACACACTACTGATCATCGCCGGAGCCGCGTTCGCTGCCACCCTGGCCGTCCGCCACGCCGAACGCCAGGCCCTGGTCGAGGACGCCGCCCGCGCCAATCAGCAACTAGCGTTGTACGCCAACTCCCTGCACACCCTGATTGATCGCTACCGCGCCCTCCCCGCCGTGCTGGCGCTGGACCCAGAGCTGCGCGGCGCGCTGAACGGTGAAGTGAGCCCCGAACAGCAGCTTGCGCTAAACCGCAAACTGGAAAAAATCAACGGCGCTGCACAGTCCTCGACCCTGGAACTGCTCGACCGTACGGGCCTCGCCGTGGCCGCCAGCAATTGGCGTTTGCCCAACAGTTACGTCGGCCACAACTACGGTTTTCGTCCCTACTTCAGCCAGACCCGCACCCAGGGCACCGGGCGCTTTTATGCGGTGGGGGTGACCAGTGGGATTCCGGGGTATTTCCTGTCCAGCGCGGTGACCAGCGACAGCGGCGAGTTCCTCGGCGCGATGGTGGTCAAGCTTGAGTTTCCGGAACTGGAGCGCGAATGGCGCCAAGGCAGCGACACGCTGCTGGTCAGCGATGCACGCGGGATTATCTTCATTGCCAACCAGCCGGGCTGGCGCTATCGCCTGTTGAAACCCTTGAGCGTCAGCGATCATGCCGAGCTCAAGATCACTCGCCAATACGACAAACAACCGCTGACACCGCTGGATTATCAATCGCTGCAGCGCTTCGACGACAACAGTGATCTGGCGCGCGTCGTCGGTCCTGACGGCACGGCGAATTACCTGTGGGAATCCCTGCCGCTGACCACGGAAGGCTGGACCTTGCACTTGCTGCGCCGCCCGCAAGTCGCGTTCGAAGACGGCCGCAACGCCGCGCTCGCCGCTGCCGGGTTGTGGTTGGCGCTGGTGTTTCTGTTGCTGTTCCTCAACCAGCGCTGGCGCCTGGCCAAGTTGCGTCAGCGCAGCCGTGAAGAACTCGAACAATTGGTAGAAGAGCGCACCCGCGACCTGCGCACCGCTCAGGACGGTCTGGTGCAATCGGCCAAACTCGCGGCCCTCGGCCAGATGTCCGCCGCCCTCGCCCATGAAATCAATCAGCCGCTGACCGCCCAGCGCATGCAGCTTGCGACTCTGAGGCTGCTGCTCGATCACGGCCGGGTCGACGACGCTTACAAAGCGTTGAAACCGGTGGACGACATGCTGACGCGCATGGCCGCCCTCACCGGCCACCTGAAAACCTTTGCCCGTAAAAGCCCCAGCGGTTTGCGCGAGCGCCTGGATCTGGCGGCGGTGGTCGACCAATCGCTGCAATTGCTCGACGCGCGTCTGCGAGATGAGCAGGTCAGCACCGTGCTGCACCTGGCGCGTCCGGCATGGGTGCGCGGCGATGCGATTCGGCTGGAACAGGTGCTGATCAATCTGCTGCGTAATGCGCTGGATGCGATGCAGGACAAACCCTGCAAACGCCTGGAAATCCGCCTCGAAGCCGACGAGCAACTCTGGCGCCTCACCGTCACCGACAACGGTGGCGGCATCGCCGAAGAGCATCTGCCGAACGTGTTCGATCCGTTCTTCACCACCAAACCGGTGGGTGATGGTTTGGGCCTTGGCTTGGCGGTATCGTTCGCCATTGTTCACGAATCGGGCGGACGCCTGAGCGCCGACAATCACGCCAACGGCGCCGTATTCACGGTGACCTTGCCCATCGACCTGGAGGCTCACAGCCCATGCTGAATTCAGTGATGGTGGTCGACGACGAGAGCAGCATTCGCAGCGCCGTTGAACAATGGCTGAGCCTGTCGGGTTTCGAGGTGCAGCTGTTCAGCCGCGCCGATGAGTGCCTGGCGCAATTGCCCAGTCATTTCCCCGGCGTGATCCTCAGCGACGTGCGCATGCCGGGCATGACCGGGCTTGAACTGCTGGCCGAAGTTCAGCGGCGCGATGCCGACTTGCCAGTGATTCTGCTGACCGGCCACGGCGATGTGCCGATGGCGGTTGAAGCCATGCGCGACGGCGCCTATGACTTCCTCGAAAAACCTTTCAGCCCGGAAACCCTGCTGAGCAGTTTGCGCAGGGCCTTGGACAAGCGCCGGCTGGTGCTGGAAAACCGCGCCTTGCATGAGCTGGCCGACAACCGCGCCAAACTCGACGCGACGCTGCTGGGCGTGTCCCGTGGCTTGCAGACGTTGCGTCGGCAGGTGCTGGATCTGGCGGCGCTGCCGGTCAACGTGTTGATCCGGGGTGAAACCGGCAGCGGCAAAGAGTTGGTTGCCCGGTGCTTGCACGACTTCGGGCCGCGCGCCGACAAGCCGTTTGTGGCGTTGAACTGCGCGGCGATTCCCGAGCAGTTGTTTGAGGCCGAGTTGTTTGGCCATGAGAGCGGCGCGTTCACCGGCGCTACGGGCAAGCGTATCGGCAAGCTTGAATACGCGGACGGCGGCACGCTGTTTCTCGATGAAATCGAAAGCATGCCGCTGGCCCAGCAAGTGAAATTGCTGCGGGTGTTGCAGGAGCAGAAGCTTGAGCGATTGGGCTCCAATCAGAGCATTCGCGTGGATTTACGCATCATTGCCGCGACCAAACCTGATCTGCTGGATGAGGCACGGGCCGGGCGTTTTCGTGAAGACCTGGCTTATCGGTTGAACGTGGCTGAGTTGCGCCTGCCACCCTTGCGTGAACGGCGTGAAGACATTCCGTTGTTGTTCGAATCGTTTGCGCAGAATGCCGCCGAGCGCTTGGGCCGGACTTTTCCACCGTTGAGTGGCCCGCAGTTGAGCCATCTGCTGAGCCACGACTGGCCGGGCAATGTGCGCGAACTGGCGAACGTTGCCGAACGTCAGGTGCTGGGGCTGGGAGAGCCTGCACCTGCAGGCATCGATCCCGGGCAGTCGCTGGCGGCGCAGGCTGAAGCATTTGAAGCGCATTGCCTGCGCTCGGCGTTGACCCGGCACAAGGGCGATGTGAAAGCAGTGCTTGAAGAGCTGCAACTGCCGCGCCGGACCTTCAATGAAAAGATGCAGCGGCATGGACTGACGCGCGAGATGTTCCTCTAACTGATCACACAAAACCTGTAGATACTCTGTTCACGGTCAAGCTTTCGCGAGATGTTTTTCGCTAAAAAGCTTGGCCGTATTAAATTCTTCTCCAGAACGCATGCATGCCCATAACCCGGTCAGGTATTTACGCATCACTGC
>NZ_SISB01000035.1 GCF_004310295.1 Pseudomonas sp. BGI-2 | reverse complement strand
GTGCTGGAAGACCAGTACCGTGTACGACGAAAAGGTTTATTTACAGGCCTTGCTCCGGCACGGCTCACCGTTGACCAGCGAGCTGGACACAGCAAAACCGCGTTGACGGAAAGGCTCAGGGCGTGATGGCGGTGTGTCAGGCAAAGCAATGTTGATCGAACTACCGCAATCGCGAGCAGGCTCGCTCCTACAGGTGTGAGGATGCTTGGCTTTGGCTTTGGCTTTGGCTTTGGCTTTGGCTTTGGCTTTGGCTTTGGCTTTGGCTTTGGCTTTGGCTTTGGCTTTGGCTTTGGCTTTGGCTTTTGATCTTGATCTTGATCTCTCGCCCCTTCGGCAGGCCGAGCGTAGGTGTTCATCAGGGGGGTAGGCGCGCAGCGCCGTGCGGCGAAGCCGCACGCATCGAGAGGAGGTCGTCGCGAAGCAGACCGTAGGCGATGCCCCCTGATGGACACCGTAGCGAGGGAACGCGGAGCCTAGGCGAGGCGCCGTACGCCGGGGCGAAGCCTTTTGGTTCCTTTTTGGCGTTTGAAAAAGGGACTCGCTGTAAGAGCGAAACCGCCAGCCGCCGTTACCGCAGAAACGGATATGTACCCAACCAAAAACCCAGTCGGCCCTCAGGCCGCTGAGACTTCTGAGACCGCACAAACAAAAACGACCGCTATATAAATAGAGGCCGTTCCCGGTACAACGTTAAGACGTTATCGCAAGACAGGTCTTATTTGCGGTCTTCCAGCTTGGTAATGTCACGCGACTCGTAACCGGTGTACAACTGGCGCGGACGGCCAATCTTGTACGGGCTGGAGAGCATTTCTTTCCAGTGGGAGATCCAGCCGACAGTCCGCGCCAAGGCGAAGATCACGGTGAACATGCTGGTTGGAATGCCGATCGCCTTGAGGATGATCCCCGAGTAGAAGTCGACGTTCGGGTACAGCGAGCGTTCGATGAAGTACGGGTCGGTCAGCGCGATCTCTTCCAGGCGCATGGCCAGTTCGAGTTGCTTGTCGTGCTTGATGCCCAGTTCCTTCAACACTTCGTCGCAGGTCTGCTTCATCACGGTAGCGCGCGGGTCGCGGTTTTTGTAAACCCGGTGACCGAAGCCCATCAGTTTGAACGGATCGTTCTTGTCCTTGGCCTTGGCAATGTACTTGTCGATGTTCGACACATCGCCAATTTCATCAAGCATGGTCAGAACAGCTTCGTTCGCGCCGCCGTGGGCAGGGCCCCACAGTGCAGCGATACCGGCGGCGATACAGGCGAACGGGTTGGCACCCGAAGAGCCGGCCAGGCGTACGGTGGAGGTCGATGCGTTCTGCTCGTGGTCGGCATGGAGGATGAAGATCTTGTCCATGGCCTTGGCGAGTACCGGGCTGATCGGTTTGATCTCGCACGGGGTGTTGAACATCATGTGCAGGAAGTTTTCCGCGTACGTCAGGTCGTTGCGCGGGTACATCATGGGTTGGCCCATGGAGTACTTGTAAACCATCGCTGCCAGGGTCGGCATCTTGGCAACCAGGCGGATCGCGGAAATTTCGCGATGCTGCGGGTTATTGATGTCCAGGGAGTCGTGGTAGAAGGCCGAGAGGGCGCCGACTACGCCGCACATGACGGCCATTGGGTGGGCGTCGCGACGGAAGCCGTTGAAGAAGGTCTTCAGCTGCTCGTGAACCATGGTGTGGTTCTTTACGGTACTGACGAACTGGGCCTTCTGTTCTGCGGTCGGCAATTCGCCGTTGAGCAGCAGATAGCAGGTTTCCAGGTAGTCCGACTTTTCAGCCAGCTGTTCGATCGGGTAACCGCGGTGCAGCAGAATGCCGTTGTCGCCGTCGATATAGGTGATCTTCGACTCGCAGGAAGCTGTCGACATGAAACCAGGGTCAAAGGTGAAACGGCCCGTGGCCGTCAGGCCCCGAACATCGATTACATCGGGACCAACGGTGCCGGTTAAAATGGGCAGCTCGACGGGGGCTGCGCCCTCGATGATCAACTGCGCTTTTTTGTCAGCCATGTGGCCTCCTATTTATGCTTGAAATCATCAGACAGACCCCCCACGCAGGGCCCGCACCACTATAGTGAGATAAATTCGAATGTCAATTTGCCTAAAGTCTTGCTCCAGAAGGCTTTAACCGGACTTTTTCCTCGAAATTGACTGCCATTTACGCCTTTTATCCAACTTGTGCAATGAGCTATTAGGGGAAGGTGAACGCGTTGTCATTAGTAGCCTAACTGTCTATACTCGGCCTCCGACCGCCAGGGGCTTTTGGGCCTGCTTTATTGGGGGTCGCACTCCCTGGGTGGTGGGTACCTGACCAGTGCACTCCCCAACAACTTTGCCCTGATTGTTAGGGGCTCTTCAGTGTGAAAAAAAGCCGTGAATAGCCAACGACCTGTAAACCTAGACCTAAGGACCATCAAACTCCCAGTCACTGCTTACACGTCCATTCTTCACCGAATCTCCGGAATCATCCTCTTTGTCAGCCTGGCCATCATGCTTTATGCATTGGACAAGTCGCTCGACTCGGAAGAAGGTTTCGGCCAGGTGAAAGCGTGTCTGACCAGTCCGCTAGCGAAGCTAGTGACATGGGGCATCCTGTCCGCCTTGCTGTATCACTTGGTTGCCGGTGTGCGCCACTTGATGATGGACATGGGCATCGGCGAGTCGCTTGAAGGTGGCAAACTGGGCTCGAAAATCGTTATCGCCGTTTCCGTGGTGGTAATCGTTCTGGCAGGAGTTTGGATATGGTAACTAACGTCACGAACCTGTCGCGTTCGGGCCTCTATGACTGGATGGCACAACGTGTGTCTGCGGTCGTTCTCGCGGCTTATTTCATTTTCCTGATCGGATACGTCGTCGCCAACCCTGGCATCGGCTACGCCCAATGGCATGAACTGTTCGCAAGCAACTGGATGCGTATTTTCAGTCTCCTGGCTCTCGTTGCCCTCGGCGCTCACGCCTGGGTCGGCATGTGGACCATCGCAACCGACTACCTGACGCCAATGGCGTTCGGCAAGTCCGCGACTGCAATACGTTTCCTTTTCCAGGCGGTATGCGGCGTTGCGATGTTCGCTTACTTCGTCTGGGGTGTGCAGATTCTCTGGGGTATCTGATTCATGTCTACTACCGTTAATACGCTTTCGTTCGACGCCATCATCATTGGCGGCGGCGGTGCTGGCATGCGCGCTGCGCTGCAACTGGCACAAGGTGGTCACAAGACTGCCGTAGTTACCAAGGTTTTCCCGACTCGTTCGCACACTGTATCCGCCCAGGGTGGCATCACCTGCGCCATCGCTTCGGCCGATCCGAACGATGACTGGCGCTGGCACATGTACGATACCGTCAAGGGTTCCGACTACATCGGTGACCAGGACGCTATCGAATACATGTGTTCCGTAGGTCCGGAAGCCGTTTTCGAACTCGAACACATGGGCTTGCCGTTCTCCCGTACCGAACAGGGCCGCATCTACCAGCGTCCGTTCGGCGGTCAGTCGAAAGACTTCGGTAAAGGTGGTCAGGCTGCACGTACGTGCGCCGCTGCCGACCGTACCGGTCACGCTCTGCTGCACACTTTGTACCAGGCCAACCTCAAGGCCGGCACCGTATTCCTCAACGAATACTACGGCGTCGACCTGGTGAAGAACGAAGACGGTGCCTTTGTCGGCATGATCGTCATCTGCATCGAAACCGGCGAAACCTCCTACGTTCGCGCTAACGCCACCGTACTGGCGACCGGCGGTGCAGGTCGTATCTACTCGTCTACCACCAATGCCCTGATCAACACCGGTGACGGCGTCGGCATGGCTCTGCGTGCTGGCGTGCCGGTACAAGACATTGAAATGTGGCAGTTCCACCCAACCGGTATCGCCGGCGCTGGTGTACTGGTTACTGAAGGCTGCCGCGGTGAAGGCGGTTACCTGATCAACAAGCACGGCGAGCGTTTCATGGAGCGTTATGCTCCGAACGCCAAAGACCTGGCTGGTCGTGACGTTGTTGCTCGCTCGATGGTTAAAGAAATCATCGCTGGCAACGGTTGCGGTCCGGATGGCGACCACGTAATGCTGAAACTCGATCACCTCGGTGAAGAAGTTCTGCACAGCCGTCTGCCAGGCATCATGGAACTGTCCAAGACCTTCGCCCACGTCGATCCAGCCGTGGCGCCGATTCCGGTCGTTCCAACCTGCCACTATATGATGGGCGGCGTGCCGACCAACATTCACGGTCAGGCAATCACCCAGGACGCCGACGGCGTCGACCAGATCATTCCTGGTCTGTTCGCAGTGGGCGAAGTGGCTTGCGTATCGGTTCACGGTGCCAACCGTCTGGGCGGTAACTCGTTGCTCGACCTGGTGGTATTCGGTCGTGCTGCCGGCCTGTTCCTGGAACAGACCCTGAAAGAAGGCGTCGATTACACTCGCGCTCGCCAGTCCGACATCGACGCTGCCCTGGCACGTCTCGATGGCCTGAACTCGCGTACCGAAGGCGAAGACGTCGCCACCCTGCGTAAAGAGCTGCAAAGCTGCATGCAGAACTACTTCGGTGTATTCCGTACTGGCGAATACATGCAGAAGGGTATTGCCCAGCTGGCTGATCTGCGTGGCCGTATCGCCAACGTCAAGATCAACGACAAGAGCCAGGCGTTCAACACGGCTCGTATCGAAGCGCTGGAACTGCAGAACCTGCTGGAAGTGGCCGAAGCCACCGCCATCGCTGCAGAGATCCGCAAAGAGTCCCGCGGCGCACACGCCCGTGAAGACTATGAAGATCGCGACGACGAAAACTGGCTGTGCCACACCCTGTACTTCCCGGGTGACAAGCGCGTGACCAAGCGTGCCGTGAACTTCTCGCCGAAGACTGTTCCGACTTTTGAACCTAAGATTCGGACTTATTAAGGGTGGCCGCCATGTTGCAAGTCAGTGTTTATCGCTACAACCCTGATCAGGACGCTGCGCCGTTCATGCAGGAATTTTCGGTCGATACCGGTGGTAAAGACCTGATGGTGCTGGACGTACTGGCCCTGATCAAAGAGCAGGACGAAGGTTTCTCCTATCGTCGCTCTTGCCGTGAAGGTGTTTGCGGTTCCGACGGCATGAACATCAACGGCAAAAACGCGCTGGCGTGCGTCACGCCGCTGTCCGCTGTCGTAAAAGGTAACAAGCTGATTGTTCGTCCTCTGCCAGGTTTGCCGGTTATCCGTGACCTGGTCGTCGATATGAGCATCTTCTACAAGCAATACGAGAAGGTTAAGCCATACCTGCAGAACGACACGCCGGCTCCGGCCATCGAACGTCTGCAGACCCCGGAAGAGCGTGAAAAACTCGACGGTCTGTACGAGTGCATCCTGTGCGCTTGCTGCTCGACCTCTTGCCCGTCCTTCTGGTGGAACCCGGACAAGTTCCTGGGCCCGGCTGCACTGCTGCAAGCGTACCGCTTCCTGGCAGACAGCCGCGACACCAAGACTGCCGAGCGTCTGGCTTCGCTGGATGACCCGTTCAGCGTATTCCGCTGCCGCGGAATCATGAACTGCGTCAACGTCTGCCCGAAAGGCCTGAACCCGACTAAGGCCATCGGTCACGTACGTAACATGTTGCTGCAAAGCGGCGTGTGATTCAGCTGTAAAGGTAGGACCGCTGTACCCGTAGATGCTACGGCGCAGGCTTCAACCGGCGCCGTAGTCTTAACCTGAGCAGCAGCTTATAAGGCTGCGGCTCTTATTTTGAAGAAATGAGACAAGCAGGGGCATCCGGGCTGGTACCCGGACTATCAGCGTGATCCTAAGTGGCTTGTTTTGGTCGCTGCATTCGGACTTCTGCAAGTTTGCTCGGTGTCGACGCCGGTGGTGTTCCCCTAACCGAGGGTGACCAAGCATGCAAGAAAGCGTGATGCAGCGCATGTGGAACAGCGCCTACCTATCCGGTAGTAACGCTGCCTATGTGGAAGAGCTCTACGAGCTCTACCTGCACGACCCTAACGCTGTGCCAGAAGAGTGGCGCACCTACTTCCAGAAGTTGCCGGCTGACGGCAACACTGCCACCGATGTTTCGCACTCCACAATTCGCGATCATTTCGTCTTGCTGGCAAAGAACCAGCGCCGCGCCCAACCGGTTTCCGCCGGGAGCGTGAGCAGTGAGCACGAGAAGAAGCAAGTTGAAGTGCTGCGATTGATCCAGGCCTACCGTATGCGTGGCCACCAGGCAGCCCAGCTTGACCCGCTGGGGCTGTGGCAGCGTCCTGCACCTGCAGACCTGTCGATCAATCATTACGGCTTGACCAATGCCGATCTTGATACGACCTTCCGTGCCGGCGACCTGTTCATCGGCAAAGAGGAGGCGAGCCTACGCGAAATTCACGAAGCGTTGCAGCAGACATATTGCCGCACCATCGGCGCTGAATTTACGCACATCACCGATTCCGAGCAGCGCCAGTGGTTCCAGCAGCGTCTGGAAAGCGTGCGTGGTCGTCCGACGTACTCCGCCGACATCAAGAGTCATCTGCTCGAGCGCGTCACCGCCGGCGAAGGCCTGGAAAAATACCTGGGCACCAAATACCCGGGTACCAAGCGTTTCGGCCTGGAAGGCGGTGAGAGCCTGATTCCGATGCTCGACGAGCTGATCCAGCGTTCCGGTTCCTACGGCACCAAGGAAATCGTCATCGGCATGGCCCACCGTGGCCGTCTGAACGTGCTGGTCAACACCTTTGGCAAGAACCCGCGCGAGCTGTTCGACGAGTTCGAAGGCAAGAAGAAGGTCGAGCTGGGTTCCGGTGACGTTAAATATCACCAGGGCTTCTCGTCCAACGTCATGACCACTGGCGGTGAAGTTCACCTGGCCATGGCGTTCAACCCGTCCCACCTGGAAATTGTATCTCCAGTGGTCGAGGGTTCGGTTCGCGCCCGTCAGGATCGTCGTAACGACCCTACCGGCGAGAAGGTTCTGCCGATCTCCATCCACGGTGACGCGGCATTCGCCGGTCAGGGCGTGGTGATGGAAACCTTCCAGATGTCGCAGACCCGCGGTTTCAAGACCGGCGGCACCGTGCACATCGTGATCAACAACCAGGTTGGTTTCACCATCAGCAACCCGCTGGACTCGCGTTCCACCGAGTACGCGACCGACGTTGCGAAAATGATCCAGGCGCCGATCCTCCATGTGAATGGTGATGATCCGGAAGCCGTATTGTTCGTGACCCAGCTGGCCATCGACTACCGCATGCAGTTCAAGCGTGACGTGGTGATCGACCTGGTCTGCTACCGTCGTCGCGGCCACAACGAGGCCGACGAGCCTAGCGGCACCCAGCCGATCATGTATCAGCAGATCACCAAACAGCGCACCACCCGTGAACTGTATGCCGATCGCCTGACTCAGAGCGGTGTGCTGGACGTTGAGCGTGTTCAGGCGAAAGTCGATGAATACCGCAACGCGCTGGACAATGGTCTGCATGTTGTAAAAAGCCTGGTCAAAGAGCCGAACAAAGAGTTGTTCGTGGATTGGCGTCCGTACCTGGGCCACGCCTGGACTGCGCGTCACGACACCCGTTTCGATCTGAAAACCTTGCAGGAACTGTCCGCCAAGCTGCTGGAAATTCCGGAAGGCTTCGTGGTTCAGCGCCAGGTCTCGAAAATCTACGAAGACCGTCAGAAGATGCAAGCCGGCGGCCTGCCGATCAACTGGGGTTACGCCGAAACCATGGCGTACGCGACCCTGGCGTTCGAAGGTCACCCGATTCGCATGACGGGTCAGGACATCGGTCGCGGTACGTTCTCGCACCGTCACGCTGTCTTGCACAACCAGAAAGACGCGGGTACCTACGTCCCGCTGCAAAACCTGTACAAGGGCCAGCCACGTTTCGACCTGTACGATTCGTTCCTGTCCGAAGAAGCCGTGCTGGCGTTCGAATACGGTTACTCGACCACCACGCCTGAGGCGCTGGTGATCTGGGAAGCCCAGTTCGGCGACTTCGCCAACGGTGCCCAGGTGGTTATCGACCAGTTCATCACCAGTGGCGAGCACAAGTGGGGCCGTCTCTGCGGTCTGACCATGCTGCTGCCGCACGGTTATGAAGGTCAGGGGCCGGAGCACTCGTCGGCTCGTCTGGAGCGTTACCTGCAGCTGTGCGCCGAGCACAACATTCAGGTGGCGGTACCGACTACCCCGGCTCAGATCTACCACTTGCTGCGCCGTCAGGTGATTCGCCCGCTGCGCAAGCCGTTGATCGTTCTGACTCCGAAGTCGCTGCTGCGTCACAAACTGGCCATCTCGACCCTGGAAGATCTGGCCGAAGGTTCGTTCCAGACCGTGATCCCGGAAATCGATGCCCAAGACCCGAAAAAGGTCGAGCGCATTGTTCTGTGTAGCGGCAAGGTCTACTACGACCTGCTGGAAAAACGCCGTGCCGAAGGTCGTGATGACATCGCCATCGTGCGTATCGAGCAGCTGTACCCATTCCCTGAGGACGACTTGAACGAAGTCCTGGCTCCGTACACCAACCTCAAACATATCGTTTGGTGTCAGGAAGAGCCGATGAACCAGGGTGCCTGGTACTGCAGCCAGCATCACATGCGCCGCATCGTTGGCAATCACAACAAGGCGCTCGTACTTGAGTACGCCGGCCGTGATGCTTCTGCTGCACCTGCTTGTGGTTATGCATCGATGCACGCTGAGCAGCAGGAAAAACTGCTGCAAGACGCCTTTACTGTTTAACGCCTTCGCGCACCTGAAACCGAATTTAAGGACTCACAGATAATGGCTATCGAAATCAAAGCCCCCACTTTCCCGGAATCGGTTGCCGATGGCACCGTTGCCACCTGGCACAAAAAGCCGGGCGACGCCGTCAAGCGCGATGATCTGATCGTCGACATCGAAACCGACAAAGTCGTACTGGAAGTGTTGGCCACCGCTGACGGCGTGCTGGGCGCTATCGTCAAGAACGAAGGCGACACCGTTCTGTCCGACGAAGTCCTGGGCTCCATCGAAGCGGGCGGCGCTGCTGCCGCTCCAGCTGCTGCCGCTGCTCCGGCTGCTGCACAAGCTGCTGCTCCAGCCGCTGAAGGCGAAGACGATCCTGTTGCTGCACCGGCTGCTCGCAAGCTGGCTGAAGAAAACGGTATCAACATCGCTTCCGTTGCCGGCACTGGCAAAGGCGGTCGTGTGACCAAGGAAGACGTGGTTGCAGCCGTTGCTGCCAAGAAAGCCGCTCCGGCTGCCGCGCCTGCCAAGGCTGCTGCTCCGGCTGCCGCTGCTCCTGTGTTCGCCGCTGGCGACCGCATCGAGAAGCGCGTTCCGATGACCCGCGTTCGCGCTACCGTGGCCAAGCGCCTGGTAGAAGCCCAGTCGAACATGGCGATGCTGACCACGTTCAACGAAGTTGACATGACCGAAGTCATGGCCCTGCGTTCGAAGTACAAGGACCTGTTCGAGAAGTCCCACAACGGCGTACGCCTGGGCTTCATGTCGTTCTTCGTGAAAGCCGCCACCGAAGCGCTGAAACGCTTCCCGGCTGTCAACGCGTCGATCGACGGTGCCGACATCGTTTACCACGGCTACGCCGACGTTGGTGTGGCTGTTTCCAGCGACCGCGGTCTGGTTGTACCGGTTCTGCGTAACGCCGAACTGATGAGCCTGGCTGAAATCGAAGGCGGCATCGCCACCTTCGGCAAGAAGGCTCGTGACGGCAAACTGTCGATGGACGAGATGACCGGCGGTACGTTCACCATCACCAACGGTGGTACCTTCGGTTCGATGATGTCGACGCCGATCGTCAACCCGCCGCAAGCGGCCATCCTGGGCATGCACAACATTCTGCAGCGTCCTATGGCGATCAACGGTCAGGTCGTTATCCGTCCGATGATGTACCTGGCGCTGTCCTACGATCACCGTCTGATCGATGGCAAAGAAGCTGTGACCTTCCTGGTTACCATCAAGAACCTGCTGGAAGACCCGGCTCGTTTGCTGCTGGATATCTGATTACGTTGCACGGGCCGTTCAATGATGGGCGGCCCTCCTGTAATGACCAGCTTCGTCCCACGACAATCCCCAAAAGGGAGTGTCCGGTTTGATTCGAGAAGGAATGACACATGACTCAGAAATTCGACGTGGTAGTGATTGGCGCGGGCCCTGGCGGCTACGTGGCTGCCATTAAAGCAGCGCAACTGGGCCTCTCCACTGCCTGCATCGAGAAATACACCGACAAGGAAGGCAAACTGGCCCTCGGCGGTACTTGCCTGAACGTCGGCTGCATTCCATCCAAGGCGCTGCTGGACAGCTCCTGGAAATACAAGGAAGCCAAAGAAGGCTTCGCGATCCACGGTATCAATCACGCTGGCGTGACCATGGACGTGGCGGCAATGGTTGGCCGTAAAGCCAACATCGTCAAAGGCCTGACCTCTGGCGTTGCCACCCTGTTCAAGGCGAACGGCGTCACTTCCCTGCAAGGCCACGGCAAACTGCTGGCCGGCAAGAAAGTTGAACTGACCAAGCCAGACGGCACCGTTGAAATCATCGAAGCCGAGAACGTGATTCTGGCGTCGGGCTCGCGTCCGATTGACATTCCACCGGCTCCGGTTGACCAGAACGTGATCGTCGATTCGACTGGCGCGCTGGAATTCCAATCGGTACCTAAGCGCCTGGGCGTGATCGGCGCTGGCGTGATCGGTCTGGAGCTGGGTTCGGTCTGGTCGCGTCTGGGTTCGGAAGTGGTTGTCCTGGAAGCACTGGAGAAGTTCCTGCCAGCGGCTGATGATGCCGTTTCCAAAGAAGCCTACAAGACCCTGACCAAACAAGGTCTGGACATCAAGCTGGGCGCTCGCGTCACCGGTTCCAAAGTGAACGGCAACGAAGTTGTCGTGAACTACACCGATGCCAATGGCGAACAGAACATCACCTTCGACAAGCTGATCGTTGCCGTCGGTCGCCGTCCAGTGACCACCGAGCTGCTGGCAGCTGACAGCGGTGTAAACATCGACGAACGTGGTTTCGTTTTCGTTGACGACCAGTGCGCCACCAGCGTTCCGGGCGTTTTCGCGATCGGCGACGTGGTTCGCGGCATGATGCTGGCGCACAAGGCGTCCGAAGAAGGCATCATGGTTGTAGAGCGCATCAAGGGCCACAAAGCCCAGATCAACTATGACCTGATCCCGTCTGTTATTTATACTCACCCGGAAATCGCGTGGGTCGGTAAAACCGAGCAGGTCTTGAAGGCTGAAGGCGTTGAAGTTAACGTTGGCACCTTCCCGTTCGCAGCCAGCGGCCGTGCCATGGCAGCCAACGACACCGGTGGTTTCGTGAAAGTCATTGCCGATGCCAAGACTGACCGCGTATTGGGCGTCCACGTGATTGGCCCGAGCGCTGCAGAACTGGTTCAGCAGGGCGCAATCGGTATGGAATTCGGCACCAGCGCGGAAGACCTGGGCATGATGGTTTTCTCCCATCCGACCTTGTCCGAAGCCTTGCACGAAGCAGCTCTGGCGGTGAATGGCGGCGCCATTCACATCGCCAACCGCAAGAAGCGTTAAGACAATAAGAAACCACGGCGGAATGGCCCGTCGTGAGCCTTGCATGCAAGACTCACCGCGGAATATCCGCTGGACGCAGTCTCGCGTAGTTGCACCGGTTGACCGGAAAGGCTACACGAGCAGCAGTCACAGGTGGTGCGGCACTTGAACAAGTGCAGCACCGAATGCGCAGTACCTAACGAAGACGGTAATAAGCATGAATCTTCACGAGTATCAGGGTAAGCAGCTCTTCGCTGAATACGGCCTGCCAGTATCCCAGGGTTTCGCCGTAGACACCCCGGAAGCAGCAGCAGAAGCGTGCGACAAGATCGGCGGGACCGAATGGGTTGTCAAAGCCCAGGTTCACGCAGGTGGTCGCGGTAAAGCGGGCGGCGTAAAGCTGGTTCGCAGCAAAGAAGACGCCAAAGCATTCGCTCAACAGTGGTTGGGCAAGCGTCTGGTGACTTACCAGACTGATGCCAATGGTCAGCCAGTCACCAAGATCCTGGTTGAGTCGTGCACTGATATCGCTAAAGAGCTGTACCTGGGCGCTGTCGTTGACCGTTCGAGCCGTCGCATCGTGTTCATGGCTTCCACCGAAGGTGGCGTGGACATCGAGAAAATCGCTCACGACACTCCAGAAAAAATTCTGAAAGCCACTATCGATCCACTGGTTGGTGCTCAGCCATTCCAGGGTCGCGAGCTGGCATTCCAGCTGGGTCTGGAAGGCAAGCAAGTTGCTCAGTTCGCCAAGATCTTCGTAGGTCTGGCCAAGCTGTTCAAGGATCACGACCTGGCTCTGCTGGAAGTGAACCCGCTGGTGATCAAGGCTGACGGCGATCTGCATTGCCTCGATGCCAAGATCAACATCGACGCCAACGCCATGTACCGTCAGCCTAAGCTGAAAACTTTCCACGATCCGTCGCAAGACGATCCGCGCGAAGCGCACGCTGCCAAGTTCGAACTGAACTACGTAGCGCTGGAAGGCAACATCGGTTGCATGGTCAACGGTGCTGGCCTGGCCATGGGTACCATGGACATCGTCAACCTGCATGGCGGCAAGCCAGCCAACTTCCTCGACGTGGGCGGCGGTGCTACCAAAGAACGCGTTACCGAAGCGTTCAAGATCATTCTGTCCGACACTAACGTCGCTGCAGTACTGGTCAACATCTTCGGCGGCATCGTTCGTTGCGACATGATTGCCGAAGGCATCATCGGTGCAGTGAAAGAAGTCGGCGTGAAAATCCCGGTTGTTGTTCGCCTTGAAGGCAACAACGCTGAGCTGGGCGCTAAAGTACTGGCAGAAAGCGGTTTGAACATCATCGCTGCTACCAGCCTGACCGACGCTGCTCAACAAGTCGTTAAAGCTGCGGAGGGCAAATAATGAGCGTCCTGATCAATAAAGACACCAAAGTTATCTGCCAGGGTATTACCGGTTCGCAAGGTAGTTTCCACACCCAGCAAGCCATCGAATACGGCACCAAGATGGTGGGTGGTGTAACGCCTGGCAAAGGCGGCACCGAGCACCTGGGTCTGCCAGTGTTCAACACCGTGAAAGACGCTGTAGCTGCCACTGGCGCCACCGCCAGCGTGATCTACGTTCCAGCTCCTTTCTGCAAGGACTCCATCCTGGAAGCAGCCTTCGGCGGCATCAAGCTGATCGTTTGCATCACTGAAGGCATTCCTACCCTGGACATGCTGGATGCCAAGGTCAAGTGCGACGAGCTGGGTGTAATCCTGATCGGTCCTAACTGCCCAGGCGTGATCACTCCAGGCGAATGCAAGATCGGCATCATGCCAGGTCACATTCACTTGCCAGGTAAAGTCGGTATCGTTTCCCGTTCCGGCACCCTGACCTACGAAGCTGTTAAGCAGACGACTGACGCCGGTTTCGGTCAGTCGACTTGCGTCGGCATCGGTGGTGACCCGATCCCGGGTTCGAACTTCATCGACATCCTGAAGCTGTTCCAGGAAGACCCGAAGACCGAAGCGATCGTAATGATCGGTGAGATCGGCGGTTCGGCTGAAGAAGAAGCGGCTGCCTACATCAAGGCACACGTGACCAAGCCGGTTGTTTCCTACATCGCTGGTGTGACTGCCCCTGCAGGCAAGCGCATGGGCCATGCTGGCGCAATCATCTCTGGCGGCAAAGGCACTGCAGACGAGAAGTTTGCTGCCCTGGAAGACGCAGGCGTTAAAACCGTGCGTTCGCTGGCAGACATCGGCAAGGCTTTGTCCGAGCTGACCGGTTGGGCTGTCAAGTAAGCCTCGCGCTTAGCTGACGCTTCACCAGACAAAGGCCACCTTCGGGTGGCCTTTGTCGTTTCTGGTGTTTCTGTTGGGCCTTTGTGGCGAGGGGATTTATCCCCGTTGGGTCGCGAAGCGGCCCCAAAACCTGCACCCGCGGTACATCAGATACACCGCATACGATGGTTTTACGTCTGCTGCGCAGCCGGACGGGGATTAATCCCCTCGCCACAGGGTTCTGTGCAGGTAAATTAGATATGTAAACGCGACACGGAAATGTCGCGTATCGGATAGATCGCCCCTTAACAGTGCGTTTGTCGGGCAAATTCGTTAGGCTAGCAGCCATTTTGCGAACGCGGCCCACAAGGAAGCGACGCGCTAAAGGGTCAGTCCTATACGGACCGACAGCATTTCCCTCACCCACAAGGGAAATCCCTCTCTAAATTCCGATTCAGTAGTGTGGTATTTCCTTAATGAAAGTTTTGAAAGGTCAGGACATCCTGGCACTTGGTTTTATGACGTTTGCCCTGTTCGTCGGGGCTGGCAACATCATCTTCCCGCCTATCGTCGGTTTGCAGTCCGGGCCTAATGTCTGGATGGCGGCGCTGGGCTTTCTGATCACCGCGGTCGGTCTGCCAGTGATCACCGTGGTTGCGCTGGCCAAGGTCGGTGGTGCAATGGATGCGTTGAGCAGCCCGATCGGCAAAATCGCCGGTGGCCTGCTGGCCGCCGCGTGCTACCTCGCCGTTGGCCCGCTGTTCGCCACGCCGCGCACCGCGACCGTGTCGTTTGAAGTGGGTCTGGCGCCGTTGACCGGCGAGAGCCCGCTCGCGCTGTTCCTCTACAGCTCGGTGTACTTCCTGCTGGTGTTCTTCATTTCGCTCTATCCGGGCCGTTTGCTGGATACCGTAGGACGTTTCCTTGCCCCCCTGAAGATCATCGCCCTGGCCGCACTCGGCATCGCCGCGTTCGCGTTGCCTGCCGGCGACATCGGCGTGGCGACCCCGGAATACGTGGCGGCACCATTCTCCCAGGGTTTCATCAATGGTTACCTGACCATGGATACCCTCGGCGCACTGGTGTTCGGCATCGTCATCGTTAACGCGATCCGCTCCCGTGGCGTCGAATCGCCGGTGCTGATCACCCGTTACGCGATCATTGCCGGTCTGATTGCCGGCGTGGGCTTGGCGCTGGTGTACGTCAGCCTGTTCCGTCTCGGTTCCGGCAGCCATGAAGTGGCGGCCGGTGCTACTAATGGCGCGGCGGTATTGCACGCTTACGTTCAGCACACCTTTGGTTCGTTGGGCAGCGGCTTTCTTGCCGTGCTGATCTCGCTGGCTTGCCTGGTGACGGCTGTCGGCCTGACCTGCGCCTGCGCCGAGTACTTCAGCCGTGTTTTGCCGCTGTCTTACAAGACACTGGTGATCATCCTGGCGGTGTTCTCGCTGTTTGTGTCCAATCTGGGCCTCACCAAGCTGATTGCGTTCTCGATCCCGGTCCTGACGGCGATTTACCCGCCCTGCATCGCCCTGGTAGCGCTGAGCTTCTGCAAGGATTTCTGGCATGAACATGGCCGCATCGTTGGCCCGGTAATGCTGGTTTCGTTCATTTTCGGCCTGATCGATGCGCTCAAGGGCGCGGGTCTGGCGGACTGGATGCCGACTCAGCTGTCCCATCTGCCGCTGAGCGAGCAGGGTCTGGCGTGGTTGGTGCCATCGGTCATGACCCTGGTGGTCGCGGTGGTGTGCGACCGTCTGCTGGGCAAGCGCGAAGAAGAGCTGGCTTAAGCCGCTTCACGACCGGCCACAAGCGGGTCTTGAGCATCAATAGAAATGCCCCGTATCAATCGATACGGGGCATTTTTTATGCGCGTGATGCAGTGTCTTTTTCCTCGAACTAACGTCGAACCAGGTCAATGCCAACGTTCACAGGGAATTGCATGTCGTTCATCCACGCCAACATCATCCACCTCCTCGCCGCCGTCTGGTTTGTCATCTGCTGGGGCGGTTACACCCGGTATGCCTCGTGGAAGGGCCGCGACACCGCGTGCCTGGCCAGTGTGCTGCACCTGTACCGTGAAGACTGGATGCGCCGCATGTTGCTGCGTGACAACCGCATAGCAGACGCCAGTGTGGTCGGCAACCTGGAGCGCAACGCCTCGTTCTTCGCTTCCAGCACACTGATTATCCTGGCCGGTATTCTGACGGTGCTCGGCGCGTCCGAGCGAGCCGTGTCGTTGCTGGCGGATATTCCGATGGTGCAGCAGGCGTCACAGGGCATGTCCGAGATCAAGTTGCTGTGCCTGGCGCTGGTGTTTGTCTATGCGTTCTTTACGTTCAGTTGGTGCATGCGTCAGTACAACTTCGCCGCGATTCTGATTGGCTCGGCACCGATGATCGGTGAGCGCCACGTTTCCGAACAAGAGCGTAAAGCCTTCGCTGCCCGCGCGGCCCGAGTGATCTCCATGGCCGCCAACCAGTTCAACTTTGGCCTGCGCTCTTACTACTTCGGCATGACCATGCTGGCCTGGTTCGTCAGCCCGTGGCTGTTCATGTTGATGAGTGCCGGCGTGGTGCTGGTGTTGTATCGCCGGGAGTTTCATTCCGACGTTCTCGACGTGATGGTCTATACACCTACAGAGGCGCCATTGCCCGAGGCGAACAAAGAGGCTGTTTGATGAGTATTCCGTTCTGGTGTGTGTTTATCAGTGCCTTGCTGATTTTCGTGGCAAAGATTCCCGTGGCCAAAGCGATGAACGAGCAGGGCGGTTACGACAACCATCTGCCGCGTCAGCAACAGGCGCAACTGACAGGCTTCGGCGCCCGTGCGGTGGCGGCGCATCAGAACTGCTTCGAGGCGTTCATGTTATTTGCGGTGGGAGTGCTGATGGCGCACACCACGCAAACGGCGGGGTGGCTGATCGATTCGCTGGCAATCATCTTTGTGATTACCCGAATCATTTATTTGCTGTGCTATTGGGCTGATCTTGCCTGGCAGCGGAGTCTGGTGTGGTTCGTCGGATTAGTGTGTTCGTTGCTGCTGATGATTAGTCCGACTTTTAGAACTATTTTGCTCTAGCGGGGGCAAATTACAGGCAAAAGAAAACCCGCACTTGGCGGGTTTTCTTTATCACGCTAAAAACTGCTTTAGTTTTTAGGTGCTTCTTTTGCTGCAGCTGCATCCGATTCAGCCTTAGCTTCGGCAGCTTTGGCGTTTTCTTTCGCAGCGTCGTTCACATTTTCCTGAGCTTTGTTCATTTCTTTTTGAGCTTGCTCAGCATGTTGGTTAGCATCTTGAGCTTTGTCCTCGGATTTTTTATCGCAGGCAGCGAGACCGAGGGAAGCGGTCAACATCAAGGCAATAGCTAAAGTCTTACGCATGGGGTGTATCTCCTTATGGAAAATATCTACTGGTCTTTCGAGCACGGCCAATAGGGTTAAGTTCCTCAATTCGTTCAGATATATAAGATTATTCCCACGGGAACTTTTACGAATACGCTGAATACGATCTCCGAATACTAAGAAGAGTGTATATCACATGGCCGAAAACCCCGTTTTTGAGCGCGCGACGCGATTTCTTTCGGCGCTCAGGCATTGTCAGGTACTGGGTTTGCGCGTTCACAGCGCCAGCAACGACGGACTGACGGTCATCCTGCCGTACAGCCCGCAAATTGTCGGCAATCCGCAGACTGGAGTGATCCATGGCGGGGCGCTGACGACCTTGATGGACACTGCGTGCGGCATGTCGACCCTCTGCGTCCTGCCCGAATTCGAAGTCTGCCCGACCCTCGATCTGCGCATCGACTACATGCACGCCGCCGAGCCTCACAAGGATGTCTACGGTTTCGCCCAATGCTACCGGGTGACCACCGATGTGATCTTCGCTCGAGGCTTTGCCTACCAGGATGATCCCGAGCAGCCCATCGCTCATGTCGTCGGCACGTTCATGCGCATGGGCAAAGCCGTCAAAGGCACCAAGGGTTTTGGTGGCGCGATCGCCGGAGGTACGAAATGACTGAGACTTTCAAGGAGCAACTTCAGCAGGCCCATGAGCAGGGGGACTACGCCTCGCTGCTGCACCTGCTTCCCTACGCCAAACTGATCGGCGTCGAGTGTTCCCGTGTTGGTGACGAGCTGCTGTTCCGCCTGCCGGCCAACAAGGACAACATTGGTAACCCTTTACTGCCCGCCATACATGGTGGGGTGATCGCCGGTTTCATGGAGCTGTCCGCAGCGCTGCACCTGCTGATTTTCACCGGTTCGCCCGGTGTACCAAAGATCATCGACTTTTCTCTCGATTACCTGCGAACCGGGCAGTTTCGCGATACCTGGGCCAAATGTCAGGTCTGCCGCCAGGGCCGACGCGTCGCAAACGTAGCGATTACGGCCTGGCAAACCACCGAAGCCGAACCGATTGCCACGGCCCGGGCTCATTTCAAAATTGAAGAGCCCTTGAAATCCTGAACTCAGCCCCAAACTCTGATGACAACCCGCTGTCGACCCTGAAGGTCGCGGCCACTGCCATCTGATTGGAGTTTGATGACCATGAGTGTGGAAACTCAAAAGGAAACCCTGGGCTTCCAGACCGAGGTGAAGCAACTGCTGCACCTCATGATCCATTCGCTGTATTCCAACAAGGAAATTTTCCTTCGCGAATTGATCTCGAACGCCTCTGACGCTGTCGACAAATTACGTTTCGAAGCCCTGTCCAAGCCTGAGTTGCTGGAAGGTGGCGCCGAACTGAAAATCCGTGTGAGCTTCGACAAGGACGCTAAAACCGTCACCCTCGAAGACAACGGCATCGGCATGAGCCGTGAAGACGCGATCACCCACCTGGGCACGATCGCCAAATCCGGCACTGCCGACTTCATGAAGCACCTGTCTGGCGATCAGAAGAAAGACTCGCACCTGATCGGTCAGTTTGGTGTCGGTTTCTACTCGGCCTTCATCGTCGCCGACAAAGTCGACGTGTTCAGCCGCCGTGCCGGCGCTGCCGCCAGCGAAGGCGTGCACTGGTCGTCCAAGGGTGAGGGCGATTTTGAAGTTGCCACCGTTGAGAAAGCCGAGCGCGGCACCCGTATCGTCCTGCACCTGAAGTCCGGTGAAGACGAATTCGCCGACGGCTGGCGTCTGCGCAACATCATCAAGAAGTACTCCGACCACATCGCTTTGCCGATCGAGTTGCCGAAAGAAGTGGCCGCTGCCGAGGGCGAAGAGAAGCCCGCCGTTGAATGGGAAACCGTCAACCGCGCCAGCGCCCTGTGGACCCGTCCTCGCACCGAGATCAAGGACGAGGAATACCAGGAGTTCTACAAACACATCGCTCACGATTTCGAAAATCCGCTGAGCTGGAGCCACAACAAGGTCGAAGGCAAACTCGAATACAGCTCGCTGCTGTACGTGCCGACCCGTGCGCCGTTCGACCTGTACCAGCGTGAAGCGCCGAAAGGCCTGAAACTGTACGTACAGCGCGTATTCGTCATGGATCAGGCCGAGTCGTTCCTGCCGCTGTACCTGCGCTTCATCAAAGGCGTGGTCGATTCCAACGACCTGTCACTGAACGTGTCGCGGGAAATCCTGCAGAAAGACCCGATCATCGATTCCATGAAGTCGGCGCTGACCAAGCGCGTTCTGGACATGCTGGAAAAACTGGCGAAGAACGAGCCTGAGCAATACAAAGGTTTCTGGAAAAACTTCGGTCAGGTCATGAAAGAAGGCCCGGCAGAAGACTTCGCCAACAAAGAGAAAATCGCTGGCCTGCTGCGTTTCGCATCGACCAACGGTGATGAAGGCGAGCAAGTGGTAGGTCTGACCGAGTACCTGGCTCGCGCCAAGGAAGGTCAGGACAAGATTTACTACCTGACCGGCGAAACCTACGCGCAAGTCAAAAACAGCCCGCACCTGGAAGTCTTCCGCAAGAAAGGCATCGAAGTGCTGCTGCTGACCGATCGCATCGACGAGTGGCTGATGAGCTACCTCAGCGACTTCGACGGCAAGAGCTTTGTCGACGTAGCGCGCGGTGACCTGGACCTGGGCAACCTGGACTCGGAAGAGGACAAGAAAGCCGCGGAAGAAGTCGCCAAGTCCAAAGAAGGCCTGGTTGAGCGTCTGAAAACTGCACTGGGCGATTCCGTCGCCGAAGTACGGGTTTCCCACCGCCTGACCGATTCCCCGGCGATTCTGGCCATCGGCGAACAGGACCTGGGCATGCAGATGCGTCAGATCCTCGAAGCCAGCGGTCAGAAGGTTCCGGACTCGAAGCCGATCTTCGAATTCAACCCGGCTCACCCGCTGATCGAGAAACTCGACAACGAGCAGAGCGACGAGCGCTTCGGCGACCTGTCGCACATCCTCTTCGATCAGGCGGCCCTGGCGGCCGGCGACAGCTTGAAAGACCCGGCGGCGTATGTGCGCCGCCTCAACAAGCTGCTGGTTGAACTGTCGGTTTAACGGCGTTGTACAAAAACCCGCTTCGGCGGGTTTTTTCATTCTGGTGTCTTTTGCTGGGAGTTCGTCATGAGCCAAATCACTGTTCGTTCTGTCGCTTATCAGATTGATGGCCAGTCATATGAAAGCCGTCTGGCGTTCGATGCCGACCACAAAGACCCGCGTCCCGGTCTGTTGATGGCGCCGAACTGGATGGGTGTCAGCGCCGGTGCCGAGGAGATCACCAAGTCGGTGGCGGCCAAGGGTTATGTGGTGCTGATCGCGGACCTGTACGGCCAGTCGGTACGTCCGCAGAACGGCGACGAGGCGGGCGCGGCGATGATGCCGCTGAAGAACGATCGCACGTTGCTGCGCAAGCGCATGCAGGCGGCGTTCGAACAGTTGCAAGGGCAGGGCGAGGCGGCGGTTGATACCTCGAAGCTGGCGACCTTCGGTTTCTGCTTCGGGGGTTGCTGCGCGCTGGAGCTGGCCCGCACGGGCGCGCCGGTAAATGCGGCCGTTTCGTTCCATGGCACGCTGGATACGCCGAACGTCAATGATGCGAAAAACATCAAGGGCTCGGTGCTGGTACTGCACGGTGCATCCGATCCACTGGTGCCGAAAGAGCAATTGCCGGCGTTTGAAGAGGAAATGAATGCGGCGGGCGTGGATTGGCAGCTGCTGAGCTACGGTGGCGCGGTGCATTCGTTTACTGATCCGCATGCGAATGTGCCGGGGAAGATGATGTATGACGCGAAGACGGCGAGGCGTGCGTTTACCTCGATGCACAATTTGCTGGATGAAGTGTTCAAGGGCTGACAGCTGTTCTTTGCCCTGACACTTTTGCTGTTAGTGCTGGCCCCATCGCGAGCAGGCTCACTCCTACATTGGAACGCATTCCCCCTGTAGGAGTGAGCCTGCTCGCGATGGCGGTGTAACTGATGTCGAAGGTCCTAGGGCAGTTCGATCCGCTCAACTTCCCCGGGCACCGTCGGCCAATCCCCGGCCGCCCAGCGTCGCCGCGCTTCATCGATCGCGGCCGGATCGCTCGCAACAAAATTCCAGTTGATTCGCCGCGGCCCGTCCAGCGGTGCCCCACCAAACAGCACCGCATGACAGTCGCTTTCGGCGAACAACGTCATTTCCTCTCCGGCAGGCAGCACCACTAGCGCATTCTGCTCCAATAGCTCGCCATCCAGCTGCGCTTCTCCACTGAGCACATACAGCGCCCGCTCTTCATGCTCGGTCGGAATCAGTAAGGTGGTCGCGGTTTGCAGGTTCAATTCTGCATACAACGTCGGAGAAAGCACCGGCACCGGCGATTCCAGGCAAAAGCCTGACCCGGCAATCATCCGGATCTTCACACCAAGGTTATCGCTGACCGGCAACGTCGCTGCCGGGTGATGGCTGTAGTGGCCCGGTCCCTGTTCATGCTCCTTGGGGGAAGCATGCCAAACCTGCAAACCGTGCATCGTGAAGCCAGTGTCCTTCAACGCCTCAGGCGTGCGCTCGACATGGGTGATCGCGCTGCCCGCCGTCATCCAGCTGACATCACCGGCGTCCACCACCTGGTCGGAACCGAGGCTGTCCTTGTGCTGGATTTTTCCTTCGAACAAATAGGTGAGGGTGGACAGGCCAATGTGCGGATGCTGACGGATGTTCATGCCTTTACCCGCCGGATAACGGGTCTCGAGCATGTGGTCGAAAAACACGAAAGGCCCGACGCTACGGCATTGGGCTGACGGCAGCGGGCGCAGAATCGGCTGGCCTTCGACATCTTCGGCGCGAGGGCGGATCACGAGCGGAGTGTTCATGGTGCATTCCAGGCTGAGCGGGTGACGCGTGGAGCATAACCCGCTTGTGCAGCCCTTGCCGCTATTGGCTGAAGGCACCTTCGGACAGATGGGTTTCGATGCTGACTTCCGTGCTTGTCATCAGCTTGTGCACCGGGCAACGATCGGCCACACGGTGCAGCTCGTCGCGCTGGGCGTCGGTGAGCACACCCTTGAGGGTCAGTTTGACGTGCAGGGCATATTTGCCTTTCTGCTCCTCGCTGTTGTCACGTTTGACCTCAACCGTAACGCCGGTCAGCGGGATGTCTTTCTTCTTCGCGTACATCTTCAGCGTCAGGGCCTTGCAGGCGCCCAGGGCTGCGTCGAAATAATCGTGTGGCTCTGGGGCCGTGCCTTCGCCGCCAGACGCGGTCGGCACATCGGCAAAGAGTTCGTGGTCATCGATCTGGACGCTGTGGCGAAAACCTTCGGCGGAAACGGTATTGACGGTAACGGTCATGAGAAGCCTCCCAGGCTAAAAAGTCATTCGATCAAAAAAGACCTTGAAGGTATAGAGCATTCCTACTGATGCGCGTTCCACTTTCTTACAGGCTGAACCGTCTCGCGTGTGCGGAGGTCTACGTTTTTCCTGCCCCCGGAGAATGCCCGTGCCCTTGTTCCGTTTGAGCTTTGCCTGTTTGTTGGCGCTGTCGAGTGCTTACGTCAATGCACGCGAATACGCCTACAGCGATGCGCACCTGCATTACGTGGACTTTTTCCAGGAAACGGCGGGCATGCCGAAACTGCTCAAGGCCATGGACGACAATGTCATTGAGCATGTGATGATTTCCGGCATCCCGGTGGCGAAGAAATGGCACGAAGACGAACCCAAGCGCCCGCGCTACTACGCCGGTGATGACGCCGATGCCTATTGGTACAGCGCGACGGATGTGATCGTCGCTGCGGCGGTGAACAAACTGACGCCTGCACAGCGTCAGCGCTTTCACCCGTTCCTGTCGGGCTTCAATCCCAACGACAAAAATTCAGCGACGCACATCCAGCGCATGCTCGACCTCAATCCGGGGCTGTGGCAGGGGATCGGCGAAGTGTTTACCCGGCATGACGACCTGACAGCGCTGACTTCCGGAGATACGCCACGCGCCAACAACGAAGCCATGACACGGATTTATCACCTCGCGGCCGAGAACGACTTGTCGGTGATGCTGCACTCCAACATCACCTCCAAGCGCGAGAAAAATCCGCTGTACCTGTCGGAGATCGAGGAGCCGCTGCGTAATCATCCGCACACGCGCTTTATCTGGGCGCACGCGGGGACCAGCGCCGAGGTCCATCGCCATCAGACCCAGCTGGATTTTCTGTTGCCGACCCTGACCCGGATGCTCGAGGCTTACCCCAATCTGTTCATCGATCTGTCCTGGAGCATGCTGACGCCTTACCTGCTGGATGCGCAGGGCAAACCCTCAGAAGCGTGGTTGAAGCTGGTGGAGCGCTTCCCGGATCGCTTCATGCTTGGCTCTGATGTGGTGGGACGTTTCAACAAGCTCGGTAAGGAAATGCGCAGCTTCGATCCGTTTCTCGACGCCTTGCCTGAGCAGGTTGCAAGGAAAGTCGCGCGGGACAATTTCCTGGCGATCCTGCCGCGCAACCGTTAAGACGACCAGGCGACCGATTGGCTGCGCACGGTTGCGAATGGCGCAATCCCTGCCTATGTTCCATGCAAGGCATTACCGGCGACTGGCGCGAAGACTTGCCGCAAGTTGCTGTCCATCCAGTGCGGATTCTCGCAGCGAGGTTACGACATGCCAAACGACTCCCGCCCTGCCGTGCTTGAACTCATCGGCAATACGCCGCTGGTGCGCGTCAGCCGCTTCGATACCGGCCCGTGCACACTTTTTCTCAAACTCGAATCGCAGAACCCCGGCGGCTCGATCAAGGATCGCATTGGTCTGGCGATGATCGACGCCGCCGAACGCGATGGCCGTCTGCAGCCCGGCGGCACCATCGTCGAGGCCACAGCCGGCAACACTGGCCTGGGCCTGGCGCTGGTCGGCCGTGCCAAAGGCTATCGAGTGGTGCTGGTGGTGCCGGACAAAATGTCCACCGAGAAGGTCTTGCACTTGAAGGCGATGGGCGCCGAGGTGCACATCACCCGCTCCGACGTCGGCAAGGGCCATCCCGACTACTATCAGGACGTCGCAGCGCGGTTGGCGCAGGAAATTCCCGACGCCTTCTTCGCCGACCAGTTCAACAACCCGGCCAACCCGCTGGCCCATGAGTGCAGCACCGCGCCGGAGATCTGGGCGCAGACCCAGCATGATCTGGACGCCATCGTCGTCGGCGTCGGTTCGGCCGGCACGCTGACCGGGCTGACCCGTTTCTTCCAGCGTGTGCAGCCGAACCTGGAAATGGTGTTGGCCGACCCGGTCGGCTCGGTGATGGCCGAGTACAGCCGCAGTGGCACCCTCGGGAAAGCCGGCTCATGGGCGGTGGAAGGCATCGGTGAAGACTTCATTCCGTCGATTGCCGACCTTTCCAGCGTGCGCCACGCCTATTCGATCAGCGACGAGGAAAGCTTCGATCATGCCCGGCAATTGCTGCGCGCTGAAGGCATTCTCGGCGGCTCCTCGACCGGCACTTTGCTGGCGGCTGCGTTGCGCTACTGTCGCGAGCAAACCGAGCCGAAGCGGGTGGTCAGCTTCGTCTGCGACACTGGCACCCGTTACCTGTCGAAGGTCTACAACGACCAATGGATGAACGATCAGGGCCTGCTGCAATACAAACGTTACGGCGATTTGCGCGACCTGATCGCGCGGCGCTTCGAGGATGGCCGAGTGATCAGCGTCGGCCCCGACGACACGCTGCTCACTGCCTTCCAGCGCATGCGCCTGGCGGATGTGTCACAACTGCCGGTGCTGGTAGACGGAAAGCGGCTGGTCGGCGTGATCGACGAGTCCGATATTCTGCTGGGCGTGCACGAAGACGCTTCGCACTTGCGCAGGCCCGTGGCCAGCGCAATGACTGACAAGTTGCAAACCCTGCCGGCTGGCGCCAGTCTGGCCGAACTGCAGGCGGAGCTCGATCGTGGGCTGGTGGCGATCATCGCCGACGCCTCGGGCTTCCACGGCTTGATTACGCGAGTCGACATGCTCAATCACTTACGGAGATCCCTTACATGAGTCAGCACGATGAAACCGGCTCGCCACGCGGCTTCGGCACCCGTGTGATCCATGCCGGACAGACACCGGATCCTTCCACCGGGGCGCTGATGCCACCGATTTATGCCAACTCTACGTACTTGCAGCAGAGCCCCGGTGTACACAAGGGCTTCGACTACGGGCGTTCGCACAACCCGACGCGCTTTGCGCTGGAGCGTTGCGTGGCTGACCTTGAGGGCGGGACCCGGGCGTTTGCCTTCGCCTCCGGGCTGGCGGCGATTTCCACCGTACTGGAGCTGCTCGACGCTAACGCGCACATCGTCTCCGGCAACGATCTGTACGGCGGCACGTTCCGACTGTTCGACAAGGTGCGTCAGCGCAGTGCCGGGCATCGCTTCAGTTACGTCGACCTGACCGACCTGGCGGCCTTCGAAGCGGCGTTGCAGGACGACACGCGGATGGTCTGTGTCGAGACGCCGAGCAATCCCTTGCTGCGGCTCTCTGATCTCACCGCCATTGCGCGCATCTGTCGCGAGCGAGGCATCCTCTGTGTGGCCGATAACACCTTTGCCAGCCCGTGGATACAGCGCCCGCTGGAACTGGGTTTCGATATCGTGGTGCACTCGACGACCAAGTACCTGAACGGCCACTCAGACGTCATCGGCGGTATCGCGGTGGTCGGGCAGAACGCCGAACTGGCCGAGCGGCTGGGCTTTTTGCAGAACGCGGTCGGCGCTATCGCCGGGCCGTTCGACGCATTCCTCACCCTGCGCGGCGTGAAGACCCTGGCGCTGCGCATGGAACGCCACTGCAGCAACGCGTTGGAGCTGGCGCAATGGCTGGAGCGTCAGCCGCAGGTGGCGCGGGTCTACTATCCGGGCCTGCCGTCGCACCCGCAGCACGAACTGGCACGGCAGCAGATGCATGGATTCGGCGGGATGATTTCCCTCGACCTGAACAGCAACCTGGCCGGCGCCAGACGCTTCCTCGAAAGTGTGCAGATCTTCGCCTTGGCCGAGAGCCTGGGCGGGGTGGAAAGCCTGATCGAGCACCCTGCGATCATGACCCACGCTACCATCCCCGCCGACACCCGCGCACAACTCGGGATCGGCGATGCGCTGGTGCGTTTGTCCGTGGGTGTCGAGGATGTCGAAGACCTGCGCACCGACCTGGCCCAGGCGTTGGCGCGGATTTAACTTTCTACAGGCATAAAAAATCCGGAATCCTTGGCGGATTCCGGATTTTCGTGTCAGTCGGGATCAGCTGCCTTTGACAGCCTTGCCGTTGACCGTACCGTCGAGGAGCATGATGTTGTACTCCTTGCCGTCGGTTTCGACCTGTTGCAGACGAACCAGCAGGTAATCCCAGTCCTTGGCGAACCACAGGACGGTGATGCGTTTGCTTTGTGTCGGGTCGCGCACGCGTTCGACCTTGATCGCTTCGATCTGGCCAGCCTTGGTGTCGACTTTTTCCGAACCCAGCACGCGGAAGTCATAGGTATCGACTTCACCATCATCGACAACCTGATAGCTCATGCTTTTCTTGCCGGCAGCCACATCGTGTTGCAAGGCCAGCTGATACGTGGATTTGTCGACCATGCCACGGTTGAGCGGGATCTTGACCGCGTCACCACGATCGGTGCCGGTGACCATTTTGTTGGTCCAGTCAAAGTCCAGGTCGGCTTTCTTGGCTTTGCCCAGACCGCCACGTTCGAAGTGGTAGGACTGTGGCAGCAGCGTATCCTTGTCCACAGTCAGGGTGCTTTCTTCGGTCAGGCTGGCGATCATCATCGATGCCTTGAAGCTGAGCTTCCAGACGCCGTTGGCTTCCTTGGTCAGGCTGCGTTCAGCCGTGCCACTCATGGGCAGCTGCTTCCAGTCAGCGGTGTAGCTGGCGGAGAAAGGTTGAAGTTCTGCAGCCTGCGCAAATGGCAGTGCAAGCAGAGCGCAAGCGAAGAGCAGGGCGCGACGCATAAAATCTCCTAGTTTCGAATCAAGTGGCCGCTGGCCGCGAGTAGCTTTCCATCCAGTAAAGCACCTTGTTCACCGAGCGATAAACGACCTTCGGCAAACCAGCGTACAGCCATCGGGTAAATCAGGTGTTCCTGAACGTGAACTCGCTGCGCCAGACTCTGCGGCGAATCGTGCAACTCTACCGGTATTACTGCCTGTACGACCAGTGGTCCGCCATCGAGTTCCTCGGTGACGAAGTGCACGGAGCAGCCGTGTTCCGTGTCGCCGGCCTCCAACGCGCGCTGATGAGTGTGTAACCCTTTGTATTTGGGCAGCAACGAGGGATGGATGTTGAGCAGGCGACCCGCGTAGTGGCGCACGAAGTCAGCGCTGAGAATGCGCATGAAACCGGCCAGTACCACGAGTTTGGGGTTGAAGGCGTCGATCAGTTCGATCAGCGCGGCATCGAAGGCTTCGCGGCCTTCGAAAGCCTTGTGATCCAGGGAGCGGGTGTCGATACCCGCGTCCCTGGCGCGTTGCAGGCCGTAAGCATCGGCGCGATTGGAAATCACCGCGGCGATGCGGACCGGGCTGTCGCCGGTCCGCGTGCTGTCGATCAAGGCCTGCAAGTTACTGCCGGTGCCGGACAACAGCACCACCACATCACAGGTCTGGGACATCCGCTCTTGCATCAGTGTGCCTTGAGGTTCTTCAGTTCAACCGAGGCCGCGCCTTCGGCAGCGGTGGCGATCTGACCGATGACCCAAGGCTGCTCGCCGGCTTCACGCAGGACGTTCAGGGCGGTTTCAACGTGCTCTTGAGCCACGCAGATAACCATGCCGACGCCGCAGTTCAGCACGCGGTGCATTTCGTTTTCGTCGACGTTGCCTTTCTCTTGCAGCCAGTCGAATACGGCAGGACGGGTCCAGCTCGCAACGTCAACCACCGCTTGGGCGCCTTTTGGCAGAACGCGCGGGATGTTGTCCAGCAGGCCGCCACCGGTGATGTGGGCCATGGCTTTGACGGCGCCGGTGTCCTTGATCAGCTTGAGCAACGGCTTCACATAGATGCGGGTCGGGGCCATCAGCAGGTCGGTCAGCGGTTTGCCGTCGAGCTGGATGTTTTCGATGTCGGCACCGGACACTTCGATGATCTTGCGGATCAGCGAGTAGCCGTTGGAGTGCGGGCCGGAAGACGGCAGGGCGAGCAGGGCATCGCCGGCAGCGACTTTCGAACCGTCGATGATTTCGGATTTTTCCACGACGCCGACGCAGAAGCCGGCCAGGTCGTAGTCTTCGCCTTCGTACATGCCAGGCATTTCAGCGGTTTCGCCGCCGACCAGGGAGCAGCCGGACAATTCACAGCCAGCGCCGATGCCGGTCACGACCTGGGTCGCGGTTTCGACGTTGAGTTTGCCAGTGGCATAGTAGTCGAGGAAAAACAGCGGCTCGGCGCCGCAGACCACCAGGTCGTTCACGCACATGGCCACCAGGTCGATGCCGATGCTGTCGTGCTTGTTCAGGTTCAGTGCCAGGCGCAGCTTGGTGCCCACGCCGTCGGTGCCGGAAACCAGTACGGGCTGCTTGTAGCCGGCCGGGATTTCGCAGAGGGCGCCGAAACCGCCCAGGCCGCCCATGACTTCCGGGCGCGCAGTGCGCTTGGCGACGCTCTTGATGCGTTCGACCAATGCTTCACCGGCGTCGATGTCTACACCGGCGTCCTTGTAGCTCAGGGAGGGTTGCTTGCTCATGATCCAGGCCTTTAGGGGGGATTCAGGGGTAACGACCGAGTCCAGTGGGGCCGCCGAAACGGCGTAGGCGAGAGCCTTGCGCGCTATTCCGACACTGCCCGGCTGTTGCCGGTCTGCGAAGGCGCGCGATTTTATCAGGCTTGAGGGGCAGCGGCCATCCTCACGCCGACGGCAGGGGCATATCGGCCGAAAAAAACCGTTATTGCCCGTGTTGGTCGCCTCCCCGATGGCTGTATAAGGTATCGCGATTAACCGTCTATCGTTATGACAGTGCGAAAACTTAGTCAGACCGTGGTGAATGTTTTGCGCAGGGACGTGGTCACAGCCTTGCTCGATCATCTTCATGCGGTCTGTTCCAGCCGCTCTTGTCGTCAGGAATCTTCCATGCGTTTTTTTTCTAAATGTTTGTTTGCAGGCTGTTTGTCCCTGGTCAGCCTGGCGAGTCAGGCCGAAAACGTCAAAGGCCTGTTTCAAGTGCGCGAGCCTGTCAGCAGTCAGTCGGCCGAGGAGCGCGATCAGGCCACCCAGCGCGCGCTCGATACGCTGGTGCTGCGCCTGACCGGTGATCCCAAGGCTGCGCAAAGTCCGGGGTTGGCGGCGCTGCGCAAAGACCCGCAACAGATCATTAGCCAATACGGTTTCGACGCCGGTCCGCCGGAAGTGCTGAAAGTCAATTTCGACCCGGCCACCACGGAACAAACCTTGCGCCGCGCCGGGCTGTCTTTGTGGGGGGCGAATCGGCCTTCGATCCTGAGTTGGTGGTTGAACGACTCCGCAGAGGGTTCGAGCCTGGTGGGAGATGGCCAGGCCAGCGCCGCACCGTTGCGTCGCGCGGCTCAACATCGTGGTCTGCCGTTGCGTCTGCCGTTGGCCGACCTGAGTGAGCAACTGGTCGCTACGGCGCCGAATCTTGAAGGGACGGATGCAACGCCACTGCGCGGTGCATCGGACCGTTACAACGCTGACGGCCTGCTCGCGGTGCATGCCCGTGAAGAGGGCGGGCAGTGGCAGGCCAAGTGGAATTTGTGGCTGGGCGACAAGAAAGAGGCGGGCAGCGTGCAGGGCGCGGACCAGGCCGCTGTAGCCGATGCGGTGATGCTGGCCGTCAGTGAGCGTCTGGCGCCTCGGTTTGTCGTCAAGCCGGGAGCTTCGGGCGAACAATTGCTGGAAGTGCAGGGCATGAACCTGGAACGCTACGCCGCCCTTGGGCGCTTGCTGGAGCCTTTTGGTGCGCGCCTGCAAAGTGTCGACGGTGAGCGCATTCTCTATCGGGTCAATGGCAGCGCCGAGCAGTTGCGCTCGCAACTGTCCCTGGCGAAGTTGCAAGAGGTGCCGGCCGGTGAGGCGCCAGCTCCGGTAGCCCCTGTGCAACCGGTGGCCGATGGTTCGGCGCCTGTGGTCGCACCAACTCCGGCACGGGTGCCGCAGTTGCGATTCCGTTGGTAAGGTTTTCTTTCTTTATATAGAAGCATATGGAGTGGTACATGGCCGATACGCGGCGTTGGTTCTGGTTGGGTGGAGTGGTTCTGCTCTGCGTGTTTGTCTGGTTGTTGCATCCGATCCTGACGCCCTTTCTGGTGGCGTTGCTGCTGGCCTATCTATTCGACCCGCTGGTAGATCGGCTGGAAAGGGCTGGCCTGTCACGCACCTGGGGCGTGGTGGCGGTGTTCGCGTTGTTCACCTTGATCTTCACGACGTTGCTGTTGGTGTTGGTGCCGATGCTCGCCAAGCAGCTGTTTCGTTTGTATGAGCTGGCGCCGCAGATGCTCGACTGGCTGCAGCACACCGCACTGCCGTGGGCGCAATCGAAATTTGGGCTGTCGGATAATTTCTGGAAGTTCGACAAGCTCAAGGCAGCGATCAGCGAGCACATGGGCCAGACCACCGACATTGTCGGGGTGGTGCTGAGCCAGGCGACGGCTTCCGGGCTGGCGTTGATTGGCTGGCTGGCGAACCTGGTGCTGATCCCTGTGGTGAGTTTCTACCTGTTGCGGGACTGGGACGTGATGATGGCCAAGGTCCGCAGCCTGCTGCCGCGTGAAAACGAAGAGCGCGTCGTGACCTTGGCTGGTGAATGCCATGAAGTGCTGGGTGCATTCGTGCGCGGGCAGTTGCTGGTGATGGTGGCGCTGGGGGTGATCTACTCGGCGGGCCTGATGTTGATAGGGCTGGAGTTAGGGTTGCTGATCGGCATGATTGCCGGTTTGGCGGCGATCGTGCCGTACATGGGCTTTGTGATCGGGATCGGTGCGGCTTTGGTTGCCGGCCTGTTCCAGTTTGGTGGCGATCTGTATCCCATGATCGGCATAGTCGCGGTGTTCATGGTCGGGCAGGCGCTGGAAGGCATGGTGCTGACGCCCTTGCTGGTGGGCGATCGTATCGGTCTGCACCCGGTGGCGGTGATCTTCGCCATTCTGGCGGGGGGCGAGCTGTTCGGCTTTACCGGCGTATTGCTGGCGTTGCCGGTGGCGGCGGTGATCATGGTGCTGGTGCGCCATGTGCATGATTTGTATAAAGATTCGGATATCTACAGTGGTGTCGACGAACCTGGGCTATAAGGGGCGTTGAAGCCTCACGGCGGGCGGCCTGGTTTCTTGCCAGGTTGGCCCGTATCCCTCGCTCTACTGTCACATGCGCCGCCAAAGAAACTGTCATAAAACCAGGGCGTTAACGCAAACCTTTGATTTTGCTTGTGGTCTGTCGCATTGTGCGACCCGCCTCACGGGTATAAACTTCGCAAACTTTACACAGAGGCCACTAACGGTTCCTTTGGAACTGTTCAGTCAGCATGAAACCGATTCAGCTGCCCCTAGGTGTGCGTCTGCGTGATGACGCTACCTTTATCAATTACTACCCAGGCGCCAATGCCGCTGCACTCGGCTATGTCGAGCGGCTATGCGAAGCCGACGCCGGCTGGACCGAAAGCCTGATTTATCTTTGGGGCAAGGACGGGGTAGGGCGTACGCATTTGTTGCAGGCAGCCTGCTTGCGCTTCGAGCAACTGGGGGAGCCTGCGGTGTATTTGCCGTTGGCCGAGCTGCTGGATCGCGGCATCTCCATTCTCGACAACCTTGAACAATACGAACTGGTCTGCCTCGATGATTTGCAGGCGGTCGCCGGCCGGGCGGATTGGGAAGAGGCGCTGTTCCATCTGTTCAATCGTCTGCGCGACAGCGGTCGGCGTCTGCTGATTGCGGCATCGACCTCGCCGCGCGAATTGCCGGTGAAGCTGGCTGACCTGAAATCGCGCCTGACCCTGGCACTGATTTTCCAGATGCGTCCGCTCTCCGACGAAGACAAATTGCGCGCCTTGCAACTGCGGGCTTCCCGTCGCGGCCTGCACCTGACCGATGAAGTCGGGCATTTTATTTTGACTCGTGGCACCCGCAGCATGAGCGCGCTTTTCGAGCTGCTTGAACGTCTCGATCAGGCCTCCCTTCAAGCTCAGCGCAAGCTGACGATTCCCTTCCTTAAAGAAACGCTGGGCTGGTAAAAAAGTCCGATAAAACCCAAGCGTGGCGCGGGCTTTGGCATATTTCAGGCGTCAGAAAATCCGCTTTCCTGCAGGTCGCAGGCAGCGCAGGCGTTTAGAACGGGCTTAAGCGCTTAGATGTAAACGCGGAACCAGGAAGTCACATAAAGTTCGATAGAATTTGCAAATGAGGATGATAGCGGGCATAGTCTCGGCTTCTTTACAACTATCAGCCACGGTCGTGCCCATGCTAAAGCGCTTCGCACCCCTCGTGCCTCTCGCACTCGTCACCCTGTTGTTCGGTTGCGCTGCCCACTCTCCAGTGCCTCAGCAAGAGCAACAACAACAGGTTAAAAGTTCAGTTGCCGCCCAGTCCTCTTCCGTTCTTTTCCAGGAAGATCTTTACCAGGACGGCGTGGCCACCGATAAAGAACTGGCAAACTTCGCCGATGGCAAGTCGTACCAGCTTCCGGTTCTGGCCGACAGCATCCTCGAACGTGGCATGTCCCTGATCGGTACCCGTTACCGTTTCGGTGGCACCTCCGAGGCCGGTTTCGATTGCAGCGGTTTCATCGGTTATCTGTTTCGTGAAGAAGCCGGCATGAACCTGCCGCGCTCTACTCGCGAAATGATCAACGTGAACGCTCCGCTGGTGGCTCGCAGCGCGCTGAAGCCGGGTGACCTGCTGTTCTTCGCCACCAACGGTCGTCGCGGTCGTGTCAGTCACGCCGGGATCTACCTGGGTGACAACCAGTTCATCCATTCCAGCAGCCGCAAAAGCGGTGGTGTCCGGGTCGATAGCCTGGGCGACAGCTACTGGAGCAAGACCTTCATCGAAGCCAAGCGCGCACTCGCGATGGCCCCGACCGTGATCACCGCCCGCAAGTAAATCGTCAGCCTGTCGCCACGTCAGTCGACAAAAAGCCTCTTCGCAAGGAAGTAGGCGGACAGTTTGTAAGGCGAACTTAAAGTCTTACTTGAAGTTTGGCCCATAGCCGCTAGAATCCAGATCTATTATTGATGGCAAACCGCCTGCGTCCTGCGCAGGCGGTTTTCTTTTCTGTCTTTCCGGCAGAAAAAGCCGCAGCCAGATCAGGATGTTCTGCTAATGACGATGTCGGCCCGCCTCACCATCATGCTCTTCGCAGCCCTGCTCAGCGCTTGCGCCAGTCGCACACCGCCTCCTGCTCCGGTGGTTCGCGCGCCCATTGTTTTTGGTAACCCGCAACCCTTTTCCCCCGAGGCAGAGGACGTGCTGTTCCGCGCGCTTGGTCTTGTGGGCACGCCGTATCGTTGGGGCGGTAACACGCCGGATTCGGGTTTTGATTGCAGCGGCCTGATCGGTTACGTCTACCGTGACGTCACCGGTATTTCCCTGCCGCGTACCACCCGCGAAATGATCAGCATGCAGGCGGCCAACGTCGGCAAGGAAGGCCTGCAAACCGGTGACTTGATCTTCTTCGCCACCAATGGCGGCTCCCAGGTCAGTCATGCCGGTATCTACGTCGGCGAAGGTCGCTTCGTCCACGCGCCAGCCACTGGCGGCACGGTGAAGCTGGACAGCTTGTCCAAGGCTTACTGGCAGAAGGCTTACCTGAGTGCCAAGCGCGTTCTGCAGCCTGAGCACTTGGCGCGCAATCCATAGCGTCCTGTCCGAAGAGGTTGTCATGACCGCTCGCACACTCAATCTCGATGATTCCCTGTACCAATACCTGCTCGACGTTTCCCTGAGGGAAACGCCGCTGCTCAAGCGTTTGCGCGACGAAACCCAGGCGCTGCCCATGGCTCGCTGGCAGGTGGCGCCGGAGCAGGGGCAGTTCCTCGCGTTATTGGTCAAACTCATCGGTGCAAAGCGCCTGCTGGAAGTCGGCACGTTCACCGGTTACAGCGCGTTGTGCATGGCCGCTGCGTTGCCGGAGGACGGTTCGCTGATCTGCTGTGATATCCCCGGCGACTACAACGCTATCGCGCGTCGATACTGGCAGGAGGCGGGCCTCGCCCATCGCATAGATCTGCGTCTGGCGCCTGCGCTGGAAACCCTCGCCACACTGGATCAGCCTGGGCAGTTCGACCTGATCTTCATTGATGCCGACAAAGCCAATTACCCAGGTTATCTGGAGCATGCACTGCGTCTGCTGCGCGTCGGTGGACTGGCGGTGTTCGATAACACGCTGTGGAGTGGGCGGGTGCTCGAAAAGGATCCCGAGAGTGCAGACACCCGAGCCATCCAGGCGCTCAATCGCGCCTTGAAGGATGACTCGCGGGTGGATTTGTCGTTGTTGCCGTTGGGCGATGGATTGACGCTGTGCCGCAAACGCTAAACGCCCCCCTTGTAGGAGCGAGCGGTGCGGCGATCCTACAAGGGGGGCTGTTGCAGTTACTTCGCGGTCGACACCCGCCACACCTTGTTCCCCACATCATCAGCCACCAGCAAATCTCCCTGCTGATCAATCACCACGCCCACAGGTCGGCCCATGGCTTTCTCATCCGCGTTGAGGAAGCCTGTGAGCACATCAATCGGTTGCCCGGTCGGCTTGCCGCCCGCGAACGGGACGAAAATCACTTTGTAACCACTGTGCGGCTTGCGGTTCCACGAGCCGTGCTGGCCGATGAAGGCACCTTCCTTGAACTGCGCTGGAAGCGTGTTGCCCTCGGCAAACGACAGGCCCAGCGACGCGGTATGCGGGCCGACCGCGTAGTCCGGCGCAATGGCCTTGGCCACCAGGTCCGGGTTTTGCGGTTCGACGCGAATATCGACATGCTGGCCGTAATAGCTGAAGGGCCAGCCGTAAAACCCGCCGTCCTTCACTGAGGTGATGTAGTCCGGCACCAGGTCGCTACCGATTTCGTCCCGCTCATTGACCGCCGTCCACAGGGCACCGGTCTGAGGTTCCCAGGCCAGGCCGTTTGGATTGCGAATCCCCGAGGCGAAGATACGGTGATTGCCGGTGGCGCGATCCACTTCCCAGATCGCCGCGCGACCTTCTTCCTGATCCATGCCGTTTTCGCCGACGTTGCTGTTGGAGCCGACCGTGACGTACAGCTTGCTGCCGTCCTTGCTGGCGATGACGTTTTTGGTCCAGTGGTGATTCAGCGTGCCACCCGGCAGATCGATCACCTTGATCGGCGGCGACTTGATCGCCGTGTCGCCGTTTTCATAGTGAAAACGCAGCAAACGGTCGGTGTCGGCGACGTACAGGTCATTGCCGACCAGGGTCATGCCGAAAGGCGAGTTGAGGTTTTCCAGGAACACCGTGCGGGTTTCGGCGATGCCGTCGTGATCCTTGTCCCGCAGCAGCGTGATGCGGTTCGGGCTGGGGACGCCAGCGCCGGCACGCCCCATGACCTTGCCCATGACCCAGCCGCGAATGCCTTTACCGTCATCGGGTTTGGGGGGCGCGTTGGTTTCGGCCACCAATACATCGCCGTTGGGCAGCACATACAGCCAGCGCGGGTGATCGAGCCCTTCGGCAAATGCCGCCACCTGAGTGCCCGCCGCTGCGGTGGGTTTCGCACCCGCAGGCCAGCCGATCGCCGGGGCGATATTCACCGTCGGGATCAGGGTCTTGTTCGGTTCTGGCAGCTTGGGTGACGGGCCGGTGCCGTCGGAGACTTGCAAGCTGGAGGTTTCACCGCAGGCGGCGAGCCCTCCGGCGAGCGCGATGACGAGAACGAGCTGGGGCTTGCGCATGCGGGTCTTCCCTATGAATGCATTGACTTAATCATAGAGAAGATTTGAGGCGCGATGGTTCAACCGGTCAGCCGCGGGTTTCCTTGAACAGCACGGCGATGCCAGGGTGGTAGTTGCCGGCTTCGTTGCGCAACTTGCGATAGGCGTACGGGAAATACCAGGCCACGGCGCAGCTGTGTTCCTTTTGCAGGTCGTCGACCATGTCCTGAAGTTCTTCCGGCGTTGCGCTCTGCTGAGCCTTTTGTGGCGCAACGAACAGGCAGCCGAGTTTCAGGTCGCTGGCGTAGCTGATGCGTTTGGCGTCGCTGGTGATGTCTTGCAGCGCCTGAGTCAGGTTCAGGCTATTGACCCGCGGCCAGCGTTGAGTGGTCTGAAGGTAGGCGCGTTCTTCGGGGGAGGCGATAAACAGATCGGCGCGGCCGTTGCGTTCGCCTTCTTCGTTTTGCTTGCGCGTGGTGGTTTGTTGCAGTGTGACCATTTCCGCCATCCAGGCCGCGGCGGAGAGCAAACCAAGGTTGGCTTTTTCGTCGTACCAGTAAGGCGTGTCATTGTCGCCGCGAACGGCATTAAAGCGGTCGATACAGTCAAACCAGCGTTCCAGCACCGGTCGCAGGAATTCCAGCTTCGGGTTGCTGATGATCATGCCTTGCATGTTGCTCACCCTTGTAATTGTGTTATTGGGTTATGTGGCGCTTTGATATCACTGCTGGCAGTGTGGTGCAAGATTGGCGTCAGGTAATTGATGGGCGGCAGTATATCGAGCGCCCGGGCTTTGTCTTCAATTGACGCTCCACCCCCAACCCTCTAACCTTCGCGGCTTGTTTCAGGTGCTCTGTGGCGAAGGTCGACAGAGTGAAACAGGGAAGCCGGTGAGTGACTACCTTCGCGCGGCGAAACGTCATGAACCCGGCGCTGCCCCCGCAACGGTAAATGAGTAAAGGCTGCGCGAGGGCCTGTCATCAGCTTTTTCCTATACAGCGTTGATGTCTGAAAGCGGACCAGGCAAGGCGCAGTCCGATGGTAATGGTTCTTCCCTTACCAAGGACTGCAACGCAGTCTGGTCCGCTTTCAGACACAACCCGAAGGGCCGGGCCTGCTGTGGCGCAGGGCTGCGTTGCTCGGAGCTTGTTTGGAACGACCAAACCACGCTCCTCGCGCCTTGCCTGCGCCACAGCAGCCCCGGCGCGGTATAGGAAAAAGCTGATGACAGGCCCTAGCCACTGTGTCGACTGTCGACATGGGAAGGCGCGCAGTCCGGCGCAAGCCGCTCATGAGCCCGGAGACCGGCCTGATTCATCCAACGGCATCACGGTGGGCGATGCCAGGCTTCTTGCCGTCTATTCTTGTGCCTGCCCGCCGTTATCCAGTCTCAACGGAGAGCTCCCCCATGACTGATTCCCCTGATCGTGACGAACGCCATCTGGCGCGCATGCAGCGCAAAAAAGCCGTGATCGACGAGCGCATTGCCAACTCGCCGAATGAGTGCGGCCTGCTGCTGGTGCTGACCGGCAACGGCAAAGGCAAGAGCAGCTCGGCCTTCGGCATGCTCGCCCGGTCCATGGGGCACGGCATGCAGTGCGGCGTGGTGCAGTTCATCAAGGGGCGCAACAGCACTGGCGAAGAATTGTTCTTCCGCCGCTTCCCGGAGCAAGTGCGTTTTCATGTGATGGGCGAGGGCTTCACCTGGGAAACCCAGGATCGCCAGCGTGACATCGCCGCCGCCGAAGCTGCTTGGGAAGTGTCCCGCGAACTGCTGCGTGATCCATCGATCGGCCTGGTGGTGCTCGATGAGCTGAACATTGCCCTCAAGCACGGTTACCTCGACCTGGATCAAGTGCTCACTGACTTGCAGGCGCGTCCGCCGATGCAACACGTGGTGGTCACCGGCCGCGGCGCCAAGCCGGAGATGATCGAGCTGGCCGATACGGTCACCGAAATGGGCGTGATCAAGCACGCATTCCAGGCTGGAATCAAAGCGCAAAAAGGCGTCGAGCTGTGAATACTATTTTATGAAAAGCATCCGTCATTGCCCGGCGGTGTTGATCGCTGCGCCGGCCTCCGGTCAGGGCAAGACCACCGTCACTTCCGCGCTGGCCCGTTTGCATCGCAATCAGGGGCGCAAGGTTCGCGTGTTCAAGTGCGGCCCGGACTTTCTCGACCCGATGATTCTCGAGCGCGCCAGCGGTGCGCCGGTGTATCAACTGGACATGTGGATGGTCGGCGAGCAGGAAAGTCGCCGACTGTTGTGGGAAGCCGCCGGTGAAGCCGACCTGATCCTGATCGAAGGCGTTATGGGATTGTTCGACGGCACGCCGTCCAGCGCGGACTTGGCGCGGCACTTCGGTGTGCCGGTGCTCGGTGTGATCGACGGAACGGCGATGGCGCAGACTTTTGGTGCGCTGGCGTTGGGGTTGGCGAAGTATCAGCCGGATTTGCCGTTTGCCGGCGTGTTGGCTAACCGTGTGGGCACGTTGCGCCACGCACAATTGCTCGAAGGCAGCCTGACTGAGGGCTTGCGCTGGTACGGCGCGTTGTCGCGCGAGACCGGAATCGAATTGCCGAGTCGTCATCTCGGTCTGGTCCAGGCCAGCGAGTTGAACGATCTCGACCTGCGCCTCGATGCGGCGGCTGAATCATTGGCCAGCAGTTGCGATGTAGCGCTGCCGCCGCCCGTGGAATTCGCGGCGCCTGAAATAATCGTCGCCGAGCCTTTGCTGGTCGGCGTGCGAATCGCCGTGGCCCGTGATGAAGCGTTCGCCTTCACCTACGGCGCGAGCCTGGATTTGCTGCGGGCCATGGGCGCCGAATTATTGTTTTTCTCGCCGATCCGCGATGCTGATTTGCCGGAGGCTGACAGTCTTTATCTGCCGGGCGGTTATCCGGAGCTGCACCATGTGGTGCTGTCACAGAACGCCTCGATGCTGGATGCGATCCGCGCCCATCATGCCGCCGGCAAACCGTTGTTGGCCGAGTGTGGCGGGATGTTGTACCTGCTTGATTCGTTGACCGACGTCGAAGGCACTCGCGCTGAATTGGTCGGTTTGCTGGCCGGTGATGCGGTGATGCAAAAGCGTCTGGCGGCGCTGGCGTTGCAAGCGGTTGAGTTGCCGGAAGGTTCGTTGCGCGGGCATACGTATCACCACTCGCTGACCAGCACCGAGCTTGAGCCGATTGCTCGTGGCTTGAGCCCGAACGGCGGGCGAGGGGCGGAGGCGGTTTATCGTGAGGGGCGGATGACCGCCTCTTATGTGCATTTTTATTTTCCGTCCAATCCTTCCGCTGTAGCTGCATTGTTTGCGCCTGACCGTGAGGCCGCCATCGCGAGCAAGTCGAATCGTCGCACCGCCGCTCCCACAGTTGAAAATGTGTTGCCTGAAGAAATGCGGTCCACTGTGGGAGCGGGCTTGCTCGCGAAGAGGCCATGACTGACAACGCATTCAGCCAAGCCGAACGCGAAGCGGTTTATCGGACAATTGCCGAACGCCGCGACATGCGCCACTTCAGCGGCGGCACGGTCGAGCCCGAGTTGCTACGGCGCCTGCTCGAAGCCGCCCATCAGGCCCCCAGCGTCGGCTTGATGCAGCCCTGGCGTTTCATCCGCATCAGCGACCGCACACTGCGCAGCAAGATCCAGCAACTGGTGGAAGAAGAACGCATTCGCACCGCCGAAGCCCTCGGCGAGCGCACCGACGAATTCATGAAACTTAAAGTCGAAGGCATCAACGACTGCGCCGAGGTGCTGGTCGCCGCGTTGATGGACGATCGCCAGCGCCACATCTTCGGGCGTCGCACCTTGCCGGAAATGGACACGGCCTCGTTGTCCTGCGCTATCCAGAACCTCTGGCTGGCCTCTCGCGCCGAAGGTCTGGGCATGGGGTGGGTGTCGCTGTTCGAGCCGCAAGCGCTGGCGGATCTGCTGGGTTTGCCGCCCGGGGCCAAGCCATTGGCGGTTCTTTGCCTCGGCCCGGTCAAGGAATTCTATCCGGCGCCGATGCTGGTACTCGAAGGGTGGGCGCAGGCGCGTCCGCTCAGTGAGTTGCTGTATGAAAATTATTGGGGAGTGAGTCAATGAGTGTGGCGTTATTGAGTGTCGCCGCGGTGGCGCTGGACGCGCTGCTGGGTGAACCCAGACGCTGGCATCCGCTGGTGGCGTTCGGCCGTTTTGCCGACCGCATCGAGCAACGTTTCAATGGTGAGGGGCGTGGCTGGCGCAGCCATGGTGTCACCGCTTGGGTGATTGCAGTATTGCCGCTGACGTTACTGGCCACGGCGTTTTCCTGGGCGCCCTATGTCGGCTGGATAGTCGAGATTCTTGCGCTCTATTGCGCCCTCGGCATGCGCAGCCTTGGTGAACACGTCGAGCCGGTGGCCAAGGCCCTGCGCAGTGGTGATCTGGACGAGGCGCGCACACGTGTCGGCTATCTGGTCAGCCGTCAGACCAGCGAGCTGGATAAAACCGAAGTCGCCCGCGCCGCCACTGAATCTGTATTGGAGAACGGCAGCGACGCGGTGTTTGCCGCGTTGTTCTGGTTTGCCGTGGCCGGCGCGCCCGGCGTGGTGCTCTATCGCTTGAGTAACACCCTTGATGCGATGTGGGGTTATCGCAACGAACGCTTCGAACGATTCGGCTGGGCCGCGGCGAAGATCGACGATGTCCTCAACTACATTCCTGCGCGCCTGGTGGCGTTGACCTACGCGTTGCTGGGCAAAACCCGACTGGCGTTGAAATGCTGGCGCACCCAGGGCCCGACCTGGGACAGCCCGAACGCTGGCCCTGTGATGGCGGCCGGTGCCGGTGCACTCGGCGTCGAGTTAGGCGGGGCAGCGATTTATCACGGTGAACTGCATCAGCGCCCGCAACTGGGCGAAGGTGTGCCAGCGGATGCCGACTCCATCGACCGTGGCTGGCAATTGGTCCAGCGCGGGGTATGGTTATGGCTGCTGATTCTCTGCGTGGGAGCTGAATTCTATGCTTGAGCACGGTGGCCGGTTGCGCAAGGCGGCGCTCGAATACGGCATTGCCGAAGCCGATTGGCTGGACCTGTCCAGCGGCCTCGCGCCGTGGCCATTCCCGATCCCGGACATTCCGCTGCGGGCCTGGGCGCGCTTGCCGGAAACCGATGACGGCCTGGAGCAGGCAGCTTGCGACTATTACGGCGCCGCCCAGGTGCTGCCGGTCGCCGGTTCGCAAATGGCCATCCAGTTGCTGCCGCGTTTGCGTCGAGCCGGCAAGGTCGGCGTGCTGTCGCCGTGCTACGCCGAACACGCGCAAGCGTGGCGGCTCAATGGCTACATCGTGCGCGAAGTGCTGGAGCAGGAAGTCGACTTCTATATCGACAGCCTCGACGTACTGGTGGTGGTCAATCCGAACAACCCGACGGGCCTGAGCCTGAGCCCGAGTCGTCTGCTCGACTGGCATGCCCGGCTGGCCTCGCGCGGCGGCTGGCTGGTGGTGGACGAGGCGTTCATGGACAACACGCCGCATCTGAGCGTGGCGCCGTTTGCCCATCAGGTCGGCTTGATCGTGCTGCGCTCCTTCGGCAAGTTTTTTGGCCTGGCCGGTGTGCGGCTGGGCTTTGTGCTGGCTGAGCGCAAGCTGCTCAAATTGCTCGCCGAGCAGGTGGGGCCTTGGGCGGTCAGTGGGCCGACACGGGTGTTGGGCCAAGCCTGTTTGCTTGACACCGAAGGCCACGCCAGGCAGCGGGTGCGCAGCGAAGCGGCCAGCGAACGCCTGGCGCTTTTGCTCGGGCAGTATGGTTTGCAGCCGCAGGGTGGCTGCGCGTTGTTTCAATGGCTGATCACCGAGCGTGCCGAAGCGCTTCACGAGTTCATGGCACAACGTGGCATCTTGCTGCGGTTGTTCGCCCACAACAGCAGCGTGCGTTTCGGCTTGCCTGCGGATGAGGCGGACTGGCTGCGTCTAGAACAAGCACTTCAGGCCTTCGCTAAGGAATTCCAATGACCACGTTAATGGTGCAGGGCACCACGTCCGACGCCGGTAAAAGCACGCTGGTGACGGCGTTGTGTCGCTGGGTCACGCGTCATGGCGTGCGTGTCGTGCCGTTCAAGCCGCAGAACATGGCGCTCAACAGTGCCGTGACCGCCGACGGTGGCGAGATCGGCCGCGCCCAGGCCGTGCAGGCCCAGGCCGCCAACCTTGAGCCGCACACCGACATGAATCCGGTGCTGCTCAAACCCAACAGCGATACCGGCGCCCAAGTGATCATTCATGGTCGCGCGGTCACGACGATGAATGCGGTTGCCTATCACGACTACAAAGCCATCGCCATGCAGGCGGTGCTGGCCTCCCATGAACGATTGAGCGCGGGCTATCCGGTGGTGATGGTCGAAGGCGCGGGCTCGCCGGCCGAGATCAATCTGCGTGCCGGCGACATCGCCAACATGGGCTTTGCCGAAGCGGTGGATTGCCCGGTGGTGCTGATCGCCGACATCAACCGCGGCGGGGTGTTCGCGCATTTGGTGGGTACATTGGAACTGCTGTCGCCCACCGAGCAGGCACGGGTCAAAGGCTTCGTCATCAACCGTTTTCGCGGCGACATCGCCTTGCTGCAACCGGGGCTGGACTGGCTGGAAGCGCGCACCGGCAAACCGGTGATCGGTGTTCTGCCGTATGTGATGGATCTGCACCTGGAAGCCGAGGACGGCATCGATCAGCGCCAGACCGACAAGGCTGAGCGCGTGCTGAAAGTGGTGGTGCCAGTACTGCCGCGCATCAGCAACCACACCGATTTCGATCCGCTGCGCCTGCATCCGCAAGTGGACCTGCAATTCATTGGCCCCGGTCAGGCGATCCCGCCGGCGGATCTGATCATTCTCCCCGGCTCAAAGAGCGTGCGCAGCGACCTCGCGTATTTGCGCGCCAATGGTTGGGACACGGCCATCAGCCGTCATCTGCGCTACGGCGGCAAAGTGCTGGGGATCTGCGGCGGTCTGCAAATGCTCGGTGAGCAGGTGCATGACCCGCTGGGCCTCGAAGGCGCGCCGGGTTCCAGTGCCGGCCTGGGCTTGCTGGCGTTCGAAACCCGGCTCGAAGAAGAGAAGCAATTGCGCAATGTGCGCGGCCATCTGGCGCTGGAAAATGCTGAAGTCAGCGGCTACGAAATTCATGCCGGCGTGACCACCGGGCCGGCGCTGGAAAACCCTGCCGTGCAGCTGGACGATGGTCGCTGCGAGGGTGCGCAAAGTGCTGACGGGCAGATTTTCGGCACCTACCTGCATGGCCTGTTTGAATCCCCGGCAGCGTGCAGTGCGCTGCTGCGCTGGGCGGGTTTGCAGGATGTGCAAGAAGTGGACTACCACGGGTTGCGCGAGCGCGATATCGAGCGGCTGGCGGATCTGGTGGAGAAGCATTTGGATACCCGATTGCTGCGTGAACTCTGCGGGATTTGAGGTGGATGAGAGGACGCCTTCGCGGGCAAGTCGGATCGCCGCACCGCTCGCTCCTACAAAAGCACTGCTGCCACCTGTAGGAGCGAGCGGTGCGGCGATCCGACTTGCCCGCGAAGAGGCCAGTAGTTACACCGAACATTTATAGGATGTAACCATGCTGCAACTGATCATCGGCGGCGCCCGCTCCGGCAAAAGTCGCCTCGCTGAAAAACTCGCGACAGACAGCCAGCTTCAGGTCACCTACATCGCCACCAGCCAACCGCTGGACGGTGAAATGAACGAGCGGGTTGCCCATCACCGCGCCCGTCGTCCAGCCGAATGGGCGTTGATCGAGGAACCGGTCGAACTCGCCCGCGTTTTGCGCGAAAGCGCCCGCGCCGACCGTTGCCTGCTGGTGGATTGCCTGACCCTGTGGATGACCAATCTGCTGATGCTCGACGACAACGAACGCCTCAACGCAGAACGCGAAGCCCTGCTGGACTGCCTGGCTTCTTTGCCGGGTGAAATCATTTTCGTCAGCAACGAGACCGGAATGGGTGTCGTGCCGCTGGGCGAATTGACTCGCCGCTATGTCGATGAAGCCGGTTGGCTGCATCAAGCCCTGGCCGAGCGCTGCCAACGTGTCGTCCTGACCGTCGCCGGTCTGCCCCTGACTTTGAAAGGAACCGCGTTATGACTCAATCCTGGTGGCTGAACCCATGCAAGCCGATCGACGCTCAAGCCGTCGAACAGGCGCAGGCACGTCAACAGCAACTGACCAAACCCGCCGGTTCTCTCGGCCAACTTGAATCGGTGGCCGTGCAATTGGCGGGGCTGCAGGGGCAGGTCAAACCGAGTCTTGAGCAACTGTGGATTGCCATTTTTGCCGGTGACCATGGCGTTGTGGCTGAGGGCGTGTCGGCATTTCCTCAGGAAGTCACCGGGCAGATGCTGCATAACTTTGTCAGCGGTGGCGCGGCAATCAGCGTGTTGGCGCGCCAGCTCGGCGCTTCCCTGGAAGTGGTGGATCTCGGCACGGTGACGCCATCGTTGAGCCTGCCAGGCGTGCGTCACCTCAACATTGGTGCGGGTACCGCCAATTTCGTCGAAGGTCCGGCCATGACTCAGGCCCAGGGCGAACTCGCCTTGCAGGCCGGTCGCGACAGCGTGCAGCGTGCGGTCGCCGCCGGTGCGCAGTTGTTTATCGGCGGCGAGATGGGCATCGGCAACACCACCGCGGCCAGCGCGCTGGCCTGTGCCTTGCTCGATTGCCCGGTGGTGCATCTGGCCGGGCCGGGCACCGGTTTGAACGCGGCGGGGGTCAGCCATAAAGCCCAGGTCATCGAACGTGCCTTGGCATTGCACGGCGCTCAGCGCGGTGATGCGTTGCAGACGCTGTTCAACCTCGGCGGTTTTGAGATTGCGGCGTTGGTCGGTGCGTATCTGGCGTGCGCCCAGGAAGGCGTTGCAGTGTTGGTGGATGGCTTTATTTGCAGCGTCGCCGCGTTGGTGGCGGTGCGCTTGAACCCTGAATGCCGTGAGTGGTTGTTATTCGGCCATCGCGGTGCCGAGCCGGGCCATCGTCATGTGCTGGAAACCCTCAATGCCGAGCCACTGCTGGACCTCGGCCTGCGTCTGGGCGAGGGCAGTGGCGCCGCGTTGGCTGTGCCGTTGCTGCGTCTGGCCTGCGATCTTCACGGGCAGATGGCAACCTTTGCCGAAGCAGCGGTGGCGGATCGTCCAGCATGACGTTGCGTCTGGATCTTCTGCGCCACGGTGAAACCGAACTCGGTGGCGGTTTGCGCGGCAGCCTCGACGATGCGCTGACCGCCAAGGGCTGGGAGCAGATGCGCGCGGCGGTGGTCGAGCAAGGGCCGTGGGATCGGTTGATCAGTTCACCGTTGCAACGTTGTGCGCGGTTTGCGCATGAGCTCGGTGCGCAGCTGGGGCTGCCAGTGCACCTCGACAAAGATCTGCAAGAACTGCACTTCGGTGCCTGGGAAGGGCAGAGCGCGGCGGCATTGATGGAGACTGACGCCGAGGGGTTGGGTCTGTTCTGGGCCGATCCTTATTCCTTTACGCCGCCTGAGGGTGAGCCGGTCGAGGAATTTTCGACGCGGGTGCTGGCGGCGGTGGAGCGCTTGCACGCAGCGTATGCGGGCGAACGGATCTTGCTGATCAGCCATGGTGGCGTCATGCGCTTGTTGCTGGCGCAGGCGCGGGGTTTGCCGCGAGAGCAGTTGCTGAATGTCGAGGTCGGCCATGGCTCGCTGTTTTCGTTGAGCGTCGAGTCAGGCGTCATTCTCAAGGAAGCGATCTGACCATGTTGCCCTTTTGGATCGCCCTGCAATTTCTCAGCAGTTTGCCGATTCGCCTGCCCGGCATGCCCGCTCCTCAGGAACTGGGTCGGTCGCTGCTGTTTTATCCGCTGGTCGGACTGCTGTTCGGCGCACTTTTATGGGCGCTGAACTGGCTGTTGCTTGGCACGCCTCTGTTGCTTCACGCCGCGTTGTTGCTGACTGTTTGGGTATTGCTCAGCGGCGCGTTGCACCTGGACGGTCTGGCCGATAGCGCCGATGCCTGGCTCGGTGGCTTTGGCGACCGTGAGCGCACGCTGACCATCATGAAAGACCCGCGCAGTGGGCCGATTGCGGTGGTGACGCTGGTGCTGGTGTTGCTGCTCAAATTCGCCGCGTTGCTGGCGTTGATCGAGCAGCAGCACAGCGTTGTGCTGATCATCGTTCCGCTGATTGGTCGCAGTGCGATGCTGGGATTGTTCCTGACCACACCGTATGTGCGTGCCGGCGGGTTGGGGCAGGCGTTGGCCGATCATCTGCCGCGCTCTGTGGGTAAACAGGTGCTGGCGGTCAGTGCGTTGGCTTGTGTTTTGATCGCTGGAGTCAGCGGTGTCTGGGCGCTTTTGCTGGCGGGGGTGATGTTCGTTTGGTTGAGGCAGGTGATGCTGCGGCGATTGGGCGGGACGACGGGCGATACGGCTGGGGCGATGCTGGAGTTGATGGAGATGGCGGTGCTGGTAGGATTGGCGTTGGTCTGATGGTTTGTGGGCTGGATGTGCCGGCCTCATCGCGAGCGGGCTCGCTCCCACATTGATGGCGTCGTACATAAATTCAACGTCCACTGAAGATCCACTGTGGGAGCGAGCCTGCTCGCGATAGCGGTCTGCCAGACATTTCTATATCGCTGATTAAACCCTTCTGTAACTTGATTTAACACACTCGCGGGTATATACACGCACCATGCTCGACTCTCAATGTTTATGCATCAACCTGCGTCGCGCCGCCCGTGGCGTCAGCAGGCATTACGACGGCGCTCTCGACGGCTTCGGGATCAACGTTGCCCAGTATTCTTTGCTGTGCAATCTGCAGCGCCTGAATGAACCGAGTATTTCCACCCTGGCCGAAGCCATGGGCCTGGACCGCAGCACCCTGGGGCGCAATCTTCGGGTGCTGGAAGGTGAGGGCCTGGTCACGCTGGTCGAGGGCGAGGACATGCGTAATCGCATCGTCCGGCTGACCGAGGCGGGCGCCGATCGCCTGGCCGCGGCCTTGCCTGCGTGGGAAGCGGCGCAGCAGCGGTTGGTCGATCGTTTGGGCGCCGAGAAGCGCGAAACCTTGTTGCGATTGCTGGACGAACTGGCGTGATGCCGGTTTTTCCGATCTTAAGCGGGTATATACCCGCTACCGGAGAATAAGAATGACATCGATGTGGCGTACGTGCGGTTGGGTGTTGGTGGGGAGTGCGCTGATCCTGGCATTGTCTTTGGGCGTGCGCCACGGCTTCGGCTTGTTTCTGGCACCCATGAGTGCCGAGTTCGGTTGGGGCCGTGAGACGTTTGCGTTTGCCATTGCCTTGCAGAACCTGATCTGGGGCCTGGCGCAGCCCTTCACCGGCGCGCTGGCTGATCGCTTCGGCGCGGCGAAAGTGGTGTTGGTCGGTGGTGTTCTGTATGCATTGGGGCTGGTATTCATGGGACTGTCCGACTCGGCCGTGACCTTGTCCCTGAGTGCGGGCCTGTTGATCGGCATCGGTCTGTCGGGCACTTCGTTCTCGGTGATCCTCGGCGTGGTCGGCCGTGCCGTGCCGCCGGAGAAACGCAGCATGGGCATGGGCATCGCCAGCGCCGCCGGTTCTTTCGGTCAGTTCGCGATGTTGCCCGGTACGCTGGGGTTGATCGGCTGGCTTGGCTGGTCTGCGGCACTGCTGGTGCTGGGCCTGCTGGTGGCGCTGATTATCCCGCTGGTGAGCATGCTCAAGGACAAACCGCTGCCAGTCCTCGGCCATGAACAAACCCTCTCCGAAGCGCTGCACGAAGCCTGCTCCCACTCGGGTTTCTGGTTGTTGGCGTTCGGCTTTTTTGTCTGCGGTTTCCAGGTGGTGTTCATCGGCGTGCATTTGCCGGCGTACCTGGTGGACGAGCACCTTCCGGCCACGGTGGGCACCACGGTGCTGGCGCTAATCGGGTTGTTCAATATCTTCGGCACGTACACCGCAGGATGGCTCGGCGGTCGCATGTCCAAACCGCGCTTGCTCACTGGTTTATACCTGCTGCGGGCGGTGGTGATTACGTTGTTCCTGTGGGCACCGGTCACCACGACCACCGCGTACCTGTTTGGCATGGCGATGGGCTTCCTGTGGCTGTCGACTGTGCCGTTGACCAACGGCACGGTGGCGACCTTGTTCGGTGTGCGAAATCTGTCCATGCTCGGTGGGATTGTTTTCCTCTTTCACCAGCTCGGTTCGTTCCTCGGTGGCTGGTTGGGTGGGGTGGTGTATGACCGAACCGGGAGCTATGACTTGATCTGGCAAGTGGCGATTCTCTTGAGCCTGTTGGCCGCAGCCCTGAACTGGCCGGTGCGTGAGCAGCCGGTAGCGCGCCTGCAAACCCGGTTGAGCGCGATATGAACCGTCTCTGGCCGCGGATTGCAGTAGTCGCTGTCGGCGCCTTGCTGCTGGCGTTGGCCTGGTGGGGCTGGCATCAGGGCGGGTTGGCGCTGATGCAGTTGGGTATGGGTGCTTGCTAGAAACAGGCGTGGGCGAGTAACTTCGTTTGTGACCATTGATCAAGGAAGCACCGACATGTTGATGCGCTGGATTGCAGTCCCCGCGTTGCTGGTGGCGTTTACCGGATTGGCACAAGCGGCCGAGTGCCCGGAGCTGTTGCAGGGCTCGTTGCCCAGGTTGCGCGCCAAGGAATCCATCGACCTGTGCCAACGGTTTGAGGGTAAACCGCTGGTGGTGGTCAATACCGCAAGCTTCTGTGGTTTTGCCCCGCAGTTCAAAAGCCTTGAGGCGCTGAATCAGCGTTACAAGGACCAGGGGCTGGAGGTGATCGGTGTTCCGTCCAATGACTTCAAGCAAGAGTCCAAGGACGGCGCTGAGACCGCCAAGGTCTGCTACGTGAACTACGGCGTGACGTTTACCATGACTGAGCCGCAGAAAGTCCGCGGTGATGACGCGACTCACTTGTTCAAGGTCCTCGCCAAACAGACCAGCGCGCCGAAGTGGAATTTTTACAAATACGTGGTCGATCGCAAGGGCAAGGTGATTGCCAATTTCTCCAGCCTGACCAAGCCCGATGATCCCGAGTTCATTGCAGCGGTGGAAAAAGCCCTGGCTTCCCAGCCCTGATTTGCGCCCACTAAAAAGCCCCGCCTCTGTACAAGAGAGCAGGGCTTTTTAGATTCAGTCGGCGAGCGTTTCAGGCTCGCCGTGAATCATCAGAAGCGGTAGGTCGCGCCAACACCGAAACCGTTCGCCGAGTTTTCATACTTGGCGTCGTAGCTCTGGCCACGGTTGTTGCTGTTGCTGACCTTGACTGACTCTTCACGCAGGTACGAGTACGCCACGTCGATGGTCAGGTCGTCGGTCGGGCTCCAGCCGGCGCCCAGGCTGAAAATCTTGCGATCGCCAGTCGGGATGCGTGGGGAGCGATCGACGTTATTGGTCGGCGCCTGGTCGACGGACAGGCCGGTACGCAGTACCCATTGCTTGTTCAACTGGTAGGACGCGCCGATGGCGTGAGCCCAGGTGTCGTGCCAGTTCTGTTCTTCGGTGATGGTACCGAACTGGCCGTTCAGGATGGCAGGAACACCCTTGTTATCGACGGTGATTTCTTTCAGGCGGCTCCAGCGAGTCCAGGTGCTGCCTGCGTACAGAGTCCACTGGTCGTCCAGCTGATGAGTGACCGAGAAGTCCACCGATTCTGGGGTGGTCAGGTCCAGCGAGGCGTCGTACTTCTGGCTTGGATTCTGACCGACCAGGCCAAGCACGTTGTAGTTGACCTTGGTGTCACCCTCGAGCTTGTACTTCACTTTCGAGTGGTAGGTCAGGCCGACGCGAGTGCTGTCGGTGGCTTGAACCAGCACACCGATGTTGTAGCCCAGTGCGGTGTCGTCACCCTTGATTTTGACCTTGCCGTCCGGCGCGGCCTGGGTGATCGAGAGGTTCGATTCCAGGGTGCCGTCAATACGGTTGATGGTCGGACCGAAACCGATGGACACCTTGTCGTTGAAGGCGTAGCTGACTGTCGGTTGCAGGGTGACGATTTTAACTTCGCTCTTGCTGCCGAAGTAACGGCCGGCAAAGTTGTTCTCGTAATCGGTCACCAGGCCGAACGGCGCGTACATGCCGATACCGAATGCCCAGTGGTCGTCGATTGGCTTGACGTAGTAACCCATCGGCACGGCGATGAACGGAACCATGTCGCCGTCGTTGCTGCCGCTGTTCGGGCTGGAGCTGGCGTGGCTGATGTCAGTGTGTGCGTCGAGAAATGCAGCACCACCGGTGACTTGTTCGCGCTTGAGGCGGGACATGCCGGCAGGGTTGCCAAAAATAGTGCTTGCGTCATCGGCAGAGGAAGATCGCCCGGCAAAACCTGTACCCATCCCGCTGATGCTCTGTTCGTTGATGGCAAAGCCACTTGCGAAAATCTGGGTGGATGCCAAGGTAACAGCGAGGCTGAGTGTGGTTTTGAGCATTACTTTTTTCATTATTAGAACTCCTGGTGATCACCGGGGCGAAAATTACCAACATTTTCGTCCCAGCGCTATAGGCTGTATGGCTTGAGTTAGAGCGGTTTTGTAGGACAATCCGACCGAATTCGCGACCCGTTACAGGATCTTTGGAAACCGGTGGGTCAGCAGGCGACCTGATTCATTGGTGAAACACAGGTTTTCCAGGCGTAGGTAAAGTCGCGCAGGCGTCCTTGAGGCTGAAAAGTCTGGCGCCAGATTCGGGCCATACCCAACAAGTCATCCGCGGCGGGGAGTGGGGTGTTCTGTTCTTCTACCAGCAGCCAGGCGATGGCAGTGGCGTAACGCAGGTTGACGGTCAATTCCAGGTGCGGCCCACTGAGAAAGGCATGCTGACTGGCGAGGCCGCGCACGAGGCTCGCGCGCTCCGGGTCCAATGCCAGGTAGTGATCCCAGAGAGCCTGATGGCGGGGTTCGGCGATTCGGTACAGGCCGTGTCCACGGCGGTCATGCAGGGCGGAGCCGAGGGCTGACTGGCTGGCGGCGATGCCCAGTAACAGGGCTTCGGCAGTCGCGCTATGGCGTCCGAGGTAAATCAATGTCGGACGGATCACATAACGGCACAGTTCGCTGGCAGCGATACCCATAAAGCCCTCGAAACATGAAGTGGGCGGCGATACCTGAAGGGAGCGTTGGCAGCGGGTGAATCGAATCAGGCTCGCCGGAAGCGGATCAATCCGCTTGAGTTGAAGTGTAGTGTCATATTCGCGCTGTAAAGGACTGTTTTTAAAATATTTCCGGCTTCGAGTTATAACCGTTATACCGGTTAGTGCTTAGCCGCATGTTGCGCAATGAGAAATATCGGGCAATAAAAAGCCCCGCTTTTTGAGCAGGGCTTTTGAGGTTTTCAGTCGTTCTGGCGTATCAGGCAACCAGTGCCTGACGGGTACGCTCGATCACTGCCTGCAGCGGTTCTGCGCTGGAGTATTGATCGGGGTACAGGCGTTCGCTGTGACGAGCGATGCCGTGTTCGTTGACCAGAGTAAAGCTGAAGCAGCCTTTGCGAGCGGCCATGATCAGGCAATTCATTGGTGCAAAAGCGTTGGTTAGGGTGCGAATGGCATCTTGGGTGTGGATTTGAGTAGTCATTAAATGGGTGTTCCTACAAGCGACACGGATAAGAACCGTGCAAAATTAAAACGTTCCAGTGACGACGACCACCATTGGTCGAACGAAGAACCCGACTGGAACAAAGCAGCCAGTTTGAAGCGCTGATAATTGGCGCGCTTGGGCTGGCAGGTAGGTACTTAGGAGGGCAGGCAACACATCAAGGGCAAAGGTTCTGGGCCCGGGGTGAAGATCCTGATCAATTTGCAGGCTGGTTCGGTCAGAGTAAGTGAGCTTCGCAACACCCTTTGCTTTCGATTCAAAGGCTGTGTTGGCGCAAGGTTTACCTGGAAACCATCGAGGTGGTCGATCCCGCTTGTTCGGTGGAGGCTTCCTATGGGAAGGCTGACCGGGAGGATTTGTTCGACCAGAATTGACTTTCAGCTTGGTACTAACGCCGCGGATACTAACGGATCGAGTGGGTGAAGGGAAGCGCGAAAGCAAAATAATTTCAGACCTGAGCAATCTTGCTCCGCAATGGGACGATTTCCGACCACTGGTCGTCGGTCCGGCACAAGCCTGGGGCAAGGGTTTGCCAAGGTTATCCCCAGAAACGCACTCCAAAGCGCTCCGAAAAAGCGCATCGATATAACTGCCACGACGGTACTTGTGCACATAAGTTGCGCAGACCGTAACCGGACTGTCATCTGCGCCCCGACCACAGTGGGTGCCTGTATTGAAAATTTAAGTCAATGAAAAACATCGCTTTTTTTTACTGGTGAAAAAATCGTCAGTTTGACTGCGAGCCCCATTCCACAGGGCTTTGCGTAAGTTCAAGGACGGTTGTCCACTGAGTTATCCACAGCTTCTGTGGATTGTCCCGAGCGCTTGCTCTAGGACGGGCGTGCCGGGTTTTTTAGGCTTTACCTGTAAGAAAAAAAGAGTAGAGTGGCGCGCCTTCCGATCTGCCCCTCAGTGCTTTATGAAGTTTCGCTCCGTATCAGTTTCTGCCACCTCCACACCCCCCAGTGTTACCCCTCCCAAGCGCTTTTCGATGCGCGTGGCGGAGTGGTTGCTGGACAGCCCGCGCCTGAGTGAAAACACCAACGTTAAACACTTCGCCGGGCGCTTGCTCAAGCAGCCTGCTCGTGAAGGTGTGGTGGCCGCGCAAAGTCGTCTCGGCCAGCTGATGTGCCGCGAATGCGGCAATGCCCGGGATCGCCGCATTGGCCAGGACCTGTTGCGTCAGGCCGCGCGAGCGGGCGATCGGCGCGCCCTGCAGGAACTGGGCTTAGTCGAAGACTGAGCTGTCCAAGTTCTGACGCCTTGGTTAACCTTCAAGCTTTATCTCATCGGCAGGAGTCGCTATGGCTATGGACTTGACCAGCATTTTGCTGGGTCTGGCGGGCGCTGCACTGCCATTGCTGGTACTGGCCTGGCAAATCCAGCGCCGTGCGAGCGCGGGACAAGCCGAGGTGGCCATGCTGGAAGAGCGTCTGGCCATGTCGCAACTGGCGCAGGACGGCTTGAACGCCCAGCTCGAAACCTGCCGCGATGAAATCGGTGATCTGGGCCAGGCCAACGCCGCCAAGCAGGCAGACATGGCGGCCATGCGCCGTGAAATTGAACTGCTGCAGATCGAGCGCGACGACGCCCGCGACGCGTCTCACGCCTGGAACATCGAACGCGCCGGAAAAGAAGTCGAGCTGCGGCGCCTCGACGCCCAGGCGGCCTCGCTCAACGCCGAACTGCGCGAGCAGCAGGACAGCCATCAGCAACGCCTCAACGACCTGCAAGGCTCACGAGACGAGCTGCGAGCACAGTTCGCCGAACTGGCGGGCAAGATCTTTGACGAGCGTGAGCAGCGTTTCGCCGAAACCAGCCAGCAGCGTCTGGGCCAGTTGCTCGATCCTTTGAAGGAACGCATTCAGTCTTTCGAAAAACGCGTCGAGGAAAGCTATCAGGCCGAAGCCCGCGAACGGTTTTCCCTGGCCAAAGAGTTGGAGCGTTTGCAGCAGCTGAACCTGCGCTTGAGCGACGAAGCCACTAACCTCACTCGAGCGTTGAAAGGGCAGAAAACCCAAGGCAACTGGGGCGAGCTGATTCTTGAGCGCGTGCTTGAACACGCCGGGCTGGAGAAGGGCCGCGAATACCAGACCCAAGTCACCCTCAAGGGCCCGGACGGTGAGCGTTTCCAGCCGGACGTGATCATTTATCTACCGGGTGACAAGCAGGTGGTGGTCGACTCCAAAGTCAGTCTCACAGCCTATCAGCAATACGTAGCGGCCGAGGACGATGCCATCGGCCAGATCGCCATCAAGCAGCACGTGCTGTCGCTGCGCAATCACGTCAAAGGCCTGTCGGGCAAGGATTACAAACGACTCGACGGCTTGCACAGCCTGGATTTCGTCTTGCTCTTCGTGCCGATCGAAGCGGCTTTTTCCGCGGCGTTGCAGGCTGAACCGACACTGTTTCAAGAGGCGTTCGACCGCAACATCGTCATCGTCAGCCCGACCACGCTGCTGGCGACCCTGCGAGTCATCGACAGCTTGTGGAAGCAAGAGCGCCAAAGCCAGAACGCCCGGGAAATCGCCGAGCGCGCCGGATGGCTGTACGACAAGTTCGTGTTGTTCATCCAGGATCTGGACGAAGTCGGCAATCGCTTGCAGCAACTGGACAAGGCCTACAGCTCAGCGCGCAACAAGCTGACAGGAGGGCGCGGCAACCTCGTCAGCCGCAGTGAACAGTTGAAGTTGCTGGGTGCCCGAGCCAGCAAGAGCTTGCCGGCTGATCTGCTGGAGCGGGCGATGACCGATGTCGATGGGTTGGCTGAGTTGCCTGAATAGGTCAAAAGCCAAAAGCTTCGTCGGGACGCCGCCCGGAGCAAGCCCGCTCCCACAGGGTTTTTGTGTTGTTCACTCGATGTGTGCAACCACTCCGACCCACTGTGGGAGCGAGCGTGCTCGCGATATAGGTAGTCCAGACACTACCGTGTTAAAACCTGCCGCATCACAACGGCAAATGCCGACTCAACAACGCCCGCAACGCCGCCGGTTTCACCGGTTTGGCCAGGTACTCCAGGCCCGCCGCATGCACTTGGGCCACGGTCTCCGGCCGGCCATCGGCACTGATCACCACCCCGGGCACCGGCTCCCCAAGCTGGGTGCGCAGCCACGCCATCAACTCGGTCCCGGTCTCGCCATGGTCCAGGTGGTAATCCACCAGCGCCAACTGCGGACGTACACCGTCGTTCAACAGCGCCGCACATTCATCGCGGTTGCGCGCGGTCCAGACCTGGCAACCCCAGCGTGTCAGCAGGCTGTTCATGCCGATCAGGATGCTGTCTTCGTTATCGATACACAGCACCTGCGCGCCGCTCAACACATGGCCATTGAGCTCGCTGACCTTGGCCGGCGCGACAGTCTGTGCCCGCGCCAGCGGCACGCTGACACTGAACACGCTACCGCGCCCCGGCCAGGACCGAACGCGCAAGGTGTGACCCAGCACGCGACACAGCCCATCCGCAATCGCCAGCCCCAGGCCCAGGCCTTTCTCGGCGCGCGTCTGGTGGCTGTCGAGGCGTTTGAATTCCTCGAAAATCACCTGCTGTTTATCTTCAGGAATCCCCGGTCCTCGGTCCCAGACCTCCAGGCACAACTCGCCCTTGCGCCGCCGGACGCCGAGCAGCACGGGCCCATTGGCGTAGCGGAAGGCGTTGGTCAGGAAATTCTGCAAGATCCGGCGCAGCAATTTGATGTCACTGTCGACCCGCAACGTGCTGCCCCGAACTCGGAATTTCAGCCCCTGCTCCTGAGCCAGTGCCTTGAATTCGGCACCGAGCGCGTTGAACAGCTCGTTAAGCACAAAGGGTTTGGGGTCCGGGTTGATCTTGCCGTTTTCCAGGCGGGAAATGTCCAGCAGGTCGCTGATCAGGTCCTCGGCCGAGCGCAGTGAACTGTCCAGATGATGCACCAGTTTCTGCGCCTCGCTGGACAGGCCATCGTCTTGATGGGAGAGGGCAGCGGAGAACAGGCGTGCGGCATTCAGTGGTTGCATCAAGTCATGGCTGACCGCCGCCAGAAAGCGGGTTTTCGACTGGTTGGCCGATTCGGCGGTGCCCTTGGCTTCGGTCAGGGCAACGTTGAGTTGTGACAGTTCGTGGGTCCGTGCGGTGACCCGCTGCTCCAGGCCTTCGTTGGCTTCGGTCAGCGCCTGCTCGGCCTCGCGGAACGCGGTGATGTCAGTGAAACTCATGACGAAACCGCCGCCGGGCATCGGGTTGCCGATCAGCTCAATCACACGTCCGTTGGGGAAAAGTCTTTCAGAGGTATGGGCGCGCCCCTGACGCATCCAGTGCAAGCGGCGGGCGACGTGCACTTCGGCTTCGCCGGGGCCGCACAGACCGCGCTCGGCGTTGTAGCGAATGATGTCGGCAATCGGTCGGCCAAGCCTGATCAGCCCATCCGGGTAATTGAACAGCTCCAGATAGCGCCGGTTCCAGGCCACCAGTTTCAGCGACTGGTCGACCACGCTGATGCCCTGGGTGATGTTTTCGATAGCGCCTTGCAACAGGGCGCGGTTGAACTGCAGCACTTCCGAGGCTTCGTCGGCGATCCGGACTACATCCTCCAGCTGCATTTCCCGACCTTCGATGGCGGCTTTTACCACCGCGCGCGTCGACGAAGCGCCGAGTACACCGGCCAGCAAGCGTTCGGTATGGGCGATCCATTCACCGTCGGCGTTCTGGTTCGGGTTGAAGCCTTTGCCCTGGCGGTAGGCAAATCGGATGAAGCTCTGCCGCGCCCGTTCTTCACCGACGAAGCGGGCGGCCAGTTGCAGCAAATCGTCGATCTGCACCGCCAGCATCGAGCGGGCGCTGGGGCGAGCACTGATTTCCTGACCGATGAAACGACCCGCCTGCCAGTGCTCGGAAACCCTCGTGCGTGACAGCACCGACACCCAGGCGAACAGCGTGAAGTTGGCCGCCAGCGACAACACCACGCCTTGTGTCAGCGGGGTAAGCGGCAGATTCAGCGGGTTGCTGTGAAGCCACGCCAACCCTGGAAAACTGCTCAGGGACAACCCGAGGCTGTGGGCCGCGATCGGCAGAATCAGGGTGTAGAACCAGAGGAATGTGCCGGCGGCGAGGCCCGCGAATACGCCCCGGCGGTTGGCCTGTTTCCAGTACAGCGCGCCGAGCATGGCCGGGGCCAGTTGGGTCACGGCGGCGAAGGCGATCTGGCCAATGGTTGCCAGGCTCGCGGTGGAGCCGAGCAGGCGATAACTGACGTAAGCCAGCAACAGAATCACCACGATGCTGACCCGGCGCACCGACAGCATCCATTGGCGGAACACTTCGAACGGCCGCTCAGCGTTGTTTCGGCGCAGCAACCACGGCAGCAACATGTCGTTGGAGACCATGGTCGACAGCGCGACGCTGGCGACGATCACCATGCCGGTCGCCGCCGAAGCACCGCCGATAAAGGCCAGCATTGCCAGGGCCGGGTGGGCTTGGGCCAGGGGCAGGCTGATGACGAAAGAGTCCGGCAGCACTGAACTGGGCAGCAGCATCTGACCGGCGAGGGCGATCGGTACTACAAACAACGCCGCCAACGCCAGGTAAGCAGGGAACACCCATTTCGCCAGGCGCAGATCCTGAGGGTCGATATTTTCCACCACCGTCACGTGGAACTGCCGGGGCAGGCAAATGATCGCCATCATCGCCACGCCGGTCTGCACCACCATCGACGGCCAGTTGATGGTTTCCTTCCAGTACTCCTCCAGGCGCGGGGCGAGCATGGCCTGGTCGAACAGGTCTTCGAATCCGTCGTACAAGCCGTAGGTCACGAACGCGCCGACCGCGAGAAACGCGAACAGCTTGACCAGCGATTCGAAGGCAATCGCCAGCACCATGCCGCGGTGGTGTTCCGTGGCGTCTAGGTTGCGGGTACCGAAAACAATGGTGAACAGCGCCAACACCAGCGACACGATCAGCGCCGTGTCCTGAGCGCGGGTGCCCATGGCGTCGGCACCGGCGCCGATCAGCAGGTTCACCCCGAGGACGATGCCCTTGAGTTGCAGCGCGATGTAGGGCAACACGCCCACCAGGCAGATCAGCGCCACCACCACCGCCAGCGACTGGGATTTGCCGTAGCGGGCGGCGATGAAGTCGGCGATGGAGGTGATGTTCTCCTGTTTGCTGATCATCACCATTTTTTGCAGGACCCACGGCGCGCAGATCAGCAGCAGGATCGGCCCGAGGTAGATCGGCAGGAAAGACCAGAGTTGTTCGGCGGCCTGGCCGACTGCGCCAAAGAAGGTCCAGCTGGTGCAATAGACCGCCAGCGACAGGCTGTACACCCACGCGCGCACTCGCGGCGGCAACGGCGTGCTGCGGCGGTCGCCGTAAAAGGCGATGGCGAACATGATGGCCATATAGGCCAGGGCGACGGCGGCGATCAGCCCGCTGGACAACGGCATGGGAACTCCCGACAAAAGACACCCGGGACTCCCGCCCGGTCAGACAGTCTCGCACGATGGCAGGGGTTAGTCAGTGTCGACCAAGGTCGTGGCGTGGTGGGGTGTCGCAGGGTGTTTGTCAGTGGGATTTATGGCGTCCAGGCCGGCCTCTTCGCGGGCAAGCCTCGCTCCTACAGGTTTTGTGTTGTTCACCGATTATGTGTACGACACAGAACCTGTAGGAGCGAGGCTTGCCCAAGGCTTGCCCGCGAAAGCGGTCTCACTGCTGCAACGCAATCTCGATCAACCGGTGCAACTCCTCAACCTCCAGCGGCGCCGCTGAAAACAGGATACGAAACACCGTCGGTGCCGCCACCAGGTTGATCAATCGGTCGACACTCGGCTTCGGCTCATCCGGGTAACGATCCAGAATTGTCTGCAACTGCCCGCCGATGATTGTCGCGCAATAGACCGGTGTGGTGCTGCATTGCACGTCGCGCAGCATGTTGCGGCCGGGTTCGGAGCTCATTTCGTCCAGGTACTGCTCCGCCCAGGCCTGCACATCACTGCGCAGGCTGCCGGTGTTGGCCGGTTCGCTGTCCGGGCGCAGGCGGGCGAGGGCGACGTCGGCCAGCAGCGTCGACAAATCCCCCCAGCGCCGATAGATGGTCGACGGTGTAACCCCCGCGCGCGCAGCGATTTGCGGCACGGTCACGGTGGTGCGGTCCTGCTCTTCGAGGAGTTGGCGCGCAGCCGAATGAATCGACTCTTGCACCCGGGCGCTTCGACCGCCCGGGCGTAAACCTTCTTTAATAGCCATACGGCAGACCTTAACACAAAGAATTTGCTTTAAGCGCTGGCCGGTAGCACACTCCGCAAAAGCAATAAATTAGCTTTTGCGGAGTGTGCGCATGTCCAGTTCGATATCAAACCGTTCCAGCCTGTGGTTTCTGGCAATCACTTTACTGAGTTTTCTCGCCGCTTCCACTGCGCCGACGCCTCTGTACCACTTGTATCAGGAACACCTGCAATTCTCGGCAGCGACCCTGACCCTGATTTTCGGCGTGTACGCCATCAGCCTGCTCGCGGCGCTGCTTACGGTCGGTTCGCTCTCGGATTACCTGGGACGCAAACCGGTGATCTTTACCGCTGTGGCGCTGAACATGCTGGCCATGCTGCTGTTTATCAATGCCGACAGCGTCGCGTGGTTGATCAGCGCCCGAGTGCTTCAGGGTTTTGCTACCGGGATGGCCACGGCTGCGCTGGGTGCCGCGTTGCTGGACACCGATCGCCAGCAAGGTCCGCTGGTCAATAGTGTTGCGCCGCTGCTCGGCATGGCGGTTGGCGCCATGGGCTGCGGCTTGTTGGCCGAGTTCGCGCCGCTGCCGCTGCAATTGACCTTTTGGGTGCTGCTCGCGCTGTTCGGGTTGCAGGCGCTGTACGTCTGGCGTCTGCCGGAAAGCGTCAGTGCGCAACGTGGTGCGTTGGCATCGCTGCGTCCGACCCTGCATGTGCCCACCCAGGCGCGGCGTGCGTTGTGGCTGGTGCTGCCGATCAACACCGCCGCGTGGGCGCTCGGTGGTTTCTACGCGTCCCTCGCCCCGTCGCTTGTGCGGACGGCTACCGGATCGACGTCGAATCTGATTGGCGGGGCGACAGTGGCGGTGCTGACCGTCACCGGCGCGTTGATGATCTACACCTTGCGCAGTCGTCCGGCCGATAAAGTCTTGCTGGTCGGCGCGAGCATTCTGCCCGCGGGGGTGGCGCTGATTTTACTGGCGGTCCACAGCGCCAGCCTGCCGCTGTTTTTCATCGGGACGCTGGTCGCCGGTTGCGGTTTCGGCGCCAGTTTCCTCGGCTCGTTGCGCAGCGTGGTGCCGATGGCGCTGCCTCACGAACGGGCCGGGTTGATGTCGGCGTTTTATGTGCTCAGTTATCTGGCGTTCTGCTTGCCATCGTTGCTGGCAGGGAATCTGACTCGGGCCTTTGGCTTGGTGATCACGACCGATGGCTATGGCGCGGTGCTGATTGTCCTGTCGCTCGGTGCACTGCTCGCGCTGATGCGTCAGCAGCCTGTCAAAGTCTGTGGCGTCGATGTTCGATGACCGCTAGCCTTGGCACCGCCACTCATTTCGACGGACCGCCCCATGAAGATTATCCGCAGCAAATCCTTCACCGCTGACCGTGCCTGGGGCGCCTTGGATATCGCCAACATGAACGGCATCACCACCCGTTTGCACTGGACTGACCAACCGTACAAATGGCACGTCAACGATGGGCAGGAAGTGTTCGTCGTGCTCGATGGCCAGGTGCAGATGCGCTACCGCGAAGAAGGCGTCGAAAAGGAAGCGCTGCTGGACGTGGGCGATATTTTCTATGCGTCGATCGGTACCGAGCACGTCGCCCATCCGCTAGGCGCGGCGAGGATCCTGGTGATCGAGACTGAAGGCAGCGTTTGACGCTATATCTGCAAAACAGATAACAGTTAGAGATATTACCCGTTATATAGATATTCGATTCAGATCTACCATGAGTTCCACCTCACAAGAGGAAGAGGAATTCACCATGACATGCCCCAACACCACGACCCTCGGTTTAAAACCGCTCAGCCATTTGCAGCACCCGCTTGAGGCCATTCGCCAATTCACCCCCAACTGGTTCGCCGCAACCATGGGGACGGGCGTGCTGGCGTTGGCGCTGGCGCAATTGCCCGTATCCATACCCGGCCTGCACGCGGTGGCCGAAGGTCTCTGGCTGCTCAATATCTGCCTGTTTGTATTGTTCACCGCAGCGTACGCGGCACGCTGGGTGCTGTTCTTTGATGAGGCGCGACGGATTTTCGGCCACTCCACGGTCTCGATGTTTTTCGGCACCATCCCCATGGGGTTGGCGACCATCATCAACGGTTTCCTGGTGTTCGGCTTGCCGCGCTGGGGCGACGGTGTGATTCATGTCGCCGAAGTGCTGTGGTGGCTCGATGTGGCCATGTCTGTGGCCTGCGGCGTGCTGATTCCCTACATGATGTTCACCCGCCAGGAACACAGCATCGACCAGATGACAGCGGTCTGGCTGTTGCCTGTGGTCGCGGCGGAAGTGGCCGCCGCCAGCGGTGGTTTGCTGGCACCGCACCTGGCCGATGCCCATTCGCAACTGGTGATGCTGACGACCAGCTACGTTCTCTGGGCCTTTTCCCTGCCGGTGGCGTTCAGCATTCTGACGATTCTGTTGTTGCGCATGGCGCTGCATAAACTGCCTCACGAAAACATGGCCGCCTCCAGCTGGCTGGCGCTGGGGCCGATCGGCACCGGGGCGTTGGGCATGTTGCTGCTGGGCGCCGACGCGCCAGCCATTTTCGCGGCCAACGGTTTGCCAGGCATGGGGGAAATTGCCGCCGGGTTGGGCCTGGTGGCCGGGATCACGCTGTGGGGCTTCGGCTTCTGGTGGATGTTGATGGCGGTGCTGATCACCGTGCGTTACCTGCGCGACGGTATCCCGTTCAACCTTGGCTGGTGGGGCTTCACCTTCCCGCTGGGCGTCTATTCTCTGACGACGTTGAAACTGGGCAGCACCTTGAACCTGACGTTTTTCAGTGTCTTTGGCTGCGTGCTGGTGGCGATGCTGGCGGTGATGTGGCTGATCGTCTCCCTACGCACGGTGCAGGGCGCGTGGCGGGGCGAGTTGTTTGTCTCACCGTGCATTGCAGGATTAAAGAAATAACCTGCAAAGATTAGGTAATGTGTGGCCTGGATCGACGCTCGACATTCCAATAACAATCGCCACGCCACTCTTTACCCAACATCAGGGACACATGGAAGATGAGCCACCCCTCACAGTTCACCTTGCTTCGCACCCGGCGCTTCCTGCCGTTCTTCGTCACGCAGTCCCTCGGGGCGTTCAACGACAACATCTTCAAGCAGTCGTTGATTCTCGCCATTCTGTACAAGCTGACGATCGAGGGTGACCGTTCGATCTGGGTCAACCTGTGCGCGCTGCTGTTTATCCTGCCGTTCTTTCTGTTTTCGGCGCTGGCCGGCCAGTTCGGGGAAAAGTTCGCCAAGGACGCGCTGATTCGGCTGATCAAGCTCGGGGAGATCGCCATCATGGCGGTCGGCGCGGTCGGTTTCCTGTTCGATCACCTGTCGCTGATGCTGGTGGCGCTGTTCGCCATGGGCACGCACTCGGCGCTGTTCGGGCCGGTGAAGTACTCGATTCTGCCGCAAGCCCTGCGTGAAGAAGAACTGGTGGGTGGCAACGGGCTGGTGGAAATGGGCACGTTTCTGGCGATCCTCGCGGGGACCATCGGCGCCGGGATCATGATGTCGTCCAGTCATTACGCGACCATCGTTTCCACTGCGATCATCGGTGTCGCGGTGCTCGGTTACCTGGCCAGTCGCAGCATTCCCCGGGCGGCGGCTTCATCGCCGCACATGCGCCTGAACTGGAACATCTTCAGCCAATCCTGGGCCACCTTGAAACTGGGCCTGGGGCAAACGCCTGCGGTGTCGCGTTCCATCGTCGGCAACTCGTGGTTCTGGTTTGTAGGGGCGATTTATCTGACGCAGATCCCGGCCTATGCCAAGGAGTGGATGCACGGCGACGAGACCGTGGTGACGCTGATTCTGACGGTGTTCTCGGTGGGCATCGCGCTGGGCTCGATGCTCTGCGAGAAACTCTCCGGACGCAAAGTCGAGATCGGCCTCGTGCCGTTCGGTTCGTTCGGGCTGACGGTGTTTGGCTTGCTGCTGTGGTGGCATTCCGGCGGTATTCCGGACAGCGTTGACGGCCATGGCTGGATCGAAATCCTCGGTTTTGGCCACACCTGGCTGGTGCTGATCGACATTCTGGGGCTGGGGATTTTCGGCGGTTTCTATATCGTGCCGCTGTACGCGCTGATTCAGTCGCGCACCCCCGAGAACGAGCGGGCGCGGGTGATTGCTGCCAACAACATTCTTAACGCACTGTTTATGGTGGTGTCGGCGATTGTCTCGATCGTTCTGCTGAGCATGGTCGAGCTGTCTATCCCGCAGCTGTTTCTGGTGGTGTCGCTGCTGAACATTGGCGTCAACGCCTACATCTTCAGCATCGTCCCCGAGTTCACCATGCGCTTCATGATCTGGCTGCTCAGCCATTCCATGTACCGCGTGGAGCATCGCAATCTCGATCTGATCCCGGATGAAGGCGCGGCATTGCTGGTCTGCAACCATGTGTCGTTCGTCGACGCGTTGCTGATTGGCGGTGCAGTGCGTCGGCCGATTCGTTTTGTCATGTACTACAAAATCTACAACCTGCCGGTGCTGAACTTTATCTTCCGTACCGCCGGGACGATTCCGATCGCGGGGCGCCAGGAAGACATTCAAATCTACGAAAAGGCCTTCACGCGCATCGCTCACTATCTGAAGGACGGTGAGCTGGTGTGCATCTTCCCTGAAGGCAAGTTGACTGGTGACGGAGAGATGAGCGAGTTCAAGGGTGGGCTGGTGCGGATTCTCGAAGAGACACCGGTGCCGGTGATTCCGCTGGCGTTGCAAGGGTTGTGGGGGAGTTTCTTCAGCCGCGATCCGGGCAAGGGGTTGTTTCGTCGGTTGTGGTCGCGGGTGACGTTGGTGGCGGGGCCGGCGGTGGCGGTTGAGGTGGCGGAGCCCCTGAAGTTGCAGCAGTTGGTAGGAGATTTGCGTGGGGCCGTCAGGTAGTCGGTGACTTTAAGGGCCTCTTCGCGGGCAAGCCTCGCTCCTACAGGGTTAACAGTTCCATGTAGGAGAGAGGCTTGCCCGCGAAGGCGATCGTAAGGTCAGGCGCTAACCTTGAGGCCAACCAACCCGGCAATAATCAACGCCACACTGGCCAGCCTGAACAGCGCCATGGATTCACCAAACAGAATGATCCCGGCGATGACCGTGCCCACGGCGCCCACGCCCGTCCAGATCGCATAGGCAGTGCCCAGCGGCAATTCCTTCATGGCAAGGCCGAGCAAGCCAAGGCTGATGACCATGGCGGCAACGGTCAATGCGGTAGGGAGAGGGCGGCTGAAACCGTCGGTGTATTTCAGGCCGACGGCCCAGCCCACTTCGAACAGGCCGGCGAAAAACAGAATGATCCAGGACATGAGAGACCTCCATCGATTGACGGGGTCGTCCCCAGATTAATGACTCGATCGAGCCGCGAGGTCGTCCTCGCGTTGCGCAATAGAGTGCCCAACATTAACCCGAGGATCAAGTTTTCGGATTACTCGGTCGCTTGCTGAGCAGCGGTGTCGCGGTCTTCTTTCTCGCTCATGCGGCGGAAATACGTCGAGAGCAACGCTCCTGAAATGTTGTGCCAGACGCTGAACAACGCGCTAGGCACCGCCGCCAATGGCGAGAAGTGCGCACTGGCCAACGCGGCACCCAAGCCGGAGTTCTGCATGCCGACTTCCAGTGCCAGGGATTTTCGCTGGGCCAGCGGCAACTTGAACAGGCGTCCGGTGAAGTAACCCAACAAATAGCCGAAACTGTTGTGCAGCATCACCACGGCCATGATCAGCAGGCCGGACTCGGCAATCTTCGCCTGGCTGGCGGCCACCACGGCGGTGACGATGATCACGATGCTCACCACGGAAATCAGCGGCAACACTTCCACTGCATGGCGAACCCGATCACCCAACAGGCGCTGGGCAACCACACCGAGTACGATCGGCAATAGCACCACTTGCAGGATGGACCAGAACAGCTCCATGAAGGACACCGGCAACCATGCCGAAGCCAGCAGCCAGATCAGCGCGGGTGTCAGCAGCGGAGCGAGGAGGGTAGTGACGGCGGCGATGGCCACCGACAGCGCGAGATCGCCACGCGCCAGCCAGGTCATCACGTTCGACGAGGTGCCGCTTGGGCAGCAGCCGACCAGAATCACGCCGACGGCGATTTCCGGTGGCAGGTGAAACGCCTGGCAGAGCAACCACGCCACGCCGGGCATGATCACGAAATGTGCAACCACGCCCAGCGCCACGCGCCACGGATGGCGTGCGACTTCGGCGAAGTCTTCGAGTTTGAGGGTCAGGCCCATGCCGAACATCACCAGGCCCAGCAGCGGCACGATCGCGCCTTTCAGGCCGATGAACCACGTCGGCTGAAGGAACGCCACGACCGCGAAGATCAGGACCCAGTAAGCGAAGGTGTTGCCGACAAAACGACTCAATGCAGCCAGAGCACGCATGGCCTGATCCTTGTTTTAAGTAACACCACAAAACCAATGTGGGAGCGAGCCTTTGTGGCGAGGGGGTTTACCCCCGTTGGACAGCGCAGCAGTCCCATTTTTTTGGGGCCGCTTCGCGACCCAACGGGGCGGTGCGACGTTTCGCTAAACCCCCTCACCACAAAGGCTCACTCCCACAGTAGTAATCACAAGACTTTAGATGCCCTGCGGAAGCTCTTCGCCGCCCAACGCTTCAACCAGCCCCGGCAGGAAATCGCCGAAGGTCAGCATCATCAGGGTGAAGCTGGCGTCCAGCTGGCCGAGGGCTTCTTCGCCACCGTCCTGTTCCGCCTGGTCTTGCAGCAGGTCTTCGAACTTCAGGCGCTTGACCACCATCTTGTCGTCGAGGACGAAAGACAGCTTGTCTTGCCAGGCCAGCGACAGCTGAGTCACCACCTTGCCGGTGCTCAAGTGCAGCTGAATCTCTTCGCTGGTCAGGTCCTGACGCTTGCAGCGCACGATGCCGCCGTCTTCGTGGGTGTCGCGCAGTTCGCACTCGTCCAGCACAAAGAAGTCGTCCGCGGCTTTCTGGGTGGTGACCCATTCAGTCATGGTCGCAGTTGGCGACATTTTAACGGTCAGTGGACGTACCGGCAGGGTGCCGATCACTTCACGCAAGGTGGACAGCAAGTCTTCGGCGCGTTTCGGGCTGGCCGAGTTGACCAGGATCAGGCCCTGTTTCGGCGCAATGGCAGCGAAGGTCGACGAGCGACGGATAAAGGCACGCGGCAGGAACGCCTGGATGATTTCATCCTTGATCTGGTCGCGTTCCTTTTTATAGACCTTGCGCATTTGTTCGGCTTCGATCTCTTCGACCTTTTCCTTCACGGCGTCACGCACGACGCTGCCCGGCAAGATGCGCTCTTCTTTACGGGCGGAGATCAGCAGGAAGTCGCCGCTGACGTGCACCAAAGGTGCATCTTCGCCTTTGCCGAAGGGCGCGACGAAACCGTAGGTGGTCAACTCCTGGCTTGCACATGGACGCGCCAGTTTGGTGGCCAGTGCAGTTTCCAACGCCTCGGCATCAAAAGGCAGATCTTGGGTCAGGCGATAGATAAGCAGGTTTTTGAACCACATGGGGCGAGTCTCTCCTTTATACAAAGGGGGGCATTATTCTCTTAGCGAAGCCATAGGCCAACCCTTCTCTAAGCCTTTGGAAGGCCTGCAAAAATTATTGTAAAAAGTGCTTGCCAGAGGTTGGGTCGCTCCGTAGAATGCGCGCCACACCGAAAGTGAAGGGTGATTAGCTCAGCTGGGAGAGCGTCTGCCTTACAAGCAGAATGTCGGCGGTTCGATCCCGTCATCACCCACCATTCGCTTTAGTGTTACGCGCAGCGGTAGTTCAGTCGGTTAGAATACCGGCCTGTCACGCCGGGGGTCGCGGGTTCGAGTCCCGTCCGCTGCGCCATATTCGGTAACCTGGAGCGCTGAACGCCAGGTCACCACGGAAAAGCCCGCTCACGCGGGTTTTTTTCTGTCCAAAGTTTGTACGTTGTTCCTGCAGGTCGTGTCGTTCTACCGGTTTTCAGATTTTTTTGAAAAATTATTCAATAAAATCAACACTTTATGAAAATCTGTGGCACAATGCGCCCCGCAACGAAGGTAAAGGGTGATTAGCTCAGCTGGGAGAGCGTCTGCCTTACAAGCAGAATGTCGGCGGTTCGATCCCGTCATCACCCACCATTTACTTTCAACGCTACGCGCAGCGGTAGTTCAGTCGGTTAGAATACCGGCCTGTCACGCCGGGGGTCGCGGGTTCGAGTCCCGTCCGCTGCGCCATATTCGGTAACCTGGAACGCTGAACGCCAGGTCACCACACAGAAAGCCCGCTTAATGCGGGCTTTTTGCTGTCCGGGATTTGGCTTTATTGCTCGGCGTTGCGGCTGTGGCGGTAATCGCTCACGGCTTCATACACTGCTTTGCGCAGGCGGTTGATGCCGCCAATCGGTCGATGGGCCTCTAGCCCGAACCACGGATTGAACGACTGGTTGTCGCATTGCACGTTCAGCGCTGGCGTATCGAAATCCTGGGCAGGCAGTTTGATCCGCGCCACGGTCTCGAACGGTGCATCCTTTTCCTTCCACTCAATACTCGTGTCCTCGATCGGCATGTACTTGCCCTGATCCTGGCGCTGGATCTGCAACACGAAGCACGCGGGCACCCGATCCGTCGACAATTGCTGATTTAGCGCGTTGCGCAAAAAATTTGGCAGCTTCTGATTCTGCGCCGGCAAGGTGTAGGCCGGGCAGCTGTCGGGGTCCGGCATGACCCGGAATTTGGCGTTGGCTTCACCAAACTTGTAGGGCGAAACCGAAAAGTAAGTCGTCTTTGTCGGACTTTCCGGGGCCGAGGAGAGTGTCGCCAAGGCAATAAACAGATGACGAATCTGCCACGTGCGCGGATCCCAGCCGGGGAAAAACGCCGTCAGCTTCTTGCCATCGGCCTGAGCGGCCACATTCTGACGGTATTCGGCGACATCGCTGACGAAGAAATTCGGGTGGCTGAACATCACGAAGTCCTGTTCGCCGCGGCTTTGTTGATCGGCGAACAGTTGTTTGCCGGGCACGTCGAGCAGCTTGATCGCCATGCCCCGGGCATCGCGGATACTGTCGAACTGTGGATAGGCATTGCCGTTGGACAGCCGCATCGTCGCTTGCCAGGTTTTGCCGGGTTCGCTGAACACGCCCTGACGCAGCTCATCCGCCAGATCCGCCAGCACCTGAACCTCGGCCTTCACGCAACCGTGCGCCTTGGCATGCGCATCGCGCAGGTAGCGGGTACTTTCACGGTGCTGATCGACGATGCGCACGGCGGTCTGAATGATGTCCTGAGTCATCGCCGCTTCGCCGTCCGGGATCAGTTCTTCAGCCGAGACCGGCCCCCGGTGTTGCCAGGCAAACCATGCCGTGGCCAGCGCCCAACCCAGCAATCCCAAGCCAAACAAGCAAAGCAGGACTTTGCCGAGAAACGCGCCAAACAAGATCCAGAGTCTGCTCATGGCAATTGTGCCTCCAACGGGCCGCCCAACACTTTCAGGTACTCCAGCAGCGCCCAGCGCTCCTCCGGTTGCAGCAGGCGACCGATGACGCCGTTGCCACGCTTGCCGGCACGGAACTCGTGGCCGCTGTTGTGATTGCCGGTGATGCGTGTGTCGAACTTGAAGCCATTGGTGAAGGCTTCGGTGCGATAACCCAGGTGCCTGGGGTCATACTCGAACGTGCCTTTGTAGAAGTTCGTTGCGCGTTCATCCTGAGGCGAGAGCAGTTGATAGATGCTCGGCACCGAACCGTTGTGCAGAAACGGCGCCGTCGCCCAGACGCCGGCCAACGGACGGGCCTTGTAGGCGCGCAGTTCGCGCACGCCAATCGGCAGGCCGAAGCCATCCATGTCCGGGCGCTCGGCTTCGGGGATTTTCGCCTCGCGGTAAGCGCGGTTTCCTACGAACGCGGTGACGTAGGCCAGGCCCTTGGCGGACGAGAGCTTGCTCATGTCCAGCGGTTCGGCGGGCGGTGGCTGCAATTGCACATCCAGTTTCGCCAGTTCTGCCGGGTCCCATTGCAAGGCGCTGAGGTCGAAGCGATGGTCGGCGATGTTATTGGCCGCACCCGGGTCTGTGCCGATGTATTCCACCGGCAGCATTTTCAGGTGTTGCACCCAGCGTCCGTTGGTTTGGACCGATCGAGGCACGTGACAATCCGCGCAATTTTCGCTGAACAATTCGCGACCTTTGACGGCCAGGGGCTTGTCGACAGCGCCCAGCACGTCTTCCGGCCAGGCCGGTGGTTTGAGCCGTTGCAGGGTTTGTTCGATCTTGTGCAAATCACGCAATCGGACACTCGACGGATAGCGCTCGTCACCTTTAAGCGGTTGGCCGTTGGCGTCGAAGAAATTCAGGGTCGCGCCGACGCCAAGGGCCTCGCCGATGTTGCGCGCCATCGGTTGCTGCGCCGAACCGTTCCATTGCACCCAGTCAAAGGTCCACATGTCCCACAATTGCGGGTAGTCAACCGGGGCATTCGCCACGCGGTAGTTATCGGCCGAAATCGCATCGCCGAAGCTGGCGTTGGCGATACGCCCGAAGGCATCGGTACGGCCGGGGCCTTCCTCGGTCGGGTAGAGCCCGCGATGGGTATCGTTCCAGGCCACCTTCACGAAGATGTTCAGAGAGGTTTTGAAGTCTTCGCGCAGTTGTTGGCGCCGGGCGTCGTAGTCCTCGCCGAGCACGTTGCGGGCGAAGCGTTCGAATTTCCACGGGTTGTAGTAAGTCGAGATCAGACTGGCTACCAGCGCCTGTCCGAAACTACCGCCGCGCAGTGTAGGAACACTGGAAGGCAGGACATGCTGCGCCGAACCTCCGTCGATGCGCACTGCCTGGCCGTTGAAACGCAATTCACCGGTGTGGCAGGCGGCACAGGTGATGTCGAGGTATTCGTCCAGGCTGCCAGGATTTTGATGGCGGGCAAAACCCACAGGCAAGTTGTCGGGATTGCTGTTCGGCGTGGTTTTCTGCTCGGAGTCGATCAGAAATCCAAAGCGTGCCAGATACTCGGGGGCGGCGAATCGTTGTTCCGAGAAGGGCAGCTCGAGTTCCTTGAACCAGTCATAGCGCAAGCCTTTGACCTGAGTGCCCTGAGGGGTGAAGTAGTAAGCCTGGCGGTCGGCGGCACTCCACTGCTCCAGGTAATGCACCTGTTGTGCGGGTGACCAGGTCGGCAGTTTCGGGTTGGCGACGTAATACAGAACCACGGCCAGGCCCAGCCCCAGCAGCACAGCGAACAGCAACAGCAGGCGTAATAAGAGGCGCAAGATAAACGTCCTTGTCGATTTGTAGCTCTCTTATGCCTCAGTGTTCGGGGTGAGGCAAGTGGCCATTACGCCAGAAGCTGTGGGATACGGCACCCGTCTCTGCGGGCACAAGATGACAGAAGCTTCATCATTCCAATCCCGAAATGCGTTAAAACACCTGAACTTATCAGAAGTTTCCTGCTCTCATGCCGGTAGCCATTGGTCGTGGCCGCCTGATAAGCTCGCGGCTTTACTCGATTGCCCTTTAGGCGCATGAACAAGGAAATAGCATGAAACAGCATCGGTTGGCGGCGGCGGTGGCCCTGGTTAGCCTGGTACTTGCGGGTTGTGATTCGCAGACCAGCGTAGAGCTGAAAACCCCGGCGCAAAAAGCTTCCTACGGGATTGGCCTGAACATGGGCAAGAGCCTGGCTCAGGAAGGCATGGATGACCTGGACTCCAAAGCCGTAGCCCAAGGCATCGAAGATGCCGTCGGTAAGAAAGAACAGAAGCTGAAGGATGACGAACTGGTCGAAGCCTTCGCAGCACTGCAGAAGCGTGCTGAAGAGCGTATGGCCAAAATGAGCGAAGAGTCGGCATCCGCCGGCAAGAAATTCCTCGATGAAAACGCCAAGAAAGCCGGTGTAACCACCACTGCTTCGGGCCTGCAATATGAAGTGGTCAAGAAAGCTGATGGCGCACAGCCTAAGCCGACCGACGTAGTGACTGTTCACTACACCGGCAAGCTGACCAACGGCACTACGTTTGACAGCTCCGTCGATCGTGGCAGCCCGATCGATCTGCCGGTTAGCGGCGTGATTCCGGGTTGGGTCGAAGGCTTGCAACTGATGCACGTTGGCGAGAAGTACAAACTGTACATCCCTAGCGAACTGGCCTACGGCGCCCAAAGCCCAAGCCCGGCGATTCCAGCCAACTCGGTGCTGGTATTCGACCTGGAACTGCTGGCGATCAAGGATCCAGCAAAAGAAGACGCCACCAAGTAATCAGCGTCTGCTCTAAAAACAACGCCTCGCTTTATGCGGGGCGTTGTTGCATCTGGCGTTCAGCGAGGGTAAACAAAGCGAACGGATGCTGTACGTTGCAGTCATAGCCATTGAGACGCCCGTGCTAGCCGCGCCGGCGCGCCAAGTCAATGAAATCTTGGGTTTTTTTATGTGAGTAAAAAACGCCCGATCTGAGTTAAGCCCTTATGAAACGGGGCTTTCAGCCGTGAAAAATAGCTCTGTTCACAAGGTTATCCACAATTTGTGTGGATAACATTTCAGAGGGAGGAATGATGAAAGCACCCTGGAATTTCGCTCGTTTCCTGCCACTTGCCGGACGCTTGTTGGCCCGTGGACGATTACCGACCCTGCTGTTCGCCGTCGCCAGCAAAGGTGCCAGCCAAGGCAACCGATTGGGCAAACTCAAGGACGATTTGCGCCTGTTGCAGGCACTGTGCCTGGCCTACTGGCGCGGGGAGTACCGCGCTATCAGCCCGAAGGCGTTGCTCTCGGTGGTTGCCGGCCTGATGTACTTTCTCAGTCCGGTGGATGCGATTCCCGACTTCATCCCGGTATTCGGCATGCTCGATGACATCGCCGTGCTGGCCTGGTTGATGAAAGTCCTCGATGACGAACTCAATGCCTTCCGTGCCTGGCGCAATCGCCAGTTGCCGGAGAAGCTCGCGGTGGCCGAGCGCCTTCCCGACACCCCCGAGCAACTTCAGCTTCAAGGACCGAAAAAAACCTGATTTGATTGAGGATCGTCCTTATATTCATACCCCCCCGCGACCGTGGCCGCTGTTAGGATTACACTTCTAGGGAAAAGTGCCGACTCGCTAAGTGTCGTTGTCCTACGGGGAAGTCATGGATATTCAGATAATCACACGCGAAGGCGAGCCCGAATACGCGGTTCTGCCGTGGGCTCAGTATCAGGCTTTACTGAAAGCAGCAGGCATCAACGAACAACCGGCACCCGACACGCCGGTGCGTCACGCAGCATCACCAGACCAGATTCTTCCAGGTCTGGATCAACTACGCAGTTTGCGCGAAGGGAAGGGCATCGCCATTGAGGCGCTCGCCCGCACGGTAGGCATCAGCCCGTCTTATCTGGCCTTGATCGAAAGTGGCGAGCGTCAACCCGACGCTGCGATTCGCCGCAGCCTGGCCTGGGAGCTGACGGTGCCAGGGTGGAGGGATGAATCGTGAGCGTACGCATCAGTCGTCAACATTGGGACGGGTTGCTGGGTGAGCTGGATCAGGCCCGCCGCCAGCGCCATCTGCTGACTTATCGAGCCTTGCTGGAACGTTTGCAGTTGCCCACGCCGGCCATGCAAACCCTCACCGCAGCGCTTGAACATCTGGCCGCGCTGGACGCCAAGGCCGAGCAGCCGCTGCGCAGCTCGCTGGTGATCAGCCAGGGCGCCAGTCGCCTGCCACGCACCGGTTTCTTCGAATGCGTCGAACGTCTGGGGCGTTTCTCCGGGCCGTCCGACGGCGTTGCTGCCGCCTCGTGGCACGCCTCGGAAGTGGTGCGCGTGTTCGAATACGAGTACCCGGAATCGGCGGAGGCCTGAGTGTTTTTAAAGCTCAAGGCACGGGCCGGTTACTGGCTGGCCCGCCGGTTGTTTCACTGGTCGTGGTTCGTGCGACAGCCCCGTGGCTGGAGCTGGCTCGAAGGCCAGTTCGCGCGCATGGCCAATCTGGGTGACGTCGGCGCGCAAAGCTTCTATGGCCACATCCTGACCTTTCGCGGCGTCGGCCTTGGGGCTCGTGAGGAAGGCGTGCGATTGCTGCGCCTGGCGGCGTTGGCGGGGGATGGCAAAGCGGCGTATCAAGTGGGCGTGATCAGTTTGGCGGGGACGCCGAGCAAGGCGCCGGATGCGATTGAAGCGGCGCGGTTTTGGGGAATGGCGGCGAAGGCGGGGCATCCGTTGGCTGAGATGAAGCTTAAAGAGATGGCGTCTCGCGATTCGGCGAAATAAAGACATAGCGGTTCGACAAATGAACGTGGCGTGAGGGAAACCTCCCGCCACGTTTGCGTTTCTGACGGTTCGTTTATTAGTGGCGACGTATTAGAGAATTGCCCTACGACAACATCGTCCGTTCCTGACTTCTTTCCTGATTGATCACCCGCAAAGTGCAGCGCGTTTAAAGCCGGGCAAATTCATCGGAGATTTCCTTCGAGTTGTGGCGGCTTTCATGAACTGGTGCGAACTGAGTTCACCCGATAGCCTTTGATGGTCACTGAAAACTCAGTGGTGGGGTGTAGGAACCCTTTCAGCATCGGTATTGCGTTAGCGTCGAAACCTGATTTGCGGCCGTCTATATGCGTCCGTAAGATCTGTTGCGGCGGCTGTGCGCGGGCACGCTTCGGCGTGGTCGAGTCTCCGATGCTCGGTATTCCTACCCCGCGTATAGCTGCCACCCAGGCCTGTAGGAAGGCTTTTGGCAGCTCCCATTGTCATCGGAAGGTCTCAAATGCCAACACTTCATCCTGATCCACCCTACGAAAAACCGGTTTCCCACCCAAAAAACCGCTTCATGGCGCTCACCAGCAACTGCAGCGACATGCCCACCTTGTTCGTCGACACCCACGCGCCCCTCGATATTTTGACCGACGCCGCCCGCTACCGAATCCGTGCGGTAACCCAAGTGCTGGAGAACCTGTCCATGCGCGGTTCGATTGAGTGCGATTCCATGATTCTCAGCGACTTCGCGTTGCTCTGTGCGATTCCGTTGCGCGATGGGTGTGATGTGCTGGATGTGGTTGGGCGGCGGTTGGGGGCGCGGTCAGCGGCGGATTGATTCCAGAGATTTTGGTTGTCTGGTCTGGCCTCTTCGCGGGCAAGCCTCGCTCCTACACGGGTTCTGTGTCGTTCACAATCATCACAAACAACACAAAACCCTGTAGGAGAGAGGTTTGCCCGCGAAGGCGTCAGTACAATCAGCGATGCCCCAACAGCAACTCATCCTCTCGCCCCGGCATCACCAAACTATCAATCACATGCACGCTATACCCCGGCACATTCTTCGCGTGATGTTTGGACTGCGATGCCCGCCACGTTTGCGTTTTGCCTTTTCGTTGTTGGCGGGTTGTTAATTAGGGATTTTTCCTACATTCAACACCTACTTTCCTGACTTCTTTCCTGATTGATCCCCCGCAAAGTCTCGCGCGCTCCATTTTCTGCGCGAGGGATTGCTCATGTTCGACCCGATTTTCTACTCCACTTCATGCCGTTCGGTGCGCTGATGGATCAGATCGCCCGCATCGAGCAGGAACTCGACGACTTTCCGGACACCCTGACGCTGTATCGCGAACAGCTGAAAAGTTGGTATAGCCAAGCAGCGGACAAGGTCAGCCGTGCTACCGATTTGCCATCGCTGATGGACATGGATCGGAAGATAAAGCTGGGGAATACCAGCACGACGGTTAGCAGTGGTGATGACGACTTTCTCTCCAGCGTTGCGCAGTGTCCGGCCAATCGAATTCTTGAAATCGAAAGCAAGTTTGAGTCGGTCTATGACATTCCGTTGGGGAATATATCGGTCGATGTGATTGCCATGGATGGCGGCAAGCGCACAACGGTGCCGCTCGATGAACATGGCAAGGGGCAGTTTAAAGGCACTCCCGGCAAGTTCTACCGCGTTCATGTCCAGAGTGAAGTCACTCCAGAGCAAATTGATGATCTTTTTTCCTCTTACGACGGCCTGACCACAGAGCTGGATAGCTGGTTGCGCAAAGAGTGGGAGGGTTTCAAACCGCAGTGGTCGCAGCAGTCGGCATCGGCTTCATTGGCGGCGGTGGGCAATGGAATGCTTGCAGGAGGTTGGGCAGCGATTCAGGAGGTTTGGGATGGCATCGGTGAAATTACCGACATCCTGAAAGACCCCGGCGCCTTTGCCGAGAAGTTGGGTGAAAGCGCTGGCCAATTTGCCGAACTGGCCGAATCTGCCCCCGATTTGATGGAAAAAGCCATGTTGCTGGCCAGCGACGAGGCGGCACTGTGTTTGCTGATGCGCACCGCGGTGTTGTGGCTCGAAGCATTGCCACCTTCGCAACTGGCCGGGTCCTCGGCCGAAGCCATCTCCAAAGTCGTAGTTGGTTTGGTCATCGACTTGTTGATTGGCTTGGTGCTGAGCGTGGTTGGGGTGGGCATTGCCTGGCTGACAGTAAGGCTGGCCAAGTACAGCGCGCAAATTTTTAAGGCCGCCATGGGTTTCGTGAAGTCGATGGTCACGATCATCAATAACTTCATGGAGTATGTCGACCGCTACAAAACAGTCGCTGTGCGCGGTGTGGCCGCGGGTCTCAAACAAGGTCGCATGCAACTGCGCTGGAATGGCCGCAAGAACACCACGCTCAAGCATAACGAACACCACGACGACGTCTCAAAGCAGGCCACGAACCCCAACGGCGACAGCGCCGACTCCGCCGATAAAACCGCCACCAACAAATGTCCGGTCTCGATGGTCACGGGCGAAGAACTGCTGACCCTCACCGACGGTTCGCTGGACGGCATCCTGCCGTTCGCCTTCACCCGGCTCTACCGCACCAGCGCCGCTGAGATCGATGCCGGCCTCGGATTCGGCTGGAGCCATTCGTTATCCCATCGATTGGAAATCGACGGCGACACCGTCATCTGGATCGACCACGAAAACCGTCGCACCACCTTCCCGCTGCCGAGCAGCGAACGTCCGGCGATCCACAACAGCCTCTCGCGCGCCGCGATTTACCTCGGCAATGAACCCGAAGAACTGATCCTCGCCCAGGCCGGCGACGAGGCACGTTTCTACCATTTTCATAATGGTTTTCTCACAACCA
>NZ_SISB01000034.1 GCF_004310295.1 Pseudomonas sp. BGI-2 | reverse complement strand
AGTGTTAGTAGTTGATAGCCTCGCATAATGGACGTTATGGATAAATTCAGCGCCGGGGCTTCGCAATTTTCCCGGCGCTAAATTCGTCGATTACGACGGCATAGCTACCATAACGTCATCGATATTACACGTAACAAAGTGTTTCGAGACTGACCCGGTTGTACGCAGATTTTGAAGCCCTCAATTCACCCCAGCTCCTCATTCTTGTGTCAGCACTCCAATCAGCTCCGAATACTCTGGAAACTGTACGCTGAGCTTCTGCCGATGACCCAACTCCATGTCGGCATAATCAAACCCAGGTGAAACCGATTCACTGATCAATCCGTATCCCGCCAATCCATCTGTCAGCCGCGAAGCTTTCCAGACACCGCCCGGTACGTGCAGCTGCAATTATTGCCCGGCAATAACGTCGCTGCCCATCACCACAGTTTTCCGCCGTCTGGAAAAATCAGGCTGTACTGAATTGCGTCTCCCAAACGGTAGTAATGCACGATGTCTGATTGGTTGAAATGAAAATGACCTGCCGGCGCATCTTTGGTCAGCAAATAGTAAATGGATGTCATCAGGTAACGCGGGCCGCTATCGGTTTCAACCATGGAAACCACCTTCCGTATGAGGCTCCAAATCCAGTGCTGCAATCAATCCTTCAGCGCCAGGAACAAGGGTTTTAAACACATTGCTGGTCATCTGGATTTAAGTTCGCTCAGGTAGTCCTTGCTGGACATCTTCGAGCTTGCGGCGGAATCATTTTTCTTTGTGCCTTTCTTGTCCTTGTTTAGTCCATGGTTAAAAATTTACAGGCGCCGAGGAAGCCGCTGAGGATTTGAAAAGGCAACGCAAAAAAATGTGGGAGCAAGCTCGCTCCCACAGGGATTGCATCAAACCGGCTGTTGCATCAACAACACTTCGGCCCGGCCTTGCTCCCGTAACGCGCTTCCTGGCGTTCCCGAAAGAACACTTCGTAGCTCATCACCGGTTTGTCCGGATGTTTGTTCTGCATATGTTCGACGTAGGTGTCGTAATCCGGCATCCCCACCATCAGGCGTGCGGCCTGACCGAGGTATTTGCCGAGGCGACTCAGGTCATTGAACATTGGCGCCCTCCTCCATCACGCTTGCGGCAGCGCCTGGAATGGCGCTTCTTTATCCGTACGCTCCTTGCTGCCCCAGGCGGCAATGCCGACCTTGAGCGCAAAGAACAGGATGCTGAAGACCACCAGCAGGAACAGCGCGGTGAGCGTTGCGTTGGTGTAGGCGTTGTAGATCACGTGATGCATCTGGTCGATGCTCTTCGCCGGAGCGAGGATCTGACCGTTGGCCAGCGCGTCGCTATATTTCTTGGCCAAAGCCAGGAAACCGATCGCCGGGTTGGCATCGAACAGCTTGATGAAGCCTGCGGTGGTGGTGCAGATCAGCAGCCATACCGCTGGCAGCATGGTCACCCAGACGTAGCGCTGGCGCTTCATTTTGATCAGCACAACAGTCGCCAACATCAGCGCGATACCGGCCAGCATCTGATTGGAAATACCGAACAACGGCCACAAGGTGTTGATGCCGCCCAGTGGATCGATCACACCCTGGTACAACAGATAACCCCACATCGCCACACAACCGGCGGTTGCGATCAGGTTGGCAGTCCAGGACTCGGTGCGCTTCAGGGATGGCACGAACGAGCCGAGCAAGTCCTGCAGCATGAAGCGTCCGGCACGGGTGCCGGCGTCAACCGCCGTCAGGATGAACAGCGCTTCGAACAGGATCGCGAAGTGGTACCAGAACGCCATGGTGTTTTCACCCGGCAGAACGTGGTGCAGGATCTGCGCGATGCCGACTGCCAACGTTGGTGCGCCACCGGCACGAGCCAGGATCGTGGTTTCACCGATGTCCTTGGCCACCGCTTGCAGCGCTTCCGGAGTAATTGCAAAACCCCAGCTGCTGATGGTCTGAGCAACCGAAACAGCATCCGAGCCGACAAGCGCCGCCGGGCTGTTCATGGCGAAATACACGCCCGGTTCGATCACCGAAGCCGCGACCATGGCCATGATGGCGACAAAGGACTCCATCAGCATGCCGCCGTAACCGATGTAGCGGGCATGGCTTTCGCTGGCCAACAGTTTCGGCGTGGTGCCGGAAGCGATCAGCGCGTGGAAACCGGAGACCGCGCCACAAGCGATGGTAATGAACAGGAACGGGAACAACCCGCCTTTCCACACCGGGCCGGTGCCGTCGATGAACTGGGTCAGTGCCGGCATTTTCAGGTCGGGCATGGTGATCAGAATGCCGATCGCCAAGGCCACGATGGTGCCGATTTTGAGGAAGGTCGACAGGTAGTCACGCGGGGCCAGAATCAGCCACACCGGCAATACCGCAGCGACAAAGCCGTAGCCGATCAACATCCAGGTGATCTGAATGCCAGTGAAGGTAAAGGCCTTGGCCCAGACCGGATCAGCGGCAATCTGCCCTCCGAGCCAGATCGAACCCAGGAGCAATAGCACGCCGACAATGGAGATTTCACCGATGCGGCCCGGACGGATGTAGCGCATGTAAATGCCCATGAACATCGCGATCGGGATGGTTGCCATCACCGTGAAAATGCCCCATGGACTCTCGGCCAGGGCTTTCACGACGATCAGCGCCAGCACCGCGAGGATGATGATCATGATCAGGAAGCAACCAAACAGCGCGATGGTCCCGGGGATGCGGCCCATTTCTTCACGGACCATGTCGCCCAGCGAGCGACCGTTGCGGCGGGTGGACATGAACAGGACCATGAAGTCCTGAACGGCGCCGGCCAGCACCACACCGGCAATCAGCCACAGCGTGCCGGGCAGGTAGCCCATCTGTGCGGCCAATACCGGACCGACCAAAGGCCCCGCGCCAGCGATGGCAGCGAAGTGGTGACCAAAAAGCACGTGTTTGTTGGTCGGCACGTAGTCCAGGCCATCATTATTGATGACGGCGGGCGTGGCACGATTGGGGTCGAGTTGCATCACCTTGGTGGCGATGAACAGGCTGTAGTAGCGGTATGCGACGAGGTAGATAGCGACTGCTGCGACTACGATCCAGAGGGCATTGATCGCTTCGCCGCGGCGCAGGGCCACAACACTTAGCGCAAACGCTCCCAGGACAGCCACGGCAAACCAGGCGAGGTGTTTAGCCAGACGGGGCATAGCGTGTCTCCTGCCGACAGCCAGTGACTGCGGCGGTAATTTTTATAATTGTGTCCGCGGTGCGGAGCTGGCCCAATATCCCCGCATGCCATCTACAAATAAATCCGCGTTACTACGTACGTGGCGTCTACGTAGTTCTACGTAGATGCCCTGATATCCATGTGGGAGCGGGCTTGCTCGCGAAAGCGGTGTGTCATTCAGTATTTTTGCTGGCTGACACACCGCTTTCGCGAGCAAGCCCGCTCCCACAGGGTTTTGCATGTTGGCTGACAGACGTGACCGCCGCAGGTCATTCCGTCCAGCACCGCTACTGGACGCGCGTATCTTTGGCATATGATGCCGGGCCTTCGCCTTCCCTCGGTCCGGTCAGGAGCCAAGATGCAGCTCAAACACAAAATCGTCGCGCTCGGGATTCTGCCGCTGGTGTTGGCGATCGCCGTGATCTGCGCGCTGGTGATTTCCCTGAATCGCCAACTCGGCGATCAACAGGCGCAGCTGATCGAAGACAGCATTCTGGCCAGCAAGCGTGCCGAGCTGAAAAACTACGTGGAAATGGCGCAAAGCCTGATTGCACCGCTGTACGACGACGGCCACGGGGACGAGCACGCCCAGCAACAAGTGCTGGAGGAACTGCGCAAGCTCAGCTTCGGCATCAATGGCTACTTCTTCGTCTACGACCGCGAGGGTCGCAGCCTGATGCATGCGCGCCAGTCAGAGCTGGTGGGCAAATACCTGTGGGACATGAAGGACCCTCACGGTTTGCCAGTGATCCAGGCGTTGCTCAAAAGTGCGCAATCCGGCGAAGGTTTTCAGCGCTACGCCTGGAACAAGCCCTCCTCCGGCCAGGTAACCGACAAACTCGCTTATGTGGTGATGCTGGATCGTTGGGGCTGGATGCTCGGCACCGGCATCTACCTGGAAGACGTTGAGCGCGCCACCCAGCAGGCGCGTGACGAAGTAGCTCAAGGCATTCGCAAGACCATGTTGGCGATTGCCGCAGTGGCCCTCGTGGCCGTGCTGTTTGTCTTCGCCAGTGGCATGACGCTCAACGTCAGCGAGCATCGTCTGGCGGACAAAAAGCTGCAGCGCCTGACCCAGCGTATCGTCAGCTTGCAGGAAGAAGAGCGATCACGGGTTTCCCGCGAGCTGCACGACGGCATCAGTCAGGTGCTCGTCTCCATTAAGTTTCAGTTCGAACTGGCCAGTCTTCTGCTGGAGAATGACCAGGCGCAAGACAAGGGCTTGAGCACGCTAAAAGACGCCACGGCACGCCTCGGCGACGCGATTGGTGAAGTTCGCAGCCTCTCCCACGACCTGCGTTCGTCGCTGCTCGACACCTTGGGTCTGCCGGCGGCGATCGGCCAACTCGCCGCAGAATTCGAGCAACGCAGCGGGCTCACCGTGACTTACGACGATAATGAGTTCGACTGTTACCTGGTCGATGGCGCAGCGGTGTCGCTGTTCCGGATTGTGCAAGAAGGCCTCACCAACATCGAACGCCACGCACAAGCGAAAAACGTTTCGATTACCCTGCACGGGTCGCAAGAAACTGTGCGGTTGACGGTGGTCGACGATGGTGTCGGATTCAACGTCGCCCAAGTTGAACGTCGCCATGCGGGCATTGGCCTGCGTAATATCCGTGAGCGTGTCGAACATTTTGGTGGACGTTTCGACCTGATTTCGATACCCGGAAGAAGTGAGCTGGACGTGCTGCTGCCGATGAAAATGCCCGGCGCAAAACGCTGACTCAGCCCATTACAACAAGAGTGAATACCCGCGATGAACCTGCCCTACCCGATCCGCGTCGCCCTGGTCGACGATCACTCCCTGGTCCGCGACGGGATCAAAGCGTTGCTCGCGGTCATGGCGCCCCTGGAAGTGGTAGGCGAAGCCGAGAGTGGCGCGGATGCCATCGATATGGTCGGGCGCTGCCAGCCAGACTTGTTGCTGGTCGACATCAGCCTGCGCGACATGAACGGGCTTGAGCTGACCCGTGTGTTGCGCAGCCAGTACCCGTCGCTGAAGGTCTTGGTGCTGAGCATGTACGACAATTATGAATACGTCAGTGAATCGGTTCGCGCCGGCGCCAGCGGCTATGTGCTGAAGAACTCACCGTCGCGGGAAATCATTGCGGCGATCGAAGCCATCGCCAGTGGCGGCACGTTCTACAGCGCCGAAATCGCCCAGCGGCTGATTGCCGATAAAAGCACCGACAACGAGCTGACACCCCGTGAAAGCCAGGTGTTGTACAAGATGGCACAAGGGCTGAACAACAAGGAAATGGCCCGCGAGCTGGACATCAGCGTGCGCACGGTTGAAACCCATCGCCTGAGCATCCGCCGCAAACTCAACATCGACAAACCCGCGGCCCTGGTCAAATACGCGATCGATCACGGGATCATCACGCGCTAGCGAACAGCCTCACACCGTACCTGGAATGACGACCTTTGCCGTGCGGATAAACAACGCCCGCACCTTGTCCCAGAAGTTGCCCCCCAGCACAAAAAAGCTGCCGATCAGCATGGCGTCGCCCAGCACCTGCAACTGCCACAGGTTCGGTCTGAGCCCAGCCCAGAATGTGTCGATGTAGGGTTCAAGAAAGGCCGAGATCAGCGGCAAACAAAACATCACGATACCGAGCCGATGACGAATCGGCCCTACTTCGGCATCGACAGACGGCGCAAGGCCGGACACGTAACCGAACAGCTTGCTTTTCAACTGCTGGAACCCGGCCTTGCCCATGACAGCAATGACGACGATCAGCAGGACTTTATTGCTGATGAACAAAACGCCGGTCAGCGCGGCGATTCTAGAGCCTGGAATGTCGAGCGCCGCGGCGATCGGCACCATCAGCCACGAGCCCAACATCAAGCAAATAATTGCGATGCCCACTTTGAAGCGCCAACCAGCGGAGTGGGGTTCAGCCTGACCTTGGGGGTTACTCATGAGTGTCCTGCCTATAAGTGATCGCAGAAGGTTTGAGGGTGCTTGAGAAGCTTAGCAGCCGGTTGCTCATTTGGACGGCTATGCTCCAGTGACCTTCCCTGGTTGGACGATACCCAATGCATCGAGGCCGTTCCCTGCTGAGGCTGCCAGGCCAACTCCTCTTGCTCGGCGTACTTGGCCTGAGTGGCTGTGTGAGGCTGGGACCGGACTTCCAGCCGCCGGGGGAAACCTGGGTCGAACAGTGGAACACCGCCGCCCTTGAACACGCCAGCCAACGCGGGACGAACCCGGATATTCGCCAATGGTGGCAGGTCTTCAACGATCCGCTGCTCAATCAGCTGATCGCCGAGTCGGATGCTCATAACGCCAGCCTGAAAATCGCCGGCCTGCGCGTGATGGAAGCCCGTGCCCAGTTGGGCATTGCGCAAAGCGGGCTGTACCCGCAGTTGCAGCAAGCCAGTGCTGACAGTCTGTACTTCAACCGCCGGCAATCCGGTGGCACCAATCCCCAGGACAGCCATTTCTGGCAATACAGCGCCGGCTTTGACGTTGGCTGGGAGCTGGACTTCTGGGGCCGTTTCAGCCGAGCCATCGAATCGTCCGACGCCAGTTACTTTTCGGCCCAGGCCAACTATGAAGATGTGCTGGTGTTGCTGCGCGCCCAGGTCGCAGACACTTACTTCTCGTTGCGCACCACCGAGGCGCGATTGCGCGTCGCCCGGGAGAACGCCAAACAGCAAAAACGCAATTTCGAGATCACCGAAAAGCTGTTCAACAGTGGGCAGTAAGCCGAACTGGACTTGCAACAAGCCAAAACCCAATACCTCGGCACGCTGAGCACCATCCCCAATCTCGAAGACCAGCTGCAACGAACCCGCAATGCCTTGGCCGTGCTGATCGGGCAACCGCCCGGCACGTTGCCGCAGGTGGCGGAGAACCAAGGGCTGATCCCGCTGGTCGATCGCGTCGTACTCCAGGATGTACCGGCCAATCTGCTGCTGCGCCGGCCCGATGTGCGTGCCGCCGAGCTGAGTGTCGCCGCCCAGTCCGCATTGATTGGCGTGGCTGAAAGTGATTTCTATCCGTCATTGACCTTGCTTGGCAGCATTGTCTGGTCGGCCGACACGCTCAACGGCACGTCCAGAAGCCTGGACCTGATCGGCGGCCCCAGCCTGCGCTGGAACCTGTTCGACCATGGCCAGATCAGCAACAACGTGCGCGTCCAGGATGCGCGGTTGCAGCAACTGATCGAGACGTATCGCGACAAGGTCCGCCAAGCCGCGCGCGAAGCTGACGATGCCGCCACGGGCTTGATCAAATCGCTGGAGCGCGAGCGCATCCTGAGCGAGGCCGAAGTCGCCGCGAAACGCTCATTGGTACTGGCCAGCGCGCAGTACCGCGAAGGTTACTCAGACTTTCAGCGCGTGCTGGATGCGCAGCGCGCACTGCTCGAACAGCAGGACAACTACCTGGTCGCCCGCAGCAACGCCGTGAGCAATCTGATTGCCCTGTACAAATCCTTGGGCGGCGGTTGGTACAGCGCCCAGCCAAAAGTCGATGATGCCACCCGACAGCAGATGGAAAAACGCAGCGACTGGGGCGACCTGTTGAGCGAGCCCGTCGCCCCTCTGCCCCACAAGGTAAACAGCCATGAGTGAAGCCGCGCAGCCTGTCCCCGAGGCGCACGCCCCCAAGCCTCCCGCGCCTGCCGCCGACCCGGCGAAAAAAGGCATCAAATGGGTGCTGTTCCTGATTCTCCTGAGCCTGGCGTGGTACCTGGCGGCCGATCGTTTCACGCCTTATACGCAACAAGCGCGGGTGGGTGCCTTTGTCATTCCGGTCGCCTCGGAAGTCGTTGGCCGGGTGATCCGGGTCAACGTGCGCAACAATCAGGACGTCCAGGCCGGCGACGTGCTGTTCGAGGTGGACCCGCAGCCGTACCAGATTGCCGTGGATCGGGCGCGCGCAGACCTTGAATCGACACGTCGGCAGATCGGCGCCAGCACCGCCGGCATCGCCTCGGCGCAAGCCAACTTGCGGGCCGCGCAGGCCAATGAACTCAAGGCGAAACAAGACAACCAACGCCTCGAAGGCTTGTACCGCGAAGACCCTGGCACCATTTCCGTGCGCTTGCTCGAAGTGTCTCGCGCCAACCGTGAACAGGCCGTCAGTCAGGTCGCGGCCGCCCGTGCCGAAGTGCAACGGGCGCGCGAACAAGAAGGCGGCAGCGAGGAAGACAACGCTCTGCTGCGTAGCGCCGCCACGGCGCTGTCAAAAGCCGAGCTGGATTTGTCCAACACGCAGATCCGCGCACGTTCGGCAGGGCTGATCACCGATCTGCGCACCGACGCCGGGCAGTTCGCCGCGGCCGGTGGCCCGGTCATGACCCTGATTGCCATCCATGATGTATGGATCAGCGCGGACATGACCGAAAACAACCTCGGTCTGGTGAAAGTCGATACCCCGGTGGCGATCGTGCTGGATGCGCTGCCGGGCGAAGTGTTCGAGGGACGTGTGCGCAGTGTCGGTTACGGGGTCAGCGTCGGGCAGACACCCGCGCCTGGCACCCTGCCCGGCGTGCAAAACAGCCGCGACTGGCTGCGACCGGCCCAGCGTTTTCCGGTGATCATCGAGTTCTCCGACGACGCCCGAAAAGCCTTGCGCGACAGCCGTGCCATCCGGGCCGGCGGGCAGGCCGAAGTCATGGCCTTCCCCACCCAAAGCAACCCGCTGAACCCGCTGGGCCACGTGTTTGTGGGGTTTATGAGCTGGCTTTCGTATGCCTACTAAACACACGCCCCGGGAACAGCGCGCATTGCGACTCGCCACCGGTACGGCGTTGTGCCTGGCCGCCAGCTTCGGCCTGGGATTACCGATCCCCTTTCTGGCGCCGGTGCTGTGCCTGATCCTGCTGGCTTCGATCAATCGTCCGCTGCCGTTCAAGGCGGCCGTAGTGCTCGCTCTGACCGCGATGTTGACCACGGGCCTCGGCCTGTTGTTGATCCCGATCCTGCGTTATTACCCCGTCACTGGCGTACTGCTGATCGGCCTGAGTCTGTTCCTGGTGTTCCGTTTCGGTCTGCGCGGCGGCAATGCCCTGATCGTGACCTTCCTGGTGATTGGCCTGACCATGATCTCCTCGGCAGGCGTGGCCGAATTCGATCTGGCGGCGATGGTCATCGGTGCCCTCGTCAAGGGTTTGCTGCTCGCCGCTGCGGTAGTGGCGCTCAGTCACGGGTTGTTCCCGGATCCACCGAACGCCCCTTCCCCGCCGCCCGCGCCCCCCTTGCCCGCCGAAGAAGTCAGTCGAGTGGCGCTGCGTGCAACCCTGATTGTGTTGCCGACATTCCTGCTGGCGCTGGTCGACCCGGCCGGTTATCTGCCGATCATCCTCAAGGCCGTCAGCCTGGGTCAGCAAAGCTCCACGACCAACGCCCACAATGCCGGTCGTGAACTCGTCGGCTCAACCTTGCTCGCAGGCCTGTTGGCGATCCTGTTCTGGAGCGCCCTCAGCCTGTTTGTGCATCTGTGGATGTTCTATTTGTGGATGCTGCTGTTCAGCCTGGTGCTCGCGCACAAACTCTATGCCCTGAGCGCGACCCGGTTCCCCCCGGGGTTCTGGCTCAACACGCTGATCACGTTGATTATCCTGCTGGGGCAGTCAGTTCAGGACAGCATCGCCGGCAAGGACGTGTACACGGCGTTTGCAGTTCGGATGGGGTTGTTCCTCGCCGTCACGTTGTATGCCTGTTTGATGGTTCATCTGCTCGAGCAGCGGCCGCAAAAAGCTCAGGGATTAACCTGATAGCCCTTGCCTTGCAGGCAACTGCTGTACGCCGTTGAGGTGGTCGCGGCACTGGTTTTCTCTTGTGCCCGACGCTCCTGGCGCTGACGCGAACCGCCCACCACCGAGCCCGCCACCGCCGTCTCTTTGGCACGATTCTGCCGATAGTCCTGCTTCGTGTCGTCATCGACGCGATCATAAAACTCGTCATGCTGACGCCCGCGGACTTGGGCCCCAGCCGCTCCGGCGGCAGCACCCGCAACAGCACCGCGCACTCGCCCTCCGGAAGCAGGCTGCGCGGTCGACGCGGCCTGACTGGACGCGATGCTATTGCATTCATTGATGTCCAGCTGGGTCTGTTGCGAACTCTGCCCTTTCATCGGAACGACCGTTGCAGCCCAACCCTGGGTGCAGGCAACCGCCAATGCGATGCTCAGGCTGATGGATGACACCTTGCTCATAATGACCTCCAACGCAGCCTGTCACTCGGCAAAAAAAAACTGGGTGGTAGACCGCTGATGACTGCTTCCGGGCTTGATTTGGCAACAAAGAAGTGTAGATCACGCGGCATCCACTCAGCGCGGTATTGCCTGATCCGGACGGTGAACAGGATTCTTTCCGATCGTTTTGGCGTGATGGCCTAACCTCATAGGTTGAGCGACCCACAACAGAGTCGAGCACTCCCATGCGTAATGCATTGAAGTTAATGATGTTCGTCGTGCTCACGCTGCTTGGAACCAATGGCGGAGCGCTGTCGGCCGCCGACCTGCCGGCGATGCCAACCCCTATGTCAGGCACTGCGCCTGTTGCAATCTCCCCAAGTGATCTGCAAGACCTGCAAATCCGCCTTGATCGAATCAAGCAACAGATTTCGCTGGCCAATAACCTGACCCAGATGGTCGGCCTGCAAGACTCCGTTCAGTTGTTTATCAATGACGTGAACAGCCTGCAGTCTTCTCTGCTGCCCGAGCAGAAGCAACTGCAAGCGCAACTGGATGTGTTGGGCCCGGTATCGCAGGAGGATGTCGCGTCCGAGAAAACGGATATTGCGACGCAAAGAGCCTTTCTCTCCGAACAAAAGACCAAAGTCGACTCCAATCTGAAAACTCTGGCGGCGCTCAGAAACAATGCCGCCGGCCTGATCATTCAAATCGCCGGCATTCGCCGCAGCCTGCTGGAAACCGAAGTCACGCTGCGCAGCGGCAGTATCCTGGGGCCGGGTTTCTGGGCGCCTTTGTTCAATCCGCTCAAGGAGGACCGCCAACGGCTGAGCGATTTCATCCAGCAGGCCTCCAGTGCAATCAAGGCCGCTTGGCAACCCGGCGAGCGCCTGTTTTCCGTCTTGTTGATCGTACTGGCCGTGGGCATCTGGTCTTGGGGCCGAAGAATCGCGGAGCGCGGGCTGACCTGGGTGTGCATTCATCGAATGCCGGAAGGACGTTTGCGGCGAAGTTCGCTCGCATTGGCTTCCGTCGTGGCCACGGTATTAGCCACCGCTTTTGCGATGCAATTGCTGTTTTATGCGTTGACTCGACAACTGCCGTTGACGCCCCTGATTCAGAACTTTGCCGATGAATTCGAAAAAGTCATCTTCCTCTGCACCCTGATTACCGGTCTGAGCCGGGCGCTGCTGTCGACGAAACATCCCTCCTGGCGACTGCCTGCGATCGCCGATCCCGTGGCACTGGCGATCCAGCCCTTCCCGAGGATATTGGCTGTCACGCTGCTGATTCTGGTAGGCCTGGCACAAATCACCAACGTCACTGGCATGAGCCCGCCCGCCATCCTCTTCGGCCGGGGTTTGATTGCGCTGGTGGTCACGCTGATTATCGGTACGTTGTTCCGGCGTGCCAGCAAAGTCCGCAGAGCCGTCGCTGCCACCGGAGAAGCGCCCGAATCGAGTACCACCGTCGCCGGCCTGATTTATTCATTCGCCGGTATCGCAATTGTTGTAGCGATGATTGCACTGCTGATCGGCTACATCTCTCTGGCACGATTCATCACCTACCAATTGGTCTGGGGTTTTATCATCCTTTCCGGCTTCTACTTGCTGATCCAGTTGTTCAGAGACAGCTGTGAGTACCTGTTTTCACCCAAGAGCCCCAGCGGCAAGGCGCTCAAACAATTGCTCGGGATCGGCGACGTGCGCCTTGAGCAAGTGTCGATCATTCTGTCCGGAGTCGGTCGCGCCGGTTTATTGCTGCTGTCGGTCATTTCACTGTTTGTCGGTGGCGTCGGCACAACGCTTGGGCAATTGTTCACCCAGACGTTCGCCATCCTCGGCGGCGATGGCCTGCGCAAACTGAACATCATTCCGGGCCACTTGCTGAATGCGCTGCTGGCCCTGTTCATCGGTATCTACCTGATTCGCTCACTGCGCCGATGGCTGGATAACGAGCTTCTGCCCAAGACAGACATGGACCCTGGCATGTGTGCCTCCCTCAGCACTCTGTTCGCCAATATCGGCTACGCCTTGGTGATTCTGCTGACGTTGTCATCCCTGGGCATCAAGTGGACCAACCTGGCGTGGATCGTCAGCGCCTTGTCGGTGGGGATCGGTTTCGGCTTGCAGGAAATCGTCAAGAATTTCGTCTCCGGGCTGATTCTCCTGACCGAACGCCCGGTCAAGGTGGGCGACCTGATCAGCATCAGCGGCGTCGAAGGCGACATCCGCCGCATCAACGTCCGGGCCACGGAAATACAACTCAGTGACCGCTCGATCGTCATCGTGCCCAACTCACAACTGATTTCGCAAAACCTGCGCAACGTCACCCTCGGCGGAAGCGCACAAGGGGTGGCGACACTTGAACTGGTGTTCCCGCTGGACATCGATCCCGAACAGGTACAAAACCTGCTGTACAGCACCTACGCCGAGCACGAAACCATCCTCGATAAACCGGCGCCGTTCGTTCGATTCAGCAAGCTGAGCCCCGAAGGCATCACGTTGACGGTCACCGGTTACGTCAGCAGCCCGAGAATCGTCGGCACGACCAAGAGTGATCTGTTGTTTGAAATTCTCAAACGGTTAGGTGCGGCTGGCATTGAACTGGCAAAACCGGCGGCTACGGTCTGAGATCAAAAGATCGCAGCCTCGTTTCACTCGACAGCTCCTACAGGGGAACGCGCACACCTGTAGCAGCTGTCGAGTGAAACGAGGCTGCGTTTAATGGCCTAGTTGATCATCCTGCTGTTGTAATCCCCCGCCAGCCCTTCCAGATGATTTTTGTATCGTGTCAGGAGCCTGGCCAGCCCGGCCTGGTTATAGTCCAGGTTTTTCAGTGTCTCAAGGTGCATTGAAAACCCCCGCCACACACCCGCCACGACGATGATCTCTTCACCCGCGATCCTGCGTCGGCGGCATATTTCCAAGACGGCGCTGATGTCGGAAAAGAGATCTTCGGCGGCCTGAAGCTCGTTATTGAGCCCTTCGACCAACCGCCCCATTGACTCAATCTCCAGGTCCAGATTGTTTCGCGAAGTCGCAAGCTGAGTGTATTTGATCCCGTCAGAGACGACTCCCAACACCTTCCTGACCAGTTCAATGCCCTGTTTGACGGCTTCCTTTTTCGGATTGGACATGTCCAGATCGTCCAGTGCTTTTGCGTCCGGAATGTAATTCTTGTACATGTCGGCCAGGTTGAACTCGCGAATCACGTCCTGCGCCTTGATCAGCGTGTCCCGCTGTTCCTCGCACGTCGCTTTATTGAGGTGGTGATCATTGAGTTGGGTCAGAATCCGGGCTTTGCGGTCTCGTGCGACCTTCAGCGGTTCATCCGCGCGCTCACCGATTTCGATCTTGTAAAGGCTTTGTACTTCACTCTCAAGCAGCCGCGAGCGCGCGATAAATTTCGCCTCGACGCCCTCCAGCATCGTATTGATGTTGCCTTTGACATTGGCCAGTTCGTCGGCCACCAGCGCCCGATCTTCCGGTGTCAGGTCATGTCTGGCCAAGGCGCCATTCAACTCATCAAGCACTTCAAACCCGTGTTGCCCGAAAGCGCTATTCAGTGCGGTCAGCAAGACCGGAAATGATTCACGCAGGGCGGTATCGATATTGTTCAAATACGCGACCACACGGTGGGCTCGCTCTTGCAGCACGTCCGGCCGTTCATTTCTGAAGTTCGCCAGCCTGGAGATGTCACGGATGGCTTGAATGATGTTTTTTACGTCAATGACCGGAATAACCGGCGCGTCGATCGGCGTCACGTTGCTCATGGCAATAATCCTTTTGTCCGCGGGCAAATCAGTTGAAGGTTTTTTTGTATTCTTCGAGGGCTTCGTTAAACACCGCCACCAAGTCACCGGCAGTGTTCTTAACGTCACGCCACGGATCGATCACCTGCGCGAATTCGGCGACAAATGAGGTCAGGCGCAAGGCGTTGTTGATGCGCCCGAACTGATCGGCCGATGAATCAACCTTGCTCAGGATGGTTTGCCACATTGTGTTCAAGATATTGAGTGCCGCTTCAGCGCCGGCCATGCGGATGCCGATATCACCAAAGTTGGACATGGAACTTTCGATGGCGCTCTGCAAGTTCTCTTTGCCACTGACGGCCCGCTCCAGCGCGTCGATTTCGGTTTTCAGGGCATTGCGCTCTTTACGGGCAGTCTCCGCTTTCGGGCCGAAGATGGAACCTGAAATCGGCCAGAAAATCGGCAGGCCTCCCGAGAACGACATGCCGACGTAATAGTCGTAATCCTTGTCGAGCTGGGTGATCCGCTCCTTCTTTTCCTTGATCGTTTCTTTGGTACTGGCGATGGATTCGAGCAAGTTGTTGCGTTCCATCAAGTCGTACTTGCCCTTCACTTCGGACTGCAAGCCAAAGACCCGTTTACCGCCGGACAGCTCTCCGCCAGACAACTCGATCTTGAAATTGGACAAGCGATCTTTCAGCTCCTGGGTCGCGCTTTGCTGGCGTTTGATATCGACTTTCATCAGTTCGATGATTTCGGTCACGGCGGACGCCACTTCACCGTCGTCAGACGTATAACGGATGCCTTCGAGATCGTTCTGGCTCATCTCGCCCAACGTCGTCCTGACGCGATCCATGATGGGCATTTCCTTGATGACAGAGATGATCTCGCTGCCACTGCTGACGATGTTTTTGGCCGCGGAACTCAGGTCAATACTTTGCTGGACGATTTTGTTTTCCACCGCATCCCAACTGGCGGCATGAATTCTGATCTTCTTGAACAACACCTGGATATCGCCGGGTTCCAGACCAGCGATGTCCACGTGGGTGTACTTCAGGTATGACTCAACCTCCGGCAACTCGCTGGGCAGCGCGAGGCCTTTCTTTACATACTGCTTTATCTGGATCACGTCTTCTTTGGTAAAGATTCCGGCACTACGGGCCACGCCGGGAAACTCTCCCGAGATAAGTTGAAGTACCGCTTTGGGAAGGTCATGGCTACTTTCTGATTTATTCAACAGCACAGTCATTTTGTTTGCCTCGGTTCGTTAAAATCGATACACGACTTGTATCGACGAGCAGAAACCTAGATGACCTTTGCGCCTGACTCAAATCAACTCAAATACAATACAGATAGCGTAACCAACTGATATTTAACGAATAAAAATTAGGATTGAAGAATCCTGCAACATCGAGCGACACTTGCAGGAAATAGCCTACAGACGCGGATTATAGAAAACACCTGAACACGTACAAGAATTTCAAGTTTGCAATAACCGCTTCTTTTATTAGTGCGATCAGCACTGACTGTTGCGTTTTAGCGTTTCGCTCGGCAACTCTTTGAACAACGCCCGATAACTGCTGGAAAATCGCCCCAAATGCCAGAACGACCAATTCATCGCCACTTCGGCAACGGTGGTGTCATTCGGTGTTCGAGCGAGCAATTCGCGGTGGGCGCTGTTGAGCCGCCGCAGGCGCAGCCAGTGGGTCGGCGTCATCCCGGTGAAGGCCTTGAACGCGTGCTGCAACTGACGCAGTGAAACCCCGGCCACCTGTGACAGTTCCAGCAGGTTGAGGGTTTCTTCCGGTGAGTCGGCGGCCCACTCACCGATGCGTTTCATCACCGCGCGTTCTTCGGTGCGGCGCTGCAGGCCGCCCCGATCGAGGCACACGCAGGCGTTGTCGAGGATGTACAGGCAGTCTTCGAGCAGTTGCTGAGTCAGCGCTTCTTTGCTGGGCGGGTCGAGTGTTTCGGCGAGCCGGGTCAAGGTGCCGCTCAACCAGCGGCTGAACAATGCGTTCTGCCCCGAGTTCAGCGGTGACATGAACAAGCCTTCCATCCGCGCGACATTCAAACCGTGGCGCTGAACGAACTCCGGCCCGAACACCACAGCGATTTCCTGGTAGTTCTCCGGGGTGATCCAGATGTTGCGGCTTTCGCCATTCAACACGTACAGCGCGTTGTCGCTGCGATCGAAACAGAACGCCAGCGAACCCTGGGGCGCGCTGAAATTCTGCTCGACCCGGGTGTTCATCTGCTCTTCGTAAATCTCCACGCCTTGCAGGTCGAGGTAGCGCACGCGCCCGGCGAAATGCCCCGGCGACATCTGCTGATAATGCTGGACCCAACCCGGCGTGGCGCGGATTTGCGCGGCGACATCGTCGGTGTTGAACGCTTGAACCTGGATCGGACTGGACGCTGACATGAAAGACCTTACGCACTCGTTTGGTGCGTTTTGGTGCTGCTTAAAGTGGATAGATGGAACCGCAAGGCTCGCCCAAGATAGTCGTCAACGCGTCTCAGGGGAAGTGTGTGGTGGATGAAACCGCCCTCCCCGGCGTTAATAAAACCAATAACGAGGTCTTTATGAATGCCCCTTTCGATCAGCTGTTCACGTGGCTGAAAGATCACAAGATTACCGAAGTCGAGTGTGTGGTCAGTGACTTGACCGGCATTGCACGCGGCAAAATTGCACCCACCAACAAGTTCCTGCATGAGCGAGGCATGCGCCTGCCGGAAAGTGTGCTTTTGCAAACGGTAACCGGGGACTTTGTCGACGACGACATCTACTACGACCTGCTCGACCCGGCCGACATCGACATGGTTTGCAAGCCCGTCGCGGATGCGGTGTACGTAATTCCATGGGCCATCGAGCCGACCGCCATCGTGATCCACGATACCTTCGACAAGTTCGGCAACCCGATTGAACTGTCGCCGCGCAACGTGCTGAAGAAAGTGCTGCAGCTGTACACCGACAATGGCTGGCGGCCGATCGTCGCGCCGGAAATGGAGTTCTACCTGACCCAGCGCTGCGAAGACCCGGACTTGCCGCTCAAGGCGCCGCTGGGTCGTTCGGGCCGTGCGGAAAGTGGTCGCCAATCGTTTTCCATCGACGCCGCCAACGAATTCGATCCGCTGTTCGAAGACGTCTACGACTGGTGCGAACTGCAAGGCCTGGACCTCGATACGCTGATCCACGAAGACGGCCCGGCGCAGATGGAAATCAACTTCCGTCATGGCGATGCGCTGGACCTGGCCGACCAGATCACCGTGTTCAAACGCACGATGCGTGAGGCGGCGCTCAAGCACAACGTCGCGGCGACCTTCATGGCCAAGCCGATTGGCGATGAGCCCGGCAGCGCCATGCACATCCACCAGAGCGTGGTCGACATCGCCACCGGGCAACCGATCTTCGCCAATGCTGACGGCACGATGAGTGAGCTGTTCCTGCACCACATCGGCGGTCTGCAAAAGTACATCCCGAAAGTGCTGCCGATGTTCGCGCCCAACGTCAACTCGTTCCGCCGCTTCCTGCCGGACACCTCGGCACCGGTCAACGTCGAATGGGGCGAAGAAAACCGCACCGTCGGCCTGCGTGTGCCGACCTCCACGCCGGATTCGATGCGCGTGGAAAACCGCTTGCCGGGGGCTGACGCCAACCCGTACCTGGCGATTGCGGCCAGTTTGTTGTGCGGTTACCTGGGCATGGTCGAACGCATCGAACCGAGTGCGGCAGTGCAAGGCCGAGCCTACGAGCGCCGCAACCTGCGCCTGCCGATCACCATCGAGGACGCCCTGACGCAGATGGAAGAGTGCGAAACCATCGGGCGGTATCTGGGCGACAAATTCGTGCGGGGTTACGTCGCGGTCAAGCGTGCCGAGCACGAGAACTTCAAACGGGTGATCAGCTCCTGGGAGCGTGAATTTCTGATGCTCAGCGTCTGAAAACCACGCGAGATCACGCGTTCCCCTGTAGGAGCGAGGCTTGCCCGCGAAGAGGCCGGTACATTCAACATCACCGTTGACAGTCAGTCCGCCTTCGCGGGCAAGCCTCGCTCCTACACAGTCTAATAACAAAAGAGGTGTCGCTATGCGTCTATTGAAATCCATGGTGCCGGCCGCGCTGGCCGTGTTGTTCAGTGCCGTTGCCCAGGCTCAGCCCACCGTCAGCGTCTACAACTGGACCGATTACATCGGCGAAACCACCCTCGTCGATTTCCAGGCCAAATCCGGGATCAAGGTGATCTACGACGTCTTCGATTCCAACGAAACCCTTGAGGGCAAATTGCTCGCCGGCCGCACCGGGTATGACGTAGTCGTGCCGTCCAACCACTTCCTGGCCCGTCAGGTGAAGGCCGGCGCGTTCCTCAAGCTGGACCGCGCGCAGTTGCCCAACTTCAAGAACCTCGACCCGAAACTGTTAGCTCTGCTGGAGAAAAACGATCCGGGTAACGCGCATTCCGTGCCGTACCTGTGGGGCACCAACGGCATTGGCTACAACGTCGACAAGGTCAAGCAAGTGCTCGGCATCGACCACATTGATTCATGGGCTGTGCTGTTCGAACCGGAAAACATCAAGAAACTCAGCCAGTGCGGTGTGTCGATGATGGATTCGGCCGATGAAGTATTTCCGGCGATCCTCAACTACATGGGCATGGACCCGCGCAGCGAGAACCCCGAGGACTACAAAAAAGCCGAAGCCAAACTGTTGAGCATCCGGCCTTACATCACCTATTTCCACTCCTCCAAGTACGTGTCGGACCTGGCCAACGGCGACATCTGCGTGGCTTTCGGCTACTCGGGAGACGTGTTCCAGGCCGCGAACCGGGCCAAGGAAGCCAAGAACGGCGTTAACATCGCCTACGCAATCCCGAAGGAAGGCAGTAATTTGTGGTTTGACCTGTTGGCGATTCCCGCCGATGCCGGCAACCCGAAAGAAGCCCACGCCTTCATCAACTACCTGCTGGGCCCGCAAGTGATTGCCAAGGTCAGCGCCTCGGTCGGTTACGCCAACCCGAACCCGGCCGCCAAGGAATACATGGACGCGGAGCTGGTGAACAACCCTGAGGTTTATCCACCCCAGGAAGTCCTCGACAAACTCTACATTTCGACCACCCCGCCTCAGGCGATCATGCGACTGATGACCCGTTCCTGGAGCAAAGTGAAGTCCAACAAATGAATAACGAACACGCACATTCCTATTACGCGGCGACAGCCAATAGCCTGACGCCCTACCCCACACTGGCCTTGGACCTTGTGGCCGATGTCTGCGTGATCGGCGGCGGTTTCACCGGCGTCAACACGGCGATCGAACTGGCTCAGCGCGGGCTCTCGGTGATTCTGCTGGAGGGCCGGCGGATCGGCTGGGGCGCCAGCGGGCGCAATGGCGGGCAACTGATCCGCGGCATCGGGCATGACGTCAGCGGTTTGACCCGGTATGTCGGTGAGGACGGCGTGCGCTATCTGGAGCGTGCGGGTATCGAATCGGTTGAGCTGGTGGGCAATCGCATCCGTGAACACGGGATTGAGTGCGACCTGCGCTGGGGATTCTGCGAGCTCGCAAACACCAAGGCGCAGTTCGCGGCGTTCAAAGCGGAGCGGCAAGGTCTGGCCGAGTCAGGTTACGGCCATGAAACCCGCCTGGTCGGGCCGGAGCAAATCCGCCAGCAAGTGGTGAATTCAGGCGTCTATGCCGGTGGTCTGATCGACATGGGCTCGGGCCATTTGCACCCGCTCAATCTGGTGCTGGGCGAAGCAAGATTGGCGCACTCCCTTGGCGTGCAGATCTTCGAGCAGAGCCCGGTACTGGAGTTGATCCATGGCAGCACGGTGCAGGTTCGTTGTGCGGGCGGCACGGTGCGCGCCGGCAGTCTGGTGCTGGCCTGCAACGCACACCTTGAAGAGCTCGAGCCGAAACTCAGTGGCAAGGTGCTCCCGGCAGGCAGCTACATCATCGCCACCGAGCCTCTGGCGCCTGAGGTTGCAGCGCAGTTGATCCCGCAGAACCTGGCGTTGTGCGACCAGAAAGTCGGCCTCGATTACTACCGGCTCTCGGCAGACCGGCGCTTGCTGTTCGGTGGGGCCTGCCACTATTCCGGGCGCGATCCGGCGGACATCACCGCGTACATGCGTCCGCAGATGCTCAAGGTCTTCCCGCAACTGCGTGACGTGCGCATCGACTATCAATGGGGCGGCAGGATTGGCATCTCCGCCAACCGTTTCCCGCAAGTCGGGCGCTTGAGTCAGCACCCGAACGTGTTCTACGCCCAGGGTTACTCGGGGCATGGGCTGAACGTGACGCATTGGTGCGCAAAGCTGTTGGGCGAAGCGATCCATACCGGGCACAGTCGAGGGTTCGATGTGTTCAGCGCCGTGCCGCACATGACCTTTCCGGGTGGGCCGATGCTGCGTTCTCCGCTGCTGGCGCTTGGGATGTTCTGGTATCGCTTGCGTGAAATGCTTGGCTGAGTTGATCGTTCCCACGCTCTGCGTGGGAATGCCTCTTCGGACGCTCCGCGTTCGGCTCTCGATGGGACGCAGAGCGTCCCGGGCTGCATTCCCACGCAGAGCGTGGGAACGATCACGATGACACGGTCTATCAGGCATTTGGTCTTTCGATTTGCTCAATCGCGAGGCACTTCTATATTGAGGAGGTGCTCTGACTTTCCTGCGTCCTGGCGAGTGCGGCCTATGGCTACGACTGACCAACTGATCATCTGCGAGCACTGCGACTGCGTGTATGAAAAAGTCACGCTCGCCAAACATCAAAAAACCCTGTGCACACGCTGCGGCGGCGTGCTCCAGCGCTATAACGGCCTGACGGTGGAGCAACGCCTGGCGTTGACCTGGACCGCGTTGGTGTTATGGATCTTCGCCAATTTCTACCCGGTCATGAGCATCAGCCTCAAAGGCCTGAAAAACAGCGCAACACTCTGGGATTCGGTAATGGCCTTGACCCTGGGGCCGATCACGTTCATCGCCATGGTGGCGGCGATCGCGATGATCATCGCGCCGATTTTCCAACTATTGCTGCTGATTTGGGTGCTGAGCTTCGCCCTCGCCTCCCGACGCTCGCCCGCTTTCAAATTTTGCATGCGCTGGCTGGAAACCCTCAGGCCCTGGAGCATGCTGGAAGTCTGTTTGCTGGGGGCGATGGTCGCGGTCATCAAACTCGCCGGGCTGCTGGATGTACTGCCCGGCATTGGCCTGTTCGCCCTGGCCGTGCTCAGCCTGATGATGATCCGCATCGCCGGGCGCGATGTCCGCGACCTGTGGGACACCTTATGACAACGCCTCCGGTCGCCAGCGAACTCAACCTGTGCCTGTGCCACAGCTGCGGACTGGCCTGTGACATGACGATGGAACCCCACGAATGCGAGCGCTGCGGCGCGCCGTTGCATCGGCGCAAAAGTAACTCGCTGACACGCACCTGGGCCTACATGGTCACGGCCCTGGTGTTTTACATCCCGGCCAATCTGTTGCCGGTGATGAATACCAAAATGGTCGGCAACGGCGCCGATAGCACGATCATGAGTGGCGTGCTGGAGTTCTGGCAGCACGGCGCCTGGGATATCGCCCTGATCATTTTTATCGCCAGCATCGCGGTGCCGGGCATCAAGTTCGTCGCCCTGACGTTGCTGCTAGTCACGGTGCATCGCGACAGCCTTTGGGCGCGCAGGGAGCGATCGAAGCTTTACCGTTTTGTCGAGGTCATCGGTTACTGGTCCATGCTCGACGTGATCGTGGTGGCGCTGGTGGCTTCGCTGGTGAAATTTCAAGCCCTGGCCGATATCGAACCGCGCCCGGGCATTCTGTTTTTTGGTCTGGTGGTGGTGTTCACCATGCTGTCGGCGATGAGCTTCGATCCGCGAATGATCTGGGATAAAGAGCCGTCGGATAAACCACACAACGAGGAGGCCATGGATGAAGTCGCAAGTCACTGAAGGGACGCAAGCCCCCGGACAGGCCCCAATCAAGACTCGTCGTTTCAGCGTTTCGCTGGTCTGGATCGTGCCGATCATTGCTGTGCTGGTGGGCCTCTCTCTGGTGGTCCACAGCATGCTGCAGGAAGGCCCGACCATCACCGTCACGTTCAAGACCGGCAACGGCCTTACCGCCAACAAGACCGAGGTCAAATACCGCAACGTAGTGATCGGGCAGGTCTCGGACGTGGAGCTGAGCGGCGACCAGAAGAGTGTCAACGCCACGATCAAACTGGCCAAACAGGCTGAAAGCTTCACCCGCGAAGACTCGCAATTCTGGGTGGTGCGTCCGCGTATCGGTGCTGGCGGCGTGTCGGGCATCGACACCCTGCTTTCCGGCGACTACATCGGCGCCGATATTGGCCAGGCCAACAACCGCGCGAAGAACTTCAAAGGGCTGGAAAACCCGCCACCGATTACCTATGGCGAGCCGGGCAAGCGCTTTACCTTGCATACCCAGAACCTCGGGTCACTGGACATCGGCTCACCGGTTTACTATCGAAAAATCCCGGTCGGCCAGGTGGTCGCCTACGCCCTCGACCCTGACGGCAAAGGCGTGAACATCGACCTGTTCATTCACTCCCCCAATGACGCCTACGTCACCGAAAACACCCGGTTCTGGAACGCCAGCGGCATCGATGTCAGTGTCGGCGCCAATGGATTTGCGGTGAAGACCGAGTCGTTGTCATCGCTATTGGTCGGCGGCATCGCCTTCCGCGCGCCGGAATACAGCCCCGACGATAAACCGGCGGCTGAGGAATATGCCTACGAACTGTTCGCCGACCAGCAAACGGCCCTCGCCCCGCCCAGTGGCAAGGGGCAATACCTGAGCCTGCGTTTCGACCAGGCCTTGCGCGGGCTCAGGGTTGATGCACCGGTGGAATTCCTCGGCATGGAAATCGGCAAAGTGGTGGCGATCAATCTGGATTTCGACGCGAAGAAACGCAGCTTTCCGGTTAACGTCGGCATTGTGATCTATCCGCAGAAATTGGGTCAGGCGCACACCAAAATGCTCAAGGCGCTGAATCATGATCCCAATGATGAAGCCGCTGGCGTGCGGTTGATGGGCACGTTCATCGAGAACGGTCTGCGCGCCCAGGCCCGCAGCGGCAATCTGTTGACAGGCCAACTGTACATCGCGCTGGATTTCTACCCCAAGGCCGAGAAAGTCGCGTTCGATCCGAGCGCCCGTCCGGTCAGTATTCCGACCGTTCCCGGCAGCCTCGAACAGTTGCAGGAAAAACTCGAAGGCATGGTCAACAAGATCAACCAACTGCCCATCGAGCGGATTGCCGGCAATCTGGACAGCAACCTCGTCGAACTGCGCAAAGGTCTCGCCCAGTTCAACGCCAAGACCCTGCCGGGCGTGCAAACCACCCTGGCCGACGTCAGCAAGACACTGCAATCGGCCAGTTCGACCCTGGCCGAAGACTCACCGCAACGTGAGCAGTTGACCCAGACCCTGGACGAGCTCGGGCGCATGTCGCGCTCCTTGCGTGAGCTCTCGGATTACCTCGGGCGGCATCCGGAATCGCTGATTCGCGGCCGACCCAACAACGCCGCACCGATGGACCTGCAGGCGCCACCGCGCAATTGACCACAGGAGCAACACCCATGGCTTTTTCGCTGAAGATCACCTTGGCCACCGCGCTGTTGCTGCTCACCGCTTGCCGCAGTGATCCGATCCAGTTTCACACCCTGATGCCGGCGCAACTGAGCGCCAATTCGAGGAGCGGTGCCGCGGAGATTCAGATTGAAGGCATCAGCGTTCCGCCCCAAGTCGATCGGCCGCAGATCGTTATCCGCCAAGGCAACAGCGGCCTGGCGATTCTGGAAACCGAATGGTGGGCGGCCAGTCTGGTGGATGAGTTGCGCAGCGCCATGGTGGATCAACTGGTCAACAGCAATCCTGTGCGCAAACTGTCCGTGCGCCTGGATGTGCAGCGCTTCGACTCGATTCCGGGGCAATACGCTTTGATCGACGTCAAATGGCGCCTGCGCAATTTTGGCGAAAGCGATACCACGCTGGTGACCTGCCGCAACACGCTGCAGACACCTTCAGGGCCCAGGGTTGATGAATTGGTGGCCGCTCATCAGAACAACGTGAAGCGTTTGGCCGCTGCGATCAGTCAGGCCGCCGCGGGTGCTGCGAAAGGCTGCCCATCCAGTCAATGACGACATCGTTAGATTCAGATCCATCGGGCAAGGGGCCGAGGTGCTGCTAATCTGAATGAAAATGACATGTATTAACGGTTTCTTTGACGTTAATTTCTCATTTCACGCTCTACATTCCCTGCGACTTGTACCATGCAAACGGTTCGCTTGATTTGCCAGCGAATTGACGTGCATGCCTTCTAAAAAGAACTGGAGCTGCCGACAGAATGGTCACCCCTACCCCTTCATTCCTCAAAATGGCCTTGCTGTCCACCGCACTGCTCAGCGCCGGACACGTATTTGCAGCCGACACCGACGGCATCGTGGTCTACAACGCGCAACACGAAAGCCTGACCAAGGCTTGGGTCGAGGGCTTCACCAAGGAAACCGGGATCAAGGTTACCGTGCGCAATGGTGACGATACCGAGATGGGTAACCAGATTGTGCAGGAAGGCGCCGCCTCCCCGGCCGATGTGTTCCTGACCGAAAACTCCCCGGCCATGGTGCTGGTGGACAACGCGGGGCTGTTTGCACCGGTCGCGCCGGCCACTCTGGAACAAGTCGATGCCGCTTATCGTCCGGCCCACGGCCAATGGGTTGGGATCGCTGCGCGCTCCACGGTGTTTGTCTATAACCCGAGCAAACTGCCTGAAGCCGACTTGCCAAAATCGCTGATGGATCTCGCAACTCCTGCCTGGAAAGGTCGCTGGGGCGCGTCGCCGGCCGGTGCCGATTTCCAGGCGATTGTCGCGGCCGTGCTGGAACTCAAGGGTGAAGCCGCAACGCTGGAGTGGCTCAAAGGGATGAAAACCAACTTCACCGCCTATCGCGGCAACAGCTCGGTGCTCAAAGCGGTGAATGCCGGACAGGTCGACAGCGGCGTGATCTATCACTATTACAGCTTCGGCGACCAGGCCAAGACCGGCGAAAACAGCAAGAACACCGCCCTGCACTACTTCAAACACAAGGATCCCGGTGCGTTTGTCAGCATCTCGGGCGGCGGCGTTCTGGCGTCCAGCCAACACAAGGAACAGGCCCAGGCGTTGCTGAAATGGATCACCGACAAGGACGGCCAGGACATTCTCAAGACCGGCAAATCGTTCGAATACGCCGTGGGCAAAAACGCCCAATCCAATCCAAAACTGGTGCCTTTGCAGCAGCTCGACGCCCCTGCGGTCGATGCCTCACAACTCGACAGCAAAAAAGCCGTGGAGCTGATGACTCAGGCGGGACTGCTTTAAGTGATGCCTGAAACCCTGCCAACGGGTATCCCTGCCGCGATACCCGACAACCTGCGACGCCGCGCCCGTGGCGCCTTCGCCGGTCGCGGCGGCGCGTGGGTGATCGGTTTGTCGGTGCTGGTTTCGTTGCTGGCGCTGATGCCGATTGCCTTCGTCATCGGCGTGTCGATACAAACCGGCTGGGCAACGCTGGTGCCGCTGGTATTGCGCCCACGGGTCGGCGAGTTGCTGATCAACACGGTGTTGCTGGTGGTGATCACGATTCCCCTGTGCGTTGCCCTTGGCCTGGCCCTGGCCTGGCTGACGGAACGCACCAACCTGCCGGGTCGACGTGGGTGGTCGTTGCTGGCCACCGCGCCGCTGGCAGTACCAGCGTTCGTTCACAGCTATGCCTGGGTCAGCCTGATTCCACCGATTCATGGGCTGTTTGCCGGGGTGCTGGTCTCGGTGATCGCCTACTTCCCGTTCCTGTACCTGCCCATTGCCGCCACCCTGCGCCGGCTCGATCCGGCGATCGAAGACGTCGCCGAGTCGTTGGGGTTCAAGCCCTGGGCGATCTTCTGGCGTGTGGTGCTGCCGCAACTGCGCCTGGCCATCTGCGGGGGTGCCTTGCTGGTAGGCCTGCACTTGCTGGCCGAATATGGCCTGTACGCGATGATCCGCTTCGACACCTTCACCACGGCGATCTTCGATCAGTTCAAATCCACCTTCAACGGCCCCGCCGCCCACATGCTGGCCAGCGTGCTCGCGCTGTGTTGTCTGGTCATGCTGACCGCCGAATCCGCCGCTCGCGGTACAGCGCGTTACGCCCGGGTCGGCTCCGGCAGCGCCCGTAAGCAGCGGGTGGTGCGTCTGGGCGCTCAAGCCTGCGTGCTTGGATTGATGCTGCAAATCACCACCTGCGCCCTGGCACTGGGTGTACCGCTATTCACTTTGGGCAAATGGTTGATCGCAGGCGGCACGCAAGTCTGGGACCTGGCCGAGCTCATGCCGGCGCTGGAACACACACTGCTGCTGGGGATCTGCGGCGCAGTCCTCACCACCTGCGCCGCCGTCCCGATTGCCTGGCTGTCGATTCGCTCACCGGGCCGGCTGCAACGATTGCTGGAGAGCTGCAACTACATCACCAGCTCGTTGCCCGGGATTGTCGTGGCGCTGGCCTTGGTGACCGTCACCATCCATTTCGCACGGCCGATTTACCAGACCACGGTCATGGTGCTGCTGGCGTATCTGCTGATGTTTCTGCCCCGCGCGTTGGTGAGCTTGCGTGCAGGTATTGCGCAGGCGCCGATAGAACTGGAAAACATGGCGCGCAGTCTCGGCCGTTCGCCTGCCCGGGCCTTGTGGCTGATCACCCTGCGCCTCGCCGCGCCCGGAGCTGCCGCCGGCGCCGCGCTGGTGTTTCTGGCGATCACCAATGAGCTGACCGCGACCCTGCTGCTCGCCCCCAACGGTACGCGCACCCTGGCCACCGGTTTCTGGGCCATGACCAGCGAAATCGACTATGCCGCTGCGGCGCCCTATGCCTTGCTGATGATTTTGCTGTCGCTTCCGTTGACCGGACTTCTTTATCACCAATCCAAACGAACGGCTGGCCGATGAACGCTCTAGAACTCGATTCAATCTACAAATCCTACGGCGCTCACAAAGCCCTGGAGAACATCAGCCTGTCGGTGCCCACCGGCAGCCGAACGGTGATCGTCGGCCCGTCCGGTTCCGGCAAAACCACGTTGCTGCGGATGATCGCCGGTTTCGAGTTTCCGGACACCGGCAAGCTGTCGCTCAATGGCCAGACGCTGGTTGACGACACCCACGAAATCCCGGCGCATCAGCGTTTGATTGGCTATGTGCCCCAGGACGGTGCTTTGTTTCCGCACATGACCGTGGCCGCCAATATTGGTTTCGGGCTTTCGACCAAGGGCGAGGCCAAACACCAGCGAGTCGCCGAGTTGATGGACAGCGTCGCCCTGGATTCGAGCATGGCCAAACGTTGGCCCCATGAATTGTCTGGCGGCCAGCAACAGCGTGTGGCACTGGCGCGAGCCCTGGCGCAGCAGCCGCGACTGATGTTGCTGGACGAGCCGTTTTCGGCGCTCGATGCCGGCCTTCGGGGCGCTATGCGCAAAATGGTCGCCCGCCTGCTGACCGATGCCGGTGTCACCACCATTCTGGTCACCCATGACCAGAGTGAGGCGTTGTCGTTTGCCGATCAGCTGGCGGTGATGCGCGACGGTCGGCTGGTGCAGTCGGGGCATCCGCTGGATCTTTATCGTTATCCCGACGACGAACAAACCGCGCTGTTTCTCGGGGATGCCGTGGTCATGCCCGCCCGGATCGAAGCGGGTTGGGCCCATTGCGATCTGGGTCGCATACCGGTCAACAACCACCGGAACAACAAATCGGCGCAGATCATGCTGCGCCCCGAGCAGTTGCAACTGGTCAGCATCCAGCCCAGTCCGACCGAAGTCGCCGGGTGTCGCGCCGTGGTGACCGAACGGGATTTCAGCGGCAACACCTGCACCTTGACGGTGGAGTTGCAGCCTACCGCCGCAGGCGATCCGCACGGCCGATCATTGATGGTGCGCAGTTCGGGCATGTACGCGCCCCCCGCCGGCAGCGCGGTTCACGTTTCGACCATAGGCCATGCCCATGTGCTGAGCGAACCGTGAACGTCAAAGATCGAAACGGTCCACTGCCCGGCGCCGTTCGTTGTCGTCGCGTACATTGTAGTTGTCCGTCGTCTGGATGTTGCTGTGGTGAGCGAGCTTCTGCGCGATCGACAGGTCGTGCTCTTCGATCACCCGGGTAATGAACGAACGCCGAAAATCATGCGGCATGATTTTCACCCCGACCTGCGCACCGCGCTGCCGGGCGATGTGATAGATCGCGTGTTTGGTGATGCGCTCGCGGGTGATGTGGCTACCACGACGGATACGGTTGAACAGGAACGGGTCGTCCACCTCGCCTTCCTTGAGGTGCGAACGGCGCAGTTCCAGCCAAGCCTGCAGTTTTTCAAAGGCCCAGGCCGGGGCGTATTTGATCAACTGCTTGTTGCCCTTGGCGGTGACGTTTTCCTGGGCAACTGACAAACTTCACTCCGGCGTTGATCATGCTCGGCACGCTGCAAGTGATCGGCCTTACCGTGCTTTTCCGATCCCGCTGGCGCGCGCAAACATTGGCCTTTGGCGCGGTTCTGGCGCTTTGGTCGTTTGACATTCTGGTGTTCGAACCGGTTGAACGTCAGCTCTACGACGCTCAGTCTTTCAGCCGTGCAGCGTTAGCACGGGTGCAGAAAGACCCGGCGCCTCTGGTTCTGCATGGCATGGGCAAGGACGCTAAGGCGATCAAGTTCATGGTCAACATCGATCAGGATCTGCAACCGGTGTTTACCGAGTCAATCCACGAACTGGAAAGTCTTCAGGGGCCGCAGTGGCTGATGATGGATAAAAGTGACTACCGCACCCGGCAGGGCACGCCTTTGGGTGCGTTGCCGCCCGTGTTGAGCGGGCGCTTCGACAAAAACGATTACGTGTTGCTGCATTTTACTCTGTAGCACGTTACGCCCGCAGATTCGCTCTCGTCCTACCGGATACCCGGAAACGCCCTACATATACCCGAAGGCGTTTTCAATAAGGTGCCACATCGACAAAAGGAGCGACACCTAGATGGCTAATCACGGCTATATGACCATCACAGGAAAGACTCAAGGACTGATATCGGCGGGTTGTTCAACTCAAGACTCAATCGGCAATAAATGTCAAACAGCGCATACCGATGAAATCATGGTGCTGTCTTACAGTCACAACATGTCCAACATAGGAAACATTAATAAGCCTACACACCGCCCGCTTGTCATCACAAAAAATGTCGACAAGTCATCTCCTTTACTCGCGCAAGCGCTATCCAGTAGAGAGGAAATTAGCTGTGCGATAAGTTTCTACCGAATTTCTTCGTATGGTCTTCAGGAGAAATTCTTCAGTATTGAAATTGAAGGCGGCATTATTGCCGACCTGACACTTGACATGCCCCACGTAGTTCTACAGAACGATGTCGAGCCTCAAGAGCACGTTGCTATTCGCTATCGCGAAATCACGTGGAGGCACCATCTGGCAGGAACCAGCGGATACGGATCCTGGGGAAATAACGAATGACACCGTTGAAGGATCGCTGCGAAGACAGTAGTTGCGATTACTGGGCCGTTAGTAAGGCGGCGGGCAATTTGACCAACCAGGCCTGTACGCTGGCTTCTCGACACCTGAAAGATGGCACGTTGCGCTTACAGTTCAATCGCGACGTTTCTTATTACGCGAGAGGTATTGTTAATGATGTAGCGCAGGGGCGGAAAAGTGCTGAGCAGGGTCTCAAGGAGATCAAGAACGAACAGAGTAGTTTGCTGAGCCAGTCGTGGGAAGTTGCCAAAAAAGGCGCGGGCGCGGTTGCGGAGGGATGCAGATATTGACAGGTGCTGGGATTTGCTACGGCTCAGCGGGTACTTTGTGCCTTTTTCTTGGTGGACCGATGATGCTCCATGGTGCGAATAATGTTTATGAAAATGGCCGTAACCTATTGGAGGACCGCACTGATACGGAGGGGCCGACCCGCAAGGTTTATCAAGCGATAGCTATGGGTGTTGGACAGACTGAAAGAGAAGGCAATATTGCGTATGGGTCGTTGGATATTGGGATGTCAGTGTATGGACTTACTCGAATTGTACTAAAACCGGATGCTTGGCGATTGTTTAGATATATCAAAACGGACTACATACGCGCATACAAAACCATGGCGCCTCAAGCACTGATACTGGAAGGGCAGACCACCCTTCAGACAGGAAGGCAAGTATATGAAGAGCTGGAAAAATGATTGTTTGGCTTTTTCCATTAATAGCAGTCTGCTCCGTTAGCGCAGCCTATTCTCTAAAAAAACGCTTGTCTGGCGAAGACTTAAATCATACAAAACTGTATGCAGGTCTTGCATTCAACGGCCTATTCGTAGTGCCTTATATAGATATCGTTCAAGCTAACGACTTCCCACTTCTAGGTTATCGACCAGACATAATTTCGGAATATCCGTTTATTGGCTGGATTGCATTTATATGTATTTTTCTTCACTCATTTGCATGCCCCGTGAAGTGGAAGATTAAATGTTGACTCTCGAAAAAGTAATTGCTGCAGCGACAATGTATTTATTCATTCTTGCCTGCTCCGGCTTTCATACAGCATGGATCTCACTATTAATAGTTTATTTTTTCGAAATGGACGTTTTTGCGGCAAGAGTAGTGGTAATTATGTGCTTTGTTGTTGTGTCAGGCTTCGGCTTGAAAATTATGCCAAAAAAGCTTCGAAAGCTTGACGGGAAATGAAGTCTTTACTCCCAGTAGCCCCTCATCCGCCCCCCTCAAATCGACCTTTAACGCTTGTGCGCAAACGCCTTCACCAACGGACTGCGCACGGTGTTATGGCGCAGGATCAGATGGAACGGCGTGTCGAAGTGAATCGATGCGGGGCGAAGGGCGCGCAGTCCTTCCACGACCATGGCGGCGGCGTAATGCTGCGGAAGGAAACCGAGAAAGCGTCCGGTCTCAATCAGCAGCGCCACAGCTTCGACTGGGGTTGCCGAGGCGGACAAGCCGCCGTACACGGCAAAGTTGAGCTTGTCGCGATGAATCGCATGGCGGTGGTTGATTCACTCGTAATCCTTGAACACGTCGCCGCCAATTTATGCGTCTGGCACCGAGAACAGCGGATGACCGAACGCGCAGTAAACCTGCGAGCGTTCTTCGTACAACGAGTAATAATCAAACGCTTCGCGCTTCTGATAAACCGGGACAATCCCTGCCACTAACCGCCCCTCTACAACGCCTCGTTCCACTTCATCCAGTTGCGACGCCTGAAGTTGAAACCTTACTTGGGGCGACGCGGTTTGTTCGCAGAACTGGGGGTTTCCAGCAGCTGGTTTATTCCCGGCATCGTCGCCGAGGAAAACCCCGAGCACATTCGGACCATCCAGGCTGGCGGGCATGAGATTGCCTGCGCAGGCTATCGCCATCAGAACTACGACACCCTGAGCCTCACTGAGCAAAGCGCCGAGATTGCCAAAGGCTGCGAGGCATTAACCGCGCTGACGGGCCAGCGCCCGACGGGGTTTCGCATCCCGGCCGGTAACGGTGCGCCGGGTTTCATCGAGGCATTGAAGGATCACGATATTCGCTGGTCCTCATCCTGGCGCGGCGATGATTTGCCATTCGCTCATCCGACGGCACCCGACGTCATCGAGTTGCCGTTGCACTACGAACTGGAAGACGAACCCTACTTCGCCTTCAACCTCAGCCCGGCCGTACCGCCGACGCAATCGCGGATCGCTTCTTACAGCCACACCTTGGGCAACCTGCAAATGGACTTCGCCGGATTTCACCGCTTTGGGCTGTGTTATGTGCTGCGACTGCACCCGGAGATCATTGCTACGCCTGGGCGGATTGGCGTGTTGCGTGAGTTGCTTGAGGGGGTTCAACAGCACGATGACGTGTGGATTGCACAGGCGCCGAGGTCGCTCAATGGTGGGGTGAATTGGCGCTGCCTGTGACCGAGGACCATCCGGCGGCCGTGTATGAGTGGCATTACCGGGATTACCTCGTATGAATGAGCGGATGCAGCGACTATCTGGCTCTACGATCAGCTCTGAGATCATTAAATAAGGACATTTGCACCACCGTGGCCACTTACTCGCTCGTAATCCGCCGGTTGATGATCGTTTCGCTGACCATCGTCGTCAGCCGCGCCATCACCAGCCCGCTGCTCACGTTGTTCCTGAGCAACAAGCTCGGCCTCAACCAACAGGACGTCGGCTTGCTGCTGGGCATCGCGGTGTTCATCGCCACCCTGCTCGCGCTCTACGGCGGTTACATCATCGACCGCCTCGAGAAGCGTCGGCTGCTAATCCTCGCCATGCTCTCCAGCGCCATCGGTTTCGTGCTGCTGACCTTCGCCGAAAACCTCTACCTGACCACCGCCACCCTGGTGATCACCGAAACCGCCTCGGCGCTGTTCCTGAACGGATCGAAAGCGATCCTCAGCGAAAACCTGCCCATGGGGCAGCGCACCAAAGCCTTTTCGCTGCGCTACACCCTGACCAACATCGGCTACGCCACCGGCCCGATGCTCGGCGTGGTGATTGCCGGCGTGTACCCGATCGCGCCGTTCCTGATGGCCGCCGGCATCGCGTTCTTCAGTATTTTCCTGATGATCGGGGTCCCCAAGGACTCGGCCCCGACACCCGCGATCGGCCAGCCCCAGAGTTTTCTCAAGACGCTGATCACCCTGAAGAACGACCGCACGCTGATCATGTTCACCTGCGGTTGCCTGCTCAGCACCGTGGTCCACGGCCGTTCACCCTGTACCTGTCGCAATACCTGCTGGTGACCCATGACTCCAAGCGCGCTGGAAACGATGGCCGCCCTGCTCGCGTGCAACGCCATCAGCGTGATCCTGCTGCAGTACCAGATCGGCCGTTTCCTCAAGCGCGAACAACTGCGTTACTGGATTGCGGGCGGCACCAGCCTGTTTATCGTCGGGTTGATCGGCTTCAGTTTGGCCGACAGCCTGGTGAGCTGGTGCGTGGCGATGTTCATTTTCACCCTCGGTGAAATGATCATTTACCCCGCCGAATTCCTCTTCGTCGACACCCTGGCCCCTGAAGAACTGCGCGGCAGTTATTACGGCGCACAAAACCTCGCGGCCCTCGGCGGTGCGCTAAGCTCGGTGATTTGCGGATTTCTGCTGATGCACACGCCCGCACCCACGATGTTTTATGCCTTGAGCGCGCTGACGGCCATTGGGCGGGTTCCTGTGTTTCATGAGTGGTCGCCGAATCGCCTTACAGCAAAAATAATGCACTCAAACTGCATTTATATGAATTTGTCAGCATCGGGAATGAACGGCACACTGTGCCCCGTTCCTCCCCCAATAGTTGGAACACCTTCAAAGGCTTTCTGGGTTTCCCAGCTAAGCCTTTTTTTTGCATAGCTTTTTGCCAACGGATCGTCTGCCTCATGTTCGCTCGCTGGTTACCTGCCGCCATCAACACCCGTCCATCCGAATGGAGCCGCGCCGCCATCGGCATGTCCCTGGGCACGATGCTCAGCGTCTGGATTTGCGCACAGGTGTTCGGCATGGAAGTGGCCCAGCATTTGATCGGGCCGTTGGGCGCATCGGCCGTGTTGCTGTTCGCGGTCTCCTCCGGCTCGCTCGCCCAGCCGTGGTCGATTCTGGGCGGATACTTGAGCGCTGGCGTCGTTTCGCTGCTGGTAGCCCACGTACTCGGACGAACCCTCGGCAGTGCATGCCTGGCGGCGGGCATGGCGCTGGTTCTGATGTGCTGGTTGCGTTGCCTGCATCCGCCAGCCGGAGCACTGGCGCTGCTGTTGGTATTGGCAGATCCGGCGACCATCGCGCTGGACTGGAAAGCCCTCGGCCCGGTGATGCTCGCTGCAATGACCATGCTGCTCAGCGCCCTGGCGTACAACAACCTGACGCGCATTCGCTACCCCAAACGTGCCAGCGAACCGGTGGCCGTGGTGCCGGCCGATCATCCGCCGATCGAAAGCCAGGCCATCACCGCTCAGGACTTGAAACTGGCCTTGGCCGACATGGAAGCGTTCTTCGATGTCACCCCGCAAGACCTAGAACAACTGATCCATATCAGTGAGTTGCATGCCAAACGTCGCAGTATTGGTGAGGTGTTGTCGCGTCGCACATAGCGTTCCTGGGATCGACGCGGATGCCCTGGCCCGAGTCAACTAGCGAGCTTACAGGCACACCGCGTAATCCGGATTTACGACTGCTGCGCAGCCGAGCGGGAGCAAGCTCCCTCGCCACAGGTAAGTGCACCCGCACAGGTAAGTGTTCTTCTCTGAATTTACGCTAACCCTGCGGGCCGACGTTATCCAGCACCCGATTCGCCGTGATCTCCGCCATCATGATGCTGTTCGAAATACCCAAAAGCGCGTAACGCGATTCACCCTCCAGATGATCCACCAACTGGTGCACCATCACATCGACCGAGGCCAGCGTCTCGACCAGGTAAACCGCCAGGGTTTCGGTCGTGGCTTCTGTGTCTACGGAAAACAGGGTACTGCGTGTTCGCGGGGTGGCTTTGATGTCGGCGTGGGACGGAAAGTGGAAGTCGAGCGCACGCTCGGCGGCCTCGTTGAGTTTTTGGAATCGGTGGATTCGTAGGGGGAAACGTCGTCCGTTTCGGGTGGGTTGGGTGTTGGTTTGAACATTGGTGAAACTCCTCGCATCGTATATGGGGAGCCTTCACCCTTTCGCTACCAAACGAATGGGTGGTGGCCATGCACAGGTTGGTAGACCGGGATGTGAGGAAACCGGCGCGCCCGAAGACGCCCTGTGCATGACCACCATAAAAAAGAGACGAAAAAACGCCGTAAATGGTGATGCTTAGCACCTCACATGAAACCCGGGGCTACCAAACCCCCATCGCTGTTCTTCAGCAACGGGGAAACGATAAAACCCTGGCGCAAGGCGCACAAGCCGGCGGATTCTGGCGCAGTCGTAGGTAACGGCGCAAGGATGTGTAGCCTGAGAGAGTGTCTGGAGATATCTATTAAACATCTCCGTTTAATAAACCCCTGGGCTGAAACAGAAGCGTTCTTCGATGCCACCCCGGAAGACCTTGAATAACTGATCCATATCAGTGAGTTGCACGCCAAACGTCACAGTATTGGTGAAGTCCTTAGCCAAAGTTCCTCGCGGCACAAATCCCTGTGGGAGCGGGCTTGCCCTCGAAGAGGCACTGTCAGTCAACATTGATGCTGGATGACACTCCGTCTTCGCGAGCAAGCCTGCTCCCACATTAAGCCATGCAAATATGCAGGAAGCACCTGCACATATCCCGGTTGTACATCACAAATTTGCACTGGTACGATCCGGGATCGCTCGCGCGCGAGCTTCTCTATAAAGAACAATAAAAGCAGGGAGTTAGTGATGACTGCTCAGGTTTCATCGAAGGGGACTTCGTCCATGGATGCCACGCAAAACGAAGTGCTGGCCGAGGTTCGCAACCACATCGGTCACCTGACCCTCAATCGCCCCGCCGGCCTCAATGCCATTACCCTCCACATGGTCCGCCACCTGCAGCGTCAGCTCGACGCCTGGGCGCAGGATTCGCAGATTCACGCCGTAGTCTTGCGCGGTGCTGGCGAGAAAGCGTTCTGTGCCGGCGGCGATATTCGCTCGCTGTATGACAGTTTCAAAAGCGGCGACACGTTGCACGAAGATTTCTTCGTCGAGGAATACGCCCTCGACCTTGCCATTCACCACTACCGCAAACCAGTGCTGGCCTTGATGGACGGCTTTGTCCTGGGCGGCGGCATGGGCCTGGTGCAAGGCGCTGACTTGCGAGTGGTCACCGAGAAAAGCCGCCTGGCGATGCCGGAAGTGGCCATCGGTTATTTTCCGGACGTCGGTGGCAGCCACTTCCTGCCACGGGTCCCCGGTGAACTGGGGATTTATCTCGGTGTCAGCGGCGTGCAGATCCGCGCGGCCGATGCGCTCTATTGCGGTCTGGCCGACTGGTACCTGGAAAGCGCCAAGCTGGGCACCCTCGACGAGCAACTTGATCAGCTCGAATGGCGCGAAACGCCGCTCAAGGACCTTCAGGGCCTGCTGGCGAAATTCGCGGTGCAACAACTTCCCGATGCACCGCTGAGCGCCTTGCGCCCGGCCATCGATCACTTCTTCGCCCTGCCTGATGTGCCGAGTATTGTGGAGCAACTGCGTGAAGTAACGGTCGCCGACAGTCACGTGTGGGCCACGACCACCGCCGACCTGCTGGAAAGCCGTTCACCGCTGGCCATGGGCGTGACCCTGGAAATGCTCCGTCGTGGTCGGCACTTGAGCCTGGAAGACTGCTTCGCCCTTGAGCTGCACCTGGACCGTCAGTGGTTCGAGCGCGGCGACCTGATCGAAGGCGTACGCGCCTTACTGATCGATAAAGACAAGAAACCGCGCTGGAACCCGCCGACCTTGCAGGCGCTGGACGCCGAGCACGTCGCGAGTTTCTTCAGCGGTTTTGACCAGAGCGGGAACTGAGCCATGCACGATATCGAATTGAGCGAAGAACAAGTCATGATCCGCGACATGGCCCGGGACTTTGCCCGCGGCGAAATCGCGCCCCACGCACAAGCCTGGGAAAAGGCCGGCTGGATCGATGACGGTCTGGTGGCGAAGATGGGCGAACTCGGCCTGTTGGGCATGGTGGTGCCTGAAGAATGGGGCGGTACCTATGTCGACTACGTCGCCTACGCTTTGGCAGTGGAAGAGATTTCGGCCGGTGACGGCGCCACGGGCGCACTGATGAGCATTCACAACTCCGTGGGCTGCGGTCCGGTGCTCAACTACGGCACTGAAGAACAGAAACAGACCTGGCTGCCGGATCTGGCCAGCGGTCAGGCCATCGGCTGCTTCTGCCTGACCGAACCCCAGGCCGGTTCCGAAGCCCACAACCTGCGCACCCGCGCTGAACTGCGCGACGGCCAGTGGGTCATCAACGGCGCCAAGCAATTCGTCAGTAACGGCAAACGGGCGAAGCTGGCCATCGTGTTCGCGGTGACCGATCCGGATCTGGGCAAGCGCGGAATCTCGGCATTTCTGGTGCCGACGAACACTGCGGGTTTCATCGTTGATCGCACCGAACACAAAATGGGTATTCGGGCGTCCGATACCTGCGCGGTAACCCTGAGCAACTGCACGATTCCCGAAGCCAACCTGCTGGGTGATCGCGGCAAAGGTTTGGCCATCGCCCTGTCCAACCTCGAAGGCGGACGCATCGGCATCGCCGCGCAGGCGTTGGGGATTGCTCGTGCCGCGTTCGAAGCGGCGTTGGCTTACTCCCGGGATCGGGTGCAGTTCGACAAGCCGATCATCGAGCACCAGAGCATCGCCAACCTGCTGGCCGACATGCACACCCGGCTGAACGCGGCGCGTTTGCTGATCCTGCACGCCGCGCGGTTACGCAGCGCCGGCAAGCCGTGCCTGTCAGAGGCCTCGCAGGCAAAGCTGTTTGCGTCGGAAATGGCCGAGAAGGTCTGCTCGTCAGCGATGCAGATTCATGGCGGGTATGGGTATCTGGAGGATTACCCGGTGGAGCGCTATTACCGGGATGCGCGGATTACGCAGATTTATGAAGGGTCTAGCGAGATACAGCGGATGGTGATTGCCCGCGAGTTGAAAAATTATCTGGTGTAAGCCCTAAAAGCTTCGCGGGCAAGTCGGATCGCCGCCCGCTCGCTCCTACAGGGGAATGCATATCCCCGTAGGAGCGAGGCTTGCCCGCGAAGGCGTCGGCGAGAACGCTGAATTACTTACCCTGGAACTCGGCCTCACGCTTGGCAATAAACGCCGCCATCCCTTCCTTCTGATCCTGCGTCGCAAATGCCGCATGGAACACCCGACGCTCAAAGCGCACGCCTTCGGACAGGCTCACTTCAAACGCGCGGTTGACGCTTTCCTTGACCATCATCGCAATCGGCAGCGACTTCTTGGCGATCAACGCCGCTACTTTCAGCGCTTCTTCCAGCAACTCATCCGCCGGTACGATCCGCGCGACAATCCCGCAGCGCTCTGCTTCTACCGCATCGATCAAGCGCCCGCTCAGGCACATTTCCATGGCCTTGGCCTTGCCCACGGCACGGGTCAGGCGCTGGGTACCGCCCATACCCGGCAATACGCCGAGGTTAATTTCCGGCTGACCGAACCGGGCGTTGTCACCGGCCAGGATGAAGTCGCACATCAGCGCCAGTTCACAGCCACCACCCAGGGCGAAACCGTTGACCGCGGCGATGATCGGCTTGCGGCGGTTGGCCACGCGATCGCTGTCGCTGAACAGGTCGTCGAGGTAGATCTGCGGGTAGGTCAGCTCGGCCATTTCCTTGATGTCGGCACCGGCGGCAAAGGCTTTTTTCGAGCCGGTCAGCACGATGCAGCCGATGTTCGAGTCGGCTTCCAGGCCATCGAGGGCGTGGTTCAGTTCGCTGACGATTTGCGCATTCAACGCGTTCAGCGCTTGCGGACGGTTGAGGGTGATCAGGCCTACACGACCGTGGGTTTCCAGCAAAATCGTTTCGTAACTCATAACTAACTCCTGTTTTGCAAAAAGCTCGATCTCTGTAGCAGCTGTCGAGTGAAACGAGGCTGCGAGCTGTCGATCTTGCTCGTTAAAACAACAACAAAAGATCGCAGCCTCGTTTCACTCGACAGCTGCTACAGGTTTCTTTCAGAGGTTGCGCGAAATGACCATGCGCTGAATATCGCTGGTGCCTTCGTAGATCTGGCAAACCCGCACGTCGCGGTAGATCCGCTCCAGCGGGAAGTCGTTCAGGTAACCGTAACCGCCGAGGGTTTGCAACGCTGAGGAGCAGACCTTCTCGGCCATTTCCGAGGCGAACAGTTTGGCCATCGACGCTTCGACCAAGGCCGGTTTGCCAATGTCCCTTAATGCCGCTGCGTAATGCACCATTTGCCGGGCAACGGCGATTTGGGTTGCCATGTCTGCCAGGCGGAACGCTACCGCCTGGTGTTCGATGATCGGCTTGCCGAAGCTCTCACGCTCACGGGCGTAGTCGCGGGCCGTTTCAAACGCAGCGCGGGCCATGCCCACCGATTGCGAGGCGATGCCGACACGGCCGCCTTCAAGGTTAGCCAGGGCGATCCGGTAACCTTCGCCCTCCTCACCCAACCGATTGGCCACCGGGACTTTCACGTCTTCGAACAGGATCTGACAGGTGTCGGAGGCGTGCTGACCGAGTTTGTCCTCGACCCGTGCGACTTTGTAGCCCGGCGAATCAGTCGGCACGATCAGCGCCGTGATACCACGCTTGCCGGCACTCGGGTCGGTGACGGCAAACACTATCACCACCCCGGCGTTCTGCCCGGAGGTGATGAACTGCTTGCAGCCGTTGAGCACGTAGTGATCACCGTTCAACTTGGCGCGGGTTTTCAGGCCGCTGGCGTCGGAGCCGGCCTGCGGTTCGGTCAGGGCAAAGGCCCCAAGCATCGCGCCACTGGCCAATGGCTTGAGGAAGCGTTCTTTCTGATCGTCGTTGCCGTACTTGAGGATCGGTACGCAACCCACTGAGTTGTGCACGCTCATGATGGTCGAGCAGGCGCCATCACCGGCCGCGATCTCTTCCAGGGCCATGGCGTAGGCCAGGTAGCCAGTGTCGCAACCGCCCCACTCTTCTGGCACCAGCATGCCGAAGAAACCCAGTTCGGCCATCTCGCCGATGGCTTCCTTGGGAAAACGATGCTCGCGGTCCCACTCGGCGGCGAACGGTTTCAGCCGTTCCTGGGCAAACTGCCGGGCCGCGTCGCTGATCTGAAGTTGTTCGTCATTGGGAATCATGCCAAATCCTTAAAATTTGAGCCTGCATGCGAGGACCTGTGGGAGCGGGCTTGCTCGCGAAGGGGCCCTGTCAGTCAACCTTGATGTTGAATGACACACCGCATTCGCGAGCAAGCCCGCTCCCACATTGGGATATGCGTCAGCCTTAGTAGAGGCATTCCACGGCCATGGCCGTGGCTTCACCGCCGCCGATGCAGATCGCCGCAACGCCGCGTTTCAGGCCTTTCTGGCGCAGGGCCGAGAGCAAGGTCACGAGAATCCGCGCGCCAGACGCGCCAATCGGGTGGCCCAAGGCGCAAGCGCCGCCGTGCACGTTGAGTTTCTCATGGGGAATTTCCAGGTGAGTCATGGCAGCCATGCCGACCACGGCGAAGGCTTCGTTGACTTCGACCAGATCGACTTCGTCCAGCGACCAGCCGGTTTTCTTCATCAGCCGCTTGATCGCGCCGATCGGTGCCACCGGGAACAGGCCCGGCGTGTCGGCGAATGCCGCGTGGCCATGGACCACCGCCAGCGGTTTGAGGCCGCGCTTGTCGGCTTCGGAACGACGCATCAACACCAACGCCGCCGCACCATCGGAAATCGAACTGGAGTTGGCCGCTGTCACGGTGCCGCCTTCACGGAACGCCGGTTTCAGCGAGGCAATCTTGTCCAGTTTGGCTTTCGGTGGCTGTTCGTCGTTGCTGATCAGCACCTGCTCTTTGCCGACAGTCACGGTCAACGGAACGATTTCGTCCTTGAAGCTGCCGTCCTTGATCGCCTGCTGCGCGCGGGTGGTCGAAGCGATGGCGAACGCGTCCTGGGCTTCGCGGCTGAAACCGTTGGTTTCGGCGCAATCCTCGGCGAAGGTGCCCATCAGGCGGCCTTTATCGTAGGCGTCTTCCAGGCCATCGAGGAACATGGAATCGAGCACGCGGCCATGACCCATGCGGTAACCGCTGCGGGCGCGATCCAGCAGGTACGGCGCGTTGGACATGCTTTCCATGCCGCCCGCCACCACCACGTCGGCGCTGCCGGCGACGAGCATGTCGTGGGCCAGAATCGCCGCTTCCATGCCCGAGCCGCACATCTTGTTCAGGGTGGTGCAGCGGGTCGATTTATCCAGCCCCGCACCCAACGCGGCTTGCCGCGCCGGGGCCTGGCCGAGGCCTGCGGGCAGTACGCAGCCAAACAACACTTCTTCGACCGATTCAGGGGCGATACCGGCGCGTTCGACCGCGGCTCGGATCGCGGCAGCACCCAGTTGCGGTGCCGTCAGGCTTTTCAGTTCGCCCTGGAAAGCGCCCATCGGGGTGCGGACGGCGCTGACGATTACGATGGGATCGTTGGCAATATTCATGACAAATCTCCTTACTTGGCGGCCATGCGCAAGGCACCGTCGAGACGGATCACCTCGCCATTGAGCATGCTGTTTTCAATGATATGCCTGACCAGCGCGGCATACTCGTCCGGTTTGCCCAGGCGCGGCGGAAATGGCACGCCGGCCGCCAGGGACGCGCGGACTTCCGGGGTCATGCCGGCCATCATCGGGGTTTCGAAAATGCCTGGGGCGATGGTCATCACGCGGATACCGAAACGCGCCAGTTCACGGGCGGCGGGCAAGGTCAGGCTGACGATCGCGCCTTTCGACGCGGCGTAGGCCGCCTGGCCGATCTGACCATCGTACGCCGCTGCCGAAGCGGTGTTGATGATCACGCCGCGCTCGCCGTCGGCATCTGCTTCGGTTTCGGCGATGGACGCCGACGCCAGACGCAGCATATTGAAGCTGCCGATCAGGTTGACGTTGATCACCTGGCTGAAACTGGCCAGCGCGTGCGGGCCGTTCTTGCCGAGGATCTTCTCGCCACGCACGATGCCGGCGCAGTTGACCAGCCCATTGAGGCCGCCGAAGGCTTTCACCGTCGTCTGCACCGCGGCTTCGGCGGCGGCTTCGTCGCTGATGTCTGCCACCACGCTTTGCGCGCCGAGACGTTCAGCCTGGGCCGCAACGGCTTCGGCGTTCATGTCCACGAGCATCACTTTGGCGCCGGCCGCGACCAGCATTTCAGCGGTGGCTGCACCGAGGCCCGACGCACCGCCGGTGACGAGAAAAACCTTGTTTTCGATCTGCATCATTGTGTCCTTGATTCAAGCTTGAACGTTCTTCGCGGCGGCCTCTTGAGCCTTGGCGATTTCCTGGTTGCGCAAGATAAAGCGCTGCAATTTACCGCTTGGGGTTTTCGGCAACTCGCTGACAAATTCGATTTCACGCGGGTACGAATGCGCCGCCAGACGCTTGCGCACGTGTTGGCGCAGCTCTTCGGCGAGTTCCGGCGCGGCGCGGTATTGCGCGCTGAGCACGACGAAGGCCTTGACCAGCTCGGTGCGCTCCGGATCGGGCTTGCCGACCACCGCCGCCTCGACCACCGCCGGGTGTTCGATCAGCGCGCTTTCCACGTCGAACGGGCCCACTCGATAGCCGGAAGTGGTAATCACGTCATCGCTGCGGCCGACGAAACTGATGCTGCCGTCCGGGTTCCACTCGACGGTGTCGCCGCTCAGGTAATAGTTGCCGACGAAGGCTTTGGTTGGCGCGCCTTCATAACCGGCGAACCAGCACATTGGCGACTGGGTGCGGTCGATGGCCAGGATCCCTGGCTGGCCGACGCCGAGTTCTTTGTATTCGTCGTCGAGCACCACGATGCGGTGGCCCGGCGAAGCAAAACCGGCGGCGCCCATGTGGATCGGGTGTTCAATGCCGTGGTGATTGCACAAGACCATGCCCAGTTCGGTCTGGCCGTAATGGTCGTGAATGACCACGCCGAGGTTGTCGGCGAACCAGCGGATCACTTCCGGGTTCAGCGGCTCGCCGGCACTGCTGACAATCCGCAGTTTGCCCTTGATCGACTTGGCGAATTCGTCACCCCCGGCGATCAACAGGCGATAGGCCGTCGGTGAACCGGTGAGGTTGGTGATCCCGTATTTGTTGATCACCCGGCAAGTGCTTTCGAGGGTGAACGGCCCGTCGTAAAAGGTGATCGGGTGTCCCATCGACATCGGCCCGGTGACACCAAAATAGATGCCGTAGGCCCAGCCCGGATCGGCCACGTTCCAGAACGCATCTTCGGGACGCAGGTCCACGGCGTCACGGGTGTAGCTCTGGAACGCGACGATGGCTTTCAGCGGAACGGACAAGGCTTTCGACGGGCCGGTGGTGCCCGAGGTGAACATCAGCAGGAACGGGTCTTCGCCGGTCAGCAACACCGGTTCGCAGTCAGCAGAATAATTGGCCAGTTCGGCCCAGAAGCTGTAATCGCCACGGACGATGCCTTGGCCCTTTGGACCGGCGACGGTGACGAGGGTCGGGCAGTCGGCGACTTCAGTGAGTTTTGAGCGATTGACCGCGTCGGTCACCACCACTTTCGCGCCGGAGCAGCTGAGGCGGTGCTCAATGGCTTTCGGGCCGAAGGCGGTGAACAGCGGCTGATACACAGCGCCGATGCGCCAGGTGGCGAATACGGTGATCAGCAATTCGATGTTACGTGGCAGCAGGCCGGCCACCTTGTCGCCTTTCTTCACGCCTTGGGCCAGGAGGAAATTGGCAAACCGCGCGGCTTTGTCTTGCAGCTCGCTGAAGGTGTACGTCGCGCTGGCGCCATCGCGGCCTTCCCAGAACAGCGCAATGCGCCCCGGCAAGGCGTGCCGGTCGCAACACTCGACGCAGGCGTTGAGGGCGGTCAAATCACCCGCGAGTGCGGCGTCGACGGTGTGCTGATAATTGAACTGTGACGTGGCAGACAAGTAATCGCGCATTGCCAGAATCCCTCTGTATTTTTATTAGGTTGGGGGAACCGTAAAAACCACAGAAATACTCGCTCCGCGCGGGGATCGGGGCAATGGTCAAAGCTATCAAGTTGTCTGACTGGTTTGGCCAAGGTTTTAGAAGTGTGTCGTCTGGACTGACGCCTTCGCGGGCAAGCCTCGCTCCTACAGGTTTTGTGTTGTTCACTAAAAACCACACACCCTCCTGTAGGAGCGAGGCTTGCCCGCGAAGAGGCCCGCCAAGTCGACACAACCCCCGGATCAGTGGGCTTCGTTGAGGATCAAACTCCGGTAATGCCCAGGATTGGACCCCGACCACTTGCGAAACGCCTTGTAGAACGAACTCGCATCAGCAAACCCCAGCCGCGTGGCGATTTCGGCAAAGCTGATGTGCGCCTCGGCCAACCACACAATCGCCAACTCCTTGCGCACGCTATCCTTGAGCCCCTGATAAGTCTGCCCTTCTTCCGCCAAACGCCGGCGCAAGGTCGAGGCCGACATGCACAGCTGTTGCGCCAAGGGCTCGGTCTCCGGCCACTGTTCGGCGGGCAACTGGCGCAAATCATGCTTGATCCGGCTCGCCAGGCTCTCCGGGTCGCGGTACTTGACCAGAATATTCGCCGGCGCATGGGCGAGGAACCGCTTGAGCTCTTCAGGGCTGCGCTTGATCGGCAGGTCCAGGCAATCCGCCGAGAAAATCATCCGCGTGCGGGGCCGGTCGAAACGCAGGTTCTCGGAGAACATCACTTGATAGTCATCGCAAAAATCCGGCTCTGAACAACGCAACTCAATGGCCAGAATCGGAATCCGTCGCCCTGCCAGCCAACAGGCAACGCCGTGGACGATCATCCAGTAGGTGAAATAGGTGAACGCACGGCGCGGGTCCTGATCGTCCTCCAGCAACACGATCTCCGCGAGGCTTTGCTGACGAACCAGCTGCGCCGGCATGCGCTCAAGCATCAACGACAGAAAACTCAGGCCTGACGTCAGGCCGGCAGCCAGGCTCGGCTGGATCATCGAGCTGCGACAGAGAAACTCAAGACTGCCGGATTTGAGCTTGCGCGGGTCCATGCCAAAAAATTCATCATCCCCGCGCCGGGCGAGCAAGCGCCATAAACGCGCATAGGCAGTGGCCGGGACCCGGGCATCGCTGGTTTGCAGCAACGCCGGATCGATGCCGACCTTGTTCAACACCTCGTCGGTGGTGGCTCCGGGGGCGCAGCTTTGCAACAGTGCTTCGCGCACCAGTTGAATGGCGATGGTGTCTTTTTCCGACATTGACCGAGGTGAGCCTTGTTCTTGTTTGAGTGTCGGCATCTTAGCGCAGCCGCCAGCTTGATGCAGATCCCTGTAGGAGTGAGCCTGTGGCGAGGGGATTTATCCCCGTTGGGCTGCGAAGCGGCCCCAGAATCGAAAACCGCGGTGTGTCAGGCACACCGCAGACGATGATTTTACGACTGCTTCGCAGCCGAACGGGGATAAATCCCCTCGCCACAGGCTCACTCCTACAGGGATCGGGGGATATTCAGGGTTGTTCAGGTTAGGTTCAGGTTAGGTTCAGGTAAGTGTCAATGAATGCCATTTGGGAATGAGTGTCATTATATTACAAATCAGCACCCTATCTAATCCCGAGACGGTGCTGAATGCTTGTTCCTTTTCTGATCATGCTGCGCGAAGGCATTGAAGCCGCGTTGATCGTTGGCATCATCGCCAGCTACCTCAAGCAGACCGGCCGTGGCCAGTGGATGCCAGCCGTGTGGATCGGCGTTTTCCTCGCCGTGACACTGGCCCTGCTGGTGGGCGGTGGTCTGGAGTTGGTCAGCGCCGAGTTTCCGCAGAAACAGCAGGAGCTGTTTGAAGGCGTGGTCGGCCTGGTGGCCGTCGGCATTCTCAGCTCCATGGTGTTCTGGATGCGCAAAGTGGCGCGTTCGATCAAGCACTCGCTGCACGTCTCCCTCGATCACGCGCTGACCGGCTCCAGGCATCAGGTGACCGCACTCATCGCCATGGTGTTTTTCGCCGTGGCTCGGGAAGGACTGGAAACGGCTTGAAGAAGTGGCGGCCACCAAGATTTCCGGTGAAGAAGATCGCTACAGCCACACCGACCTGTATGACTTCCAGGGCAACATCGACGGCGCGAAGAAAATCGTCGACCTGTTCCGTCCGCAGATCGAGAAGCAGGACGCGGCGTTTATCGCCAAGGTCGACAAGAACTTCGCCAGCGTGAACAAGATTCTGGCCAAGTACAAAACCAGGGAGGGTGGTTTTGAGACGTATGACAAGGTGAAAGAGAACGACCGGAAAGCGTTGGTTGGGCCGGTGAATACGTTGGCTGAAGACCTTTCTACGTTGCGTGGGAAGCTGGGTTTGAATTGACGTTTTTTTAGCGTCTGTGCGGGCCTCTTCGCGGGCAAGCCTCGCTCCTACGGATCTCTCCGACCTGTAGGAGCGAGGCTTGCCCGCGAAGGCATTATCACAGTTACCAATATTCCTCCTGGCTCACCCGACTCGCGCTAACATCCTTCGCCAATAACAAAAGCTCACGGAAGACTCACCATGACCACCCCTGCCTTCGACCTGCGCCCACTCATGGTCGCCAACATGGCCTGTTCCATGTCGATGATGGCGTTCGTTTCCCTGATCGGGCCGATCGCCCGAGTGTTGGGCCTGGCCACTTGGCAGGCCGGGGCCGCGGTGACGGTGTCCGGGGTGATCTGGATGTTGCTCGCCCGCCCTTGGGGTCAGGCCAGCGACCGCTATGGTCGGCGACGGATTCTGTTGATCGCCACGGCCGGTTTCACCCTCGCCTACTGGGCCTTGTGCCTGTTCATCGACGCGTCGTTGCGGTTTCTGCCGTCAGCGCTGCTGGGGTTTATCGGTTTGATGATCGGGCGCGGCCTGATCGGCGTGTTCTATGCGGCGATTCCGGTCGGAGGCAACGCGCTCATCGCCGACAACATCGAGCCGCAACACCGCGCCAGAGCTATGGCCGCCCTGGGCGCGGCCAATGCCTGCGGCCTGGTGATCGGCCCGGCGATCGCGGCGTTGTTGTCGCGCTTCAGCCTGAGCTTGCCGTTCTATGCCATGGCGATCTTGCCGTTACTGGCGTTTGTGGTGCTGCGCTACAAGCTCAACGGTCAGGAACTGCACCTGCGGCAAGCGCCGCGCAAGGTTCATCTGAACGATCCACGGCTGCGTCGGCCGATGGCGGTGGCGTTCGTGGCAATGCTGTGTGTGTCGATTGCACAGATTACTGTTGGCTTCTTCGCCCTCGACCGGCTCGGCATGAGTCCCGCCGACGCCGCGCAAACCGCTGGCATCGCGCTGACCATGGTCGGTTTCGCACTGATCTGTTCGCAATTGGTGGTGCGCCGGCTCGAATGGCCGCCGCTGCGGCTGATCCGCGCGGGCGCACTGGTGGCGGCCGTGGGTTTTGCCGGCAGCATCCTGGCGGATACCGCGTGGGGTTTGTGGCTGTGCTTTTTCGTGTCGGCGGGCGGGATGGGGCTGATCTTTCCGTCGTTCGCCGCCTTGGCCGCCAACGCGGTGGACGCCTCGGAACAAGGCGCCACCGCTGGCTCGATTGGTGCCGCGCAAGGCTTTGGCGTGGTCATCGGACCGTTGGCGGCGACGCTGATCTACGACATCGAACCGCGCCTGCCCTATCTGGTGGCCGCTGCGCTGTTGCTGCTGGTAGCGGTGTGGCCACAGCCCCGGCAGCACTGAGCCTTACAGAATGCGATAGAGCAATCGCTCGATGCGTACCCGACTGACGCGCTTGAGGAACTTGGCCACCGCCGCCGGGTATTCCAGCAGGGTTTCCAGGTCCTGATAGCGCTGGATACGCGTGGTGTTCTGGAAAATCTCGCCCAGTTCTTTACTGCGCGGTTCCAACAGTTCGCCTTTCGGGTCGTCGATCAACAGTGCGTTTTCCAGATCGAGACGGAACGCCCGTGGATTGAGGTTATTACCGGTCAGCAAGGTGTAGCGCTGGTCGATCCACATGCCTTTGAGGTGGTAGGTGTTGTCGCCGTCCTTCCACAAATGCAGGTTCAGCTTGCCGCTGTCGATGCTGTGCTGATGGCGTTTGGCGAAGCGCCGCAGGCTGATCTCGTAGAGATACGGCAGCGCCGCGATCACCTTGAACGGCTCGCTCGGCGGGATGAAGAAGTCATTGGCGGTCTTGTCGCCGACCACGATATCGATCTTCACACCACGGCCCAGAGCCCGGTTGATTTCCCGGGTCACCGCCAGCGGCAGGTTGAAGTACGGCGTGCAGATGGTCAACTGATGCTGGGCGCTGGCGATCAATTCGCAGATCACCCGGCTTAACGGGTTGTTCTTGCCCACACCCAGCAACGGGCTCACCGACAAACCACCCTTCACCGTGCTGCCGGCCGTGGTGTCGTACGCCGCGTGCTTGAGGCGGCTGCGCAAGTCACCAATATCGTTGCGCAGGCTGCGGGTGGTCGGCAGGTTCGGCACGTCGAGGCGATGCACCGCTTTGGAAGCGACCAGGCCATGCTGAATCAGGTGCTGCATGGAATCGGCCAGCGCGTGGTTCTGCAGCAGGTGATAACGGTCGTAGCGGTATTTGTCGAACTTGTGCAGGTAAACGTTGTTCAGGCTCGCGCCGCTGTAGATCACGCAGTCGTCGATTACAAAGCCTTTCAAATGCAGCACGCCAAACAGCTCACGTGTCTGCACCGGCACGCCGTACACCGGCACTTCACTTGCGTGGGTGCGCGTCGTTTCCTGATACCAGGCCGAGTTGCCCGGTTGTTTACCGGCGCCGATCAGGCCGCGCTGGGCGCGCAGCCAGTCCACCACCACGACCACGTCCAGATCCGGACGTGCCAGTTTGGCGGCGTGCAACGCATCAAGGATTTCCTGACCGGCCTCGTCCTGTTGCAGGTACAGCGCGACGATATAGATGCGCTGGGTGGCACTGGCGATTTTTTCCAGCAGGCAACGACGGAACTCGGCAGCGCCGGAAAGAATGGTGACGGCATCGGCGGTCAGCGGAAAACTGCGCAGTTTAGGCAGCAGAGAGCGTTTGAAAAGCGACGGCATAGGGCTCGCAAAGGGTCAATTCCGAATAGCCCGAGAGCTTACACCATGGATCAGCTTGGGTCTTCCCACGGCACCGATCGTTCCCATGCTCTGCGTGGGAATGCCGCCATGGACGCTCTGCGTCCGCTTTGAAAAGTGACGCGGAGCGTCACGGGATTCATTCCCACGCGGAGCGTGGGAACGATCTTTCTAAAAACCTGTTGACCAAGGAGAACGATCGTTCTACTGTTCGCCACATGAACGAAATCACTAGCAACGACACACGAGACATCATTCTGGATGTCACCGAAAAGTTGATCTACAAAAGTGGCATCGCTGCCACCGGAATGGACCTTCTGGTGAAAACCGCCGGCGTCTCCAGAAAAAGTATCTACCGCTACTTCGCCAACAAGGAGGAGCTGACCGTCGCTGCCCTGCAACGCCGCGATGTGCGCTGGATGCACTGGTACAAAAGCGCGGTCGATCAGGCTGAAACCCCGGCCGACCGCCTGCTCAACCTGTTTACCGTGCTCAAGGCCTGGTTCGCCTCCGAAGGCTTTCGGGGTTGCGCGTTCATTAACACCAGCGGTGAAACCGGCGACCCGCAGGACCCGGTTCGCCTGGTCGCCAAAGACCATAAGCAAAAGCTGCTCGACTACGTGTGCGAGCTCTGCACCGAACATGGCGCTACCGACCCGGAGAAACTGGCTAAACAGCTGCTGATCCTGATCGACGGAGCCATTACCGTGGCGCTTGTCATGGGTGATCACAGTGCCGCCGATAATGCGCAATGCATGGCGCGAAAGTTATTGGACCTGTAACACTTTAACCAAGCCCGACAACTTGCTTGAACTTTAATTTGAGAGGGAGACTTTAAATGTCCAACACTGACGTTCGTCCGCCATTGCCGCCCTTCACCCGTAAATCGGCCATCGAAAAAGTTCGCCTGGCCGAAGACGGCTGGAACTCCCGCGACCCGGAACGCGTGTCGCTGGCCTACACCCTGGACACCCAGTGGCGTAACCGCGCCGAGTTCGCCTACAACCGCGAAGAGGCCAAAGGTTTCCTGACCCGCAAATGGGCCAAGGAACTGGATTACCGCCTGATCAAGGAACTCTGGGCCTTCACCGACAACCGCATCGCCGTGCGTTACGCCTATGAATGGCACGACGATTCGGGCAACTGGTTCCGTTCCTACGGCAACGAAAACTGGGAGTTCGCCGAGAACGGTTTGATGGCTAACCGGTTTGCCTGCATCAACGACATGCCGATCAAGGAAAGCGACCGCAAGTTCCACTGGCCGCTGGGTCGTCGCCCGGATGATCATCCGAGTTTGTCCGACTTGGGTCTGTAAACACAGTCCCCTATAGGAGCGAGCGGTGCGGCGATCCGACTTGCCCGCGAAGGCGATGTATCAGGCAACTTATTTGTTGACTGTGAATCAGCCTTCGCGGGCAAGTCGGATCGCCGCACCGCTCGCTCCTACAGGGGTTGGGTGTTCAGGCGACTGCGGGTTGCTGCTTAGCCGCTGCTTTTGCTTCAAGCTCGCGCACTAACGGCAGCACCCGCTTGCCGAAATACTCCACCTCTTCCTGGAAGTGCAGGAACCCCGCCAGCACCAGGTCCACGCCCACCGCTTTCAACGCCACGATGCGCTCGGCAATCTGTTGCGGCGTGCCGATCAAGTTCGTCTTGAAACCATCGTTGTACTGCACCAAATCCTCAAACGTCGACTTGGCCCAGTTGCCCTCGCCCTCTGGCGATGCCCTGCCCGCTTGCTTCGCCGCATCACCAAAGGCATTCACCGCTTCCGGATCGGCCTGATCGATGATTTGCGCCAACACTGCCCGCGCTTCTTCTTCCGTATCCCGTGCGATGACAAACGCATTCACTCCGACTTTCACCGAGTGATTGTTGGCCGCCGCCTTAACGCGAATGTCGTCGACCTGAGCCTTGATGCCTTCAGGCGTGTTGCCATTGGTGAAGTACCAGTCCGACACCCGCGCCGCCATGTCCCGGGCTGCGCGCGAACTGCCACCCTGGAAGATTTCCGGCTGGCCCAGTGGCTTGGGCTTGAGGCTGTAGTTGTCGAAGCGGTAGAAGTCGCCGCGAAAGGTGAAGTTGTCCTGACTCCAGATCCCTTTGAGCGAGCGGATGAACTCCTCTGAACGACGATAGCGTTCGTCGTGCTCCAGCCAGTGTTCACCAATCGCCTGGAATTCGCCCTTGAACCAGCCGCTGACAATATTCACCGCCACCCGACCATTAGTCAGCTGATCGATGGTCGCCAGTTGCTTTGCCGCCAGCGCCGGTTGCCAAGGCCCCGGCAGGATCGCCGCGATCACTTTGAGTTTGGTCGTAGCAGCCAGCAACGCATGGCTGAAGGCGACCGATTCGTGCTGGAACTCGGCACCGTAACCGGCGGTGAATCGAATCTGGGTCAGGGCGTATTCGAACCCGGCCTCTTCGGCCAGTTGCGCCAGTTTGCGGTTGTAGTCGATGCCCCAGTGGGTGCGTTGTTCGATTTTGCTGACCACCAGCCCGCCGCTGACGTTTGGCACCCAGTAGGCAAATTTGACGGCTTGCTGACTCATTGGCATGTCCTCGGGACGTTGGGAAGTCCTTGGGTCAGAGCAGCAACCGTGCCAGTGCTGAATCGCGGCTGGTGACACGCCTGCCTCAAGCCAAGTGAAATCCCTGTAGGAGCGAGCCTGCTCGCGAAAAAATGGCCTTCACATTCAACGTTGATATTGCCTGATAAACCGCTTTCGCGAGCAGGCTCGCTCCTACAGGGGATCCGGGTGTGTCTGGGGCAATTTGCTGATGCACTGCTGGTTCGGCAACAGTTGCAGTCGGGGCAAAACCCGCACAAGCCCGTAATAAAAGGCCTTTGAGTTCGGCATGGACCGTGCAATCCCCCTTGGCATCCACTGCCGTTCCAAGGAACCATCCCATGACCGAACACCAGGTAATCAATCCTCTGTCCATTGGCACTGACTATGAGGCCCTGGCCTCGAGATTCCGCCCGATATTCCAGCGCATCGCCGCCGGTGCCGTCGAGCGCGAGCAGACCCGTAGCCTGCCATTCGAGCCGATTCAATGGCTCAAGGAAGCCGGGTTCGGCGCCGTGCGGGTTCCGGTGGAATATGGCGGTGGCGGCGCGTCGCTGCCGCAGTTGTTCGAGTTGCTGATCGAGCTGGCCGAAGCCGATTCCAACGTGCCCCAGGCTTTGCGCGGGCATTTCGCCTTTGTCGAGGACCGCTTGAACTCACCGTCGGGGCCGGGTCGGAACCTGTGGTTCAAGCGCTTTGTCGACGGTGACATCGTCGGCAATGCCTGGACTGAAATCGGCAGTGTGACGATCGGCGACGTCATCACCAAAGTCTCGCCCCACGGCGATCAGTGGCGGCTCAATGGTGAGAAATTCTACAGCACTGGCAGCCTGTTTTCCGACTGGATCGACGTGTATGCCCAGCGCAGCGACCCCGGCGGCGATGTGATTGCCGCGGTCCGCACCCGCCAGCCCGGGATCGTGCAAAGCGACGACTGGGACGGTTTCGGCCAACGCACCACCGGCAGTGGCACCTCGCGATTCATCAACGCTGAAGTCGACGCCGAGAACATCATCGACTTCGCCACCCGGTTCAAATACCAGACCGCGTTCTATCAGTTGGTGTTGCTGGCGACCCTGGCCGGGATCGGCCGTGCGGCGTTGCGCGACGTGGCTCATCAGGTCCGCGAGCGCAAACGTATTTACAGCCATGGCAATGCTCAGCACGTCAGCCAGGATGCGCAGGTTCAGCAAGTGGTCGGTGACATCGCCGCGTGGGTGTACGCCGCCGAGGCGAGTGCTTTGACGGCTGCGCAACCGGTGCAACGTGCGTATCTGGCGCGGTTCTCGGGTGATGAAGTGCTTGAGCGGGCGGCGAATGTCGCGGCGGAGATCGAATCGGCCAAGGCGCAGGTCGTGGTTTCAGAGCTGATCCTGCGAGCGACCACGCAGTTGTTCAATGCGCTGGGGGCCTCGGATGTACGCGAGGGTAAATCGCTGGACCGGCATTGGCGCAATGCGCGGACGGTGTCATCGCACAATCCGCTGATCTACAAAGCGCGGATTGTCGGGGACTGGACGATCAACGGGACTGAGCCGCCGTTTGTGTGGCAGATAGGGAATGGGCCGCAGGGCAAGTGATTCGTCGTCAGGGATGACGCCTTCGCGGGCAAGTCGGATCGCCGCAAAGGGCGGATATGCGTAAGATGTCGGCCCTTACCCGCACCCCGCCGAATAAGCCGATTCCATGCCTTTCGAACTCAGCGTTGACCTCACCACCCTCGCCATTCTGGCCTTCGTCGCCTTCATTGCCGGTTTCATCGACGCCATTGCCGGTGGCGGCGGTCTGCTGACCACTCCGGCGCTGTTAACCGCCGGCCTGCCGCCGCACCTGGTGCTGGGCACCAACAAACTGAGTTCGACCTTCGGCTCCGCCACCGCCAGTTTCACCTTCTACCGGCGCAAGCTGTTCCATCCCCGCCAGTGGGTGCACGCCATTGTCGGCACCTTGGTCGGTGCGCTGACCGGTGCTGTCGTCGCGCATTACCTGCCAGCCGAATGGCTGAACAAGATGCTGCCAGTGATCGTCTTTGCCTGCGGCCTGTACCTGTTGTTCGGTGGCACGCCGAAAGCGCCACTGGACAGCGACGCACCGATCAAGAAAAAGTGGCAATCGACCCAAGGCTTCAGCCTCGGTTTCTACGACGGTGTGGCCGGCCCGGGCACCGGCGCGTTCTGGACTGTCAGCAGTATGCTGATGTATCCCATTGACCTGGTGAAGGCCAGCGGCGTGGCGCGCAGCATGAACTTCGTCAGCAACATTGCAGCGCTGTCGGTGTTTGTGTTTTCCGGGCAAGTGGACTGGATCATCGGCCTGAGCATGGGCCTGTCGGTGATGGTCGGCGCGTTTTTTGGGGCTCGCACCGCCATCAGCGGCGGCGCGAAGTTCATTCGCCCGGTGTTCATCACCGTGGTGCTGGGCTTGACCGTGCGGTTAGCCTGGCAGCACTGGTTCAGCGTGGCCTAAGCGCCGCGCCACGTAGACGTCGATGAGGTAACGGGCAATCGAGCGTGACGCCGGCAATGGCGGCAACGCTTGAACGCTGAACCACTGGGCGTCTTCGATCTCGTCTTCCTGGCAGACAATCTCTCCCCCGGCGTACTCGGCGTGAAAACCGAGCATCATCGAATGCGGGAACGGCCAGCACTGACTGCCCAGGTACTGGATGTTTTTGACCTCGATCTGCACCTCCTCGCGCACCTCGCGAATCAGGCAGTCCTCGGCTGACTCACCCGGCTCGGCAAACCCCGCCAACGTGCTGTACACCCCTGGTACAAAGCGTGGGGAACGCCCCAGCAGAATCTCGTCACCACGGGTGATCAGCACAATCATGCTCGGCGAGATGCGCGGGTAATAACGCAAATCACACGACTCGCAGTACATCGCCCGCTCACGCGGCACCTGATGGGTTGCCTGACCGCAATTGCCGCAAAAACGGTGCTCGCGATACCACGTCCCGATTTGCGCGGCGTAGCCGAGAACCTTGTAGACCGTGTGATCGCCTTCGAGCATGAATGCCCGCAAGCCTTTCCAGTGGCAGCCCGGTACTTCGCTGTGGCTGCGCAGTTCCAGCAGGTAGACCGGTTCGCCATCCAGGTGACCGATGCCATGTTCGGCAAGGATCGACAGGTCCTGACACTTGAGCCATTCGCGAGGGAACAGCGCGCCATTGTCATCGAACAGAAAGCCTTCGGGGCTGCGAGCCACGGCCCAGCCGCCGGGTTGATCGGTATCCAGTACTGCGGTGGTCCAGCGTGAAATCATTTTTAATCAATCCAGAAATTCGGGTTTCTGTTTGCTCATATGGGCGGCCATGGCTACGCGCAAATCGGTGGATTGCAGCATGGCGGCGTTCCATGTGGCGACGTATTCAAGGCCGTCGTCGATGCGGTGGTCGCGCATGTAGCTGATCATCTCTTTGGTGCCGGTGACCGCAATCGGCGACTTGCTGGCGATTTCGCGGGCAATGCCCATCACACCTTCCAGCAGGCTGGCATTGTCGCTGTAAACGCGATTGACCAAGCCGATGCTGCGCGCTTCCTCGGCGCCGAAGGTGCGGCCAGTGTAAGCCAGTTCACGCAGCATGCCGTCACCGATGATCCGCGGCAAGCGTTGCAACGTGCCAACGTCGGCGGCCATGCCGATGTCGATTTCCTTGATCGAGAATTGTGCGTCCTCGGCGGCGTAACGCATGTCGCACGCGGCAATCAGGTCGATAGCGCCGCCCAGGCAATAACCCTGAATCGCTGCCAGCACGGGCTTGCGGCAATTATCGACGGCGTTGAACGAGGCTTGCAGGGCGAGGATCTTGCGGCGCAGCAGGCGGGCATTGCGGCCGACGTCCTTGCCCAGTTCATTGGCCACCCCGGCCAGCATCATCAGGTCGATGCCGGAGGAAAAGTGCTTGCCGGCGCCGCTGAGGACTACCACCCGCGCTTCATCGGTGTCGTCGATCCACTGGAAAATCTCGATGATCTCGCTCCAGAACGCGGCGTTCATCGAATTGATCTTTTCCGGTCGGTTGATCTGCACATGGGCGATTTTATTAGCCAGTTCGACGGTGAACGCGGTGTACTGAGACATGGCTGTGATCCTTTTACCGGGCAAAAAAATGAGGTCCGGACTATAACAAGGCATTGCCTGGGGGAGTAAGGCAGCGGTTCGGCCAAAAGCGGGACTGGCGTTGGATTCTCGACTGTCTGGGCCGGCCTCATCGCGAGCAGGCTCACTCCTACATTGGATCTGTGGCGTTCAAAAGTCCCCTGTCGCACCGGCGATTCAACGGCCCTTCACCGCCACAAACGCCACCGTTTCATAAGGCACCGTCACCACCTCCTTCCCGCGCAATTCAGGCTCCCCGGCAATCAACGCCCGCAACTGGTCGAATGCTGTCGAGCATGCGTTTCGATTTGAGCTTTCCCTGCAATTATCGTCCGAAGGAAATGAATAATTGTTCACGCTGCGGTGTTCTCCTTTCAGCGCCCCATGAGTATTGTCCGTGAGCAATCTGTTCCAACGTTGCTGACGTTCGATAAAGCAAGGGTTCGGTCTTCGGCGGCCTGCATGCGGTAATTACGGCCCACGCGACAACAGCTTGCGCCGGATGCTGCCGGGGCGTGGTTTAAACTGGAACGAATTAACCCGTGGAGCATCGTTCATGACTCTCCGTTTTGCTGTTTTCACTGCCCCGTTGCTGCTCGCCGTTGCCCTGTCCAGTTCGCTGGTCCTGGCCGATGGCGACGATGATGCCCCGGCCAAGCCTGACTGCCCCAAAGGGCAGGTGTTCGACACCCAGTCGCAGAAGTGCGTCATGCAAACCAGCAGCCTGGTCCCGGACGCCGACCGCACCGACTACGCTTATCGCCTGGCCAAGGACGGTCGTTACGAAGAAGCTTTGGCGCTGCTCGACACACTCAAGAATCCGAATACTGCCATGGCCCTGAACTATCGCGGCTACGCCACGCGTAAACTGGGGCGCACCGACGAAGGCATCGGTTATTACCTGCAATCGGTCAAACTCCATCCGCAGTATGCGCAAGTGCGTGAATACCTCGGCGAAGCTTACGTGGTCAAAGGTCGACTGGACCTGGCGCAAGAGCAGTTGCAGCAGATCAAATCGATCTGTGGCAGCACGTGCGAGGAATACCAGGACCTGGCCGAAGCCATCAACGATTCATCGAAAACCTGACACCCCGAACAGACGGAGGTCGCCATCGCCAGCGATGAGGCAATACGGGCAGAGCTGGGCCAGCATTTGGCGCGTTTATGGCGTTACGGCCTGCTGCTGTCCCGGCAACGGCATGTGGCCGAAGACCTGGTGCAAGCCACCTGCGTTCGCGCGCTTGAGCGTGCCGGGCAGTTTGTCCCCGGCACCCGCATGGACCGCTGGCTGTTGAGCATTCTGCATTCGATCTGGCTCAACGAAGTGCGCGCCCGGCGGGTGCGCCAGGGTCAGGGTCTGATCGATGCCGAGAGCCAGTTGTCGTTTGACGGAGAGTCCGTGGCGCAGACCCATGTACTCGCCGCCCAGGTCATCCGCCGCGTCGACGCCCTGCCCGAGGCGCAGCGCGAAACGGTTTACCTGGCTTACGTCGAAGGCCTGTCGTATCGCGAGGTCGCCGAGGTGCTGCAAGTGCCCATCGGCACCGTCATGAGCCGCCTCGCCGCCGCCCGGGTGAAGCTGGCCGAATACCCGCCATTGCACACAGTACCGAACCCTTTTACGGGAGAACGTCGATGAACGAACACGCGACACCTTCGGACGAGCAACTGGTGGCGTACCTCGACGATCAACTTGATGTCGACCAGCGCACCCGCATCGACACGGCCATTGCCGAAGACTCGACACTTAACCTGCGCCTGCAATGGCTTGCCCGCAGCAGCCTGCCGTTCAAGGAAGCCTACGACGAACTGACTCAACAAGCGCCCGTCGACCGCTTGCAATCGATGCTCGACACCTTGCCTTCACCTGAACGCCCGGCCATGAATCGACGCTGGTTCCTCGCCGCTGCAGCAAGCCTGGTGGTGAGCGGCGTGGTGGCGGATCGATTGTTTATGGGCTGGCAATCGAGTCAGGAAAAGAGCAACTGGCGGGGCCTGGTCGCCGACTACATGTCGCTGTACGTGCCGCAAACCCTGGAGCACCTGCCCGTCGATGACACTTCGCAGCGGGCGCAATTGCGCACCATCGACGCGCGACTGGGCCTGAGCATGACGCCTGCGCAACTGGCCCTGCCACGGGCCGAATTGAAGCGCGCTCAAATCCTTGAATACGATGGCGTACCTATCGCGCAGATTACATATCTGGACCCGGCACATGGTCCGATTGCCTTGTGCGCTACACGTTCCAACAGTGGCAGCCGGCATTTCGCCCATGAGATTCGGCACGAGATGAATGTGGTGTATTGGGCAGACATGGAACATGCGTGGATGCTGATCGGGCATAACCCGGCGGCGGAACTGGAGGTCATGGCGAAGTTATTGCGAAGCCGGCTTAGCGCGTAAGGCTGCCACTAACGTTTTAGCAGCTGTCGAGCCTGCGAGGCTGCGTTCGAGTGCGGAGCACTCGCCAATCCGGTACACGCGGTTTTCCTGATAGAACCGGTTGCCTGATTTTGCGACTGCTTCGCAGCCGGACGCAGCCTCGCAGGCTCGGCAGCTGCTACACAGAGTGCGTCAGGTTGAGGTGGGCAGCCACAACCGGAAGCGCGCGCCACCCAACGGTGAAGGCTCCACGGTCAGTGTCCCGCCCTGCGCTTCCAGCGCTCGACGACTGATCGCCAGCCCCAGACCAAACCCTCCTGTGGCCCGGTCACGGCTGCGGTCCAACCGATAAAACGGTTCAAAGATCCGCTCCCGCTCGTCATCGGGAATGCCGATACCGTCGTCATCGACCCAGATCTCACACCCCTTCGCGCACACCTGAACGCCAATCTGAATGCGCTTTTCGCAATAGCGCATGGCATTGCGCAACAGGTTCTGAATCGCGCGAGCCGTCAGTCGCGGGTCCAGCACAAAGCGTTCAAGTTGGCCATGCAGCAGCACGTCGATCACGATTTCGGGAGAATCGAGCTCTTCATCGACGCTGCCCAGAATGCTGTCGATGAACTCATCCAGCGACACTTCGACCTGTTCCGGCGAGCGCACCGGGTTCTGCAATCGGCTGTAGGACAGCAGTTCCAGCACCAACTCATCCAGTTCACGGATGTGCGCGACCAGCCCTAAAAGCCGCTCGCGACTGGCGGCCGGTAAGTCGTCGGACAGCGCCAGGGCCAGGCCGAAATCCAGGCGCGTGAGCGGTGTGCGCAGTTCGTGGGAGACGGCGTTGAGCAGGTCGCGCTGCTGGTTGAGCAGGTTTTCGATGTCGCCGGCCATGGTGTCGAAGACGTTGGCCAGGCTGCCGATGTTGGAATGCGGGGAAATCTGTGTGCGCTCGCCGAGGTGGCCTTTGCCGAAACGCTCGGCGGCGCCTTTGAGGCGTTCCAGGTCACGCCAGTGCGGGCGTAGCCACAGCAACAGGCAGGCGAGCATGGTCGCCCCGATCAGCACGTTGATGCTCCAGTACAACAGGCTGACGTCCATCGGGTCCGGCGGCACGACCATTTGCACGACCGTCGTCTTGTTCAACGGAGCCACTGCCAGGGTGCGCCAGCCCCAGTCGCCGATGCGCACGACCTTCTCGTCGCGCTGCAAACGTTCTTGTTCATCGAGGGTGAAATCAGGGTCGTCGTTGCCGGTCAGGACGATGTGCAGCGGGGAGAATTCCTTGTCCATCTCGCTCGCCAGCGCCGGCCATTGCGCTTCGGGCACGGCGCGGAACTGTTTGACGATCAGGGTTTGCAGCCCGCGCGAATAATCGAGGTTGTAGGTGACAAACCGCTCATGAAAAACCTTGATCACCAGGTCCGGCACCAGGTAAATCGCCGCGCTGAACGAGACAATGGTCACCAGGTACAGGCGAAACAGTATCCTGAACATCTCTCAGCATTCCCACTCGGAACGGCTGAACAAGTAGCCCTTGCCCCACACGGTTTTGATCTTGCGCGCCTCGCCCGCGTGGTCGTCGAACTTGCGCCGCAACTTGGAAATCGCCACGTCCACCGAGCGGTCGGTGCCGTTGAATTCGATGCCGCGCAGGCGTTGCAGGATCTGGTCGCGGCTCAGCACTTCGCCGGCATGCCGGGCCAGCACCACCAGCAGGTTGTATTCACCGCTGGACAGCTCGACGAGTTGTTCGCGCCAGGTCACGGTGCGCTCCGACAGGTCGATGCACAGGTTGCCCATGAGGATGCGGTCGTTGGCGGTCTGCGGTTCGCTGAGGCTGCTGCGGCGCAATAGCGTGCGCACGCGGGCCAGCAGCACACGGGGCTCGCAGGGTTTGGTGACGTAATCGTCGGCGCCCATTTCCAGGCCCAGCACCTGGTCGTGGCTGTCGTCCCGGGCGGTCAGCATCAGGATCGGCAGCGTGGCCGAATCCGCCCGTAGCAAGCGGCAGACTTGCAGGCCATCGAGCCCCGGCAGCATCAGATCGAGGATCACCAGGTCCGGCGGATTGACCCGGGCCCGCTCGCGCACGTGGTCGCCACGGCTGATCACACTGACGCAATAGCCATTGCGTTCCAGGTAGCTGGCAATCAGTTCGGAGAGCGCGGTGTCGTCTTCGACCAGGAGGATGTTGGGCATGGGGTGTTTCCAGAAAGTGCAGTGGCGACCTTTAGGGCCTCTTCGCGGGCAAGCCTCGCTCCTACAGTAAATGCGTTATTTCGAAACTGGCGCATGACCTGTAGGAGCGAGGCTTGCCCGCGAAGCGGTCGCCAAGGATATACGCCCCTGTACGCCTATGAGTAAAACCCTTACACAATTTCACACAGCACCAACAAAGCTTCACCGCTACTCTCCTCGCCTCCCCGTAGGATGCGGGCAGTCATTATTGGGGTATTTACATGTCAAAGAACCTGCTTGCCAAGCTCAGCCTGGTGGCTCTGGCGTTGACGCTGAGCGCTTGTGACAAGTCCTCGAGCGCCGAAGAACAGGCGCCTCTGGCCACGGTCCGCGTCGAAACCGTCGAAGCCCGGCCCCTGTCGATCACCAGCGAGTTAAGCGGGCGTATTGCTGCGCCACGGATTGCCGAAGTCCGCGCCCGGGTTGCCGGCGTCGTGTTGCAACGCGCCTTTCGTGAAGGCAGCGACGTGAAAAAAGGCGATGTGCTGTTCCGTATCGACCCGGCACCGTTCAAGGCAGACCTGGACAGCGCCGAAGCCGCGCTGCGCAAGGCTGAAGCCAATGCGTTTCAGGCAAAGCTGCAAGAACAGCGTTATGCCCAGTTGATCGAAGGCAACGCCATCAGCGGCCAGGATTACGACAACGCCCGGGCCAGCGCCCGGCAAACCGCCGCCGATGTCGCTGCCAGCAAAGCCGCCGTGGATCGGGCGAAACTCAACCTCGGTTACGCCACCGTCACTGCGCCGATTTCCGGACGCATCGGCCGTGCGCTGGTCACCGAAGGGGCGCTGGTCGGGCAGAACGAAACCACGCCGCTGGCACTGATTCAGCAGCTGAATCCGATTCACGCCGACCTGACCCAATCGACCCGCGAACTCAACGACCTGCGCCGCGCCTTCCGTTCGGGCCAGTTAAAGGAAGTGGGTCAGGGTCAGGCCAAAGCCACGCTGATTCAGGATGACGGCAGCCTCTACCCGCTGCCGGGCAAGTTGCTGTTCACCGACATCACTGTCGACCCGGGCACCGGCCAGATCATCGTGCGCAGCGAATTCCCCAACCCGGACCTCGACTTGCTGCCGGGCAGCTTCGTTCGTGTACGCCTGGAGCAAGCGGTCAATCAGCAAGGCATCAGCGTGCCGCAACGGGCCATTCAGCGTGACAGCGCCGGTGTTGCCCAGGTGTTGGTGCTCGACGCCGAGCAGCGCATCGGCCAGCAACCGGTAGAACTGGGCGCCGTGCAGAATGATCGCTGGATCGTCACCACAGGCCTCAAACCTGGCGACCGCATCGTCACTGAAGGCCTGCAACATGCCAAGCCCGGTGAAAAAGTCCAGATCGACAACACCCCTCTTCCACTTGCCCAGGTTTCTGGTCAGTAAGCAGGACGCTTTTTATGCCGCAGTTCTTTATCGATCGCCCGGTATTCGCCTGGGTGGTTGCCCTGTTCATTCTGCTGGCCGGTGCGCTGGCCATTCCACAGTTGCCGGTGGCGCAATACCCAGACGTCGCTCCGCCGCAGATCGAAATCTATGCCGTGTACCCCGGGGCCTCGGCTCAAACCATCGATGAAAGCGTGGTCAGCCTGATCGAGGAAGAGCTCAACGGCGCCGATCACCTGCTGTATTTCGAATCGCAAAGCAGCCTCGGCAGCGCCACCATCAAAGCCACTTTTCAGCCGGGTACCAACCCGGAGATGGCCCAGGTCGACGTGCAAAACCGTCTGAAAGTGGTGGAGTCGCGCCTGCCGCAAGCGGTCAATCAGCAAGGCTTGCAGGTGGAGAAAGTCTCCGCCGGTTTCCTGTTGTTGATCACCCTGACTTCCAGCGACGGCAAGCTCGACGATGTGGCGCTCAGTGATTACCTGGCGCGCAACGTGATGAACGAGATCAAGCGTCTGGACGGTGTCGGCAAGGCCCAGTTATACGGCGCCGAACGGGCGATGCGCATTTGGATCGACCCGCAGAAGCTGATCGGTTTCAACCTGACGCCGGCCGACGTCAACGCCGCCATCGTCGCGCAGAACGCTCAAGTCTCGGCCGGCAGCATCGGCGACTTGCCGACGCGCACCACGCAGGAAATCACCGCGACGATTCTGGTGAAAGGCCAATTGTCGACGCCGGAAGAGTTCGCTGACATTGTCCTCAAGGCCAATCCCGACGGTTCCAGTGTGCGCATCAAGGACGTGGCGCGGGTCGAGATCGGCAGCGAGCAATACCAGTTCGGCACGCGCCTGAACGGCAAGCCTTCCACCGCCGTCAGCGTGCAGTTGGCGCCGGGGGCCAATGCGCTGAGCACCGCGACCCTGGTGCGAGCGAAGATGGATGAACTGGCGCGCTATTTCCCGGCGGGCGTGGAATACAAGATCCCGTACGACACCTCGCCTTTCGTCAAAGTATCGATCACAAAAGTGGTTTACACCCTCGGTGAAGCGATGCTGCTGGTGTTTGCGGTGATGTTCCTGTTCCTGCAGAACATCCGCTACACGCTGATCCCGACGCTGGTGGTGCCGGTGGCGCTGATGGGCACGTTTGCGACCATGCTCGCGCTGGGCTTCTCGATCAACGTGCTGACCATGTTCGGCATGGTGCTGGCCATCGGCATTCTGGTGGACGACGCCATCGTGGTGGTGGAAAACGTCGAACGGATCATGGCCACCGAGGGCCTGTCGCCCAAAGAGGCGACGCGCAAGGCTATGAAGCAGATTACCGGGGCGATCATCGGCATCACTCTGGTGCTGGTGGCGGTATTTATTCCAATGGCGTTCATGCAGGGTTCGGTCGGGGTGATTTACCGCCAGTTCTCGCTGTCGATGGCCACTTCGATCCTGTTCTCGGCGTTCCTGGCGCTGACCTTGACCCCGGCGTTGTGCGCAACGCTGCTCAAGCCGATTGCCAAGGGCGAGCATCACGAAAAATGCGGTTTCTTCGGCTGGTTCAACCGTGGTTTCGAACGATTGACCGCGCGTTATCAAGGCTGGGTCGCCTATGCGCTGAAACGCACCGGTCGTTATCTGCTGATCTACGGCGTGCTGCTGATCGGTCTGGGCCTGTGCTTCAGTCGCCTGCCGTCCTCGTTCCTGCCGGTTGAGGATCAGGGCTACACCATCACCGACATTCAGCTACCACCGGGGGCGAGCAAAAACCGCACGGTGCAGGTCGTGGAGCAAATTGAAGCCCACAACGCCACTGAACCGGGCGTTGGCGACAGCACGGTGATCCTCGGTTTCAGTTTTTCCGGCAGCGGACAGAACGCCGCGCTGGCATTTACCACGCTGAAGGACTGGTCGGATCGGGGCAGCGACGACTCGGCGAGCTCGATTGCCGACCGTGCCAACATCGCGCTGAGCCAGATCAAGGAAGCCGTGGCCTTCTCGGTGCTGCCGCCGCCGGTTGACGGTCTCGGCACCTCCAGCGGTTTCGAGTTCCGCTTGCAGGACCGTGGCGGCCTCGGTCATGCCACGCTAATGAAAGCGCGCAGCGATTTACTCGCCGCAGCCGAGAAAAGCCCGATCCTGATGAACGTGCGCGAAAGCGCGCTGGCCGAAGCGCCGCAAGTGCAACTGGAAGTCGACCGCAAACAGGCCAACGCGCTGGGCGTGTCCTTTGCCGACATTGGCAACGTGCTGTCCACGGCGGTCGGTTCGGCCTACATCAACGACTTCCCCAATCAGGGGCGGATGCAGCGGGTGGTGGTTCAGGCCGAAGGCGATCAGCGCAGTCAGGTGGCCGATCTGCTAAAGATCCACGTGCGTAACGATGCCGGAAAAATGGTGCCGTTATCGGCGTTTGTCCAGGCGAAATGGACCCAGGGCCCGGCGCAGTTGACGCGTTACAACGGCTATCCGGCGATCAGCATTTCCGGCGAGCCGTCGCCCGGTCACAGCACCGGGGAAGCCATGGCGGAGATCGAGCGGCTGGTTGCGCTGGGGCCTGCCGGGTTGGGTCAGGAATGGACCGGGCTGTCTTTGCAGGAACGTTTGTCCGGCACCCAGGCGCCGATTCTGCTCGGGTTGTCGCTGTTGATCGTGTTCCTGTGTCTGGCGGCGTTGTATGAAAGCTGGTCGATTCCGACCTCGGTGTTGCTGGTGGTGCCGCTGGGTGTGCTCGGCGCCGTGCTGGCGGTAACGCTTCGCGGAATGCCCAACGACGTGTTCTTCAAGGTCGGGCTGATCACCATCATTGGCCTGTCGGCGAAGAACGCGATCCTGATCATCGAATTTGCCAAGAGCCTGTACGACGAAGGCCATGACTTGATCGACGCCACACTGCAAGCCGCGCGCCTGCGACTGCGGCCGATTGTGATGACGTCGCTGGCGTTCATTCTAGGCGTGGTGCCGTTGGCGATTGCCACGGGCGCCAGTTCGGCCAGCCAGCAAGCGATCGGTACGGGGGTGATTGGCGGAATGATCACGGCGACGCTGGCGGTGGTGTTTGTGCCGGTGTTTTTTGTGGTGGTGATGAAGCTGGTCCGCAAACGCCATAAAGTCACCTAAACAACACACATCCCTTGTAGGAGCGAGGCTTGCCCGCGAAGAGGCCGTTACATTCAGCCTGGAGGTCGACTGACATTCCCTCTTCGCGGGCAAGCCTCGCTCCTACAGTGTCTATCGTCGGCCTGAACGTTATGGCCACAACGCATGACGCTGGGCTAAGGTGTTTGCATAACCCCGGCCCATCGAGCACTCATGCCCTTCCTCGCCCGCACCCACCCTCGCCTGTCCGCCGCCGCCACCCTGGGTGTCGCGGCAGGCATTCTGGCTCCGGCCGATTCGGTCATCAGTAAAATCCTCATTGGCTGGAATGTCGGGGTCTGGACTTACCTGATCCTGATGTTCTGGCTTGCCGCACGCGCCAAGGCGCCCGACGTGAAACGCATTGCCGAGGTCGAAGACGAAAACGCCGGGTTGGTGTTGCTGGTGGTGTGCATTGCAGCACTGGCCAGCCTCGGCACCATCACCTTCGAACTCGCCGGGAGCAAGGAGCTGGAAACCGCGAGCAAATTGCTGCGCTACGGCTCCACTGCGCTGACGGTGATCGGGTCATGGTTGCTGATTGGGGTGATTTTCAGCGTGCATTACGCCCGTCTGTTCTACACCTGGGACGGTGAAGACCTGGCGTTGCGCTTTGCTGAAGGTCTGGAAACCCCCAATTACTGGGACTTTCTGTATTTCTCTTTCACCATCGGCGTGGCGGTGCAAACTTCGGATGTGGGCGTGGCGACACGGAGCATGCGCAAGATTGTGCTGGCGCAATCACTGATCGGTTTTCTGTTCAATACGGCGATTCTGGGGTTCTCGATCAACATCGCTGCAGGGTTGTTTGGCTGACCGTTGCACAAACGTTCTAGTCATTATTCCCGGCGCGGGCGTTAAATAAATCGGCAATCCGTCTCGCAGGTGCAGCATGACCACTCACAATTGGCTCGATTTGGTCCAGGACGGCGACACCGGCATCGAGCCCCTGCGCGCGCATTTCGAGGGTCACGCTTACGATCCGCACTGGCATGACAGCTACCTGGTGGGCGTGACCGAGCAAGGTGTCCAGCAGTTCAATTGTCGGCGTGCCAGGCACCAGAGCACGCCGGGAAAAGTGTTTTTGCTCGAGCCGGGGGACATCCATGACGGTGAAGCCCCCACTGAAGGCGGCTTCACCTATCGGATGCTTTACATCGACCCGTTGTGGCTGGAGCGCGAATTGAGCGGTCTGTTTGAAAACGCACCGCTCAACGGTCAGTTGAGTTTCGCCAACACCCTGACCAGCGACCCTGGACTGGCCCGGACTACCTGTCTGGCATTTGAAACCTTGCATGGCGGCGAACTGAAGATCGTGCGCGAGACGGCGCTCGACGGTTTGCTGGAGCGTTTGACCAGTCACCTGCACTGGCGCACCCGCTATGGCGAAGACCCGCGTCTGCCGCTGGTGGCCCAGAGGGCTCGGGAGTACCTGCACGCCAACGCTCAATACGACATCGGCCTTGACCAGCTCGCCGCTGCAACAGGCGTCGACCGCTTCCGCCTGACCCGTGCGTTCAAGGCGGCCTATGGGCTAGCGCCCCACGCCTATCTGGTGCAACTGCGCCTGTCCAAGGCTCGGCGAATGCTCGCCAGCGGCGCGCAACCGGCGGCAGTGGCGATGGAGTTGGGTTTTGCCGATCAAAGTCACTTGGGGCGCTGGTTCGTCCGGGCTTATGGGTTGACGCCAGCGCTGTACCGCAAGCGCTGCTCAAATGTTCCAGACGCTTGAGGCAGATATTGTGAGGATCGACTCCTGAATCATTTACGGAGCCGCTTCCATGCCGTCCACTGTCCCCACGCTGTTACCTTTCTTGCTGTTTGCTTTTGTTGCCTCGATCACGCCGGGGCCGACCAATATTCTGGTGTTGAACAACAGCGCCCGGTATGGCTTCAAAGCCACACTGCCCATCATCTTTGCCGCCTGCGCCAGTGCTGCACTCATCGTTCTACTGGTGGGTTGTGGCATGGGTGAGTCCCTGCCGCGGATCCCCCTGCTTCAAACCGCACTGCAATGGCTTGGGGTTACCTGGTTGAGTTACCTCGCCTGGCAGATTTTCCATTCGACGCCAGAAATCCGCGATCCGGACTCACACGATAATCGTCGACGTCCAGGTGCTGTAACGGCAGCAACCCTGCAATGGATAAATCCAAAAACCTGGATGATGACGATTGCGGTCATCAGTGTGTTTGCCGGCAACGGTTCCGATCGTTTGCATCAGGTCCTGAATTTGAGTTTTGTTTTCTTCGCGATAGCGCTGCCCTGTATGACTACCTGGGCGCTGCTTGGATCAAGTGTCAATCAATGGCTGCATTCAACCAAGGCCTTGCAAAACTTCAATCGCTCCATGGGTTTATTGCTGGCTGGTTCGACGTGGCTTAGTGTCTGGATCGGATAATAAAGAACTTCTACCACCACCAACACTCAGAAAAAAATCACACTTTGAAGGCGCTGTAAACTGTCAGGCTTGACAGTTTACAGCAGCATCCAATGGCGGTTTTATACCCCATCCCGAACGTTTTATTAATAGCGGGATATCTTGTCATGACTAGGGAGACCGTATTGATGAACATGATCACGCAGAAGCTAAGAAACGCCGTGGGCGCTGGAAATTGTAAAGGAACAATAAACGACACCGAAGTATTCGACGCCAGCCTTGTGGAACTCTCAGAGCACACGTTCCCACCGCCTCATGGCGAGGCTCACATGTTGTTTGCTCGTCATCGCAAGCCCGATCCGGAGTACACGACGAAAGAACTCACCCTTTCATTGTCGAAGGGACTGGAAAATACATCCTACGATCTGAATCCAGAGTCGCATCAGGTTCGCCTGACCTTTGTTGACAACAGCAATCCAGAAAAAGCTGTTGTTTACACTCAGATTTCAGGAACAGCCGAGCTCGAATACGATGACGTTTCGGGTATATTTTCGGGGACTTTGAAAAAGGCAGTCGTCGTGAATCGAGACGATGATGACCTCAAACAGCTGACTCTTGATGTGGACTTTTCTGCCAAGGGAGCCATCGGCTACCGAACGTTGGCGGCATAACTGATGATCTGACAAATTGAAAAGGAAGCATTGCTTCCTTTTTAATTAATCATTACAGAGTGACTTACCACAAATAACGAAGGCCTAAATTGACCCCATAAGGTTGTTCGATGTATTGACCGCTACTGTATTCAAAGTCCGCATGCATATTAAGATTTTTTGTCATCGCTACAGCGATACCCGCCCCCAACTCCGCGCGGGAACCTGACAGATCGTTATTGAAAACGTTGTTGTTGACCTGCACCTCATTGTTTTTTGCGAACTCATGAGCCCATGCAGCGCGTAGGTACGGCTGTACCACACGTCCCTGCCCCAGTTCTATATTTCGACCGGCGGTCGCCCCCAACTTTCCGATAAACGAACGTGAACGATCTCCTTCAGCTCGCAAATCGTTGCTCAGGGAATAGTCCTTGCCTTCAATGACCACGGCAGACCATTGAGTGAAGGGTTCGAGGAAGTTGCCATTGGCAAAGGTGATGTGTTTGCCGAACTCGAAAGATCCACCCAGCCCCGAGTTGTCATAGTCTCCCTTGGCCCGGGCACCATCGCTCAACCCCACCTTTGCGTCATTACGGAAACGGTTTGCCTTCAGCACACCATCAAAGTAGTAGCCTGTCCGGGCATCCAGCCAAGTGACGTACGTACCCAGGTAGTAACTTTCCACACTGCCTGAGGTGCCGGCATTCAGGTTGAGATTGGATTGACTACGCCCACCCATCACCCCGACTAACGATTGACCGTCTCCGAAGGGCAGCAGAACATCCGCACCCAAGGTAAAACCTTGCTGGGTTTGTTGATAACCGACACCCGAGCCATCGGCGACGTTGTATTTGTTGGCATATGTACGTCCCCACGCGCCTGCCTGGCGGCGATCGAAACGCAGTTCCCCCATCCGAGTACGCAATGAGGTCAGTTCACCTAGCCAAACGGTCGATGCGGTATTGAACAGTGCAAGTACAGATCGTGCGCCAGGACTCACTGTCCGGGTGCTTGGATCGAGTATCCAGTCATTGCCGCTTTTGGCCAGACCGTAAGAAAAGGTCCCCAGATTAACCGCGCCGTTGACCAAAGAAAAATTCGCATCGCCCCCGGCAGTCTGCACGACACGGATAGGTTGACCCGCCGCTGGATCCAGGCCACTGCTGGTGATCAGCAGTTCATGACTGCCAGTGGCGCTTCCGCTGACATTCAGCAAGTCAGTTCGGCCCGTACTGAAATCCGTTCCCATCACGAATCGACCGTTGCCGGAGAGGTTGGTCACGTTCAGTTGATAGAAAGCGTTCGTGCCTCCAAACACCACCGATCCGCCGCGGTTGAGAACAAGCGTGTCAACGTCACTGTTTTCCACCATTACCCATCGGGAAGTGTCGTTAATCGTGGTGCTGGCGATATTGTCCAGGCGTCCGGTCAAAACCGAATTGTTTTGCAGGACCAGTTGAGTGGTACTGCCTTGCTCGGAAACAAAATTCCCGTCCAGAGTACTGCCATTGACGGTCATGGAGACGTTGGCGCCGCCTCTCACGTCCAGCAACGTCTCGTTACCGGCCAGCAACCTGGAGTTGGTCAGCGAGATGGTTGCAGGCAGCGTTGAAGCGTTGTTGAAATCGACAACGATCGCCGAACCGGAGTGACCTTGGACAGTGCTGCTTTCAAGTGTCAATACGGCAGGTTGTGCGTCATTCACATCAACATCAATACGTACACCGTCTTCTCCGCCTGCAAAAGTGCTGTTACTGGCAACAGCTTGTCCACTGCTCAGTCGAAGACCGTAACTCGTGGCACCGGTGCCTTGAATGATTGAATCGCTGATGTCGAGACTGCTATGAGCGCTAACCAAGGCCCCCCCCAAGACACCCGTGATAGTGCTTTTGCCCGTCACGACGACGTTCGAACCGGTCTGAGTCGCTGTGTTGCGAACCGCCTGCAGTCCTAGACGATTACCCGTAACAGTGCTGTTATCGATGGTCGCATCGCTATTGGTCAGCAGGACAGCAGCAAGACCGCCAGCACCTGCGACGGTGGCGCCATTCAGATTGACGATCGACCCATTACTGGCCGAAATCTGCTGTGTGGTACTGCCTGTGTTTACATTGAGTGTCGAATTGTTGGAGCTGATGGCCAGTGTCCGGGCGCCATTGACTGTCAGTGTTGCCTGCTGGCTCAAGCCCCAGCTTTCTGGTACACCGCCAGTAATGGTGACATTCCCACCAACTATGGGTGCGGCGCTCGCGTATGAGCCAAAGAGTGTCAGCAGCGATAGACTCGTTGCTGTCAGTCCACATGTTTTACTGACGTTCGATAAAACAATTTTTCTCACCGGGCACCTGCCTTAAATAACAATCTGGCGCTGACATTTAGAGCACGCCAGCTATTTGAGCAGCGCTAGAATAGCTAGACATATCGCGGCTTTCTGTAGGACTTTTCTGACTTTTACCGGTGAAAGCCCATCAGAATTACGCGCTAACACCCACTTGAAGGAATAAAAAGATGGCGAGCGCACTGCGCTCGCCGTGGTATTACAATCAATCTCCAGGAAGCGTTTCCTCGCAATATTTGCCTTGGTTATCTGTCAGAAACACCACGTGCTCAGCAGGCAATGAATCAGGCGTTGGATTATTCCCTGCTCCCCCTCGCGAAATGGAATAAGTGATTCTACCTTAGCCGAGATGGGCGGGTTTAAAGTGAGTGTCATACACGCCGATTTGAATCAATGCTCCCGCATCAGGATACGTTCCGGTAATAGGGTAAGCCTGTGTAGTGTCTGCGCCCGGAATGGGGGCTGGTGGGTTTGCAGTGCTATATGGCACCCATTTCACGGTAATTGTTTCTCCATCAACGGTGTACGTATTTTTCGGTACTCGCACCGTCAGGTTGCGCCGTGGCGACCCGTCCCCAGGATTTCCGACGGCAGGAAAGTTTAGTGTCGGGCAGCTGATCCTTCTAAGCAGCCCACCCAGATATAGAACTTCCGGTGCAACCATTTCGATCGGGAACTCTTCTACTAAGATGTCTTTTGGTCTGGATTGCGTTGGATTAACCCCGGTTAGCGTAAACAAGGTGTAGCGCAATACCTTGGTTCCGCTTTGCTGTGCAAGCACTCTCGCCCAAGGCAAAGGAATTGTAAGAGTTGTATTTTCCTGGCCAGCCGTCAACGCAATGGTATTGCCAATCTTGATGTCATCGTAAAAGACATCAATCAACCAGCCTTCTTCCGTTGGAGGATCAGCAAAAAGAGCAATCTTGATTTTGATTCCATTATCGCCGTAATCCGTTTCGAGAATTTCGTCGATGCTGCCGGCTGTCGTCTCCAACTCCGGAGCCTCCAAACCAATAAGAATTGGATCAGGACCAACAAATGAAACATCCACGTCGATGGTCGCATTTTGGGTGGCTATCTCACGGAGTGAACGAAACATTTTATAACTGATTACTGTCGCCACACTTCCATCGGTATTGCCATACACCTGTTTTACAAGATCATAGCTGGCAGAGAACGAAAGTTCGGTATTCGTTCCTACTCGTTGTTCCGTAGTAATCGGCGTCCCCCCCCAATAAACGACTATTGTGTCGGACTCTGCATTGGGCGTTGGTACGGTCACCTTGACTTCAACGCCGCGGCTATCAAATTGAATATCAGCCAGGTCGATCAGGCCATCGCCACTCGGACCGTTTGCCAGCGGAATCACTGGTGGCAATATAACGCTCGGATCCGGCAGGATAACTACGGTTCGCTGGCTGGGATTTGATCGTTTTCCCCGGTTGCCAGGCAGGTCTCGCGCGCGATAGATAAGCCGTTTCGTGCCCTCATTCGCCTTAAACACGTCAGCCGGAATCAGCGCTCCACCTTCCGTCAATTTACCTTCAAACACCGGGGTGTCGCGGTCAGGATCAGGTGCATCTCCCCAATAAAATTGGTAGATGTCAGTTAGGTGATAGGTCGGGGAGACGGCAGGCTTGACAAGAATCCCCGTCTTTCCTTCCAAGTAAGCCTCATCGATCGGGTCGTTCGGTCCCAAATCCGCCGGCCACGAAGGGGCTCCCGGCGTGCGGTCTGCAGGCGGATTTTTTATTTTGTATGGATAGGTGCGGTCAATGGCGTATGTAACTGGGGGCGAAATTGACTCGTTGGTTCCGTTCGCATACAACAGGTACCGAAACTCATATTCAGTCGGCGCTTCTGGAGTGGTGTCCTCAATCATGTAACTCAGCGGAATTTCGAAAGGCACAGCCCAGTCCCTTCCAGCAACTGGACCCAACTCGATGTAATGTGGGTCAGGCAGAAAATTATCCCAGTCGGGAGCTCCTTTTTTTCGAGCCTGTGGCAATAGTAGATCGTCATCGTATTCAGCGGTGGGTTGGGGTACGGTGTATTGCAAGGGCGATTGCAATTTGTCGATGGGTATACGCAAATCACCACCAGGTAAGGTTTGCGCCAACAATGTAGGAAGCGGAGCATCAGAAAGAATACTGTTGCGCCGAGTGCTTCGCTCTTGAAGCACTGTCATTCTGGACATTTTCGCTTGTTCAACTTTCGCATTCATTTTTTTCATCTCCATTGCGTTCACAATTAATTGCGATACGACTCCAAGAAACATCAGCCTCTTCGCACGCGTTGAATGTCACCCTTAGTATCCATGCCGAGCTCATGGCCCGCATGGAAGATCATTGCCACTTATAATTCTGTCGATTTTTACCAGCGCAACTTTCGACGTCCCTACAAGCTTTGCCCCGCGAAACACGCGATAAATGACAGTGGCAGAATCATTGTCCACCATCGGTTTTATATGAATATCGTAGGGTTCGATGACCAAGGAATACCCTTCCCGTATGTCTTGATCACTTAACGAGGCTCGGATAACAACCTTTCGTGCGCCGCTGATTTCCGAACCACTTCCATTCAGTGTTGAAAAACCGCGCCAAAGTACTTCGCATCTATCACCGGCGCGAAATTCCGGGAGCGCCGGAATATCGACTTTCACCCCGTCCCATAATGGAGGAATCGTTGCGCAATTCAGATACCCCCAGAGGTTGGCATGTGTAAACCCGGCTTCTTTCAGATTCTCAGGAACGGGTGTGTGGTCAATAGTCAGTCGACGCTTAAAGGATTTCGAGGTATTTCCGGCGCTATTCTCAAGTTCATACCACAACTCACCTGCACCATTATTTCTCAGATGTTCCGGGCCAATTCGAATAATGAACTCCGGCCTCAAATCCACGGATGTATAGGTATTAATGATTATTACCGGAACTTGCCCTGGCTGTTCAAAGCGGACCGTCAGCGTATCGATCTCACCCGGATCCTTCGCTGGTTCTGGCCATAAGGGAATAACCACTTCAATACCACTCAGCAGCAATGGAAGCGGAATATTGCCGTCCGGATCGACCTCTGCATCAAGTACTCCAATAACTCTCGGCGTTTCGAATGTAAGAGGTGTGGTGTCAGCAGCCATGCCGTCAATCCTTTTCGCGAGGGTTAAACACGCTCTGGTATCGAAAGCAACCGTTGCACGAATTAGGCGCTGAGTTTGAAAGGCTGACTACTGTCAGATCTGACAGGTAAGGCGACCGTTTGTCGGATTCGTCACTGGACTACCTGGTGCTCAGGCTTGACGCAACAATGGGAATGATGCCTTCTGAAAACGGTTTCACAACTGATATCAATAATAAGGTGCAGCCTCTGTGAACGACTTCTCCGCCGCCCAACGCAGCCGCGTCACCATGCTAGATGTGGCCGAACACGCCGGCGTCTCCAAGGCCAGCGTCTCGCGCTTCATCGGCGATGACCGCGCCCTGCTCTCCGATGCCATTGCCTTGCGTATCGAGCAAGCCATTGCCGAACTGGGCTATCGCCCCAACCAGATGGCTCGTGGCCTGAAGCGCGGGCGCACTCGCCTGATCGGCATGTTGGTGGCCGATATCCGTAACCCTTATTCGATAGCCGTGATGCACGGGGTGGAAACCGCCTGCCGTCAGCACGGTTACAGCCTGGTGGTGTGCAACACCGATCGCGATGACGAGCAGGAACGCCAGCATCTGGCGTTGCTGCGCTCGTATAACGTCGAAGGCTTGATCGTGAACACCCTTGGCCACCACCGCGATGAGTTGCGTGAACTGCATCGGGAAATGCCGATGGTGCTGGTGGATCGCAAGGTCGAGCAGCTTGAGAGTGATCTGGTCGGTCTGGACAACCCGGCAGCCGTGGAAATGGCCATCGCCCATTTGCAGGAACGCGGTTATCGCGACGTGCTGATGGTGACTGAACCGTTTGACGGCACTAGTTCGCGGATTGAGCGGGTCAGCAGTTTCAAGGCGCAGATCGGGCAGCGTCCGGCGCTGACCGGCGCAGTGGTGGAAAACGGTAGTGATTTGACTGCGCAGCTGAAAACCTTCCTCGACACATCTGGCTCGGGGCCGAAAGCGCTGTTCTGTGCCAATGGCATTGCGGCGCTGGCCGCTACCCATTCCTTGCGTGAGTTGCAGTGCAATCTGTTTGAGGATGTCGGGGTGATCGCGCTGGATGATCTGGATTGGTATCCGCTGGTGGGCAGCGGGATCACGGCGCTTGCCCAGCCGACGGCGGAGATTGGCGCGAGTGCGTTTGAGTGTTTGCTCAAGCGGTTGCGCGGGGATGACGGGGCGGTGCGGACGATGGATTTTGCGGCGCGGTTGGTGGTGCGTGGGTCGACCGCGTTGCGTGTTGCAGTTTGAGGACGCCTTCGCGGGCAAGCCTCGCTCCTACAAGAGCACCGCATACCCCTGTAGGAGCGAGGCTTGCCCGCGAAGAGGCCCTTAAAAGCCCCACATAATTTAAGCAGTCATTTTTTTTGAACAAGAATGAAACCGGTTTCAGAGGTGCAAAACAATGAATAAACCACCCGTCTCCATCAGCCTGTCGAGCTACGGCGCCGACCTGGTACGCCAACGCGGCCAAGGCAGTTTTATCGCCGTGTTGGCTGCAGCCAGCGCCACGCACATTGAATGGCGCGAAGAGCTGCTCACCGATGAAGACCCGCTGCAACTGGCCGACGCTACTCAATCCCAAGGTCTGGAAAGCATCTATTCGTCGCCAATGGAATTGTGGCTCGCCGGTCAATCGAAACCCAATCCTGAACTGCTCACCACCCTCCGGCGCGCCGAAACCTTCGGCGCCAAATGGCTGAAAGTCTCCCTGGGTTACTTCACCGACAACAACGATCTCCAGGCCTTGAACCGAATCCTCGCGCAAAGCCCGGTGCAGCTGCTGGTGGAAAACGACCAGACCTTGCACGGCGGCCGTATCGAGCCGTTTCAACGCTTCTGGCGAAGTCGAGCAGCACAACCTGCCGATCAAAATGACCTTCGATATCGGCAACTGGCAATGGCAGGACCAGTCCGCCGCCAGCGCTGCGCGGTTGCTCGGCCGGCATGTTGGCTACGTGCATTGCAAAGCCGTTGCACGCCGGGCCGACGGCAAACTGGTCACCGTCCCGCCGGCTGCCAGTGACGTACATCTGTTGGAACAACTGCTGCGGCACATGGCCCAAGGCGTTATGCGGGCGGTGGAGTATCCGCTGCAAGGCGATGACTTGGTGCAGTTGACCACCGACCACGTGGCCACCCTCGCCCGCCTCGGCCAATCCCGCCTGGAGCATGCTCATGCCTGAGTTCGATATCCTCTCGTTCGGCGAAACCATGGCGATGTTTGTCGCCGAACAGAACGGTGACCTGGCGTCCGTCAGCCAATTTCACAAGCGCATTGCCGGGGCCGACAGCAACGTCGCGATCGGCCTGTCGCGGCTGGGTTTCAACGTGGCGTGGTTGAGCCGGGTGGGTGCCGATTCGCTGGGGCGGTTTGTCGTAGACACTTTGGAAAAAGAAGGCCTGGACTGCAGTCATGTCGCCATCGACCCGGCGCACCCGACCGGGTTTCAGCTCAAGTCCCGCACCGAGGATGGCAGCGATCCGGCGGTCGAGTATTTCCGTCGCGGTTCGGCGGCCAGTCATTTGTCGGTGCAGTCGATCTCCCCGCCATTGCTCAACGCTCGGCATTTACACGCCACCGGTATTCCTCCGGTGCTGTCGGCGTCTGCCCGGGAAATGTCGTTTGAACTGATGATTCGCATGCGCAATGCAGGGCGCAGCGTGTCCTTTGACCCGAACCTGCGCCCGAGTCTGTGGGCCGATGAGCAATTGATGATCAGCGAGATCAATCGCCTCGCCGCCCTCGCCCATTGGGTACTGCCGGGGTTGAGTGAAGGTCGGTTGCTGACCGGGTATGAAGACCCGGCGGATATCGCGGCGTTTTATCTCGATCAGGGTGCCGAAGCGGTGGCCATAAAACTCGGGCCACATGGCGCGTATTACCGCACGCATCAGGATGAGGGGTTCGTCGCGGGCGTGCCGGTGGCAACGGTGGTCGACACGGTTGGAGCCGGCGATGGCTTTGCCGTCGGCATGATCAGCGCGTTGCTGGAAAACCACAGCTTTGCCGATGCCGTGCAGCGGGCCAACTGGATTGGCAGCCGGGCGGTGCAGAGTCGGGGGGATATGGAGGGGTTGCCAACCCGGCTTGAAATGTCCGTCGAGTTTGAGTCCGCCATCGCGAGCAGGTCGAATCGTCGCACCGTCACTCCCACAGGGGATTTGTGTTTGACCTAGATCCAATGTGGGAGTGAGCCTGCTCGCGATGAGGCCCGCACAGTTACTGAAGATTTGTAACCCGTTACCTGCTGCGACAAAAACAACAAGCTCAGGAGCACCATCATGAAAACCGCATCACTCGCCGCCCGCCGCTGGTGGTACATCATGCCATCGTCTTCATCACCTACAGCCTGGCGTATCTGGACCGCGCCAATTACGGGTTCGCTGCCGCCTCCGGCATGGCCGCCGACCTGATGATCACGCCGGGCCTGTCGTCGATGCTCGGCGCACTGTTCTTCCTCGGTTACTTCTTCTTCCAGGTGCCGGGTGCGATCTATGCGCAGAAGCACAGCGTGAAGAAGCTGATTTTCGTCAGCCTGATCCTCTGGGGCGGGCTCGCCACGTTGACCGGCATCGTGTCCAACGCCTATTGGCTGATCGTCATTCGCTTCATGCACGGCGTGGTCGAAGCCGCGGTGATGCCGGCGATGCTGGTGTACCTGTGCCACTGGTTCACCCGTGCCGAACGCTCGCGGGCCAACACTTTTCTGATCCTCGGCAACCCGGTGACCATGCTCTGGATGTCGGTGGTGTCGGGTTACCTGGTGCAGCATTTCAGCTGGCGCTGGATGTTCATCATCGAAGGTTTGCCGGCGGTGCTGTGGGCGTTTATCTGGTGGCGTCTGGCCGATGACCGTCCGGCTCAGGCCAAGTGGCTGACTGACCAGGAGAAGCAGGATCTGGAAAGCGCCCTCGCCGCCGAACAGGTCGGCATAAAAGCGGTGAAGAACTACGCCGAAGCCTTCCGCTCGCCGAAGGTGATCATCCTCGCGTTGCAGTTTTTCTGCTGGAGCATTGGGGTCTACGGTTTCGTGTTGTGGCTGCCGTCGATCCTCAAGGCCGGTGCGCAGATGGACATGATCGAAGCCGGTTGGCTCTCGGCGCTGCCCTACCTGGCCGCGGTCATCGGCATGCTCTTGGTGTCCTGGGGCTCGGACAAATTGCAGAAACGCAAACGCTTCGTCTGGCCGCCGCTGCTGATTGCCTCGAACAATTCTGGACCCTAGCTAACAGTTAGCTTTATTTTTACCCATATAATTCAATAGCTTAATGTTTCTAACTATTTTGCATTCATTTCGCGCAGTTCACGTGGTTAAGCGGTCGTCCACTCGTGTGCGGTAAATTCGGGGCGAATAGAGAAAACGGAAAAAATCGTACGCTAAGTGGACAATTGCATCGACTTGCCCTACCTGTCTGCATGGCCACTGACCAGCAAATTGCGTTCGTACAGATCATGGTGAACGGGTGCGGATAGGTGTTGCCATGGTGGTTTGATTGCACTCCACATTCAGTCTATCTGTAGTGGTCTAATGAAACCGGACACCCATTTAGGCGAGAATGCTCGCCAGATCGAGGTGTCAGATGACCAAACAACGCCGTTCCTTTTCTGCTGAATTCAAACGCGAGGCTGCCGAACTCGTGCTC